>NZ_BONI01000023.1 GCF_016862635.1 Catellatospora coxensis | reverse complement strand
GTCTGGCCGCGCAGCGGACAGGTCAGGAGCACGGTCTGGCCGCGCAGCGGACAGGTCAGGAGCACGGTCTGGCCGCGCAGCGGACAGGTCAGGAACCAGCGGGCGCCGGGGCGCAGCGGGTGCTGAGCGAGGTGGCGTCATGACCACCCTCGCCACGCGCACCGTGCCCACCCAGCGCTCCGCACGGGTGTCGCCGGACCAGCGGGCGCAAGCCCCGCGCACGCTGGTCCGGCTGCGCCCGATCGTGCACGCCACCCCGACCCCCCAGGGCGTACACGTCCGGGGCTGGTCGTCGAGCTTCACCGTCAAGGGCGGCAGCGGCCTGTGGAAGCTGTGGCAGATCCTGTCCGCCCGGCTGATCGAGGGACTGCCCGCCGAGCAGGTCGTCGCGCCCACCGGCCGGCCCGAGGTGGTCCGCGCGGTGACCCTGCTGCTGGAGCAGCTGCGCGAGCACGACATGCTTGTCGACCTGCCCGCGGGCTGGGTCGACGGCACCGACCCGGCGGCCCCGCCCGCCGACGTGTGCGCCTGGCTGAGCTCCGTGGCGGCCGACCCGGCCGACGCGTGGTGCCGCCTGCGCACCACCCCGGTGCGGCTGACCGGCGACGGCCCCGTCGCCGAGGCCGCGGCCGGCGCACTGGCGGGCATCGGTGTCGACGTCGTGCCCGGCGCGCTGCCGGCCGCGGCGGACGGGGTCACCGACCTGGTGCTGTCCACCGACGCCGGGGTCGCGGTGGCCGCCCGCTGCCGCGGCGAGGTCGGCATGGTGGTGCCGGTGTCCGAAGTCGACTCGGTGCTGTGGTCGGCCCGCGAGGTGACCCGCCGCCTGGCCGGGGCGGCCGACCCGAGCGGCGCGCCGTACGCGCTGTCGGCGCTGGTCGGCTCCGCCGCCGCGCACCGGATCGTGTGCGCGGTCGCCGGGCTCGCCGACCCCGCGGTCGAGGCCGCCGAGCTGCACGACGACGACCAGCAGCCCGCCCCGGCCCGGCTGGAGCACCCGTCGGTGCTGGTGGCGCGGCTGGACCCGCTGTCGCTGACGTACCACCCGTTCCTGCCCGCGGCCCCCGCCGTGCCGGCCGCGGACACCCTCGACGAGGCGCTGCGCCGCGTCGAGGCGCTGGTCGATGCCGAGCTGGGCCCGCTGGCCGAGCCGGTCGCCGGCAACCTGCCGCAGGTGCCGGCCGCGCTGGCCGCCGCCGGCGACGTGGTGGGCGTGGGTGCGAGCACCGACGCCGCCCGGCTGGACGCGGTCCTGCGCCAGGCCGAGGCCGTGCTCGCCGGCGGCGACGCCGGGCACTTCGCCGTCGGGGTGCACGACCGGCACGCCCAGGGCACGGCGCTGCGCCGGCTGGCCGACGCCGCCGTCGAGCAGCTCGACACGACCCCCGTCGCCGACGACGAGTGGATCGGCTCCCCGGCGGCCCGCCGCTGGTGGAAGGCGCTGACGCTGCGCTTCGGCCAGCCCGCGTGGGTCCATGTGCGACGGCTCGCGCCCGACGCGGTGCACGCGCAGATCGCCTGCGGCGGCGAGGTCGTCGCCTGGGCTGTCGAGGCGGAGACCGCCGACGCGGTCGCGTTCGCGGCGCTGGCCGCGGTCGGCGCCGCCCAGGCGCGCGAGGCGGGGCTGGACGTGCCCGCCGGACCGGTGACCCTGTCGGGCGCCGCGCCCGCCGCGCGGCCCGCCGGCGAGGACGTCACCCCGTGGTCGGCCGGCTGGCACTGGCCCGCCGGGGTCGACCGGGGCGAGGACCGGCTGCAGGCGGCACTGCGCGCGCTGCCGCCGGTCGCGCGGGCCACCGTGTGGCGGCTCGGCGAGTTGAGCAGCGCCGAGGACGGGATGACCGAGCAGGCCGCGCAGCTGCGCCGGGCCCTGTCCGCGGTCGGCTTCACGGTCGTGCGGTGGGCGTCATGAGCACCCTCGCCACCGCCCTGCGCGGTTTCGACCTGCCGGTCCTCGACGCCGACCGGTTCGAGCCGACCGCGGCCGGTCCGCCGGGCAGCGTCGTCTTCGAGCTGGCGGGCATGGGCAACGTCCACGTCCGCGCGACCGCCCGCTCCGAGCCGCAGGGCAGCGCCCGCGCGACCGTCGGCGTGCTGTCGCCCGGCACTCCGGGTGCGGACGTTGCGTTCGGTGCGGACGCCGCACCGGGCCCTGCCGTGGTCGTCCTTCAGGACTGGACGAGGGCGCAGGCCGAGCAGCTCAGCCGGGCGGCGTACGCGGGGGCGCGGCCGGTGCTGCCGGTGCGCCTGGACGGCGGGCTGGTCCTGATCGGACCGCTGCTGCACCGCACCGCCCCGGTCTGCCTGGGCTGTGCCGAAGCCGCCCGGCTGAGCGTCTTCGGGCCGACGGTGCCACAGCGCACGCCCGGCCTGGCCTTCGGCGGGCTGCTGCCGCCGACCCTGCTCGCCCCGCTGGCTGCCCTGCTCGCCGGGGCACTGGCCGACCCGGCCGGCTACGAGGGGACCGTGCTGGCGCTGCGCGCCGACCGGCTCACCGTGTCGACCCACCGGGTGCGCCCGGCCCGGCAGGGCTGCGCAGTGTGCGCGCCGCTGCCCGACGACACCCCGCAGGCGGCCCGGATCACGCTCACGCCGAGCCCGGCCGCGGACCCGTACGCGTTCCGCGCGGTCAACGAGCGCACCACCCGTGAAGGGCTGCGCGCCGAGCTGTTCGACTGGCGGCACGGGCCCGTGGCGCACCTGCGGCGCACCGAGAACATGCCGCTGCCGCTGGTCACCGCGGAGCTGTCGGGGGACAGCGTCATCCGGGAGTCCGGCTACGGCCGGGCCCGCACGTTCGCCGACGCCGAACGGGTCGGGCTGTTCGAGGCCGCGGAGCGCTACACCGGCATGCGCCCGCACGGGCGGCGTACCGCGATCACGGCGTCCTATGCCGAGCTCGACCCGGCGACCACGATCGACCCGGCGCGGCTCGGGCTGCAGGACCCGGCGTACCTCGACCATCCCGAGTTCAAGCTCAAGCCGTACACGCCGGACCTGCGTACCGGCTGGGTGCACGGCTGGTCGCTGACCCGCGACCGGCTCGCCACCGTGCCCGAGCACGTGGCCTACTGGGGCCTGCACGCCAGTGCCGGGCCGCGTTTCCTCTACGAGAGCTCCAACGGCTGCGGGCTGGGCAACAGCCTCACCGAGGCGGTCCTCTACGGGCTGTACGAGGTGGCCGAGCGCGACGCGTTCCTGATGGCCTGGTATGCCCGCACCCCGCTGCGGCGGGTCGCGGTGCCCGCCGACGACCCGGTGCTGCCGCACCTGGCGGACCGCCTGGAGCAGGCGGGCTACCGGCTGATGTTCTTCGACGCGACCAACGACTTCGACGTGCCGACGGTGCTGGCCCTGGTGCTGCACCGCGACCCGGCCTCCGGTGCGCCGCAGGCCCTGTTCGCGGCCGGCGCGCACCCCGACCCGCGGGCGGCGATGCGCTCGGCCGCTGCCGAGGCCGTCGTCGACGCGATCGTCACCCCCGACGTGGTCCGCGCCAAGCCGCACTACCTGGACCGGGCCCGGCTGCTGCCGATGCTCGACGACCCGGCGCTCGTGCTCACCCTGGACGACCACGTCGCCCTGAACACCCTGCCGGAGGCCCGGGAGCGCTACGACTTCCTGCTCGGCGACGACGACCCCGACGGCGGCGACGACTGGCGCGAGGTCTGGCCGGGCCGGCCCGCGCCGGCCGGCGACCTGTCCGTGCTGCTGGCCGGCACCCTCGCCCGGCTCGACCGGGCCGGCCTGGAGGTCGTCGCCGTGGACCAGACCGATCCGCGCCTGCGCGACCGGCTCGGCCTGCACTCGGCGAAGGTGATCGTGCCGGGCAGCCTGCCGATGACGTTCGGCCACCTCAACCACCGCACCCGGGACCTGCCCCGGCTGCTGGAGGTGCCGTTCCGGCTCGGCCGGGCCGCGGCGCCCCTGCGCTACGACGACCTCGCCCGCCACCCCCACCCCTTCCCGTGAGGACCGCCATGGACGCCACCCTGTCCCGCGTGTGGGACCAGACGCACGGCAAGGTCGTACGGTCCGGTGCGATGCCCCGCCGCACCCCGCCCGCCCGCGCCGGCATCGCCCTGGCCGAGCTGCCCGAGCGGTACGCGCTGCCCGCCGCGATCCTGCGCCTGGCCCTGACGCCCCGGCGCTGGGAGCCGTGGAACTCCTTCAACGAGCACCGCGCCTACCCGTCGCCACGCGCGGCCTGGCTCGTCGACGTGACCGTCGTGGAAGGCCACCGCCGCTGGCTGGCCGACCCCGTCCGGGACCGGCTCGCCGGCCGCACGGACGCCCCGGCCGGCTCGGGCGCCGCTGTCACCCTGGAGCTGACCGTCCACCCCGAACGGCTGCCCGCCGGGTACGCCGCCCTGGCCGAGGTGCTGACCTGGCTGGAAGCCGGGCACGTGGCCGCGGCCCTGGCAGACAGCGCCGAGGCGTACGGCTGGACCGCGACCGCCGATCTGGACGACGACAGCGAGCTGACGGTGACGCTGCGCCCCGGCCACCTGACCGGTGCCGACGCAGCGCGATCGCGGCTGGCCGCCCGCCGCAGTTCCGGGCTGGGGCCGCGGGGACTGAGCGCCGACCCGGGTCGACTACCCGAGGGCACCCTGGCGACGCTGGCCCAGGCGGCGTTCCGGCAGCCGGCGGGCTCCCCGGCGGCCTGGCCGGGCCTGCGCCACCGCGCCGTCGCCGCCCGCATCGCCGGCCTGGCCGACGGCCTGTACACCCTCGACGGCGGCACGACGCGCCTCGTCGACGCCGACGCCACCATGGAGGCGGTGCAGCAGGCGTTCAGCTACCCGCGCGACAAGCTCGACGTCGCGGGTATGAACGTCGGGTGGGTGATCAGCGCCGACGTCCCGGCGGCCGTCCGGGAAGGCGGCCTGGCCGCGTACCGGCGGCTGCTGCTGGCCGCGGGCGCGATCGGCCAGCACGTCGGCGCGGCCGCGGCCGCCGCCGGGCTGTTCTGCCGGCCCGCCCGCAGCGTGCACGAGGCGCACCTGGAGGCGGCCGTCGCCGCCCCGGCGGCCGAAGACTTCCTCTACCTGCTGCTCATCGGCCGGTCGCGCCCCCGCGACTTCGCCTACGACCTGACCCCGCCGGAGGTGCTGACATGACCGCCGCCACCCTTGACCGGCACAGCGACGCCCGCGTGTGGCGCAGCCTGCACTGCTTCGCCTACTGGCCCTCGGGCGACCTCGACGACTTCCTGTGCCGCACGGTCACCCCGCTGCTGGACCGGCTGCGCCGCGAGCACCGCATCGCCGACTGGTTCTACATCCGCTACTGGGAGGGCGGCCCGCACCTGCGGCTGCGCCTGCGCGGGGCGGACGAGTCCACCGGCGAGTGGCTGCGCGAGGAGCTCGGCCGGCTGCTGGCCGAGGCGCCGTTCACCCCGGCCGCGCTCGACGGCAGCACCTACTACCAGGCGCTGGGCGGGCCGGCCGCGCAGTCGAAGGCGGGCTGGCACGAGCACGGCGACGTGCGCGAGATCGCCTACGTCGCCGAGACGCCCCGCTACGGCGGTGCCGCCGCGCTGCCGATCGCCGAGGACGTGTTCTGCCGCAGCACCGAGGTCGCCACCCGCGTCGTCGCCGCCACCGCCGACCCGCGGGCGCGGCTGGCCGCGGCCACCGAACTCACCATCGCCACCGCGATGGCGCTCGGCCTCGACCGGCTCGGCACCGCCCGCTGGCTGCGCATCCACGCTGGAGCGTGGCGCTTCAACACCGAGGTGGCCATGCTGCCGACCGCGCTGATGCAGGAGCGCACGTCGAAGGTGCTGGCGACCCAGGCGGCCACCCTCAACCAGCGCTGGGCCCGCACCGCCGCGGCGATCACCGCCGACCCCGACGGACGGCGTTCGCCGGTCACCGCCTGGGCCGGCGTGGTCCGCGAGGCCAACCGGCGGCTGGCCGAGCTGGAGCCCGGCGCGACCGCCGGGCGCTGGCTGGGCGTGTGGGCGTCGCAGCTGCACATGCTGTTCAACCGCCTGGGCATCACGCCCGACGAGGAGCGCTCGGTGTGCTGGCTGGTCGCCGGCACCGCGCTGGCCCCCGAGGGGCTGGCCCCGTTCTTCGCCGACGGGGCGCAGGCCCCCGACCGCCGTTACCACGAGGCCAGCAAGTTCCTGCTGGGCGGCGCGAGCGACCACACACCACGGGAGGTGGAGGGCCCGCCCGCGTTCCGGATGCGCGCGATGCGCCCGCCGGTGCCGCTGCCCTCGCACGAGGCGCCGCGGCTGCCGCTGGCCGACGTGCTGCGCACCCGCCGCTCCGCCCGGGGCGCGCTGGCCGGCCCGCTGCAGGCCGAGGAGCTGGGCACGCTGCTGTGGAGCGCGCACGCGATCTCGCACCACGAGCAGATCACGCTGCCCGACGGCACGCCCTACCGGTTCGGGCACCGACCCTACCCGAGCGCCGGCGCGCGGTACGTGGCCCGGCTGCGCCTGGTCGTCCGCGACGTCGCCGGGGTCGAACCCGGCTGCTACCACGTCGACCCGGTCGACCGGACGCTGTGGTGGATGGGCGGCGCGCCGTCCGACGTGGACCTGCTGGCCACGTCGATGTGGTTCCAGCCGGACCACGCCTCGGCGTACGAGGGGATCGACATCTCGGCGATGCCGGCGATGCTCGCCCTGTACGTCGAGCTGGGGCGGCTGCGGCCGCGGTATGGCATGCGCGCGCTGCGCTTCGGCACGGCCGAGGCCGGGCACCTGGCGCAGAACCTGTCGCTGGTGGCCGCGGCGACCGGGCTGTCGCTGGGCATGATCGGCGGCTTCTACGACGACGTCGCGCACGAGGTGTTCGGGCTCGACGGCATCGACAACGTGGCGGTCTACCTGCTGCCGATCGGGCGGCAGCGGCGCTCGCCGGACGGCTGAGACCCGCGGGCCCGGACCGCCGGGCCCGCAGGAACACCAAGCCCGGACGCGATGAAGCCCCCGACCGTCAGGGAGGACCGGGGGCATCGCTTGCAGACAGTGTGGCACATCCGAGCGCGCGCCGCACCTATGACGGGAGGCAGACCTCATGACGGACTCCGCGCCACGGCTGCGCAGGATCGCCGGGGTGAGCGAGCTGCGCGCGGTCAGCGACACGGTGCGCCTGGCCGTGCTGAGCATCCTGTTCGACCATCCACAGGACAGCTTCTCCGTGCGTGACCTGGCCGAACGCACCGGCGTGCCAGTGACGCTGATGCACTACCACCTCAAGATCCTGCGTACCGAGAACCTGGTGGGGGTAGTGGTGCGCCGCACCGCGCAGAACCGTCGCGAGCGGCAGTATCAGGCCCGGTATGCCGCGCTGCGCTGGGACTTCCCGGCCGCGGGCGACCCCGGGGTGTAGACGCCGAAAACCCCGCCGGTCAGGGGCGGGGTAACGGCGCTGTGCGGGCCGGCGGGCCCAAGGGGAGCGGTCACTCGCTCCGGGTGGGGTGCAGCGCGATCAGCATGCCGAACGGGTGGCGGCCCGAGCCGGCGCTCTTCTCGAACTTGCGGATCAGGTTGATCAGTTCGGCGCGGAACTCCGCGATCTGGCCCTCGTCGATGCTGGCGACCGAGCGGCTGACCAGGAGCCGTTCGGTCTCGGCAGCGTCGGCGTCGATGGACATGGCGGACGTGGCCAGGCCGAGGTCGATCTCGTCGCGGGTGATGTCGAACTGGGTGCCCACGGCGGCGCGCAGGCTCTCGCCGTCGTTCTCGGTGCGCCGGCTGAACCTGAGATCGAGCTGGCCCGCGCCGTACTGCTTCTCGATGATGCCGTTGACCACACGGGTGTCTCTGATCTGGACGAGCCCGTGCTGCTCCAGCTGGTTCAGATGATAGTAGATCTTGGTGGGGGAGATGCCGACGATGCCGGCGAACTCCTTGGCTGTCCACGTGCGCGCCGGCTCGGCCATCGCCAGCTCCAGGATCGCCATACGGATCGGATCGGCGAGCGCCTTGAGCGTCGCCACATCATCGATGACCCGCCGCGGCACCAACTCAGTCACGGCCTGAACCTCCCATTCAAACTCATACCTACGGTTCGACTATACACCAACGCTTGACAGAGTTTTGTTGCTCAGATTATTTTGAACGTCGAGATTAGCGCATCGCAATCTTTAAATACAAGTCGGAACCTCAGCTGGAGGGATCACCATGCCCAGGAACCGCTTCACGACCGTCCTCGCCGCTGCCGCTCTCGCGGTCGTCGCCTCGCCCGGCATCGCCGCCGCCTCCCCGGACACCGACCAGGCCGTCCCGCAGGAGAACAGCACGGCGATCATCGAGGTGCTCGCACTCGGCGACCTGCCGGACGTGCCGGGTCCCAACTTCGGCTGCGGCGTGTGCTGACGCCGGACCGGGCCACAGAACTTCGCAGACGGGCGGGTGCCGCAGCACCCGCCCGTCACCGTCTGCCAGACCCCGCATCCGCGCGACGACAGCTTCGACAGGTCCCGAACCGCTGACGGAAGGCCCCGCCATGGTCACGCTCGTCCCCAGCCGCTACCTCGCCTTCGGCGACAGCACCTACCGGCACCGCAGCGGGCGGCCGGTGCGCGCGGTCTACCACACCGCCTCCGCCCGCGCCCTGCTGCTCGACCCGTCCATCGTGGACGTGCTGCGTGGCACCGCCCCGCAGCAGCGCCTGGACACCGCGACGCTGGACCGGCTCGCGCAGCTGGGCCTGCTGGTGCCCGCCGGGACCGACGAGGCCGGCGCGGTCATCGCCGCGTCCCGGGCCGCGGTGCGCGACGCGCGCCAGCGCCAGTTCGTGGTGATGCCGACGGCCTACTGCAACATGGGCTGCGACTACTGCGGGCAGGAGCACCGGCGCGGCGCGGGCGTCGAACCCGGCCGGCACCGCGACGCGCTGGTCGAGCGGGCCGAGCGGGCCATGGCCGGCGGCCGCTACGACGCGGTCCACGTGCGGTGGTTCGGCGGCGAGCCGCTGATGGGGTACGCCGTGCTGCGGGCGCTGTCGGCCCGGTTCATCGCCGACGCGTCGCGCCACGGGGTGGCGTACTCGGCGAAGCTGGTCACCAACGGGGCGCTGCTGGACGCCCGCAAGCTGCGCGCGCTGCACCTGGACTGCCGCGTCACCCAGATCGAGGTCACCATCGACGGCCCACCCGAGCAGCACGAGGCGTCCCGCCCGCTCAAGAGCGGGCAGCGGTCGTACGCCCGGATCGTCGCCGCGATCGCCGGCACCCTGTCCGATCCCGACCTGGCCGGCCTGTCCTTCAGCGTGCGCACCAACGTCGGGGTGCACAACGCGGGCCTGGCGCGCGAGTTCGCGGCGGGCATGGCCGCGGCCGGGCTGGCCCACTCGCGGGTCAGCTTCTATCCCGCGCCGATCCACTCCTGGGGCAACGACGTCAGCGACGTCGCCCTGGACCGCGCCGAGCAGGCCCGCGTCGAGCTCGACTGGTATGCCGCCTACGTCGAGGCGGGCCTGACCTGCGCGCTGCTGCCCGCCGCCACCCGTCCCGTGGTGTGCACCGCGGTCACCGCGCACAGCGAGGTCGTCGCCCCGGACGGGCGTGTCTACAGCTGCACCGAGCAGCCGTTGGTGCCCGGGTTCACCGAGCAGCATGTCGGCACGCTCACCGAACTCGACCCGGGCGCGCCCCGCCCGGCGGGCGCGTTCGACGGCTGGTACGACACGATCGAGCGGGACCGCACCGGCTGCGGCAGCTGCCCGCTGCTGCCGGTGTGCGGCGGCGCCTGCCCGAAACTGTGGGGCGAGGGCAAGCGGCCGTGCCCGCCGCTCAAGACCAACCTCGTCCAGCGCCTCGACCTGTTCGCCCGCTCCACCGGCCTGGCCCCGGCGGCCTGATCCTCACGCGGGCAGGACGGCGTCGTAGGCGATCCGCAGGTGGATCGGGCCGCGCAGGATGGGACTGGGCCGGTACGGGGGCGGGTCGGCGACCAGGCGGGGGTTCTGCAGCCGCTTGGCGAGCTGGGTGAGCGCGATCTGCGCTTCCAGCCGGGCCAGCGGCGCGCCCAGGCAGTAGTGGATGCCGCCCGCGAACGACAGGTGCACGTTGTCGGGCCGGTCGGGATCGAAGCGGTCCGCGTCCGGAATGCATTCGGCGTCCCGGTTGCCCGAGGCGAGCATGACCGCGATCGGATGGCCCTTGCGGACGGTGGCGTCGCCGATCTCGATGTCGTCGACCGCGGTCCGCAGCGGCAGGATGTGCACCGACGGCTCGTACCGCAGCAGCTCCTCGACCATGCGGATCGCGAAGCGCGGTTCGGTGCGCAGCCGCTGCAGCTGGTCGGGGTGGCGCTGCAGGGTCAGCCAGCCGTTGGTGATCAGGTTGACCGTGGTCTCGTGCCCCGCGATCAGCAGCAGGATCAGCGTGCTGAGCAGGTCGCCGCCCTCCAGCCGTCCGTCGGGGCCGTCGTCGGTGACGAACCCGGAGATCATGTCGTCGCCGGGTTGGGTGCGCCGCCGCTGCGCCAGTTCGAGCATGTAGTGCGACAGCTGCTGCATGGCGTCGTTGCGCTCCTGCAGCTGCTCGGGCGTCGGCCTGGTCAGCGCGTTGACGATCGGGTCCACCCAGCCGCCGAACGTCGCCTGGTCCTCGGCCGGGACCCCCAGCAGCTCGGAGATGACGGCGACCGGGAACGGGTAGGCGACCTCGTCGACGAGGTCGGCCTCCGGCTTGCCGGCGATCTTGTCGATCAGCTCGGCCACGACGGCCGAGAGCTTCGGGGTCAGCTTGTCGATGCGGTCGGGCCGGTGCGGCGGGCCGAACTGCCGCATCACCGTGCGGCGCAGGACGTCGTGCCGGGGCGGATCGGTGCGGATGAAGGCCGGCGCCATCCCGCCCGGCCCCTCGGCGGGCGGCAGCTTGTCGGCGAACTCGGGCAGCAGGTTGTTCGGGTCGGAGCTGAGCCGCGGGTCGTGCATCAGCGCGTAGATGTCGCGGTACCGGCTGACGACGAACGTGCCGTCCTCCTCTGCCCACACCGGCCGGGTGCGCAGCTGCTCGTACAGCGGCCACGGGTCGGCCCGGTTGGCGAAGTCGAGGATCTGGTCGTACAGGGTCGGCTGGGTCATCGCGTTCGGCTCCTGCTCAGCGCCGGCGGGCAGCGCGGACCAGGGTGGCGCGGCGCTCGCTGGGGTCGTGGCCGGTGACCACGACGGTGGCGTCGCGGCCCGGATAGGTCATCGCCGGGAACTCCGCCGGCACCGGCGTGCCGTCGGCCGGCGGGTCGGTCAGGTGGTACGGCGGCGGGAACGGCGCCGCCTGCTCGATCAGCTGCTGGTAGAAGTCCAGCCACTTGCCCTGGTTCCAGCTCACCGCGCCGACGACCCGGCCCTTGTAGCCGTACGCGGCGACGAACTGGCGCTTCTCGACCGAGCCCTGGGTGATGGCGATCTGGTCGGCGATCGGCGGCACGCCGACCGACTTGATGTTGTTGCCGAACTGCAGGGACCAGAACGCCGACACCTCCAGGTGCGGCCACCGCTCGGTCTTCGTGCTGATCATGTTGTGGGCGGCGACCTCGGCCTGGGTGACCGAGTTGCCCCAGTGCTCCATCGCCAGGAACTGGTAGCCGAACATCGGCTGCGGCTGGCGGGCCACGTCCCCGGCCACGAACACGTCGTCGGTCACCAGGCCGTTGGCGTCGAACGCCCGGCAGCCCGCGTCGCAGGCCACGCCCCAGACGCCCACCGCCAGGCCCGAGTCGTGCAGCCACTCCACGTTGCGGATGCCGCCCAGCGCCACCACGGCCACGTCCACCTCGATGGTGGTCCCGTCGGACAGCACCGCGCGGCGCAGCTTGCCGTCCTCGCCCTGCAGCGACTCGACCCTGACCTCGGTGCGCAGGTCGACGCCGTGCTCGCGCATGATGCCCGCCGCGATCCGGCCGATCACCCCGCCCAGCGCCCCCGCCAGCGGAGCCGGTCCGGCCTCGGCCACGGTCACCGGGATGTCCAGCTCGGCGCAGACCGACGCCATCTCCGAACCGGTGAACCCCGAGCCGATCACCAGGACCCGGCGCGGCCCGGCCGCCAGCCGCTCGCGCAGGCCGGCGGCGTCGGCGCGGGTGCGGATGGTGAACACGCCGTCGAGCCCGGCCTCCTCCGGCACGAACCAGGGGCGCGCGCGCACGCCGGTGGCGATCAGCAGCCGGTCGAACCCGACCTCCTGCCCGTCGGCCAGGCTCACCACGTTGCGCTCCAGGTCGAGCCCGGTGGCCGCCACGCCCAGCTTCCAATCGGCGCCGATGTCGCGCCGCCGCGGCAGGCTGGTGTCGGCCGAGGCCGCCCAGCCGGTCTGCACCTGTTTGGACAGCGGCGGCCGGTCGTAGGGCTCCAGCGCCTCATCGCCGATCATGGTCAGCGTGCCGGCGAAACCGTCGGCGCGCAGCTGCTCGGCGGCCTTCAGGCCGGCCAGCGACGCCCCCACGATCACGATGCGGCCCTCGCGGCGCAGCCGGTCGTCGCCGTCGGCCACCGCGGCCCGCGGCGGCGGCGTCGGCAGATCGGCCATGTCGACCTGCAGCGCCTGCACCGGGCACGCCGCGGCGGCCCGCAGCACCTTGTCCTGCAGCTCGTCCGGCGGCGCGGGATCGAACATCAGCGCCTCGTCGCCGACCATCCGGAACGCCTCAGGCGCCAGGAACGCGCACTGCGCGTATCCCTCACATTTCGTCAGGTCCACCACCACCCGCATACGAGAGATCCTCCCATTCGGTGAGGGCGCGGATGAGCTGTTCAGGCAGGGTGCCGCGTCAAATCTCCTGCATCAGCTCGGCCAGGATGATCCGCGCGGCCGCCTCGATCAGCGCCAGGTGCGAGAACGCCTGCGGGAAGTTGCCCAGGTGCCGGCCGTTGGCGGTGTCGAACTCCTCCGCGTACAGCCCCAGCGGTGAGGCGACCGCCAGCAGCCGCTCCATGAGATCGCGGGCGCGCTGCATCTGCCCGACCGCGGCCAGCGCCGACACCAGCCAGAACGAGCAGATCAGGAACGTGCCCTCCTTGCCGCTCATGCCGTCGTCGGTCTCGTCGGTGCGGTAGCGCAGCACGAACCCGTTGTCGGTCAGCTCCTCGGCGATCGCGTCGACGGTCCTGCCCAGCCGCTCGTCGTCCGGCGGCAGGAAGCCGAACAGCACCGCCAGCAGCGTGGACGCGTCGAGGGAGTCGGTGGCGTAGTGCTGCCGCAGCACCCCGCGCTCGCTGACGCCGTTGGCCAGGATGTCGGCGCGGATCTGCTCGGCCGTGGCCCGCCAGGCGGCCGCCTGGGTACTGTCGCCGCGGATCTCCGCCAGCGTCGCGGCCCGGTCCAGCGCCACCCAGCACATCAGCTTCGACGACACGTAGTGCTGCGGCTCGCCGCGGGCCTCCCAGATGCCCTGGTCGGGCTGCTGCCACACCCGCGAAGCGCACTCGGCCTGCGACTGCACGATCGGCCACAGGCGACGGGGCAGCCGGCGACTGTGCCGGGTGTGCAGCAGGATCGAGGCCAGCACGGCCCCGTACACGTCGTTCTGCCGCTGGTCGAAAGCGCCGTTGCCGATGCGCACCGGCCGCGCGCCGTCGTAGCCCGACAGGTCCTCGCGGGTGGTCTCCGGCAGGTCGCGGCGGCCGTCGATGCCGTACATGATCTGCAGGGAGCCGTCCTCGGTCGCCTCGACATCGGCGATGAACTGCATGAACTCGTCGGCTTCCCAGTTGAGGTTGAGCCAGTGCAGCGCCTTGAGGGTGAAGGTGGTGTCGCGCATCCAGGTGAACCGGTAGTCCCAGTTGCGCTCGCCACCCGGCGTCTCCGGCAGCGAGGTGGTCAGCGCGGCGACGGTCGCGCCGGTCGGCATGTAGGTCAGGCCCTTGATGACCAGGGCGGAGCGCTGCAGCGGATCGCGCCAGCGGTGGTCGGGCACCCGCGCCCCGGCCAGCCAGGTGCGCCAGTAGTCGGTGGTCTCCTCGATCATCGCGTAGGCGCGTTCCTCGTCGGGCGGGGTGCTGCCGGGCGCGGCCCAGGACAGCAGGCAGTACGCGTTGTCGCCCGCGCGCAGCACGTGCTGGCCGCGGACCCGCCCGCCCTCGACGCCCAGGGCCAGGTCCGAGTGCAGGCGCAGGGTCTGGCCGGCGCCGTCGGCCACCGCGATGGAGCAGTCCCCCTCGGCCAGCGTCCAGGTCGCCGGCGTCCGGCCGTAGTCGAACGCCGGTTCGCAGATCAGCTCCAGCTGGACCTCGCCCTTGAGGCATCGTGCGGTGCGGACCAGCAGGTGGGCCGCGTCGTAGTCGGACGGTGGGCGGGTGTGCGGGGTGACCTCGCAGTCGCCGGTGCGCTCGGTGACGATCAGGGCGTCGGTGACCACCAGCCAGCCCGACGGGGTGCGCCACGTCGTCTCCAGCACGTTGGTGCCCGGACGGTAGTAGCGGGAGGTCGGGTGGGCGATGCCGTACGGCGCGAACCGGAACGTGCCCGCCTCCCGGTCCAGCAGCGCGCCGAACACGCTGGGGGAGTCGAAGCTGGGCACGCACAGCCAGTCGACCGAGCCGTCGGCGGCGACGAGCGCGCCCGTGTGGCAGTCGGACAGGAACGCGTACTCGGCGATCGGCGGGAACGGCGAGACCGCACCGGCGGCGGGCGGTGCGGCGGCGGCCGTGTCGACGGCGGTCACGCGGCCACCACCCGCACGGCGACCGTCCTGGTGCGTGGGCTGTCGTGCAGGAGCTGCATGGTCGGTTCCTCGGATCTGCGTCGTTGACCCTTCGATGTTATGGGCTGTTTTAGCCGTATAGATGGCAATTCGCGCTGTACGGTGAATGATCTTCGGTTGCGGGCTGCCGGCTCGTGGCCCGTGTCCGGGCGCTCGGCCGGGTCGGGTGCGGACGGCGTGTTTCCTTGGCGAAGGGCGGGCGACCGGGCAGTCTGTAGCCCGTGTTCGGCGGGGCAGCGTCGACGCCGTTCCACGGAGGATGGGGTTCATGGACCTGGCGCAGGAGTACGTCCGTCGCTATCTCGTCTCGCAGCGCGAGGCGGAGGGCAGGCTCGCGGACGAGGTCGGCAAGCTGGAAGCGGTCGGTCACCGGATCATCGACGGCGGGCAGACCGGCCCGAGCACCTGGATGTACACCGACTGGCTCACCGGCGAGGTCATCGCCAGCGGCGGCGGCGACGAACCGGACGACGACGTGTTCGACGAGCTCGACCCCGACGGCATGTTCATCCACATCGACAACGTCGCGCGGCACCCGGCGCACCCCGACAACCCCGGCATCCCGGAGAGCCTCGCCGACGCGCTGCGGGACTGGGTCGACCTGCTGAAGACGACCGACGAGGACATCGCCCGGTTCGTGGGGTGGAGCGCGAACGACGTCGCCGCCGCCCGGTAGCCGGCAACGCTCAGCCGAGGCCGAGGCGCTGCAGTGCGAGCATCA
Source organism: Catellatospora coxensis (assembly GCF_016862635.1). Lineage (GTDB taxonomy): Bacteria > Actinomycetota > Actinomycetes > Mycobacteriales > Micromonosporaceae > Catellatospora > Catellatospora coxensis. The sequence continues at coordinate 93,251 of NZ_BONI01000023.1, read as the reverse complement.
CGAAGCCGCGCAGGGCGCGGTCCCAGCCGGGGACCGCCTCCAGATCGTCCCGGCCGGACGCCTCGACCAGGATGGACAGCGCCTGCTCAGGCAGCGCCTCGCCGTCCCGGTACGCGCAGGCGACGGCCGCGGTGACGGCCGTCGTCGTGGTGCCGGAACGGATCAGCTCGCGCAGCCTCCGGTCGACGCGTACGTCCGCAGCGGGCGTGTGCGCCAGGGCCAGGTTCGCGCCGGCCCTGGGCCGGGTGCGGTGCTCGGGCACCGCGACCAGCGCGGACACCACGCCGTCGGTGGCCTCGAACCAGGCGACCAGGGCCGCGGCGTGGGCTGCCACCAGGTCGTCGGGGTCGGACACCCAGCCGGTGATCGTGGTCAGGCAGGCCGAGGCCGCGAAGTAGCTGTCGGCCGCCCAGCGCACCGCCGCCGCGTCCAGTATTCGACACTCGTCGTCCGACAGCTCCTCCTCGTCGTAGAACCGCTGGAGGAGCCCGTCGTGCTCCGGGCCGTCGAACGCGTCGCCTGCCGCGAACGCCTCTCGTGGGTCGAACGGCAGCCCGTCGTCGCGCCGGTCGCCGATGGCGATCCTGTGCAGGAGTCCGACGACAGCGGCGCGGTCCGGCGTCTCGGGGTCGTCGACCAGCGCGACCAGGAACGGCACGACCGCGTGGCTGGCCTGCCATCTGGTGCCCTGGTGGTAGACGTTGCCGGACAGGCATGCCAGCGCATCGGCCCGCCGGTCCTCGTCGCGGCTGCGCAGTGCGCGGAGCTGGTCGGGCACGTCCGTCGCCGGGCCGTAGGCGTGGTGGAGCCGATGCCACGCCACGGCGTCGACACCGGCCAGTGGGCCGTCACTCATCGTCGGGAGTCTACGTATCGCGCGTGAGCTGCTTCCCGTGAGAGCGCTCTCGCCCTTATCGTCGAATTACCGCAAGGACGCGGCGGAGGGTGCAGGTACCACATGAGCAGGTCCAAGCCGACGATCGATGACGTCGCGAGGGTGGCCGGCGTGTCCCGCGCCACGGCCTCGCGTGTGATCAACAATGCGCCCGGCGCGTCCGGGCCGTTGCGGGTGCGGGTGCAGGAGGCGGTGGCCCGGCTCGGCTACCGGCCCAATGAGGCGGCCCGTGCCCTGGCCTCCGGCCGCCCGCGGGTGGTCGACGTGATCGCCGTCAGCTGCGACCTGCCCGGCGGCTGGCTGGGCTCGAATCCGTACTACGGCCGGGTCCTGGCCGGGATGATGCCGCTGCTGGAGGGCGTGGGCGCGCAACTGCGGGTGCACGCGCTGACCCATGAGTCGGCTGCCGGGGCGCTGGACGAACTCGCCGCCAACGTCACGCTCGGCGCGGTGCTGTCCGACATCACCCCGACTCTCGCGGCGCGGTTCCACCGCCGGTGCCGCCGCGTGGTCTCGCTGGTGCCGACCGCGGCCACGGTCCCGGCGATGGTCGCCGACAACATCGGTGGGGCGTACGCGGCGGTCACGCACCTGCACCGCCTCGGCCGCCGCCGGATCGCCGCGATCCACGGCCCGCTGATCAGCACCTGCGCCGCCGACCGGCGCATCGGTCACCTGCGCGCCGCCCAGCAGTTGGGGCTGGCCGAGGTGAGCGCGGACGCCGCGTTCACCCGCGAGGGCGGCTACCGCGCCGCGCAGCGGCTGCTGGAACAGCACCCGGACCTCGACGCGGTGTTCGTGGCCTGCGACCTCATGGCCGCGGGCGTGGTGCAGGCGTTGACGGCCGGTGGCCGGCGGGTGCCCGAGGACGTCAACGTCATCGGGTTCGACGACAGTGTCGCGGCGGTCTGCGCGAACCCGCCGCTGACCACGATGCGCCTGCCCGTGGAGGAGATGGCCGCCGCCGCGGTGCGGCTGCTGCTGTCCGGCGACGTCCCGCCCGGCCACCGTGAGCTGTTCCCGGCCGAACTCGTCGTCCGCCAGAGCACCGGGAGTCCGACGGTTGGGTGAGCCGCGTCAGCCCTGGTCGTGGCGCTGGAAGCTTTCGCCGGCATGGTCGGGGTCTGCGTAGACCTTGAGCGTGCCGTTGGGGTATGCCGCGAACGGCAGGATCACGCCGTCGGGGCATCGGTGCAGGAACATCAGGGTGGAGCCGACCACGACGAACGAGTGCGCCTCGTCGGTCGTGTCGACCGGCCCGTGCTCGGCTCGCCAGTCCTGGGCCCGGTCGGCGCTGCCGGGCTGCGAGGCGGTGTCGTTGACCTTGCCGATGAGATCGTCCACGGCGGACCGGTCCAAGATCTCGATCTGCAGGTTCCGCAGCTGTCCCATCGCGTTCCTCCCAGGTCGCACGCCCCTCAATGTCGAAGGCTAGGCGGCCCGGCGACACCCGGGAGCGGAAAGCGCGAACCGGCCGAAGGGGATCATCGGGCGGGCCGGGGCTGACCGGCGTCGCCGCCCTGCGGCGCCACCGATACCGAGCGTCCCGTCGGAAGGGCCAGCAGCTGCATCACGAGGGCGAGGGCCGGCGCGCCGATCGAGGTCAGCGTCGCGAAGGTGAAGTAGCCCGGCGTGATCGGCCTGGCCGGGTCGAGCTGTGTCGCCTGGACGGCGACCACGCCGGCGATCATCACTCCGGCGATGTAGACGTAGGCGGTCACCAGCACCGTGATCTCCGAGGTCTCCGTGCGCGGCCGCCGGACGTACTGGCCCGCCAGCGACCGCAGGAGCAGCAGGAGCGTGATGCCTTCGAGAACGGGCAGGTAGTAGTGGTTGATGACGGTCGGCAGCCAGTCCGGTCGCCGCCGCGCGAGTTCGGCTCCCACGTCGTCGACGTAGCCGCGAACCGTGGCCGACAGGTAGAAGATCACGATGAAGCCGACGAAGTAGGTCGCGAACAGGGTGACCCGGGTGGCCCGCCGCGATTCATGGTCGTACTGGTCGATGAGCCAGCACAGCCCGCCGAACATGCTCAGCACGCCGAGACCCAGCAGGCCGCCGGCGGCGAGCACCACGGTCCGCCCGCGAGCACACGAGGTGTCGCCCGACGCGACCCCGAACAGGAAGGCGGCCATCAGCAGCGCGAGAAAGGAGCCGACGAGCAGGACCAGCGCCTCGGTACGCCGCCCCGGTTCGACTCCGCTCGGCAGCCGCGACGGCTCGGGCTGCACGCTGATCAAGACGATCATCCCCGCGAACACCAGACCGGCCAGCACGCCGGCCAGCTGCGAGTTCAGCGGCGCCGCCGTGAGCGGACTCCCGTCGAAGGCGCAGGTCGCGGTCATGGCTTCGATTATCGGCCGCGTCGGGCCGCCCCGATGCCACGCCTTCGCGGATTCGGCGATCGTCGGCAGCCCCGATCCCGGACAATCGGTCATGGCGAACCGGGCTCGCGTACGACGAGGGCGGCGCGCCGCCGGACGGTCGGCCTACGGGACGTCCGCTCGGATCCGACCGGCGATATCGGAGACGATCTGATGGCGAGCAAAAGAGCACTGGCAGTCGGTATAGCGACCGGAGCGGCCGCGGTGGGGGCCCTGCTCATCCGCGCCCGCCGGCACCGGATCGGCCGCGCCGAAACGGGCACGCATGCCACCATGACCGATCCGATCGGCGACAACCGGGTGGCGGAGAGCATCCTCCAGAGCGGCGGCCGCAAGGACACCGTGAAACCGTCCCGCTCCGGCCGGGAACGGCAGCGGACCTGACCGCGAAGCGCCCGTGTCCGGCGGCCCGCCGAGTTGCCCCACCCGCTGCCTTGATGCTAAATCTCGTTGGCGCTCCAGCAGGGAGAGTGCCAACGCAGATAGGGGATGTCGGTGGGTCAGGTCGAGACGTTCGAGTTCCAGGCGGAGGCTCAGCAGCTGCTCCAGCTGGTGATCCACTCCATCTACTCGAACAAGGACGTGTTCCTGCGGGAGCTGGTCTCCAACGCCTCCGACGCGCTGGACAAGCTGCGCCTGGAGTCACTGGTCGACAAGGAGCTCGACGCCGACACCAGCGACCTGCACGTCGAACTCGCCGTCGACCGCGAGCAGCGCACCCTGACGGTGCGCGACAACGGCATCGGCATGACCCGGGCCCAGGTCGTCGAGCTGATCGGCACGATCGCCCGGTCCGGGACGGCCGAGTTCGTCAGCCGCTGGCAGCAGGCCAAGCAGGACGGCACCGCCGAGCTCATCGGCAAGTTCGGCATCGGGTTCTACTCCGGTTTCATGGTCGCCGACCGGGTCGTGCTGGTGACCCGCCGCGCGGGGGAGACCGAGGGCACCCGCTGGGAGTCCGCCGGGGCCGACACGTACGAGATCTCCACGGTCGCCGACGCCCCCGCGGGCACCTCCGTCACGCTGCACCTCAAGCCGGCCGACGAGGACGACCACCTGCACGACTACGCCGACCCGGCGGTGCTGCGGCGGATCGTCAAGCGCTACTCCGACTTCATCGCCTGGCCGATCCGGATGCGCGAGCCGGAGGCGGATGCGGCCGAGACGCTCAACTCGATGAAGGCGCTGTGGTCGCGGGCCGCCGCCGACATCAAACCGGAGGAGTACACCGAGTTCTACCGGCACGTCAGCCACGACTGGACCGACCCGCTCGAGACGATCCACCTGCGCGCCGAGGGCGCCCTGGAGTTCGACGCGCTGCTGTTCCTGCCCGCGCACGCCCCGTACGACCTCTTCACCCGCAGTGCCCGCCGCGGCGTGCAGCTCTACATCAAGCGCGTGTTCATCATGGACGACTGCGAGGCGCTGCTGCCGGAGTACCTGCGCTTCGTCAAGGGCGTCGTCGACTCCGCCGATCTGTCGCTCAACGTGTCCCGCGAGATCCTCCAGCAGGACCGGCAGATCCAGACGATCCGCCGCCGCCTGGTCAAGAAGGTCCTCGGCACGCTCAAGGACATGCTCGCCAAGGACCCCGAGCGCTACACCGGCTTCTGGCGCGAGTTCGGCCAGGCCGTCAAGGAGGGCCTGGTCAACGACCCTGACAACCAGGCGGCGATCCTCGACCTGGTGCAGCTCGCCTCTACCCGTGACCCGGCCCGGCCGGCCACGCTGCGCGAGTACGTCGAGCGGATGAAGCCCGACCAGACCGAGATCTTCTACCTGGTCGGCGAGCAGCGCGCGACCCTGGAGAACTCGCCGCACCTGGAGGCGTTCACGGCGAACGGCGTCGAGGTGCTGCTGCTGGACGACCCGGTCGACGCGATGTGGGTCGACATGGTCGGCGACTACGACGGCAAGGCGTTCGCCTCGGCCAGCCGCGGCGAGGTCGACCTGAAGACCGAGTCCGACCAGGCTCCGGCCGCCGAGGAGTACGCCGGGCTGCTGGCCTGGATGGGCGCCCGGCTGGCGGAGAAGGTCAAGCAGGTGCGGCTGAGCACCCGCCTGACCACCTCGGCGGCCTGCCTGGTGTCGGACGCGCTCGACGCGTCCCCGGCCCTGGAGAAGCTCTACCGGGCGATGGGCCAGGACCTGCCGAAGGCCAAGCGCATCCTGGAGCTGAACCCGCAGCATCCCCTGGTGGAGAAGCTGCGCGCCGCGCACGACGAGCGCGGTGACGACGACGTGCTCGCCGAGACCGCCGAGCTGCTGCACGCGATGGCGGTGCTCGCCGAGGGCGGCGAACTCGACGACCCGGCCGGGTTCACCCGCCGCCTCGCCGACCGGCTTTCGCGCACGCTCTGACGTGGGACGATGCGGGTGGCCGCCAGGCCACCCGCATCCCGGCCCGATACGGCCCGTCCGCGGGGAAGCGGTCGGGACGGGCCGTAGCCGGGCACGGGACGAGCCGTGGGTCGGCACGGGCTGCACCTCGACCCGCGGGTCAGGCCGGCCGGTTGCGGGTGAGGCTGCGGGCGCCGGCGTACACGGCGCGTTCGCCCAGCTCCTCCTCGATCCGGAGCAGCTGGTTGTACTTCGCGGTGCGGTCGCTGCGCGACAGCGAGCCGGTCTTGATCTGCCCGCACCCGGTCGCCACGGCCAGGTCGGCGATGGTGGTGTCCTCGGTCTCCCCGGACCGGTGCGACATCACCACGCTGTACCCGGCCTGCCGGGCGGCCGCGACGGTCGCCAGCATCTCGGTCAGCGTGCCGACCTGGTTGACCTTCACCAGGACCGAGTTCGCGACGCCCCGGCTGATGCCGTCGCGCAGCAGCTCGACGTTGGTGCAGAAGACGTCGTCGCCGACCAGCTGGCAGCGCCCGCCGAGCCGGTCGGTGAGCAGCTTCCAGCCCTCGGCGTCGTCCTGGGCGACACCGTCCTCGATCGACACGATCGGGAACCGCTCGACCAGCTCGGCGAGGTGGTCGACGTGCTCGGCGACGGTGCGCACCCGGTTCTCGCCCCGGTAGTGGTAGGCGCCGTCACGGAAGAACTCCGACGCGGCGGGGTCCAGCGCGATCGCGACGTCGACCCCGGGGGTGTAGCCGCTGTCGCTGATCGCGGCGCTGACGAACGCCAGGGCCTCCTCGGCCGTGTGCAGCAGCGGCGCGAAGCCGCCCTCGTCGCCGACGCTGGTGTGGTGCCCGGCGGCCTGCAGCGTGGCCCGCAGCGTGTGGAACACCTCGGATCCCATCCGGACCGCTTCGGCGAACGTGGCCGCGCCGACCGGGGCGATCATGAACTCCTGGAAGTCGAGCGGATTGTCGGCGTGCGCGCCTCCGTTGACGATGTTCATCAGCGGCAGCGGCAGGGTGACCGCGTCCGGCCCGCCGAGGTAGCGGTACAGCGGCTGCCCGGCCGACGCCGCCGCGGCCCTCACGACGGCCAGCGAGACGCCGAGCGTCGCGTTCGCGCCCAGCCGGGACTTGTTCGCCGTGCCGTCCAGCTCGATCAGTGTCCGGTCCACGGCCGCCTGGTCGCGGCCGTCGAGTCCGGCGACCGCGTCGGCGATCTCCCCGAGCACGGCGTCGACGGCGCGGCGTACGCCCTTGCCGTGGTAGCGGCCGGTGTCGCCGTCGCGCAGCTCGACGGCCTCGGCGATGCCGGTCGACGCGCCGGACGGTACGGCCGCCCGGCCCAGCGAGCCGTCGTCGAGCAGGACGTCGACCTCGACGGTCGGGTTGCCGCGGCTGTCGAGGATCTCCCTGGCGTGCACGGTGTCGATGGCGGTCATGTGACTCCTCGGATCGGGATGGTCGGCGAGCCAGCGCAGCACCTGCTCGGCGTGCAGGGCCGGTTCGGCCACCGGATGGAACACGTGCTCGACCACGCCGTCGTTCACGATGAGCGTCAGCCGCCGGTAGTAACCGGCTCCGGCGGCCTCGAAGGTGGGCAGCCGCAGCGCCGCGGCCAGGCTCAGCCGGGGATCGGCCAGCAGCGGGTACGGCAGGCGCAGCCGGTGGGCCAGCTCCCGCTGGTGTCCGGTCGGCTGCGCGGACAGGCCGTACACCTGGTCGCAGCCGGCGGCCAGCAGGTCGGCGTGCACGTCCCGGAACCCGCACGCCTGCACGGTGCAGCCGCGAGCGCCCGGGATGTCGTCCCAGCCGTCCGGCATGGCGACGCCCGGCCGGCTGGTCAGCGTGTACACGAACAGCACGACCCGGCGCCCGCCGAACGCGGCCGGCCCGACGGCCGTGCCGCCGGTGGCCCGGAACGTCAGCTCGGGCAACGGCGCGCCGACCAGGCCCGACGGGTCGTCGCCGGTGGAGGCGACGCGGCCGGTCAGCCGCGGAACCCCGTGCCCGGCGGCGTCGACCAGCGACAGCAGCGCGTCGCGCTGGCCGGTCAGCCGCTCGATCCGCTGCTCCAGCCCCGCTATCGCCCGCCGGTAGGTGCTCAGCGCCGCCGGGTGGGCGGCGTCGCCGTCGCCCAGGGACTCGACGAACGGCCTGGTCTCCTCGACGCTGAAACCGAGCGCGGTCAGCGTCCTGATCTGCTCGACCAGGCGTACCGAGATCGGGTCGTACTCCCGGTAGCCGTTGCCCAGCCGCCGGGGCACGACCAGCCCCGCCGCTTCGTAGTAGCGCAGCGCCCGGACCGTGGTCCCGGTGCGGTGCGCCAGTTCACCGACTCGCACGTCACGACCGTAAACCTGTACCTGCGGGTACAGGTCAAGCGAGCGGCGCGGGTCACCGCGCCCGGTGGACCGACATTGCCGTCATACCGGAACCGATAGGACACGTAGACTGCGGAAAGCCCAGCTGAACGGAGGAGCAGCATGACTTCGGGCCTGACTTCTCGCCGTAGTGCCGACGGCGTCGACCAGACCGTCGCGGCCATCCGCCAGGAGGCCGAGTCGCGCGGCGCGACCGTGTTCGCCGTCGTCGACCATGCCGAGGCCGCACGACAGGCCGGCCTGGAGATGCCGGACACCCAGGTCGTGATCCTGGGCAGCCCGAAAGCCGGAACACCGCTCATGCTCGCCGTTCCGGACCTGGCCATCGACCTGCCGCTGCGGATCCTGGTGCGGTCCGACGGCGGTGCGGGGTCGGTCGTCTCCTGGCAGGAACCCGGTTTCGTCGCGGAGCGGTTCCACCTGGCCGAGGATCAGCTGAAGGCTTTCGCCACCCCGTCGGTCCTGGTCGCGGCGGTGCTCGACCGGCAGCAGTGACGCGGTTCCGGGCGGATCAGCCGGTCACGACGGTGAGGTCGGCGGTGAAGTCGCGGTCCAGCGGGAACATCGGCCGCACGACGTGGTGGTACGGCAGCCGGGCGAGATCCTGGTCCACGCCACCCGGGGTCAGCGCGAGCAGCCAGTCGCCGGCCGCGTCGAACAGCTCCGGCTCCAGGTAGCCGATCTTCACCACGACCACGTCCACGGCCCCGACCGCGACCCCCAGCCGGGCGTACGACTCCAGCAGCCGGTACTGCATCCGCCGCGACGTGACGAACACGCTGAGCCCGCCGACGCGCACGCTGACGCACCGCCCGCCGTCGGGATCGTCCGCGACCGCCTCCAGGACCCCGTCGAGCAGGAGCGGACCCGGCTCGCGGGCGTCGATGCGCCCGCCGGCAGTCACCCGCACGGCCGAGCCGAGCGGCAGCTCCGCGACCTGCGCGACAGCCTGCGGGTCCACCAGCGACGCGAACACGGCCCGCCGCGCCCCGTCGCGGATCTCCGGCCGCGCCAGCATCCGCTCCAGCGCGAAGGTGACGTCGTCCGCGCCGCCCGCTCCCGGGTTGTCGCCGGAGTCGCTGATGAAGAACGGCCGCCGCGCCGGGTCGGCGACCGCGGCCAGCGCGGTGTCGAGGCACTCGTCCATGGTGCCGGTCGGGGCGACGAACGCGAAGTCGTCGCGGGCGGCCCAGAAGTGCTCACCCAGTTCGCGGGCCGCGTCCGCGGTCGCCGTGGCGTCGGCGCCGGTGACCACGACCGCGCCCTGGCACCGCGCCTGGTCGGCCCAGGCGTACCCGATCCAGATCGCCGCGTCGACGACGCCGTCGCGGGCCTCGATCTCCGGGATCCTCGCGTAGAGGCCGCGGGCCGGCTCCTCGCGGGTGCTGGTCATCTCGCCCGGCAGCAGGATCGGCACGTGCACCAGGGCCTTGTGCGGCCGCTGCCCCCGGCGCAGCGCCTCGACCAGGTTGCGGGCGGCGCGCTCGCGGGTCTCCCACACGTCGACGTGCGGGGCGGTCCGGTAGCAGGTGAGCAGGTCGCATCCGTCGAACAGCACCTGGGACACGTTGCCGTGCAGGTCCATCGCCGCCGACACGTACGGCCGCGGTCCGAGCACCGAGCGGATGGTGGTGATCAGATCGCCTTCGGCGTCGTCGCGGCCGACGACGCTCATCGCGCCGTGGAAGTCGAGCAGCATGCCGTCCAGCGAGCCCGCCGCGGCGAGCCGCTCGGCGATCTCGGCGGCCCAGGCCTCGTACGCCGCCGGCTCCACGGCTCCGCCGGGCAGGGCTCGGGCGTGCACGAGCGGGACCCACTCGACGTCGGCGGCCCACGGCAGCGCGAGCCAGTCGTAGCGCGCCAGCAGGGCCTCGCCGCGGGTGACCTCGAAGTCGTCTGCGCCGCTCAGGTGCGGTGAGAACGTGCTGGACTCGATGTGGACGCCGCCGATGGCGATACGCAGGGGGTGGAGCATGGTTTTTGATCATAGCTGCTGAAAGCAGTCGAAATGAACAAGGGCACCTCCGGCTCGCCTCCGGCACCGGCGGTACGTTCTTCCGCGTGACCACGGTGGAGATCTGCGTGAGCGACGTGCCGACCGCGCTGGTGGCGGAGGCGGCGGGAGCCGACCGGCTGGAACTGTGCGCCGACCTCGGCCAGGGCGGCACCACCCCCAGCCTGGGCGCGGTCGAGGTCGCGCTGCGCACGCTGCGCCACGCGGGGGTGCGGGTGATGGTCCGGCCCCGCGGCGGCGACTTCCGGGTGAGCGAGGTCGAGGAGCAGGTCATGCTCGCCGACATCGCCGCCCTGCGCGCCCTGCCCAACCCGCACGGGCTTCCGCTCGGCGTGGTCGTCGGGGCCGTGACCGGCGACGGCGGCCTCGACCTGCCCGTCCTGCGCCGCCTGATCGAGGCGGCAGGGCCGCTGCCGGTGACCGTACACAAGGCCTTCGACGAGGTCGGCGACCAGCTCAGGGCGCTCGACGAGATCATCGAACTCGGCGCGGACGCGGTCCTCACCTCCGGGGCGGCCCCCACCGCGCTCGACGGGGCGGCGCGCATCGCCGCGCTGCGGGAGCGGGCCGGTGACCGGCTGCGCGTCATCGCCGCGGGCGGCGTCCGCTCGCACAACGTCCGGCAGGTGCTCGCCGCGACCGGGGCCCGGGAGCTGCACCTGCGCGCGCCCGTGCGGCGCGACGGCCGGGAGGCCACCGACGCCGACGAGGTGCGCCGGGTCGTGGCCGCCGTCCGCTCCGCCTGATCCGCTACTGCGTGCCGGGGCGGATCAGGCCGGTCTCGTACGCGATGACGACCAGCTGCGCCCGGTCGCGGGCGTCGAGCTTGGTGAGCAGCCGGCTGACGTAGGTGCGGGCGGTGTCGGGGCTCAGGTGCAGCACCGCGCCGATCTCGGCGTTCGTGCGGCCGGTGCCGACCTGCGCGAGCACGTCGCGTTCCCGCTCGGTGAGCCCGGCCAGGCGTGTCGCGTCCTCGACCGGCGTGCGAGCGGCGGCGTCCAGCACGCGGCGGGTGACCGCGGGCGACAGCAGCGCGTCCCCGCCGGCGACGGTGCGCACCGCCTCCCGCAGCGCGTCGGGCGTGGTGTCCTTGAGCAGGAACCCGGCCGCCCCGGCCCGGATGGCCTCGAACAGGTACTCGTCGTCGTCGAACGTGGTCAGCATGACGACGTGCACCCGGGACAGGCGCGGGTCGGCCAGGATGCGGCGGGTGGCCTCGATCCCGTCGAGGCCGGGCATCCGCACGTCCATGAGCACCACGTCGGGGTGCTGGTCGCGCACCACGTTCACCGCCGCGAAGCCGTCGCCCGCCTCGCCGACGACGGTGATGTCGGGCGCGCGTTCCAGCACGGCCCGCAGCCCGGTGCGGATGAGGTGCTGGTCGTCGACGAGCACGACCCGCAGTTCGCTCATCGGGGGCCTCCCGGCAGCGGCAGCTCGGCGTGGACCCGGAAGCCGCCGGTGTCCGCCGGGCCGGCGTCGACCGTGCCGCCGAGCAGCGTGACCCGTTCGGCCATGCCGCGCAGGCCGTAGCCGTGCTCGTCGTGCCGGCTGTGCGGGTCCGGCCCGCGCCCGTCGTCGATGACGTCCACCGACAGCAGCGTACGGCCGACGGCGACGCTGACCTCGGCTCGCCCGGCCCGCGCGTGGCGCAGCACGTTGGTCAGCGCCTCCTGGACCACCCGGTAGGCGGTCGTGCCGACCACCGCGGGCAGGGCCCGCAGGTCCCCTTCGACGTGCAGCTCCACCGGCAGGCCGCCGCCGCGCACCCCGTCGACGAGGGCAGGCAGGTCGCCGATGCCCGGGTCGGGATGCCGGGGTCCGGTGTCCCGGCGCAGCGTGCCCAGGGTGGCGCGCAGCTCGGACATGGCGCTGCCGCCTGCGGCGCGGATCGCGGCCAGGGCCGTGAGCGCGTCGTCCTTCGCGTCGTCGGCCAGCGCCTCCTGCGCCACGGCCGACTGCAGGGTCACCACGGACACGGCGTGGCCGAGCGTGTCGTGGACCTCGCGGGCGATGCGCAGCCGCTCGGCCTCCACCTGCCGGGCGGCCTCGGCGCGGCGCTCGTCGGCGGCGGCCGCCGCCTGCCGGGCCAGCTCGGCGCGCAGCGCCCGCCTGCTGCGCACCGCGTCGCCGAGGGCGAGCACCGCCGCCATCAGCGCGGCCTGCGAGCCGAGGTCGACGCCGAGCACGATCGACGGGTCGTCGCCCTCGGCCAGCCGCGCCCCGATCGACGCGGCCAGCAGCGCGGCGGCCATGACGGCGGCGGCCCGGACCCGGCCGGCGTCGGCGGCGACGTACAGCACCGCGGCGGTGTGCGCGGCCAGGCCGACGGGTGCGAGGTCGAGCATGTAGTAGGCGACCACCCCGGCCGCCGTGGCGGCGAGGGCGGGCACCGGGTGTCGGCGGGCCAGCAGCGGCAGCGCCCCGAACCCGGCGGCGGCCAGGTAGCCGCCGACCAGCTGCGCGGTTGTTCCGCCATGCGTGGCCACGGCGGCCGCGACCAGGACGAACGTGCCGGCGGCCAGGAGCGCGTCGATGCGGGTCGGTCGGTGGCCAGGCACGTTCCGAGCCTAGATCGCCGCGGGCCGGTGCGCTGTCGCCCGGAGGCGACACCGGGTCGCGCTTCCAGGCGGCAGACGCGGCCCGGCGTGCGGCCTAGCGTCGTCGGCGACCTTGACCACCGCGCCGGGCCGGCGCGGCGAACCCCTGGAGGAGAAACCCTCATGTCCCTGACCCGGCCGACCTGGGTCGCGCTGATCGCGCTGGTCTGGACGTCGATGCTGTCGTTCGGCGGTGTCGCCGCCGAGACGGTGATGCTGTACCCGAACATCTTCGCCGACCCGCCCGCCTCGCTGGAACGCGCCCGCGAGTTCGTCGTCGCGGGTGGCCCCAGCGACTACTTCCCGCCGCTGGGCGCGGGCGTGGTGCTCAGCAGCGTCGCCGCCCTGCTGCTGACCTGGCGCCACCCGCGGCTGCGCTGGTGGACCGCGGCCGCCGCGGTGACGTTCTTCGCCTGCGAGTTCGTGTTCTCCGCGGTGTTCTTCTGGCCCCGTAACGAGATCATGTTCGTCGACCCGCTCGGCACGCACAGCGCCGCCGAGCTGCGCCAGGTCGCCGCGGAGTTCGTCGCCGGGCACTGGGTACGCGTGGCCGGCGGGGCCGTGACCGCGGTGCTCGCGTTCACCGCCCTGCTGCGCTGGGCCCGCACCGCCCCGCCCGCGCGGGCAGGGGCCGAGCGGTGACCGGCCGGGTGCGCCCGCTCGGGTTCTCGTGGCCGGTGCTGGTCGGGCTGGCCGCGCTGGCCGCACCGCGGGTCGTGCTGCACGACCTGGACCTGGTGCGGGAGGGGACACCGGTCAACGCGCTGCTCGTGTTCGGGCCGCTCGCCTGCTGGCTCGCGGCGGTGCTGTGGCGGCGGCCGCCGCGCCCGTTCCTGACCGTCGTGGTGCTCGGCGCGCTCTACGGCGTGTTCCTCGCGGCCGGGCACCAGGTGCTGTGGGACGCCGCGTTCGGCGGGGCCGGCCCGTCCCTCGGCGGCAACCTCGCCGACGTCGACCCGGCGGTGCAGGAGGTGCTGCTCAGGGCGGCGGCTGTGCTGTCGAGCCTGGTCACCGGTGTGGTCGTGGGGGTGCTGACCGGGGCGGTGGCGGTGCTGCTGTGCCGTTTCGTGCCCGCTCGCGACCGGGACCCGGCCGCCTGAGCGGACCGCGGGCGGGGACGGCAGGGCGGGTGAGGCGCCGCCGTCCCCGCCCGCGGGTGGCTAGGCGCGGTCCTCGCGCCAGCCGGCGGTGACCAGCGCGCCGCTCGCGAACAGGTTGTTGACCTTGGTTATCTCCTGCGCGTTGGGGAAGGCGCTGGTGCAGGAGGTGCCGGCGCTGCTGCCGGACATCAGCTCGGAGCAGACGCCGGTGCGCCGGTCGGGCAGGCCGAGGATGTGGCCCAGTTCGTGCGCGGCGATGCGGGTCGGGTTGTGGCCCTCGGCGGTGGCCTGGCGGCCCATGTAGATGGTGCCGTTGCCCAGGGAGTTGACGTAGGCGCGCGGCCAGTTGTTGTCGGCGTACACGCGGATGTTGAGCGGGCGGCCCGAGGTCCAGCGCTCCAGGCGTACGTTGGTGACGCGGGCGTTCCAGTTGGCCGCGCCCTGGTGTACGGCGTTGACGAATTCGGCGGCCTGGCTGGCGTCGTAGTAGAGCACGCGTACGGCGGCGGGTGCGGGCGCCGCGGTGGCGGCGCCGCTGCCGAGAAGCTGGCTGGACACGGTGATCGCGAGCGCGGCGAGGGTGGCCGCGGCGATCCGCGCGAGGTGAGATCTCATGCGCACACCATGCCGTATCGAACGAAACACTTCAATCTATGAATGAAAGCTGGCATCTTTCCGGGTCTGCGGCGAGGCGTCCCCGCCCCGGCTCAGCCGGCCGGGGCGGGAACGCCTCGGCGGCTCAGGGGATGGTCAGCCCGTACGCGGCGAGGATCTCACCGATGGGCTGGTAGTAGGTCGTGCCGCCGGTGGTGCAGTTGCCGGTGCCGCCGGACAGGATGCCCAGGATGATGCCGCCGGAGGTGTAGAGCGGACCCCCGCTGTCGCCGGGCTCCGCGCAGATGTTCGTCCTGATCAGACCGGTCACGGTGCCCTCGGCGTAGTTGACGGTGGCGTTCAACGCGGTGACGACGCCGCAGCGTACGCCGGTGGTCGCGCCGCTGCGGCAGACCGCCTGGCCGACGTAGGCGCTGCCGGTCCCGTACAACTGCAGCAGGCCGGGATAGGTGTTGACGGCGCTCGGGTGGCTGAGCGTGCTCGTGTAGCGGACCAGGCCGTAGTCGTTGCTCGGGAAGCTGCTCGCCGTCCGCACGCCGATCGCGATGGTGCGGGCGCTGTTGGTCCACCAGTTCGCGGAGCTGTTCGTGCAGTGTCCCGCGGTGATCAGGTAGTAGGTGGTGCCGCGGCGCGCGTTCGCGCCCAGCGAGCAGCGTGCCGTGCTGCCGTAGATCGCGTCGCCGCCGGCCAGCAGGGTACGCAGGCGGCCGGGCTCGCGGCGCACGTCGACGCCCGCCCCGCGCAGGCCGTCGCGCAGTCGCGTGGCCTGCTGCTCGGTGACCGTGTCGTCGAGGGTGACGGTCGTGCGCCCGGTGACCGGGTCGACGGTCCAGGCGGTGCCGGGGGTCTGCGCGACGGCCGACAGCCGGATCTCGGCTGCGGGCGCGGCGACGGCGGGGGTGGCGCTCGCGGCTGTGGCCACCAGCAACGTGACGGCCGCGACGGCGAGGCGGAAAGGGCGTCTCATGGCGTCCTCCGGGGTCTGTGGACGGGGGAGGGGTACAGAATGACATCGACGCTCATCGAATTGCAACGACTGGCGGAGCCGTGCCGGCCGGCCCCGGCTTGCTGGAGATCGCTACGATCCCCGCCGGGCCGCACCAGCAAGGAGAAGACATTGAGAGCAGAAGCCGCGCGGTGGCCGCGGGTCACCGCGTTCGTGCTGGGCCTGGTCGTGGTCGCGGGCTGCGCCCTCAACAAGGGCTCGGCGCTGGCCGGCGACTTCGAGCAGGAATGGGCCGGTACGCCGGACGTCACGACGGTCGACGCGAAGGGTGACAACACGCTGCCGTTCCTCGGCTCGGCCAGCGGCACGCTGGTCGTCGCGGACGGCACGCCGGCCGAGCGGGTCACCGAGCTGGCCGACGAGCTGAGGCGCTACGTCGCCGAGCACGACGGCACGAAAGGCCGGATCACGGCGGACGGCGTCAGCTTCACCGTCGTCGCCGACGAGGCGCACACCGGCGAGGTCGTGGCGCTGTGGCGGTCACTGACCGCCGACGGCCGGGTGGTCGAAGCCGACATCGACACCGTGCCGGCCGGGGACGTCCGCTGGCGGATCGAGGTGGACGCGGTCGACGCGCCCGCGGCGATGGCGGTGTTCGACGACCTGACCGCCGACGGCGACCGGCACCGGTCGCTGTCGGCGGTCACCTCCCTGGAAGTCCGCACCGGCGCGGACGTGCGGCCGGGCCTGCACGTCGAGACCGGCGCCGACGGCCGGACCCCCGGCGAGGCGATCGCCGCGTACGAGGCGGTGCGCGCCCGTCACCCGGTCGTCGGCGCGACCCTGAAACCCGCCCGCGCGGCCGTCCGCCTGGCGCCGGGCGCGGATCTGGCCGCCGCCACCGCGCTGGCCAGGAGCGCGGCCCCGACCCTCGGCGACGGCATCGAGGTCGACATCGACCGCGGCAACTGATCAGGCCGGGACGTCGGCGGTGCGACGTCAGGTCGGGTGGCCCGTCACCGACTCGGCGGCGGCCGCCAGGTCGGCTCGGCCGCCCGCGACGACCAGGACGTCCTCGCCCTGGAGCACGACGTCGGGGCCCGGCCCGGTCAGGCTGTCGCCGTCATGGATCACGGCGAGCACGCTGACCCCGGCGGGCAGCCGCGTGACCAGCTCGCCGAGCCGCCGCCCGGCGTACGGGCCGCCGGCCGGGACCGGCAGTCCCGCCACGGTGACCGCGCCGAACTGCCCCGCGGCGGCGAGCCGGTCGACGACGCCGAGGGTGTGCAGCAGTTCGGCGACCTCGTGTGCCTGGGCCGAGGTCAGCGAAACGCCGCTGTGGGCTACCTCCGCGTGCGGCGATGGATACACCAGCAGGTCCCGGCGGCCGGACGCGTGGCAGATCACGGCCAGCCGCCGGCCGTCGACGGTGGCCAGGCTGTAGCGCATCCCGATCCCGGGCAGCGCGGAACGTTCGATGATCGTCACGTGGTCGTCTCCTGTCTGCGTGGCCGCCGTCGCGGCGCGGGTAGGGGGACCGGCGGGCCGGGCGGACCCGGCGCGGGCGGGCGGCGGTTCAGGCCCGCCGGTCCGGGTGAACGAACCGCCCATGCCGCGGTCGAGCATGCGGACCGCGGCGGCGGCCCCCAGCAGGCCGAGTGCGAGCAGTTCCCCGCTGGCGGTGGCCAGCGCGGCGGCCAGCGTGGCGACCGCCGCCGACAGGGCCGGCCAGGCCCACCGCCGCCGGGGCGACGGTGGCCGGGTTCCGTCGGCCGGCCGGGTCGGCCGGGTGAAGGGCCGGTGGTGGTCCCCGGCCGGGGAGGTGGTGTCCGTGGTCAGAAGACCGCGAAGTAGCGCAGCCATACGTACCCCCATGCGATCACGGTGGTCACCGCCGTGGTGACGATGCCGTACCTGGTGAACTGCCAGAACGAGATCGGCTGCCCGGCGCGGGCGGCGATGCCGAGCACGACGACGTTGGCGCTGGCGGCGACCGCGGTGCCGTTGCCGCCGAGGTCCGCGCCGAGGGCGAACGACCACCACAGGGCCTGCCCGGTGGCCGGGTCGGGGGTCTGCGCGACGACGTCCTCGACGATCGGGGCCATGGTCGCGACGTAGGGGATGTTGTCGAAGAACGCGCCGAGCACGGCGGAGCCGAAGATCAGCCCGGTGGCGGCGAGGAAGTGGTCGCCGCCGACGGTGTCGACCGCCCACTGCCCGATCTGGTGGATGACGCCGGTGTCGACCAGGCCGCCGACCATGACGAACAGGCCCATGAAGAACACCAGCGTCGGCCACTCGACCTCGGCCAGGTAGCGGGTGCTGTCCACGCGGGAGACCAGCACCATCAGGCCCGCGCCGAGCATCGCGATGATCGCCGGTTCGACGTGGATGACGGCGTGCAGGGTGAACCCGATGCTCACCGCCGCGAGCACGATCAGGCACCGGACCAGCAGCGGGCCGTCGGTGATCTGCGCACGGGCGTCCAGCTCGCGGACCGCGGCGAAGCGTTCCGGCCGGTACACGAACGACTTGCGGAACATCACCCGTGCCATCAGCACGAACACGGCGAACAGCACGACGGTGACCGGTGCCATGTGGACGAGGAAGTCGTTGAAGCTCAACCCCGCCCGGCTGCCGATGATGATGTTCGGCGGGTCGCCGATGAGGGTGGCCGCCCCGCCGATGTTGGAGGCGAGCGCCTCGGCGATCAGGTACGGCGCGGCGGGGATGCCGAGCTGCCGGCAGACCGAGATGGTGATCGGGGCGACGAGCATGACGGTGGTGACGTTGTCCAGGAACGGCGACGCGATGGCGGTGATCACCATCAGCAGGACCATCAGCTTGTACGGGCGGCCCTGCGAGCGCTGGGCGGCCCAGATGCCGAGGAAGTCGAAGACCCCGGTCTGCTTGATCACCCCAACGATGATCATCATGCCGAGCAGCAGGAAGATGACGTCCCAGTCGATGCCCGCGTGCGGGGAGTAGAACACGTGCGAGCCGGGCACCAGGCCCAGCAGGGTCATGAGACCGGCGGCGCCGAGCACGACGGCGACGCGGTTGATCTTCTCGGTCGCGAT
Organism: Catellatospora coxensis; assembly: GCF_016862635.1. Taxonomy (GTDB): domain Bacteria; phylum Actinomycetota; class Actinomycetes; order Mycobacteriales; family Micromonosporaceae; genus Catellatospora; species Catellatospora coxensis. The sequence continues at coordinate 74,885 of NZ_BONI01000023.1, read as the reverse complement.
CAGCACGAACGCGACCGCGAAGATGGCGAGGGCGGTGACGGCCTGCAGGCTCACGGGCGACCGCCCGGCGGGCCGGTGTCGGCGTCGGCGGGGCGCAGCCCCGTCTCGGGCGGGTTGTACGAGCGGCCGTGTTCGGCGGCTGGCAGTGTCATCGTCTCTCCTCACCGGGTCACGGCGGGTTCGCCATGACGGGCTCGGCCGGGTACACCGCACCCGGCCTGCTTTCATGGTCATCTGGCCGGGCCGCGCGGGACCATGCGGTCCGACACCCATTTGCGTACGGGGGCAGCCCGCATCTGCGGCCCGCGACGGCTCGCGAACCGGTCCGTCCGGGCCGCGTCGTGCGGGCGGCCGCGCAGCCCGGAAATGGGTGCCGGCACCCATGGGCGGCGGCCGTTTCGCGCGGTTGCCTTGAGGTGCCGCGGACGCCACGGACGGGGCGGCGGTGCTGCGTGGGTGCACGCGGCCCGCCAGGGGATAGCTTCGAGATCAGGAAGGCGGGCTCGATGGGTTCCGGCGAAGGGAGGCGCACGGTGTCGCTGTTCTGGCGGATCTTCCTGCTCAACGCGGCGGTGCTGGTCGCGGCGACCATGGTGCTGCTGCTGGGGCCGGTCACCGTGTCCACGCCGGTCGTGCTCACCGAGGCCCTGGTGCTGGCGGTCGGCCTGGCGCTGATGCTCGTCGCCAACGCGGCCCTGCTGCGCGTCGGGCTGGCCCCGCTGCACCGGCTCGGCCGCGCCATGGCCACCCTGGACCTGCTGCAACCGGCCCCGCGGCCGATCGCCACCGGCCACGCGGGCATCGCCGACCTGATCCGGGCGTTCAACAACATGATCGACAGGTTGGAGGCCGAACGCGCCACCAGCACCGCCCGTGCCCTGTCCGCGCAGGAGGACGAGCGCCGCCGGGTCGCCCGCGAACTGCACGACGAGGTCGGGCAGTCGCTGACCGCCGTCCTGCTGCAGCTGGAGCAGGTGGCCCGGCATGCCCCCGCGCCGCTGAACGCCGAGCTGCGCCAGGTCCAGGAGACCACCCGGGCCGGTCTGGACGAGATCCGCCGCATCGCCCGCCGCCTGCGCCCGGGAGTGCTGGAGGAACTCGGCCTCGCCAGCGCGCTCAAGGCGCTGATCACCGAGGTCACCGGGCACACCGACCTCGCGGTCACGCACCGGCTCGGCAACGACCTGCCGGCGATGGACGACGAGACCGAGCTGGTGATCTACCGGGTGGCGCAGGAGGGACTCACCAACGCGGTGCGGCACGCCCGCGCGACCCGGGTCGAACTGTCGCTGCAACGCCGACCCGGCGAGGTGCTGCTGCGTGTCGCCGACGACGGCCGTGGGGCCGCCGACGCCCCGGAGGGCGCGGGCATCCGGGGCATGCGCGAGCGGGCCCTGCTCATCGGCGCGTCGCTGGAGGTCACCCGCAGCCCGGCGGGCGGCACCGAGGTCAGGTTGCGCGTCCCGGCTGGCGAGGCGAGCGCCGCATGACCGGACCCGCCCGCATCCTGCTCGCCGACGACCACGCGCTGGTACGCCGCGGCGTGCGCCTCATCCTCGACAGCGAACCCGACCTGACCGTGGTCGCCGAGGCCGGCGACGGCGCGGAGGCGATCGCGCTGGCCCGTGCCGAGCAGCCCGACCTGGCCATTCTCGACATCGCCATGCCGCGGCTGACCGGGTTGCAGGCCGCCCGCGAGCTGTCCCGCATCATGCCGGGCCTGCGCATTCTCATCCTGACCATGTACGACAACGAGCAGTTCTTCTTCGAGGCGCTGCGGGCCGGGGCCAACGGCTACGTGCTGAAGTCCGTGGCCGACCGCGACCTCGTCGAGGCCTGCCGGGCGGCGATGCGCGACGAGCCGTTCCTCTACCCGGGCGCGATCACCGCCCTCATCCGCGACTACCTGGACCGGGCCGCGCGGGGGCAGGACCAGCCCGCGCGGGCCATCACCGAGCGGGAGGAGGAGGTGCTCAAGCTGATCGCCGAGGGCCACTCCGCCAAGGAGATCGCCCGGTTGCTGTTCATCAGCGTCAAGACCGTCGACCGCCACCGCGCCAACCTGCTGCAGAAGCTGGGCCTGCGCGACCGGCTGGAACTGACCCGGTACGCCATCCGCGCCGGTCTGATCGAGCCGTGAACCACGGCGCTTCCGTGGGCGGTTACGGGGTGTAGTCGCCGTCGTTGGTCGTGTAGCTCTTGCGCATATCGGGCACGTGTTATGGCCGCCGGAAATATAGTGTTTCGCATCGGTGCGTCGCTTACGCCCTTCCGGCCCGGTATATCGGTGCTTGCTGTGCCTGGGCGGCCATGTCGTCAGGAAGCGAGCGACCATGGACGGGGACGGGGAGGCCGGGAAAAGCAGCGCCACGCCGTGGTACGGGCGCAGCGCCGCCGACGTCGCCCAGGCGTTCGAGGTGCAGCCCGAACGCGGGCTGACCGCCGCGGAGGCCGCCGAGCGGCTGGCGAAGCACGGCCCGAACCGGCTGACCGGCGGCAAGAAGGAGTCCGCGTTCGCGGCGTTCGTGCGCCAGTACCGCGACTTCATGCAGATCGTGCTGCTGACCGCCGCGGTGGTGAACCAGCTCGTCACCCGCGAGTGGGGCACCACCCTGGTGCTGGTCGGCCTCACCGTGTTCAACGCGGTCGTCGGCCTGCGCCAGGAGGCCAAGGCCGAGGAGAGCGTGCGGGCGCTGGCCCAGATGCTCAAGACCGTGGCCCGGGTGCGCCGCGACGGGCAAGCCGTCGAGATCGACGCCGAGCAGCTGGTCCCCGGCGACATCGTGCTGATGGAGGCGGGCAACCTGGTGCCCGCCGACGGCCGGATCACGGTCGCGGCGACGCTGGAGATCGAGGAGGCGGCCCTGACCGGGGAGAGCCTGCCGGTCGCCAAGACCGCCGACCCGGTCCCCGGGACCGAGGTGCCGCTGGGGGACCGGGTCAGCGTCGCGTACATGAACACCTCGGTGACCCGGGGCCGCGGCGAGATGATCGTGACCGATACCGGCATGGGCACCGAGATCGGCCACATCGCACACCTGCTGGCCGGGACCGAGGCGGACAAGACGCCGCTGCAGAAGCAGCTCGACAGCCTCTCGAAGATCATCGCGACGATCGCGGGCATCGCGCTGGTGCTGGTCGTGCTGCTGGGCCTGGCCCGGGGCGAGTCGTTCAACACCCTGTTCATCACCGGTGTGGCGCTGGCCGTGGCCGCGATCCCGACCGGCCTGCCCGCCGTGGTCACGGCGCTGCTGTCGATCGGCACCCGGGAGATCGCCCAGCGCAACGCCATCGTCAAGCGCCTGCCCGCGGTGGAGACCCTCGGCTCGACGTCGGTGATCTGCTCCGACAAGACGGGCACGCTGACCCTGAACAAGATGACCGCCCGGGAGCTGGCGATCCCCGGCCGCAACCGGTTCACCGTCACCGGGGAGGGCTACCGGACCGAGGGCGAGATCAAGCACGTCGGCGGCGAGCGGATCGACCTTGACGCGTACCTGCTGCCGATGGTGCTGTGCGCCGACGCGGTGCTCGACGGCGACCGGCTGATCGGCGACCCGACCGAGGGCGCGCTGATCGTGCTGGGGGCCAAGGGCGGGCTGGACATCACGCAGACCCGCGCGGCGTACCCGCGGATCGCGGAGGTGCCGTTCGACTCCGACTACAAGTTCATGGCCACGTTCCACAAGATCACCGGGGACGGCGGCAAACCGGTGGTCCGCTGCTACGTCAAGGGCGCCCCGGACGTGCTGATCGCCCGCGCCTCGTCCTACCGCGAGCCCGACGGCACGATCATCGCGGTCACCGACGACAACCGGCAGCTGGCCTCCGACGCCAACGACCGCATCGCCGCCGCCGGCGAACGGGTCATGGTGGTGGCCCAGCGCGACTTCGACCCGGCCGGGTTCGACCCGTCGGCGAACCTGATCGAGCAGGTCCGGGACCTGACGCTGCTGGCGATGGTCGGCATCGTCGACCCGCCGCGCGCCGAGGCGAAGGCGGCCATCGCGGAGTGCCGCGCCGCCGGCATCCGGGTCCGGATGATCACCGGCGACCATGCGACGACCGCCGCGGCGATCGCCCAGGAGCTGGGCATCGAGGGCCGTGCGGTGACCGGCACCCAGTTCGCCGGTATGAGCGACGAGGAGCTGCTCGCCCAGCTGCCCGACATCGGGGTGATCGCCCGGGTCGCGCCGGAGGACAAGCTGCGGCTGGTGCGGCTGCTCAAGACCAGCGGCAACATCGTGGCGATGACCGGCGACGGCGTCAACGACGCCCCGGCGCTCAAGGCCGCCGACATCGGCGTGGCGATGGGCATCACCGGCACGGAGGTCTCCAAGGAGGCCGCCGTCATGATCCTCACCGACGACAACTTCGCCACCATCGTCAAGGCCGTCGAGTACGGCCGCGGCCTCTACGACAACCTGCTCAAGTACCTGCGGTTCCAGATGTCGACCCTGGTCGCCTACATCGCGATCTTCCTGTGCGCGGGCGTCCTGAACATCGCCGGCGGGCAGCCGCTGAACCCGCTGCAGATCCTGTGGCTGAACATGGTCATCGACATCCCGATCGCGATCGCCCTGGGCTTCGACCAGCCGACGTCGGGGCTGATGCGGCGCGCGCCGCGCCCGGTCGGCGCACCGGTGCTGTCCAGGGCCAACTGGGTGCGGCTGTGCGTGCAGGGCGCGGTGATGACGGTCGGGTCGCTGGCGGCGTACCAGCTCGGGCATGCGCACGGCGGGCCGGTGCTCGGGGCGACCATGCTGCTGACCACGCTGTCGCTGTTCCACCTGGTCGGCGGGCTGCTGTCCCGGGACCAGGTCGACACGGTCTTCGACCGGGACGCGATCCCCGGCATCGCCCAGCTGCGCCGGTACGGCTTCGCGCTGCTGGCCATCCTCGCGGTCACCCTGCTCGACCCGCTGGAGCGCATCTTCGGCACCACCGGGCTCAACCTCAACCAGTGGCTGATCTGCATCGGGCTCGCGCTGACCCTGCTCGTGGTGGAGGAGCTGATCAAGGTGGTGCTGCGCCGGCGCGCCCGCCAGAGCCTGCCGCTGCTCGTCGAACCGGTCCCGGCGCCGGCCTGACCCCGCCAGGAGGAATCCCGTCATGGCCTTCAACCTTCGTAACCGCAGCTTCCTCAAGGAGCTCGACTTCACCCCGGCGGAGCTGCAGTACCTGCTGCAGCTGTCGGCCGAGCTGAAGGCCGCCAAACGCGGCGGCTACGAGCAGCCCCGGCTGCGCGGCCGGGAGATCGCGCTGATCTTCGAGAAGACCTCGACCCGCACCCGCACCGCGTTCGAGACCGCCGCCCACGACCAGGGCGCGCAGGTCACCTACCTGGACCCGACCGGCTCGCAGATCGGCCACAAGGAGTCGATGAAGGACACCGCCCGGGTGCTCGGGCGCACCTTCGACGCCATCGAGTACCGCGGCTCGGCGCAGCAGCAGGTGGAGACGCTGGCGGCATACGCCGGCGTGCCGGTCTACAACGGCCTGACCGACGAGTTCCACCCCACCCAGATCCTGGCCGACATGCTCACCATGTCCGAGCACAGCGACAAGCCGCTGCACGACGTGGCGTTCTGCTACCTCGGCGACGCCCGCAACAACATGGGCAACTCGCTGATGGTCGGCGGCTGCAAGTTCGGCATGGACGTGCGGCTGTGCGCGCCCGAGCACCTGTGGCCGCGCGAGGACCTCGTCAAGACCTGCCACGAGATCGCCGCCGAGACCGGCGCGCGGCTCACCCTGACCGCCGACCTCGACGAGGGCGTACGCGGCGTCGACTACCTCTACACCGACGTGTGGGTGTCGATGGGGGAGGACCCGTCCGTGTGGGCCGAGCGCATCGAGCTGCTCAAGCCGTACCAGGTGAACATGGACCTGATCGGCCGGACCGGCAACCCGCGGGTGCGCTTCATGCACTGCCTGCCGGCGTTCCACAACCGCGACACCAAGGTCGGCGAGCAGATCTTCCAGCAGTTCGGCCTGGACGCCCTGGAAGTGACCGACGAGGTGTTCGAATCGCCGCACTCGATCGTGTTCGACCAGGCCGAGAACCGCCTGCACACGATCAAGGCGGTGCTCGTGGCCACGATCGGGGACTGACCATGCGGATCGTGGTGGCCCTGGGCGGCAACGCGCTGCTGCGCCGGGGCGAGCCGATGACCGCCCAGGCGCAGCGGGCCAACGTGCGTACCGCCGCGCCGATGCTGGCCGCGCTCGCCCGCGAGCACGAGCTCGTGCTCACCCACGGCAACGGCCCGCAGGTCGGGCTGCTGGCGCTGCAGGGCGCCGCCTACCCCGGCGCGGAGCCCTTCCCGCTGGACGTGCTCGGCGCGCAGACCGAAGGCATGATCGGGTACGTCATCGAGCAGGAGCTGGGCAACCTGCTGCCCGAGGCCGCCGCGCTGGCCACCATCCTCACCATGATCGAGGTGGACCAGGCGGATCCCGCGTTCGCCGACCCGAGCAAGTTCGTCGGCCCCGTCTACGACCGAGAGCAGGCCGAACAGCTCGCATCGGACAAGGGCTGGACGGTCAAACCCGACGGCGACCAGTGGCGGCGCGTGGTGCCCTCTCCGGAACCGAAGCGGATCTTCGAGATCCGGCCGATCCGCTGGCTCATCGAACGCGGCGTCGTGGTCATCTGCGGCGGGGGTGGGGGCGTGCCGACCATGTACGAACCGGGCACCCGCACCCTGACCGGCGTCGAAGCCGTCATCGACAAGGACTTCGCCGGTGAGCTGCTGGCCCGCGAGGTCGACGCCGACGTGTTCGTCATGGCCACCGACGTCGACGCCGTGTACCTCGACTGGGGTACCGACCGGCAACGTGCCCTCGGCCAGGTCGCGCCGGAAGAGCTGACCGGGCAGGCGTTCGCCGCCGGGTCGATGGGCCCAAAGGTCGCCGCCGCCGTGCGGTTCGTGCAGCACACGGGCAGGCGCGCCGCGATCGGCAGCCTGGCGCAGATCGAGGACGTCGTGCACGGCGCGGCGGGCACCCAGGTGGTCGCCGCAGAGGGAACGGGGTGAGTCATGGCGGAGTTCGGGGTCCACTCGGAGGTCGGCACGCTGCGCAAGGTCATGGTGCACCGGCCTGACCTGAGCCTGCGGCGGCTGACCCCGTCCAACCACGACGACCTGCTGTTCGACGACGTGCTGTGGGTCGAGCGGGCCCAGTACGAGCACGACCAGTTCGTCGCCCGGATGCGCGAACGCGGCGTGGAGGTCTTCCACCTCCAGGAACTGCTCGGGCAGGCGCTGGCCGCCAGCGAGCCGGCCCGGCAGCGGATGATCGAGCTTTCGGCGTCGGAGTACACCGTCGGCCTGTCCCTGGTCGACGCGGTCCGGCAGGCGCTGGAGGCGCTGCCGCCGCAGGAGCTGGCCCGCCACCTCATCGGCGGCCTGACCGTCGCCGAGGCGCAGCTCGACCTCGGCCGCTACCGGGCCACCTCGCTGCCGGCCGCCGCCGCGCAGGACGACAGCGCGTTCGTGCTGCCGCCGCTGCCCAACACGCTGTTCACCCGCGACTCGTCGTGCTGGATCTACGGCGGCGTCTCGGTCAACCCGATGTACTGGCCCGCCCGGCGGCCCGAGGCCTACAACGTCGCCGCGATCTACCGGGCGCACCCGATGTTCGCCGAGGCCAGGTTCGACTACTGGTATCCGGAACTGGGCGACGACGGCCGGTTCAACGTCGTCGACTTCGGCCGGTCCACCCTCGAAGGCGGTGACGTGCAGCCGATCGGCAACGGCACCGTGCTGATCGGCATGAGCGAGCGGACCCAGGCCCGCATGATCGAGCAGCTGGCGCGGGCGCTGTTCACCCGCGGCGCGGCCGAGCGGGTCATCGCCGTGGTGATGAGCAAGGACCGCGCGCACATGCACCTGGACACGGTGATGACGATGCTCGACCGCGACGCGGTCACCGTCTACCCGAAGGTCGTCGAGAACGTGCGCGCGATCAGCCTGCGCCCCGGCCGCACCGACGGCGCGCCGTTCCACGTCACGCAGGAGCCCGACCTGCTGACGGCCATGGCTGACGCGCTCGGCGTCGGCCGGCTGCGGGTCGTGGAGACCGGCGGCGACGCCTACCAGCAGGAACGCGAGCAGTGGGACGACGGCAACAACGTGGTGGCCCTGTCGCCGGGCGTGGTCGTCGCGTACGAGCGCAACGAGCACACCATCGCCAAGATGCGCGCCTTCGGCATCGAGGTCGTCACCATCGAGGGCTTCGAACTCGGCAAGGGCCGCGGCGGCGGGCACTGCATGACCTGCCCGCTGCTGCGCGACCCGCTGTAGGCGGCGGGAGATGCCCGACTTCCGGCGCGTGCTGCTGGTCATCGTCGCCGTCCTGGCGATCTTCATGCTGCTCGCGTACGCCCGCGGCATCGCCCACCACCACGGCCCGCAGATCGACGGCAGCCTGGCCCCGCCCGCCGCCACGGACGTCCGCGATGGCTGACCAGCCTTCCCGGCAGCCGCCCCGCGCGCCGACGCTGCTCGACGCGCTCGCCCCGGTCGTCGTCCTCATCGCGCTGCTGGCCACCACCATCGCCCTGTTCGGCACCGCCGCCACCGACGGCCCACTGCAGGTCGCGCTGCTACTGGCCGCCGCGTTCGCGAGCCTCGTCGCGTTCAAGAACGGCCACACCGTCGCGTCCGTCGCCGACGCCGCCGTCGGCGGGGTCACCTCCGCGCTCGGGGCCGTGTTCATCCTGCTCGCGGTCGGCGCGCTGATCGGCACCTGGAACATGGCCGGCACCATCCCGACCGTCGTCGACTACGGCATCCGGCTGGTCAGCCCGGCCTGGTTCTTCTTTACCGCCACGCTGGTCTGCGCGCTGGTCGGCATGGTCACCGGCAGTTCCTGGACGACCGCCGGCACGCTCGGCGTCGCGTTCGTCGGCATGGCCACGGTGATGGGGCTGTCCACGGCCGCGGCGGCCGGGGCGGTGATCTGCGGGGCGTACTTCGGCGACAAGATGACGCCGCTGTCGGAGACCACGATCCTGGTCCCGAAACTCGTCGGCCGCGGCCTGACGGTGGGCGAGCACATCCGCAACATGGCCTGGACCGCCGTGCCCGCCCTCGGCGTCAGCCTCGTTCTCTTCCTCATCATCGGGCTGCGGACCCGGCCGGAGACGGCGGCCAGCACCGCCGCCGCCGAGGAAGCCCTGGAGCGCGCCTACAACGTCTCCGTGGTCTGCCTGCTCCCGCTGGTGCTGCTGGTCTGGTTCGCGGCCCGCCGCGTGCCGCCGTTCCTGGCCATCCTCGGCTCGGCGCTGTTCGCCGGGCTGCTCGCCCCGTTCACCCAGCCCGCCGCGGTGCGCGCCTTCGTCGACGATCCGTCGCTGGGCCCGGTCGCCACCGCCGCCAAGGCGATCTTCGAGGCGATGGCCATCGGGTTCGTCAGCAACACCGGTGCGCCCAAGGTCGACCAGCTGTTCTCCCGCGGCGGCATGGCGAGCATGCTCACCACGGTCTGGTTGATCCTCGGCGCGCTGTCGTTCGCCGCGATCATGGAACATGCCGGGTTCCTGCAGCGCCTGCTCGCTCCGATCGTGGCCCGCGCCCGCAGCCGGGGTGCGCTGATCATGTCGGTCAACGCCAGCGGCGTCGGCCTCAACGCCATCGCCGGCGACCAGTACGTCGCCGACGTGCTGCCCGCGCGCATGTTCCGCGACGAGTTCGCCCGCCGCGGCCTGGCTCCGCAGGTGCTGTCCCGGGCGGTGGAGGACTCGGGCACCGTCACCTCCGTGCTGGTGCCGTGGAACACCTGCGGCGCGTACATCTCCGGGGTGCTCGGCGTGCCGACGGTCGCGTACCTGCCGTACTGCTTCTTCAACATCCTCAGCCCGCTGCTCGACATCGCCTACGGCTACCTCGGCTTCAAGACCCCGGGCGTGCCACCCGAGCCCGTGCCCACCGCGGGCCAGCCGGCACCGACAGGAGGCGGCCATGACGGCCCAGACGACTGAGCCGGCCACCCCGGCGGGCCGGCGGCGCTTCACCCTGCCCTCGGCGTACACCATCCTGTTCGCCCTGATCGTGCTGATGGCGATCGCGACCTGGCTGGTGCCCGCCGGAAGCTACGAGCTCGACGCCGACGGCAACCCGGTGCCCGGCACCTACCACGAGGTGCCCGCCAGCCCGCAGCGGATCATCATCGACTCGCTGACCGCGCCGATCAACGGCCTCTACGGCATCGAGGACGCCGCCGGGAAGATCAGCTACTACAACACGGGCGTGCTGTTCGGGGCCATCGACGTCGCGCTGTTCATCATCGTCATCGGCGGCTTCCTCGGCGTCACCATGCGCACCGGCGCCATCCAGGCCGGCATCGGGCGGCTCGTGCAGCGCCTGCACGGCCGCGAGCGCTGGATGATCCCGATCCTGATGAGCGTCTTCGCCCTCGGCGGCACCACCTTCGGCATGGCCGAGGAGAGCCTGGCCTTCTACAGCCTCGTCATCGCGGTGCTCGTCGCGGCCGGCTACGACACCCTGACCGGCGCGGCCGTGCTGCTGCTGGGCTGCGGCATCGGCGTGCTCGGCTCCACCATCAACCCGTTCGCCACCGGCATCGCGTCCGGGTTCGCGGGCATCCCGATCAGCCAGGGCTTCCTGCTGCGGCTGATCATCCTGCTGGTGTGCCTCGCGGCCGGCATCACCTTCGTCATGCGCTATGCCGCCAGGGTCAAACGCGATCCGGCGGCCTCGGCCGTGTACGACATGAAGGCCGACAACGACGCCCACTTCCACCTGTCCGACGAGGCGTCGTCCGCCGCGCTGACCGGCCGCCACAAGCTGATCCTGTCGGTGTTCGGGCTGGCCTTCGTCGTGATGATGTACGGCGTCATCCCGTGGTCCGACCTCGGCATTCCGCTGCCCACCCTGTGGTGGTGGTTCCCGGAGATGACCGCCTCGTTCCTGCTGTTCGCGATCCTCATCGGCCTGCTGGGCCGGATGCGCGAGGGCGAGCTGACCGAGGCGTTCGTCGACGGCGGCCGCGACCTGCTGGGCGTCGCGCTCATCATCGGCATCGCCCGCGGCATCACAGTGATCATGAACAACGGCCAGATCACCGACACCGTGCTGCACTGGGCCGAACTGGCCCTCGGCGACGTCGGCGCGGCCGCGTTCTCGATCGTCATGTACGCCTTGTTCCTGCCGCTGTCGTTCCTCATCCCGTCGTCGTCGGGCCTGGCCACCGTCGCCATGCCGATCATGGCGCCGCTCGCGTCGTTCCTCGGCGTGCCGCAGGACCTGGTCGTCACCGCCTACCAGAGCGCCTCCGGCCTGATGAACCTGTTCATCCCGACGTCGGCGGTCGTCATGGGCGGCCTGGCCATCGCCCGGGTGCCCTACGGCCGTTACCTGCGCTGGGTGTGGCCCCTGCTGGCGATCCTGGCCGGGGTCACCGTCGTCCTGCTCGGCCTCGCCGCGCTGCTGCTCTGACCGCCGCGCGTCCTTGTCCGGTTCGGAAAACGCCTGGTCGCAGCGTCGAGGTGGCCGCGTCGTTGAGCACGACATGACCATCACGCAGCAGATCGCAGCGCAGCGGCTTCCCGACCTCGACCAGTACCGGCTGCACCGCACCGCCGAGGAGGCCGAGCTGGACGGCGTCGCCGTGCCGGAGCTGGCGGCCCGCTTCTACCGGTGCGGCCTGCCGGACGGGCGGCTGGCCAGCGTCGGCCACTACACGCTGGCGGGCCGGGACCTGCTGATGGCCTGGGGTTACGTCGACGAGAAGCACTGCCGGTCGCACACCCTGTCGTCCGCGGACGAGGGCTGGGGTCCGGTGGTGGACGGCTGCCCCGACGTCGAATTCGTCCGCGACGCCGACCGGGTGGTCGGGCTGCGGGTGCGGGCCGCCGACGGATCGTGGACGGATCACCCGACTGCGGCCCGCAGGCCGTGAAGGCCGGCGGGCCGCCGGGCGCTGCCCGGGGGAAGGAGAGCAGCGCGGGGGGAGTAGCCGGGACGGCTACTCGGTGACCGTGGCCGCTTCGGCCGCGGTGGCCGCGGCGTGGCGGCGGACCAGCCACAGTGACGTGCCGGTCAGTGCCAGCGCGGCCACGAGCAGCGCCGCGTGCAGGGCCGGGTTGAGGATCGGGACGAACGCGATGATCGCGACCGGCAGCTGAACGAGCGCGATCAGGGCGAGCATCCGGCCGCGGTGCTGGGAGCCCCACGTGAACGCCGTCGCGATCGGCGACAGCACGACGGCCAGGGTGAGCACGTCCAGGATGGTGTGCGCCCAGGGGTTGACGACCCTGTTGTGGGCGAACGCGTAGGCGGGTGAGGCGACGAGCACCAGCCCCATGGTCAGGGCGGCGGTGGTGAGCAGGCGACGCATGGTGACCTCCAGCGCTACGGGCAGGTCTGATTACCTTCCGTCACTCCACGGTAGGCCCGATGTGTCCGCCATCGGTAGAGCAGTCACATGAGTGAATAATGCCTGGTAGGTGGTTATCTGCTATGTGGCGGACAGCCGTGTGTGCGGTGGTCAGGTGGCACGCCGGGCCTCGGCGCGGGACGCGCAGGTGAATGCGTTTTCCGGGCAAATGCCGCGTGGCGCGGCCAAAACTGCAGGTCAGCGGCTCGTAGGGTCGCAGGAGCGCCAGCCGTGGCTCGTGGGGCGAACTGCCACGCCGCTGGATGTGCCGATGCGAGCGAAAGTTGGATCAGATGGTCGGGCGTAGACAGTTGCTCATGGCCGGTGCGGCCGGAGGCGTGGCGTTGCTGCCAGGGGCTCGGGCGTATGCGTCGCCCGGCCACGGGGGGCACGGGACAGGGTCCACCACGGACACCCCGATCCCACACACCCCGCCGCTGGCGAAGTTCGTCGACCCGCTGCCCATTCCGCTGGCAGCCGTCCCCGATCACGAGGCTTATCCGGGGGCCGACTACTACGAGTACACGATGCGGCAGGGCAGGTGGAGCTTCCACCGGGATCTCGGGCCGGCGACCGTGTGGGGCTACTGGGCGAAGGACCCGCGCCATCCCGGAAAGCCGATCGGCATGGGCTACCTCGGACCGACCATCACCGTGCAGAAGGACCACCCGACGGTCGTCAAGTACCGCAACAAGCTGCCGACCACCCACCTGTTCCAGGAGGTGATCGACGCCATCCGCGACGGAAAGCCCGTGGTGGCGCCGATGCCTCCGCCGCCCTACCACGCCCACAAGCCCTTCCCCGACGACGTCAACGTGTGGAACGTCGTGCACCACCACGGCGGGTTCACCGCACCGCAGTCCGACGGCATGCCGCACCAGTCGTTCAGCCCGGACGGCATCCACGCGGACGGCTACACCACCCTGGAACCGCACCGGGTCAAGCGCAACGAGGCGATCTACGGCTACACCAACCACGAACGCGCGGCCCTGCTCTGGTATCACGACCACGGCATGGGCATGACCAGCGTCAACTGCTATGCGGGCCTGGCCGGGCTCTACATCATCCGCGACCGCGAGGAGGCGAAGCTCGACCTGCCCCGGGGCGAGTACGAGATCCCGCTCATCCTGCAGGACCGGACCTTCCTCGCCGACGGCTCGCTCGCGTACACCATGATGCAGCAGGAGGGCGAGGACACCCCGGTCGTCAACGGCAAGGCGTTCCCCTTCCTGGCCGTCGAGCAGCGGCGTTACCGGTTGCGGGTGCTCAACGCCTCGAACGAGCGCTTCTGGCGGCTGCGGTTCGACGTCTACCCCACCGACGTGATGCCCCAGCCCGAGCTGCCGTTCTGGCTGATCGGCACCGACAGCGGCCAGCGCGCCCCGCTGCGGATGCTGAGCTTCCTGATCGGACCGGCCGAGCGGTACGACCTGATCATCGACTTCACCGGGCTGCCCGTGAACACGACGGTCACCATGCGCAACTTCAACGCGCCGGTGCACTTCCCCGGCGTGCCGGGCGAAGGACCGGAGATCACCGAGGTCATGCAGTTCAAGGTCACGAAACAGCTGTCGGGCCGGGACGGGACCGCGCCGCCGGACCGGCTCGGGCTCAAGGTGAACCCGCCGGTGGAGCCGACCCGGCACACCCGCCGGCGGCAGTGGGTCATCTACCAGCACGTGCTGTTCCGGACCATGACGCTCAACGCGATCCCGTTCATGGAGCCGTCCGAGGACTTCGTCAAGGCGGGCTCGACCGAGATCTGGGAGTACATCAACCCGAACCACGACGCCCACCCGATGCACGTCCACCTCGTCAACTTCCAGGTGCTCAACCGGCAGCCGATCGACGCGGCCGGCTACCAGGCCCAGTACGACAAGTGGGTCTTCGGCGGGCGCAAGAAGGAGGACTTCCCGGACGTGGCGGACTACTTCACCGGCCCGCCCATCCCGCCGGAACCGGACGAGGCGGGGTCCAACAAGGACGTCGTCAAGGCCTATTCGGAGATGGTCACCCGGATCATCATCCCGGACATCCACCCGCCGACGCGGGACATCGCGTCGATCCCGGACAGCGGCGCGCAACTCCCGGCGACGTACATCCACCACTGCCACATCTTCGAGCACGAGGACGACGACCTGATGCGCCCATGGACGATCGTCAAGGGCGGCCACCACGGCTGACCGGCGGTCCGGCGGCACCCGCGTCCAGGTGCGGGTGCCGCCTGCTGTCTCCGACGGGGATCAGGCCCGGCAGGTGAAGGTGGCCCGGGCGGTGCCGCTGTTGGAGCCGGTGTCCCAGTCCGCGCGCACCGTGTGGCGGGTCCCGGGCACGCACGGGCCGCTGGGCCAGCCGACCTGCACACCGTCGACGTACCACGCCGAGACGTAGTAGCCGGGCTGGATGTCGCAGTCGTACCAGCTCGCGTGCGATTCGCACTCGACGAGGGAGACCGCCTGGGCCGGGCTCGCGGTCACGGCCGTGACCAGCGGGACCAAGAGCGCCACTGCCGAAGCTGCAAGATACCTACGAATGTTCATGGCGAGATCGTAACTATTCTTCAGGCAGTCACCATCGTCCATATGGTCAGCCCGCGCTCAGCCCACCCGGAACGGCCGCATCATGTCGTTGTCCTCGTGTTCGAGCAGGTGGCAGTGCCACACGTAGCGGCCGGCCAGGTCGAAGACCGCCTTCACCCGGGTGATCTCGCCCGGGAAGGTGAGCACGGTGTCCTTCAGCCCGCGGTCGCCGGCCCGGGGCGGCTGGTGGCCGTCCTTGCCCCGGCCGAGGACCTCGAACTGCACCACGTGCAGGTGTACCGGGTGCACGTGCGCGCTCCAGTTGTGCAGCTCCCAGACCTCCGTGGCGTGCAGCGCCGGCTGCTCGGTGATCGGGTCGTGCCAGTGCTTCGGCACGGCCTGCCCGTGCTCGTCGATGGTGCAGAGCATCATCTTGACCGAGTGGTCGTTCCCGAGCTGCTCGTCCAGGGCCAGCCGCCGGGTCTTGTCCGCCCGGCCCAGCGGCCGGGTCCGGGGCAGGTCCAGCTCCTCGGGCGGCACGCTGCGGTCCTTGCCGGTCAGCCGCCCGACGGTGAACTTCATGATCTGGCCGGTGGTGGCCGGGTGCGACGGGTCGAAGTCGTCGCCGCAGAGCTTGTCCGGCCCCTCGTTGATCAGATACAGCTCGGTGCCCTCGCGCAGCCCGGTGAAGTCGACGATGACGTCGGCGCGCTCCGCGGGGCCCAGCAGCAGCTGCCGCTGCGACACCGGCTCGGGCAGGAAGCCGCCGTCGTTGCCGATCTGCCAGAGGGGCAGTGCCGGCGGCGCGGGCCGGTGCGCCAGCGGATCGGTCACGATCTTCATGATCAGTACCCGGCTGTTGCAGCCGTTGAGCAGGCGCAGCCGGTAGCGGCGCGGTTCGACCTCCAGTACCGGCCAGGTGCTGCCGTTGACCGTCATCGTGTCGGCGAGGAACGCCGGGTTCCAGATCGGCGGGAACGGTCCGTCCGGAATGTACGGTCCCGCGCTGTCGGTGAAGGCGCGGCTGTCCGGGTAGAACAGCGAGCCGTCCTTGTTGAAGGAGCGGTCCTGCACCATGAGCGGGATCTCGTAGTAACGGGTGCCGGGCCGGTCGCCGGGTCTGGGCGCGGGCCCCGGGAGCACGCCCGGCGGCAGGTCGGCGTCGCCGCCGCGCAGCAGGTAGAAGCCGGACAGGCCGGCGTACACGTTGACGCGGGTCATGCCGAGGGCGTGGTCGTGATACCAGAGCGTCGCCGCGCGCTGGTCGTTGCCGTAGTGGAAGGTCGCCGAGCCCGGCTGCCAGGCGACGCCGTGGCGCCGGGCGAACTCCGCGCCGAACTCGTCGTAGAAGGTGCCGACGGTGGCGTGGCCGCCCGGGATGTTCCGGGCCTTCGGCAGGTACCAGGCCTCCGGGTAGCCGCAGCTGTCCTCCAGTGAGCGCCCGCCGTGCAGGTGCGTGACGATCGGCACCGGCCCCCGGTAGGAACCCGGGGTCGCGGTGAAGGCCGGCCGGGTGTCGCGGCCCGCGGTGCCGCCCGGCGGGTTGGCCCAGTGCAGCGTGGGGTCCACCGCCAGCAGGTGCGGGCGGAAGTCGCCGGCGGCGTCGACGAGTTCGTTGACCCAGGTGACGCGCACCGGTCGGTCCACGGTCGCCTCGATGGTGCCCGACGGGCTGCGGAAGGCGCCCGCCTTCGACACGTCGCCGTAGCCCCATACGGTCGTGCGGGGCATCCCCTTGGGCAGGATCTGCTGGCGGAACTGGCGTACGCCGATCCGGTAGTGGGCCGGGCCGCGCGCCTCGTCGCGCGCGGGCGACAGGACCTGCGGCACGGTGAGCGGTGTGGCGTACTTGCGGATCCGTTTCGGATTCAGCGTGCCCGCCCGGCCCTGCTTCGCCGCCCAGGCCCAGCCGCCCTGCTGGGACAGCACCGCGGCGGCGCCGATGGCAGCCGTCGCCTGAAGAATCCGCCTGCGCTCGACCATGTCGCACACCTTCCGCCGCGGCCGCGGCGCTCCCGAGACTGTGGTGGAGCAGCCTCCCGCTCCACCGCCCGCCACCCCCGCGGACGGCGTCTGCCAGGAGGAACGAACAAGTCGACCTTGGGAAACGAGGCGGCTCGGAGGTTTCGAAAGCATTAACGAAGGTCGATCAGCGCGGCTTAGCGTGGGCGCACATGTGATCCGGCATCACCGCGGTCACCGCACGCGTCCAGCCCGCGCCGCCGTCGCTCGCGAAGGTCCGGGCTCCGACCTGGAAGGACATCGTCACGATGAAGGCACTCACCAAGGGACCGGCGCGGTGGAGATCGGCGCGGTCGCTGCGCCTGCTCGGCGCGCTCCTGCTGTGCAGCGGCGCCGCCGTGGCCGTCGGCGGATCAAGCGCCGCGGCCCCGATCACCCAGGCGGCCGCCGCGGCCGCGCCGGTCGTCCAGCGGCCGGTGCCGCAGGCCGTCGTCGCCCGGTTCCAGCTTGACACCCGCTGGTACGCCAAGTACGTCGCCGGCCCGGTCGACCCCGCGACCGGCATCGCCGTGCCCATCCTCGGCTCGGCCGCGATCGCGGACTCCACCCTGATCAAAGCCGCCCGCCAGGCCACCACCCTGGTGACCACCTACCCCGGGTACGCCGTGCCCGAGCTGAACCGGCGCAACGTGCGCATCGTGATGATCGCGCGCAGCGAGCGGATCAGCTCCATCCCCGAGATCTTCCGCGACCACGGGACGTCGTGGGACGAGCGTTACTGGGCCGGCATGGGCGGGCCGCTGACCGTGGGCACCGAGGCGAACCTCATCGACAACCAGGGCGGCGAGAACGTCTACATCCACGAGTTCGGGCACACCGTGGACGGCTGGTCGCTGCGGTACACCGACCCGCGGTTCGGGCCCGAGCTCGACGGCGCGTACAGCCGTGCCCGGTCCATGGGCCTGTGGAACAACACCTACGCCGGCTCGAACGTGGGCGAGTACTGGGCCGAGGGCGTCCAGTCCTACTTCGACCTCAACCGGCAGGGCCCGGCCGGCGGCGACGGCGTGCACAACGACGTCAACACCCGCGCCGAGCTGGCCCGCTACGACACCGCGCTGTTCGCCCTGCTCGACCGGGTGTACCGCGGCACGGCGCTGGAGCCCGCCGACCCGCCGCCGGGCACCGGACAGATGATCATCGGAACCGGGTCGAACCGCTGCGTCGACGTGTCCGGCGGGCGGCCCGAGGACGGCGTGAAGATCCAGCTGTGGGACTGCCACGGCGGCCCCGAGGTGCGCTGGACGTGGCGCGGGCAGCAGCTGGTCAACGCCCGCACGGGCAAGTGCCTGGACATCACCGGCAACGGCACCGCCGAGGGCACCCGGGTGCAGCAGTGGACCTGCAACACCGCCGGCGGTCAGCTGTGGCAGTTCGTCGACGGCAACCTGCGCAACCCGCAGTCGGGCAAGTGCCTCGACGCCGACGCGTGGGGCACCGCCAACGGCACCCAGCTGATCATCTGGCACTGCGGCAGCAACCAGTCCAACCAGACCTGGCGCTTCCAGAACTGATGATCGTGCTCCCGGTGCGGTCGCCGCACCGGGAGCACGGCCGGTCCGTCAGCGGCGGCCCAGCACCATCTTGGCCAGGTTGGCGAACATGCGCTCCATCTCCGACCCGAACGGGTTGTCGTGCACCATGTACGTCCACGTGGCGCTCGGCCGCTCCAGCCCCGCGTCCGCGGGGGTCCAGTCCGCGCTGTCGATCCGCGCCGCCATGAACGTGTCCGCCGTGTCGGTGTCGACGCCGGTCAGCAGCTTGTTGAACGCGGGCACCGCCAGCCGGTGGAACTCGTCCAGCGGGTCCTGCCGGCCCAGCGCGCGCAGGTGCACGCCGTCGCGGGCGTCGGCCAGCATGCCCAGGTGATCGGCCCAGCCCCGGTCCAGGTGGTACAGGGCGATCTGCCGCGCGATCTCCGCGGCCGCCTGCTCGCCGATCGCCTCCTCGACCTCGGCGAAGCGGTCCGCGACGGTGACCAGCTCCAGCCCCGCGTGGGCCAGGTCGTCGGCGTCGGGGTCGGCGGGCAGGTCGGCTTCGGCGACCGCGTCCAGGTCGGCCGGGAACCGGGTCGTGTCGCCGCGCAGCAGCTCCGCGGCCGCGTCGGTGGTCAGCAGCGCCTTGCGGCGCAGCGCGAGGACCTGCCGCTGCCGCTCGACGAGCACGCCGTACCGCCAGGTGTTGCGGTGGATCTCGAAGTCGACGCCCTCGGCGACGCGCTGCGCGTGCCCGACCGCCCAGTGCACGTGCGGGCCGCTGACCCGCCCGTCGCCCGCGGTCGTGCCGCCGATGCCGTCGCCGTGCCGCACGATCAGCTCGTCCTCGCGGCTGACGAAGAACACCGAGCCGCCCGGGTCGCCCTGCCGGCCCGCCCGGCCGCGCAGCTGGTCGTCGACCCGGCGGCTGTCGTGCCGGCCCGCGCCGATCACGTACAGGCCGCCCAGCTCGGCGATCGCCGCCCGGTCCTGCTCGTCGCTGCCGCCGAGCCGGATGTCGGTGCCGCGGCCCGCCATCTGGGTGGACACGGTGACCGTGCCCCGCCCGCCGGCCTCGGCGATGACCACGGCCTCGTGCGCGTCGTTCTTGGCATTCAGCACCGTGCACGTGATGCCGTGCTCGCGCAGGGCGGCGGCGAGCCGCTCCGACTCGGCCACGTCGAGGGTGCCGACCAGCACCGGCCGCCCGGTCTCGTGCGCCGCGGCCACCTCGGCCATCAGCGCCTCTTCCTTCTCCTCGATCGTCGCGTACACCCGGTCGGGCTCGTCGACCCGCACGTTGGGCGTGTTCGGCGGGATGACCGCGACCTCCAGGCGGTAGAACTCGCGCAGCTCGTCGCCGATCGTGGACGCGGTGCCGGTCATGCCCGCGACCGTCGGGTACAGCGCGATGAACGCCTGCACGGTGATCGAGGCCAGGATCTCACCCTCGTCCGTCGCGGTCAGGCCCTCCTTGGCCTCGACCGCGGCCTGCAGCCCGTCGGGCCAGCGGCGGCGGCGGGCGACCCGGCCCCGGAACTCGTCGACCAGCGCGATCCGGCCGTCCTTGACGATGTAGTCCACGTCCACGGCCAGCAGCGCCCGCGCGTGCAGGGCCAGGTTCACCGCGGTGAGCTTGGGCAGGTTGTCCGGCGCGTAGAGGTGGATGCCGCCCCAGGCGCGTTCGACCAGCGCCGCGCCGGCGTCGGTGAGCTGCACGTTGCGGCCGTCGTCGACGACCTCGTAGTCGCGGCCCGGCCGCATCGTCGCCACCAGCGTCGCCGCCGCGCTCGCGTCGGAGGTCACGTCGGCGAGGCTGCCGGCCACGACCAGCGGCACCCGCGCCTCGTCGATGAGGATCGAGTCCGCCTCGTCGATGATCACGGTGTACAGGCCGGGCATCACCGCGTCCTCGGCGCGCAGCACCAGCTGGTCGCGCAGGAAGTCGAAGCCCGCCTCGCTCACCGACACGTACGTGACGTCGCAGCGGTACGCCGCCGCGCGCTCGTCGTGGCCCGACGCCTCCCCGACGGCGTCGACGGTCAGGCCGAGCATCCGGTATGCCGGGCCCATCCAGCGCGCGTCGCGGTCGGCGAGGTAGTCGTTGACGGTCAGCACCTGCACCCGCGAGCCGCGCACGACGTACCCGAACGCGGCGATGAACGCGGCCAGGGTCTTGCCCTCACCGGTGGCCATCTCCACGACGTTGCCCTGCAGCATCGCCATCGCCCCGAGCAGCTGCACGTCGAACGCGCGCTCGCCGAGGGCGCGGCGGCCCGCCTCGCGGCCCAGCGCGCAGATCTCGGCCAGGTCCTGCTCGTCGATCGGCAGCGGCTCGGCCAGCGTGACGAAGGGCTGCCCGTCCTCGGCCTCGCTGACGAGGTCGCGCAGCGCGAGCGCACGCTCGGTGAGTTCCGCGTCGGTCAACGCGGTGAGCTCGTCCTCCAGGTCCAGGATCCGCGGCAGGATCGCCTCATAACGGTCCAGACTGACCGTCGTTCCGGGGCGCTCCATGAACGCGCGCAGCTTCTGCTTCAACCGATCACCCAAACCCATGCCGCAAAGGTACGTCCTCCGCCGCGATACGCCCGCCCCGGACGTGTCATTCGTCGCGCCTAAGATCCGACGGGCAGCCGAGCGGCCGGAGGAATCGATGGAATCGGGATACCTGTGGGTCGACCACGCCGCTCCCGAGCACGAGCGCGCGGTTCGGGTCGGCGGGCGGGTGCGGCTGCCCGAGGCGCGGCCGCCGTGGCTGGTGGTGTACGAGTCGCCGGGCCGGGTCCTGGTCAACCGCTGGCCGGGACGGCTGTTCGCGGTGCGGACGCAGCCCGCGTCGACGGCGGGGGAGCGGGTGGCCCTGGCCGAGGTCACCGCCCGGATCCTGCCCGGCGCGGGCTACACCAACGCCATGGTCGTCGATGTCGTCGAGGAGCTGAGCCTGGCGCTGATGTTCGGCGCGGGCGGCGACGCGGTGGTGCGGGTCCTCGATGCCGCGCGGGCCCTGGACGAGCCGACGGCGCACCGGCTGGCCCGGGCCAGGAACTCCGGAGCGGGAGACGCCTGCCGGGCGGCCTGGCAGCGCTGGCGGGACCAACCCCGACCCTGGGGTCTCGGGTCGCCGATCGGGTCCGGGTTCGGGCTGCTGCACCGGCTGGTGAGCGACAGTGCCCGCGCCCGGGGCGGGCCGGCGGCCTGGGTCGTCGACGGCGACGGCGAGGAGGAAGCCGCCGAGCCGTGGGCGTCGGCCTACGGCGCGCTGCGCGAGGCGGCCATGGCCTACGGCGCCCCGGACTTGATGGACGGCGACTCCGGCAAGATCGCGTCGGCTGCCTGGATCGAGGTTTACGGGCATATGCCTGATTAGCGGCTTAGGGACGTTCCTAGGCGCGTATCGCCGATGTTAAGAGCATGTGTGGTGATCGGTTCACATCGTGATAACACGCTGCGTGTTGAAGTGATCTCCCGTAAGTCACCGGATCCCCGTTCCGGTGGCCGGAAGGAGTTCACATGTCCTGCCCACCCCCGCGCCGCTCGCTGTCGATGCGGGCCGGTGTCGGCATCGCCGCCGCCGCGCTGCTGACCGCGGTTCCCGCGTACACGGAGATAGCCTCGGCCGACAGCGGCCTCACCGCGAGCGACGGCGCGCTCGACCGGCCGGTGTCACCGTTCGGCGAGGGCCACCCCGCCGTCGACAACCTCGACCCCGACCTGCGCGAAGCCATCCGGCACGCGGCGACCGACGCCCGCCGCGACGGTGTCGAAGTGCTGATCAACTCCGGCTGGCGCAGCCGCAGCCACCAGCAGCACCTGCTCGACGAAGCCGTCGCGGAAGACGGCCCGGAGGAGGCGGCCAGGCGCGTCAACACCCCCGACCGGTCCACCCACGTGACCGGCAAGGCGATCGACGTCGGACCGCAGCGGGCCGACCGCTGGCTCCAGCGAAACGGCGCCGCCTACGGGCTCTGCCAGGTGTACGCCAACGAGATCTGGCACTTCGAACTGACCACCGTGCCCGGCCGCCCCTGCCCGCCCCAACTGCCCGACGCCTCCGCGGGGTGACCCGTCAGCGGCCCGTCGTCGTGAGGATGCCGTACCACCAGGTCTGGCGCTCGTCGCCCAGCAGGTCGAGCTGCTCGTCGGTGGGCCGGTAACCGTCCGGCAGCTCCGCCGACGCCGCGCCGCAACGCTCGACGATCTCCCGCAGCCGGGTGACCGCAGGGTCGTCCCGCAGCTCCTCGACATCCATCAGGTCGTCGACGAGCAGGGCGGGGCCCAGGGCGTACCAGGCCGCGACGAGCCCCGGGTCGCCGTGCCGCTCGGCGGCCTCGGCGACCGCCGTCACCACGTCGAGCAGCGCGACCCGGGCGGGCGCGACCGCGTCGCGTCCCCGCAGCCGCCCCGCGTCGACCAGCCGCCGCCACAGGGCCGTGCCCGCCTCGCAGTACAGCCACGGCGGGTCGACGTAGCCGTCCTCCAGCCAGTCGTCGTAGCCGGCGAAGTCGTCGTCCTCCTCGTCGACTTCGCGCAGCGTCTGGAATTCGGTCAGCCCGTCGAAGAATTCGCGGCGCTGCTCGTAGTCGGGGTGCTCGTGCAGCGCGAGCCGGTAGGTGTGGCCCCGGCGCAGCAGGATGTCCAGCACCCGGCCCTGGGTGTGCGAGCAGTCGAATCCTGCCTGGAACGCGTACAGCGCCGTGAACCAGTCGCGCAGCCGGCCGTCGTCCTCGGCGTGGCGGGCGTCGAGCACCACGACCGATGCGGACACCAGATCCTCGATGTCGTGCATCGACATGCCGTCCTCCGATCCGTGGCGGTGACCCGTCGCGGCCCGCTCAGATCGGAAAGCTACCGCGCCGCCAGCGCCAGTGGCGGCCGGCCTTCAGATGATCGACGGCCGCGCGTTCGAGCACGGTGCGGCGCGGCAGCTGGTCGAGCGGCGTGGTGATGCTGCGGAACACGAACCGCAGCACCTCGACGTCGGCGTCGAGCCCCTCCGGCTCCTCGTAGGGCTCCAGCTCGAACCGCTGCTGGAACCGGACGATGTTGGAGTCCTCCGGCAGGTATTCGAGCAGTTGCGGGTCGAGCAGCCACGAGCCGCAGGTGAACGCCGTGAACTGCCGGTCGGGGAAGTGACGCGGGAAGAACGCGCGGGCCTCGTCGAGTGAGGCGGTGACGGCCTGCGGGGTTATCGGCCCGGCCTCGGGGATGTGCAGGCCGATGGTGGTGTCGGCCGGGTGGTACTGCAACCGGCCCAGCTCGTGGATGCTGCCGCGCGCGTGCAGCGTCAGCCAGGCCTGCATGACCGGCCAGCCCTCGCGGTTCATCCGCCGGTCGATCGCCAGGTTGCGGCCCAGGTCCGCCAGGGACGTCCAGGTCACGGCATCGGCGATGCCGTGCTCGCGATGGAACGCCCGGACGACGTCGACCAGGGCCAGGTAGCCGTACACGTACAGGTGCCGCCACGCGGGTCCCCGGTCGCGCGGCAGCTCCGGGCCGGGCGGCAGCCAGCCGTGCCCGCCGAGATCGGCGCGGACCAGCGCGATCGAGCGGTCGAGCAGCCAGCGCAGCTCCGGTGTCCACAGTGGGGAGTCCGGGTCGGGCCAGCCTTCCATGATCTCGGCGGCGTCGTCGGGTCGCACCGCGAGCCGGTCGAGGATCGCGGGCGCGTCGGCCTTGTCGGGCAGCGGGGCCGATGGCCGGTCACCGGCGAGCAGGTGCACGCGCTCGACCTCGGTCAGGGGCACGCCGAGCTGGGCGGCGACGCGGTCCAGATCCACGCGGACGACCCTACCGGACGGCGAGCCGGCCCCTCCAGGCCGAATCCGGCGGCATGTTTCCCGGCTGAGCCGCCCGCCTCACACCACCCGGACCACGATCTTGCCGCGTACGCCGCCGGCCTCCAGCGCCCGGTGCGCCCCGGCGATGTCCTCCAGCGGGAAGATCCCGCCCACCACCGGCCGTACCGCGCCGGCGTCCACATACGCCGTCAGGTCGGCGAACAGGCGCGCGGTCGGGTTGCCGCTGAAGAAGCGCACCCGCCGCGAGCCGAACACGCTCGACGCGGCGAGGTAGCCCAGCGACGGCAGCAGCCGGTCCAGGTCGAAGCTGATCGCCACCATCCGCCCGCCCGGAGCCAGCAGCCGCCGCAGGGCGGGCAACCCGGTGCCGACGGTGTCGAGGACCACGTCGAACCGGCCCAGGTCGGCCGGCTCGGTCGTGGCGTAGTCGTGGACCTCGTCGGCGCCCAGCTCCCGCACCAGGTCCAGGTTGCGGCCACCTGCCAGCCCGGTCACGTGTGCCCCGTACGCCCGGCCGAGCTGCACGGCCACACTGCCGACGCCGCCACTGGCCCCGCGGACCAGCAACCGCTCGCCGGCCCGCAGCCGGGCCTTGTCCCGCAGCGCGGTGATCGCCGTCGTGCCCACGCCCGGCAGCGCCGCCGCGGCGACCAGGTCCCATCCGGCCGGGGCCGGAGAGATCAGCTCCGGGCGCACGGCCACGAACTCGGCAGCGCTGCCGAACCTGCGGCCCAGCCCGCCCCATACCCGGTCGCCGACGCCGTACCCGGAGACGCCCGCCCCGACCGCGGCGATCTCACCGGCGAAGTCCATCCCGACGCGCTTGGGGAAACCACGGCCGAGCAGCCCCGTGACCAGCCGCACCCGGCCCGCCCGGCCGGCCAGCTCACCGCCGTTGACGCTGGCGGCGTGCACCCGCACCAGCACCTCGCCAGGCCCGGCGGCAGGGGTCGGCACGCTGCCCGCGTAGAGCACCTCCGGCGGGCCGTAGCCGTCGAACATGGCCGCGCGCATCTGATCCATCGTCGCCTCGTATCCGTTCCGCCCGCCGTGGCGCGGGCTGCGAGCGGCGAGCGTATCCCCGTAAACGGACGGGGGCGTCCGTTTACGGTAAGGTGAGAGACATGGCCGCCGGATCATCTCGGATCGCGCCCTCGGCCGACCCCGCCGGGCAGCGGGCCGACGCGGCACGCAACCGTGCCAGGATCCTCGACACCGCTCGGCAGGCATACTCCCGCCAGGGCGTCGACGTGCCGATGGCCGCGATCGCCCGCCGCGCCGGGGTCGGCGTCGCCACCCTGTACCGGCACTTCCCGACCCGCGAGTCGCTGATCAAGGAGGTCTTCGCCGACCAGTTCACGGCCTGCGTGTCGGTGCTCGACGACGCGCTCGCCGACCCGGATCCATGGCACGGGTTCGTGTTGCTGGTCGAGAAGTTGTGCGCCATGCAGGCCGCCGACCGCGGCTTCACCGCCGCTTTCCTGACGATGTTCCCCGACGCCGTCGACCGCGACCGGCAGCGCACCCTGGCCGAGCACGGCTTCGCCGAGCTCACCCGGCGGGCCAAGGCGGCCGGGCGGCTGCGCTCCGATTTCGACCTGGCCGACCTGGTCCTGCTGCTGGTCGCCAACAACAGCGTCGCCGCGCTGTCGCCGGCCACCGCGACCGCCGCGTCCCGGCGGCTGGCCGCCTACCTGCTGCAGTCCTTCCGCGCCGAGCACGCCGCCCCGCTGCCGCCACCACCGGACCTTGGGCTGCAGCACCTGCTGGGCGCCACGCCCGCCGTTCCGCGCCGCAAGCCGTAGGAGCGGCCGGATCGCCTCGGGCCGCAGAGCCTCGTCCAGCCAGTCGAAGACGCCCTGGTCGCCCGGGACGGGCGCCCGCGCGGCGGGCGCCCACCGGCGTCAAGACTTGAGGAACTTCTCGATCACCGCGACGAGGGCCAGCGGAGTCTCCTCCATCGGGTAGTGCCCGGCGTCGGCGAGGACGCTCAGCTCGGCGTTCGGATACCACCGCAGCCAGGTGGCGCGCATGACGTCGGCCGACAGGGCCGGGTCCTGCCCGCCCGCGACGACCAGGACGGGCGTGGTGTTGCCGACGACCTCGGCGTGGAAGTCGGTGTGCGCCCAGGCGTGCAGGTAGGCGCGGAACGCCTCGACGTTGGAGTTGCCGACCGAGTACGCCACCATCTCGTCCAGCCACGCCGCGGGCAGCCGGCCGCCGGTGGTGAAGTCGATGATCGCCCGCCGGTTGGCGGGCTCGTCGGCGGCCCCGGTGAACAGCGCCCAGCCCTGCTCGTCGAACGGCACCCCGGAGGCCGGCACCGGGTTGACGCCGACCAGCCGGCGTACCCGGCCGGGCGCGTCCAGCATGACCCGCTGGATGACACTGCCGCCCATGGAGTGCCCGATCAGGGAGAAGTCCTCCCAGCCCAGCTTGTCGGCCAGGGCGATGACGTCGCCGGCGATCTCGGCGATGCCGAACTCGCCGGACAGGTCGCGGGCCTGGCCGTAGCCGCGGTAGTCGGCGAAGGCGTAGGTGAAGGCGTCCCTGTCGAGATAGGGCACGACCTTCGCGAAGGCCCGGCGGTCACCGAACCAGCCGTGCAGGACGATGACGCGGTGCGGCCCGGAGCCGTGCACGTCGTGCGGAAGGGCTACTGCTGACATGGGAGCTCCCTCGCCGATCGAACGGATGACGCCCGGTTCCGGGCGGGTCATTTTAGAAGCCGCGGCCACGGCGACGGAAACACCGCGCGGTCGTGTCGCGCGTGTCGCCCGGCAGGCGGGCGGCTGGCCTCCCGACTCCGTTCGGGTGGCTGAGCTGTCCGACCTCCGTCAGTCGGCGACCGCCGCCGACGCGGGCTGCCTAGACTCCGGGAGTCCGTCGAGCGGCCAGGGGTGTGGGATGCAGCTCAGCTCGGAAATGATCACCGCGTCGGCGTCCCTGCTCGTGGGCGTGGTCGCGGGAGGTTCGGCGCTGCTCGGCCAGCGGCTGACCCTGCGCAACACCGAACGTGCGGAGGTGCGCCGCAGCGCCCTGGCGCTGGCCGAGACGCGGCGGCAGGAGCGGCTCGCGCACGTGCTGGCTTTCCTGGAGGCGGTGCAGGCCGCGGAACGGATCGCCGTGGACCGCCATCACCACGGCGTCGACGACGAGCAGTGGCAGGCGCGCGCCAACGCCATGATCGACCGGCTGTGGGTGCTGCAGAAGACTCTGCACCTGCTGTGCGATGAGGAGCTCAACGACGCCGCGCGGCTGCTCGCGTTCGCCGTGCGCGATCTCGTCCGGGACGGGCCCAAGGACCGCACCCCGCCGGTCGAGACGAGGATCTGGGAGGAGATCGGGCCGAGCCGGCGCGTCTTCCTCGACGTCGCCCACCTGCACCTGCGCGAGCTGACCGGCTGACCAGAGTGGACGGTGGCTGGGCGGCCCTGACCGCCCAGCCGTCAGGGCCGGCCCAGCAGTGCCATGTCCTCGCCGGCGAGGGTGAGGTCGCCCGCGGCGATGTTCTCGGCCAGGTGTTCCGGCGAGCCGGTGCCCGGAATGAGCAGGATGTTCGGCGAGCGGGCCAGCAGCCAGGCCAGCGCCACCTGCGCGACCGTGGCTCCGTGCCGGGTGGCGACGGTGGTCAGGTGTTCGGCGGTCAGCGGCTGGAAACCGCCGACGGGGAAGAACGGCACGTAGGCCACCCCGGCTGCCGCGCACGCGTCCACCAGCGGGTCGTCCTCGCGATAGGCGATATTGTAGCGGTTCTGGACGCACACGATCGGCGCGATCGTGCGGGCGGTGTCGAACTCGGCGTGGCCGATGTTGGAGATGCCGATGTGCCGGATCAGTCCCTCGTCGCGCAGCTTCATCAGCGTCTCCAGCGGCGCGGCGACGGCGGAGCGGTCATGGCCCCGGTCGCCCATCCGCAGGTTCACCACGTCCAGCCGGTCGACGCCGAGGGTGCGCAGGTTCGCCTCCACGCCGCGGCGCAGCCCGTCCGGGGTGAGCCCGGTGTGCTCCGACGCAGGCAGGGCGATGTCCGAGCCTTCGACCAGCGCGCCGACCTTGGTCACGAGGACCAGGTCCGCCGGGTACGGGTGCAGCGCCGTCCTGATCAGCTCGTTGGCCGCGACGCCGTCGCGGGCGTAGTAGTGCGAGGTGTCGATGTGGTTCACGCCCAGCTCGACGGCCTTGCGCAGGATCGCCAGCGCGGTCTCGCGGTCGGGCCGCCCGCCCTGTGGCCAGCCGGTCAGTTTCATCGCGCCGTACCCGACGCGGCCGACGTCGAGGTCCCCACCCAGTTTCCAGCTCGTGTACGCCATGATCGTGATCCTAGTTCGACCCGGCCCCGGTCACCGATTCCTGATGTCGCCGTACTGGATGCAGATGTCGCTGTCGCTCTGGGTCCGGATCTCCTGGACGTCGGGGGGTTCCCGCCGCGAGCGCGATTCCGCTGCGGTTGATCATGATGTGCATCATGCCACGGGCGGGCACTGCGACGGTTCAGGGCGTGTTCCAGCGCTGGTTCGCCTGGTAGGTCGGGTTGCAGGTCCAGATCTGCAGCCGGGTGCCGTCGGCGCTGGTCTGGTCCCTGGCGTCCAGGCACTTGCCGGAGGCGGGATTGACCAGGTGGCGGGTGGCGCCGTCGTACACCCAGCGCTGGTTCGCCAGTCCCGATCCGCACGACCAGAGCTGCACGGACGTGCCGTCCCAGGTGCCGCTGTCCTGCACGTCGAGGCACTTTCCGAGCGCCCGCACCGTGCCGTCGGCGCGCATCGTCCAGGTCTGGGCGGCGGTCCCGTTGCAGGTGTAGATCACGACCGGGGTGCCGTCGGCGCGGCTCGCGCCGGAGACGTCGACGCACTTGCCGCCGATGCCGGTGATCTCACCGACCCGGCTCACCGGCGCAGGCGCGGCCGGTTGACCGGTGTTTCCCGCGGGCGAAGCGCTCGGCAGCGGCGATCGCGAGGGTCCGCCGGACGGCTGCCCGGCAGTGGCGGGCGCCGGGGTCGTGGCCGGTGACGGGTGCGCGGACGGTGCCGGGCGGGCCTTCGGCGAGGCCTGCTCGGTGACAGGCGGCGGAGCGTCGGTGGCGTTGGCGAAACCGGTGTCCGGCAGGTCGGGGTCACGCAGGGTCATCGCGCCGACGCCCACTCCGAGCAGCAGGATCAGCGCCGCGGCTCCCACGAGCGCCACCCGTGGCAGGGGGGCGACGGGCGCGGCCGGTGCTCTCGGACGGCGTCGGTGGTACGCCGCCGGTCGCGGCCGGGCCGGTCTCGTCGGCGGTGTGCGGCTCGCCGGTCGGCGACGGGAGTGACGCCGGCTGCGGTGTGGGCGCGGCCCACGACGGCACGTCGGGAACGGCGACCTCGGCGGCCGGCCCGTCGCCCTCGGACGAGTCCGGCGGCAGGGGAGCCGGGTTCGGGACGGTCGTCTCCAAGGCGTTGGGCTGTGCGGCACGTCGGGAGTCGTGGCGGGCCGTGTCGAGCGCGGTGCGCAGCAGCGACTCGGCCTGCTCGGCGCCGATGCGCCGGTCGGGGTCCTTGCGTAGCAGCCCTTCCAGCACCGGCGTCAGGGCCCCGGCCCGCGTCGGGCGCGGCGGTTGCTCGGTCACCAGGGCCGCGATCGTCGCCGCGGGCGACGGCCGGTCGAAGACCAGCCTGCCTTCGACGGCCGTGAACAGGGTCGCGCCCAGCGCCCACAGGTCGGCTGCCGGGCCGCCGCGGTCGCCGTCGACGCGTTCGGGGGCGAGGTAGGCGGGCGATCCCACCACCATGCCGGTGCGCGTCACGGTGGAGTCCGCGGACTGGTGCGTGGCCAGGCCGAAGTCGGTCAGCAGCACCCGCCCGTCGTCGGCGAGCAGCACGTTGGCGGGCTTGACGTCCCGGTGCAGGATGCCCGCCTGGTGCGCCGCCCGCAGCGCGCCCAGCAGGGCGAGTCCGATGTCCGCGGCCCGCTGGACGGGGATCGGCCCGTCGGACGCGAGCACCTGGTGCAGCGATCTCGCGCGGACCAGTTCCATCACGATCCAGGGTTCGCCCTCGTGCGGGATCACGTCGTACAGCTGGATCACGTTCGGGTGGCTGAGCTGCGCCACCGCGCGGGCTTCGCGCAGGCTGCGTTCGCGGGTGGCCTTGCGCTCCTCGTCGCTCAGGTGGGCGGGCGCGAGCAGTTCCTTGACCGCCACGAACCGTTGGAGGTACTCGTCCCGGGCCCGCCAGACGCGGCCCTGCCCGCCCTGGCCGATGACGTCGAGCAGCTGATATCGATAGGCAAGCAATTTCTTGGCGGAGTCGTGCACCGCGGAAGAATACACGCGGTGAGTAATGCTCCGACCTGCTGTCCACCGTCCCTATGGCAGGCTGGGCGATGCCCGGATGAACCCTGGGTAAACAGTATTCGCTCGCGTGCCACCTGCTACAACGAGCGCCATGGATAACTCGGCCGGTGTTCGGGATAGCGAATTGACGGCCGCCGGAGTGGCTGTGTCAATGGACCCGGGCCAGGTGAATGCAATCGGCCGTCGGAGGCCGGGCCCATCCCATGCCCCCGGCGGCGCGCCGGCAGGTGGGTCCGCGACAATGCTGACTTTGATCACCGTCAAGGAGACGTCGTATGGGTCCGAACAAGACCGTGCCGGGCAGGCCGTCGCAGCTCAAGGTGTCCACCAGGCGAGTCGCCGCGATGTGGGTCACCTGTGTCGTCATCGGAGCGGGGCTCGGCTGGGTGCTGCGCGCCGTGTCGGAATGGGCGGCGTCCGTCGACGGCATGCCGCTGCGTGACTGGATCTCGGTGCTCGCGAAGGTGCCCGACCCGTACGGGACCGTGCTGTGTGTGCTGCTCGGCGTGGCGTTCGGCGCGGAGGTCGCCCGGCGCACGCTGAAGGACTCGGTGGCGGTGTCGGTGAAACCGGATCTGGTCATCTGGCGGGCCGGCAAGCAGACCCGCCGGATCGCCCGCGCCGAGATCTCGGCCGTCTACCTGGACGGCTTCGAGGACCTCGTGTTCCTCGGCACCGACACCGGGGAACTGGCCAGGGCGAACAACAACCTGGACGAGGACGCGGTGAAGGAGACGTTCCTGCGCCACGGGTACCCGTTCTTCGACGCCGATCCGCACCTGGAGCGGTACATGCGCTGGGTCGAGGACCTGCCCGAGCTGTCCGCGACGGCCAACGCCCTGCTGAAGGCACGCCAGAAGGCGCTGGCAGAGAACGCCGCCGACGACGCGGCAGAACTGCGCGCCGACCTGGTCAAGCTCGGTGTGGTAGTCCGGCAGAACGACGACCGTCAGTTCTACCGCCTCGTCGGCAGTCCCGCCGCCAAGGACGACGCCACTGCCGACAAGGTGCCGGCGTAGCCCGGGACCTGCTGTGGCCGCCGTCGGTTTCCGGCCGGCGGCGGCCACGCGACTGCGGTACCCGGTTCAGAAGCCGCCGGCGGCGTTGCACTTGACGCCCTGGTTGAGGCAGTTGCGGACGCGGGCCGCGAG
This sequence comes from Catellatospora coxensis, assembly GCF_016862635.1. Lineage (GTDB taxonomy): Bacteria > Actinomycetota > Actinomycetes > Mycobacteriales > Micromonosporaceae > Catellatospora > Catellatospora coxensis. Next base: position 43,184 of record NZ_BONI01000023.1, on the reverse strand, counting down.
AGCCTCCTCGTCCCAGCCGTTGAAGAAGTCGGCGTGCATGGAGAACGAGTTGCCCGACGACAGCGTGATGCCGTCGGTGTTCGCGCTCAGCGGCTTGTACGAGATCACGAACGACACCGACGGGATCGGCACCGGGTGGCTGCGCGGGCAGACGCCCGTGTGCAGCGCCCCGGACATGTGCGCCTTGTGGTCGGGGCTGTCCAGGTGCTTGCCGTCCCAACAGTCCGGGAAGGTGATCTGCCGGACGATGTGCGCGGTGGACGCGCAGACGGGGAAGACCCCGTCTTTGGACCGGCCGACCTCGCCGCCGATGCCCGCGCACCAGAACCGGTTGCCGTTCGGGTCGGCCTTCTTCTTCGGGTCGCCCTCGACCATGCGCAGCCCGTACGGGAACGGCTGGGTCCTGGCGGGGTCCTTGAGCCGCGAGCCGTAGTAGACGGTGATCTCGTCCGGGTCGATCACGCGGCCGTTCTGGTACAGCGTCGGGATCCAGTACCCGGACCGGTCCTGCTTGGGGCTGCAGCTGGTCGCGCCGGCGCGCAGCGACGCGGCGGTGGTGTTGCCGTCGGTGGTCCTGTTGCCCCAGAAGGTGTGGTTGTGCGAGGCGCCGGGCAGGCCGGGGAAGACGATCGGGTCGTCGTCGCCGTGGTGGCTGACCGTGCAGGTCGCGTGGAACTCGGGGACCCGCACCGGCTTGCCGGTCACCGTGCGCGGGGTGCGGGCGAAGAACGCCGCGGTGCGGGCCTTCTGCTCGTCGGGGTCCACGGCGACCCAGCCCGGCTTGGCCGGCTTCGGCGACGCCTTCGCGGTGGGGGACCCCGCCGGTGTCGCGGCCGAGGACGTCGCGGCAGCCGATCCGGTCGCCGCGGCTTCGGGTGTGGAGGCCTCACCGGCGTCGGTGACGATGAACGAGACCACCGCGATCGCCAGCACGACCGGCACCGCGATCAGGATCGGGCCGAGGCGGCCGAGCCTGGACGCCCGACGGTCGGCAGGGTTCGGGGCCGGTTGTCCGGTGGGCAAAGGTCCTCCCGAGGTCGAGGGCGCCACCGGGCTCACGCCGGATGGCTGCTGAGGAATCCGATAGCCATCGCGCCCCACCAGCCGCCCTGGGACACCAGCGCGGCCAGCACCGAGCGCAGCAGCAGCAACCGCGGAACGGGGCCGGTGAACGCGGCGATCCTGCGGTGCAGCGCGGTGGCCTGCACCCCGTTGAGGGCCACGAGCAGCACCAGCAGCAGCTTGATCTGGGTGAGCGTCGCGCCGAGGTCCGGCCGCAGCAGCCCGCCGCTGGCCGCCATCCCGGCCAGCCCCAGCCAGATCAGCAGGTGCACCTGGTCGGCCACGGCCAGCACCTGCCGCAGCTGGCAGCGGCGCAGCAGCCACTTCAGGGCGATCCAGTCGACCGCGACCACCGCGCCGAACCCGACGATCAGGCACGCCAGGTGCACGAACAGCGCCACCCGGTGCAGCGCCGGGTTCGCCGGGACGAGGGTCGACTCCGCGAGCACCGCCAGCCACGTCACCGTGATCACGATCGCGACCAGGCCCGGTGACGGCGACTCCGCGCCGGTCAGCCTGGCCCGCAGACCGGGCCGGTGGCGGCCGCGGACGTCCGGCGGCGGCTGCTCGCCGGTCGCCGGAATGCCGCGCGTCGGGGCGTTCACGGAGGTCATCTTCCACGGTCACCGGGCGGCCCGGAACGGCGGGTGGTTCACCGTCCGCCACCTGGTCCGGAGTCGGAATGGCGGTAGGGTGCCGCACATGTTCGGTCGTGCGAAGCCGTCGTCGCTGCCCTATCCCAAGGCGTCCCCGCAGGGGATGGCGGCCCGCTGGCTGCAGTGGGCGGCCTCGATTCCGGCGTGGCGCACGCCGCTCGGCGACCGCGCCGAGTACTACGGCACCAACCAGCCCAAGGACGTGTGGTTCCTCGCCGGACAGTTCGGTGGCGCAGGTGACGACCCCGAGAACTTCCGGCGGGTGACCGTCCCGGCGGGCCGGCCGATCTTCCTGCCGATCTGGTGGGCCTTCGGGACGGACGAGGCCCCGAAGAGCAGGCCCGCCGATGCCGGGGTCGCGTACGCCGCCCTCGAGAACGACGAGGAGATCGACCTTCCCATCCTGGAGGTGGTCTGCCATCGCAAGTTCACGGTGAACGGCGTCTTCGGCAATCCGATCACGACGACCGGCCGGGCCCGAGAGGTCTGGATGTGGGCAAACTGCGTGCTGCTCACCGGCCTCACCCCGGGACGGCACCGGCTGATCACGTCACGTGCGCACGTCTCGGAGGAGCGGCCGGACGCGGCCGCCTTCGTCTACCTCATCACGATCCGCGACTGACAAGTCCGCAGGCGTCGCGTTCACCGGGTGCGGTTACCATGCCAGCGGCCCCGAGATCGCCTTGTCTGCCAGGAGTCAGTTGTGTCGCACCAGACGATCGACGGGTCCGCAGGCCCGCAGCCCGGTCCCGGCACGCTGAGCCGGCTGGCCCGGAACAGGCGGAACGTGCTCGTCGTCGCCGCCGGTCTGGCCGTCGTGACGGCCGTGGCGGCGGGGGCGGTGTTCGCGGCCGACGAGCCGGAACCGTCGAACGCGGCCGGAAGCCCCGTTCCCACCGCGTCGCCGGCCGCGCCGACCGCATCGACGGCGAACTCGCCGTCGCCGAGCGCGGCCGCGCCGAAGGCGGCGAAGCCCGGCTGGGTGGCCGTCGACCAGGCGGCGTGGCAGGCGCAGGTCGACGCGTACCGGGCGAGGAAGGTCGATCCGGTTCCGGCCGGGGTCGGCAACCTGCCGGAGTTCCGGGCCGACTGCAAGTACAGCCACTCGCTGCCCGACGACCCGATCGTCGCCCCGGGGCTGCCGGGCGCGTCGCACATGCACTCCTTCGTCGGCAACAAGGCCGTCGACGCGCAGACCAAGGCCGCGGACCTGACGAAGTTCACGGAGACCACCTGCAAGCCGGTCGAGGACCACTCGTCGTACTGGGTGCCGACGCTCTACGACAACGCGACCGGCAAGCCGGTCGAGACGACGGGCTTCCGGGTGTACTACCGCTCGCTGATGAACACCTCGGCGAACCAGCTGCCGATGCCCAACGGCCTGCGCATGATCGTCGGCGACGCCAAGAAGAAGAAGCCGACCCCGCGCGGCGCGGGCGGCCAGTTCTTCTGCGCCTACTACGGCCCCGGCGACGTCGACGGCGTGGCCCGCAGCGCCAACGGCAACTGGCCGATCTGCGACGGCAAGGCGACGCTGCACTACATCATGCAGTTCCCGGACTGCTGGGACGGCAAGCACCTGGACAGCCCCGACCACAAGGCGCACGTGTCGTTCGGCCGCGGCGACGCCTGCCCGCGCAGCCACCCGGTGAAGATCCCGGCGATCACCTTCGACATCGCGTACGGGTCGCAGGGCAGCGCGGCGGGTTTCTACCTGTCCTCCGACAAGGACGGCAAGAGCGCCTCGTCGATGCACGGCGACGCGTTCGTGATGTGGGACGTCGACGCCATGAACAAGCGCACGAAGAACTGCGTCCAGCAGCGCCGGACCTGCGACAACTTCGGCTACCAGCAGTGAGGCCGGGCGCGGCGGGGCGGCAGGCATGCCGATCCCCTCGCGCTCGAACACGGCATGGCGAACCGGCCGGCTCGCCTAGGCTGGAGGCGTGGGCGGGGACGGCGGGGTCGTCGCGGGCCCCGGCGGCGATCGCGATCCGCCGGAGTCGGTGCGGCACGCGAGGTCCCGGGTGTATCGCGACGGCGTGTGCACGCTCGCCGACTTCCCGGTCGACGACGTCGCCGAGCACCTGGCCGACCCGGCGGCGGTCCTCTGGCTGGACCTGTACCGGCCGAGCGCCGAGGACCTGAGCATGCTGGAGTCCGACATCGGGCTGCACGAGCTGGCGATCGGGGAGTGCCTGGACAAGGGCCAGCGCCCGAGCCTCAACCGCTACCCCGAGCACCTGTCCCTCGACGCGTACGGGGCCGCCCTCGACCCGGACGGCTCGGCGCTGAAGCTGTACGAGATCGCGGTCTTCTGCAACGACCGCGTACTGATCACGATCCGCAAGGACTGCGGCCTCGACCTCGACCCGGTCGTCGCGGGCTGGGACGCCGCACCCGGGCTGACCCGGCACGGTGTCGCCTACCTGCTGTACGGGCTGCTCGACCACATAGTCAACGGCCAGTTCCAGACGGTGCGGCAGCTCGACGAGGCCGTCGACGACCTGGAGGAGCAGCTGTTCGACGCCCGCAGGTCCGCGGTGCAGCCGGCGCAGCAGCGGTTGTTCCAGCTGCGCCGCGACCTGATCGCGCTGCGCCGCGTGGTGAAGCCGATGGAGGAGGTCGTCGAGTCGCTGCTGAACCAGGACGTGCTCGCCGTCGACGCCGCCGTGGCGCCGTACTACCAGAAGCTCTACGACCATGCGATGCGCGCGGCCGACTGGACCGACGCCCTGCACGACCTCGCCGCCACCACCGTGCAGACGAACCTGATCACCCAGGCGAACCACCTGAACATGATCATGAAGAAGGTGACCAGCTGGGCGGCCATCATCGCGGTGCCGACCGCGATCACCGGGTTCTACGGGCAGAACCTGCCCTATCCCGGCTACGGCAGCGTGTGGGGCATGGTCGTCTCGACGGGCCTCATCGCCGTCCTGTCCGTCCTGCTCTACACCGTCTTCAAGCGCAACGACTGGCTCTGAGCCGGCGCTCGGCGGGACTCACTGCGGCTGCTCGTGGCCCTGGCGGGGGAGCACCGACAGCACGCGCACGATGTGGTCGCGGAACTCGGCCATGTAGTCCGACAGGAACGTGCGCACCGCGTCGTCGGTGACCTCGCCGTCACCGGGGAACAGCGTGTTGTTGTACTGGATGTACGCCTCGGGCGCGGTCATCTGCCGGGCGTTGCAGAAGCTGAGCACGCCCCGCAGCGCCTGCTGGGCCAGCGCCGTGCCGATCTGGCCGATGGACGCGCCGATGACCGCCGCCGGGATGTGGTCGAACGAGTTCTTGCCCCACGGCCGCGAGGCCCAGTCGACGGCGTTCTTCAGCGCGCCCGGGATCGACCGGTTGTACTCGGGCGTGACGAACAGGATCGCCTGGGAGCGGTGGATGGCGTCCTTGAGCGCGACCGCCTCGGTCGGGTAGTTCGCGTCGTGGTCCGGGCTGTACAGCGGCAGGTTGCCGATCGGGATCTCGGTGAACTCCAGCTCCTCGGGCGCGAGCCGGATCAGCACCCGGGACAGCTCCCGGTTCACCGATGTCGACGACAGACTCCCGATGAAGTATCCGACCTTGTAGGTGGTCATGCCACGCCTCCTGACGTACGGGTCCCCCGCTTGCATACCTCCCGCCGGACTCCGCCGTACGCGGTTCCGCGCAGTTCACCGCTCCCGCGCCGGCAAGCTCCGCGAGATTGGCCCGATAAGGAACGGTTAAACCGATTCGACAGTATCGTCAAGACCGAGCTGTCGGAGCGGTCCCTGGGAGGAAGAGATGAGCGCGACTGGTGTCGGCGACCTCGACATGAAGCTCGAAGTCGTGGTGATCCCGGTTTCCGACGTCGCCCGAGCGGAGGAGTTCTACGGCCGCCTCGGCTGGCGCTCGGACCAGACCCCGCCCGGGTCTGGCGTCGTCCAGCTGACGCCGCACGGCTCGCAGTGCTCGGTCCACTTCGGCACGAACCTGACCACGGCAACGCCCGGCTCGGCCCGGTCGTTCCTGATCGTCTCCGACATCGAGCAGGCCCACGATGCCCTGGCCGCCGCCGGTGTCCCCGTCACCGACGTCTTCCACCTCGGTCCGGACGGCCCGATCAAGGGCCCTGACCCCGCTCGCGGCACGTACGCGTCGCGGGCCGAGTTCGCCGACCCCGACGGCAACACCTGGGTCCTGCAGGAGATCACCAACCGGCTGCCCGGCCGCGTCGACCCGGGCGCGACGGCGTTCACCTCCGCGACCGACCTGGCGAGCGCGATGCGCCGGGCCTCGCAGGCCCATGGCGAGCACGAGAAGCGCATCGGCGGCTCGGACCCCGACTGGCCCGCCTGGTACGCCGCGTACATGGTGGCCGAGGCCTCGGGCGCGCCGCTGCCGCAGTGAACCGGGTCGGCGTCAGGGCGAGGACGAGTCGCAGCCGGACGTCGTCGACCTGATCGCAGCTGGCTGTTCTCGGCGGACGTCGGTCATCCGCAGGGTGAGCGAACCGGCGGCCGGCGACGAGCACCGAACCGCACCGGGGCGCGCTGTCGGCGACCTCGGTGATGCTGGTAAGCAGGCAGGCATGAGCGATCCTTATCAGACCTTCGGTGTCGGCTACGCCCAGCGCCGCCGCCCGGATCCGCGCCTGGCCGCGCTCGTCGAGGACGCGCTGGGTGAGGCCCGCACCGTCGTCAACGTCGGGGCGGGCACAGGCTCCTACGAACCGGCCGATCGCAGCGTGCTCGCCGTGGAACCGTCAGCGGTGATGATCGCGCAACGGCCGCCGGGCAGCGCGCCCGTGGTGCGGGCCGTCGCCGAGCGGCTTCCGCTCGCCGACAAGAGTTTCGACGCCGGTTTGGCGGTCCTCACCGTGCACCACTGGACCGATCCGGCCCGCGGGCTGGCCGAGCTGCGCCGCGTCTCGCGCCGGCAGGTGGTACTCACCTGGGATCACGCGGTCATGTCCCGGTTCTGGCTGATCGCCGACTACCTGCCGGAGATCGCCGAGGCCGAGCGGGAGCTGCCCGAGCAGGACTTCATCGCCCGGCAGCTGGCTCCCGCGCAGGTGACGGCGATGCCGGTGCCGCATGACTGCAGCGACGGCTTCCTGGCCGCGTACTGGAACAGGCCGCACGCCTACCTCGACCCGGCGGTCCGGGCGTCGATCTCGTCGCTGGCCAGACTCGACCCGGACCGGGTCGCCGAGGCGATGCGGCGGCTGGGCGACGATCTGGCGAGGGGGCTCTGGCAGGAGCGCCACGGCGAGCCGGGTGCGCCCGGCACGGCTGACGTCGGATACCGGCTGCTGACATCGTCCGAGTAGGGCCGCGATCGACGCGGGCTCACCGGAGGGGGCGCCCCGGCAGCCGGACGCCGCGGACGTAGACGGCTTGCAGGCGGTGGATCGCGTCCGGCTCGGCGACCGGGTCACCCGAGACGGCCAGGATGTCGGCGTCGTAGCCGACGGCGATCCGCCCCTTGCGGTGGCCCAGCCCGATCACGTCGGCCGCCCGCGCGGTGACCGCGTGCAGCGCCTCCGCGCCGCCCATGCCCAGCGGTGCGAGCTGCGGCACCGCATGGCGCAGTACGAAGTGCGGCTTCACGGGGGCGATGCCCGCGTCGGTGCCGATCACGATCCGGCCGCCCGCGGCGCGCATCCGGGCGGCGTTGGTGACGAACCGGGGCATCCGGGTGGCGATGCTCGGCGGCACCGCGTGGCCGTCGACGGGCCGGGTGCCGAAGGTCAGGCTCAGCGCGATGCCGCGGGACACGATCGTGTCCAGCAGCCCGTCGGGGATGTCGTCGACGGAGCCGGCGTTGATGAAGGTGGCGTGTTCGAGGCTGTCGACGCCCGCCTCGGTCGCCGCGACGATCGAGGACGTGCCGTGGGCGTGCGCCGCGACCCGCAGTCCCAGCTCGTGCGCCTGCTCGACCACGGCCCGCAACTCGTGCACGGAGTACTGTGCCAGCTCCGGGCGGCTGCCCGGGGTGATGTTGCCGCCGCTCGCCATGATCTTGATGACGTCGACGCCGCGTTCGGCGCGCGCCCGGACCGCGGCACGCAGGTCCGCGACGCCGGCGGCGGACTCACCGAGGAAGTGGCAGTGCCCGCCGGGTGTCGTGATCGGCACGCCCGCCGCCACGACCTCGGGCAGCGTATGGTCACCGGCGCGGGCCGCCGCGCGCACCCGCAGCGACAGGTAACCACGGTCACCGAGGTCGCGCACGGTGGTGACGCCGCCCGCCGCGGCCGCGCGGGCCGCCGTGCACATCGCCGCGTAGGCCGCCGCGTCGTCGCGCTCGCCCAGCCGGGCGATCGGGTCGGCGGTGGCGTCGAACGCCAGGTGCACATGCGAGTCGACCAGCCCGGGCAGCAGCGTGGCCGAGGGCAGGTCCACGACGTCCGCGCCCGCGGGCACGTTCGCCGCGCCCCGGACGACCGAAACGATTCGGCCGCCGTCGACGACCACGGACGGCTCGTCGAGCATCGGGCCGCCCGCGCCGTCGAACAGGCGCCGTGCGCGCAGCACGAGCAGGTTCGGGCGGGCGTACGTCTGTGTGGTCATCACGTCAGGATGGTGCGTCGGGCCGGCCCGCGCCAGGCCGGTCGCCTCGCCCGAGTGACCTGTTCCGGGCACGGGACCGGCCGTGCTTTGCGAGGATGGATTCGTCCCGGTATGCCGGTAGGGCCGGTCCGGACCAGCTCAGCGGCCATCGCTGTCACCGTGCGAAGAGGTGTGTCGACATGGACCCCGCAGACAACCGCAGCACCTCCGTGCTCACCATGCTCAACCAGCGGCTGCTGCCGACCACCCCGCAGCCGGTCGACGTGATGACGCTGCTGGTGGAGATCCCGCCCGGCGGCAAGGGACTGCCGCCGCACAGGCACTCCGGCCCGATCTTCGGATACATGATCGAAGGGGAGATGCTCTTCGAGCTCGAAGGCGAGCCCGAACGGGTCATCCGGGCGGGCGAGGCGTTCTTCGAACCGGGCGGCGACGTCATCCACTACCAGGACGGCAACAACCTGCCCGACGCGACCAGCCGTTTCGTCGTCGTCATGCACTGCGTGCCCGGCCAGCCGATGCTGACCTACGTCGACGACGAGGAGCTGGAGCGCCGCCGCGACCGCCGCGCCCCGCGTCAGAGCGGTTCGTAGTCGAACCAGTCGAACGCCACCTCGCCGGCGGCGGCGTACATGCCGATGACCCGGCCGGTGAAGCCGCCCGCCACCTCGGTCGACAGGTAGCGGCCGTCGAGTTCGGCGAGCACGTCGAACGTGCCGTCGGCGGCCTCGACCCCGAGGCGCAGCAGGTCCGGCTCCATGCGGGGATGCCACCGTTCGGGTGCGGCGGCCACGATGTCGATCCGCAGCCGGACCGGACCGTCCGGCACGGCCCGGGTCGCGACCGTCGAGAGCAGCGACGACGTACGCGCCAGGACCCGTGCCTGGCCGTCGCCCACCTCGATCTCGTAGTGGTGGGCCTCGTCGATCCGCACCGCGAGCCCGCCGCGCCCGCCGGCGGCGTCGGCCAGCGTCCGCGCCCGGCAGGACTGGTGCTGCTGGCGGCGGCCCACGAACGTCACGTCGGGCTCGTCGAGGCCCGCGCCGCGCGCCCGCAGGGTGAGCCAGCCGGGGCGGTCGGCCGACCGGAACCCGTCCGGCCGGGACCGCACCCAGATCCACCGCGGGTGCAGGCCGTCGCCGTCGAAGTCGTCCCGGACCGCGGGGGCGGGCACCGGGTGCGCCGGCCACGGCGGAGCGGCCATCACCGGGGCGAGCTCGCCGACCACCGGCCAGCCGTCGACCCAGCTCACCGGGGCGAGGCAGGTCTCCCGCCCGAGCACGTGCCAGCCCGGGGTGCCGCCCTGCGGCCGGACCGCCAGCAGCACCAGCCACCACGATCCGTCGGGGGCCTGCACCAGGTCGGCGTGCCCGGTGTTCTGGATCGGACGGTTGGTGCCGCGGTGGGTCAGGATCGGGTTGTCCGGGCAGGGCTCGAACGGCCCGTCGGGGGCCGGCCCGCGCGCGATGGACACGGCGTGCCCGCGCTCGGTGCCGCCCTCGGCGATCATCAGGTACCAGAACCCGCCGATCCGGTACAGGTGCGGGGCCTCCGGGGCCTGCGCGCCTGGCTTGCCGGACCACAGCCGCCGCGGCTCGCCGATGGTCCGGCCGGTGTCGGGGTCGATGCGCACCTGCTGGATCCCGGCGACCGTGCACCAGCAGCGGCCCTGCTCGTCCCAGACGAGGTCCGGGTCGATGCCGCCGACGTCGGGCAGCCGGACCGGATCGGACCACGGCCCGGCGGGGTCGGTCGCGGTGAAGAGCATGTTGCCGCCGCCGGGGGCGACGTTGGTGGTGATCAGCCAGAAGCGGCCGTCGTGGTGGCGCAGGGTCGGCGCGTACACGCCCGCCGAGGACGGCATGCCGGGCGGCAGGACGAGCTGGCTCGGCCGGTCCAGCGCGTTGCCGAGCTGCGCCCAGTGCACCAGGTCCCGGCTGTGGAAGATCGGCACGCCGGGGAAGTACTCGAAGCTGGAGCAGGCCAGGTAGTAGTCCTCGCCCACCCGGCACACGCTCGGGTCCGGGTGGAACCCCGGGATCACCGGGTTGGTGAAAGCGCCGCCGGCCCAGCCGTGCGTTCTGGAGCCGGCCGTGCGGTCATCGGGCCGGGGGAGCGGCGACTCGAGATCGGACATTCGGCAATGGTATGGCCGTGTCCCGGTGCGCGCCCGCCGCTCGGCCGGCAAACGATCGTGCCTGCTGTCGCACCGGCGCGCTGGTATAACGGTGCGATGCACGCGGGGCGGCCGTATTGGCAGAACCACTGGTACGAGCTGCGTTTCCGGCGGGCGGGCACCCCGTCGTTCGAGCCGATGGGGCCGGGCGGGCCGCGCCAGGTGCCGAACGAGTGGCTGGCGACGGGTCCGGTGGACGAGTTCGTGGACCGGTTCCTCGGCGAATGCGCCGACGAGCTGGATGACCTGGACGGCGAGCTGGAGATCCGCGTCTACCCCGAGGCCGTGCCCGGAGCGGGCACCGAACCGGTGCTCGTGCGCACCATGCAGATCAACTGCCGCTGACAGGTCCCCGGCCGGCCCGATTATTCTAGCGCTAGAATATCGCTGTGGAACCGACGCTGACCGATGCCGAGCTGACTGTGCTGGGGCTGTTGCTCGAACAGCCGCGCCACGGGTACGAGCTGGAACGGGTCATCGAGGAACGGGGTATGCGCAACTGGACGGCGCTCGCGTTCTCGTCCATCTACTACCTGCTCGACAAACTCGCCGCCCGTGGCCTGATCGAGGCGGCCGCGACTCCGGCCGGCGAAAGGCGGTCGGCGAAGTCGCGTGCCACCTACCGGGTGACCGCGGCGGGCCATGGCCTGTGCGCCGCCGCGACCGAAGACGCGCTGGCCACGCTGACGCCGGTGCGCTCCCGCGTCCTGATCGGCATGGCGAACAGCCCGGGTCTGCCGGACGGGGACGTCGCGCGCGGGCTGACCCGACGGCTGGCGGCGCTGCGCGAACAGCTGGCCGAGGTCCGTGCGGCCAGGGTGCGACAGGAGCCGCTGCCCACGGCCGCCTCGGCGATTTTCGACTACGGCGAGGCGATGCTCCGGGCCGACGTCGGCTGGACCGAGGCCACGCTGGCGACACTGACCAAGGAGACCGCGATGGACAAGTACGACATCAAGCAGGCGCGCCGCGAGCTGTACGCCCCCTCGGCGAAGGACTTCGTCGTGGTGGACGTGCCCGAACTGCGGTACATAGCGGTCGACGGCCACGGCGACCCGAACACCGCCACGGCGTACCCCGAGGCCGTCGAGGCGCTCTTCACGACGGCGTACACCCTGAAGTTCGCGAGCAAGAAGGGCCTCGGCCGGGACTTCGTGGTCGGGCCGCTGGAAGGGCTGTGGCGCGCCGACGACCCGCAGGCGTTCGTGACCCGCGACAAGCAGGCCTGGTCCTGGACCATGATGATCAGCCAGCCCGACTGGATCACCGAGGACATGGTCCGCGCGGCCGTCGCCGAGGCTGCGAAGAAGAAGGACAACCCGGCGCTGGCCGGCGTCCGGCTGATCAGCCTCACCGAGGGAAGGAGCGTGCAGATCCTGCACGTCGGCTCCTACGACGACGAAGCGCCGACCCTGGACCGCCTGCACCACCGCTACCTGCCCGACAACGGGCTGACCTTCAACGGCGACCACCACGAGATCTACCTCAGCGACGCCCGCCGCACGGAGCCCGCCAAGCTCAAGACGATCCTCCGGCAGCCCGTCAAACCGGCCTGACCGATGATCGTCGGCGAATACGACGATCAGACGGCACAACCGTCCGGCGACCTGCTCCGGTCAGCGGTACGGACGAGAGGGGTCAGATGCGGGCCGAGGATGAACACGCGTTCACCGAGTTTGCGCAAGCGCGGGTGCTGGACCTGCGCCGGACGGCATACCGGCTGTGCGGGAACTGGGACGAGGCGCACGACCTGACCCAGTCCGCCCTGATCCGGCTGTACCGGCACTGGACCCGGGTCGCGCAGGCCGACTCGCCGGACGCCTACGTGCGCCGCATGCTCGTCAACATCTTCCTCGACCAGCGGCAGACCTGGTGGGCGCGACGGGTCAGGCCGTTCCCCGAACCGCCGGACGTGCCCGCGCCGGCCGAGGACGTCGCCGACCGCCTCGACCTGATGGCGGCGCTGGCCAGGCTCGCCCCGGGCCAGCGTGCCGTGATCGTGCTGCGCTACTGGGAGGGCATGGACGTCGCGGAGACCGCCCGGACGCTGGGCTGCTCGCCGGGCACGGTCAAGAGCCAGACGTCGTACGCCATCACCGCCCTGCGGCGGCTGCTGCCCAACTACGTAGGAGGCCGGGCGTGAACGACGACCAGCAGATCGCGGCCCTGCTGACCGCAGCCCCGCCCGACCCCGAGCCGCCGCTGCCGCCCGGCCTGCTGGAGGGCTTGGTGCCGGCCGCCCGGCGCGACGTCCGGCGGCGTCGCGCCACCGCCGCCCTGTGCGCGGTCGTGGCCCTGCTGCTGGGCACCGGAGCGCTGCTCCTGCCCGCCGGCGGCCGGGACGCGGCACCCGCGCGGCCGTCGCCGGGCAAGGCGGCCGGCCTGCCCGACCGGATCGCCGGATACTCGCCGCTGACCGGTTCGGTGAGCGCCGCCCCGCCCGGACGGGCGCTGCTGCTGTACGGGTACGGCAACAGCGAGATGTTCCGCACCTACCAGACGCTCGTGCTGGGCGCCGACGCCGAGGTCTACCGGCAGCTCGACGCCGCGCCCGAGCGCACCAAGCCGTGGCTGCTGTCCCCGGACGGGCGCACCGTCGTGCTGTCCGAACCCGACCGCGAGGTCGCCGAGGTGCGGGTCGTCGACCTGGAGACGGGGCTGACCCGCCAGGTGCCGGTGCCCCGGCCCGGCGGGGTCGTGCCGCTGGCGCTGTCCCCGGACGGCAACACCCTGGCGTACTCGATCGTCGACATGACGCCGATCGCCGCGGAGGCGGCCCGGGACGCCGGCCGCTACGTCGAGTGGTACGCCACCGGGCACGGCGAGCTGATGCTGCTGGACCTGCGTACCGGGCAGGCCACCGGGACCGGGATCGTGCCGGTGTCGGCCGCCGCGTTCGCCCCCGACGGGCGGCGGCTCGTGGTGCAGTCCGAGCTGCGGACCTGGCTGGTCGGGCTGGACGGGCAGCGGCAGCGGGAGGTGATGGTGCCGCAGGGGTACGGGATCACCGTGCACAACGCCTGGTCGCCGTCGGGGCTGCTGCTGGCCGTGGTGCCGTGGCGGTCCGAGGGCCTGGACAGCCAACGCGTCTACATCTTCGACTCGGGGACGTCCGGCGCGGTGCGTACGGTCAGCCTCGCCGAGCCGTCGGTGCTGCGCGGCACCGCTGACACCGAGACGTTCCTGGGCTGGCTGTCCGACACCGAGGTGCTGGGCCACGCCTGGGACTACGGCTCCGACACCGGCGCGCTGTCGGCGGTGCCCCTCGACGGGAGCCCGGCCCGGGTGCTGAGCCGGTTCGACGACTCCTACCGGTGTGAGTTCGGCCTGCAGCGCTGCGTGCCGTACGAGATCTCGGTCGCCGCGGGACTGCTGCCGGGGCTGGGCACGCGCCCGGCCGAGCCGGCCGACCGCGGGCCGTGGCCCGTCGGCTTCCAGGTCGCGGCGCTCGTGACGGTCGCCGTCCTGGCCGCGGTGACCTGGCTGGTGCGACGCCGGGTCCGGCGTCGCCGGACGGGTGTCGAAGCGCCGCGGCCCGCCCAGGACGGCGGCTAGGCGCATCGCCCGGTCGGCACGCGAGGCGCGTGCCGACCGGGGCGGTGCGCCTATTTCTTGATCTTCTCGACCAGGGCGATCAGCTGGTCGGCCGCCGGGCCCGAGGACGCCGGGTTCTGGCCGGTGACGAGCAGGCCGTCGGTCACCACGTACGGCTGCCAGTCGTCGGCCTTGCTGAAGTGGGCCCCCTTGGCGACGAGCTCGTCCTCGACCAGGAACGGCACGACCTTCGTCAGGCCCACCGCCTCCTCCTCGGTGTCGGTGAAGCCGGTGACCTTCCGGCCGGCCACCAGGGGAGTGCCCTCGGGCGTCTTGGTGTGCCGCAGCGCGCCCGGGGCGTGGCACACCAGCGCCATCGCCTTGCCCGAATGGACGACCTGCTCGATCAGCGCGATCGACGTGGGGTCCTCGGCCAGGTCCCACATCGGCCCGTGCCCGCCCGGGTAGAACACGGTGTCGAAGTCGTCGGCGGACACCGAGTCCAGGCGCAGCGTGGTGTCGAGCTGGGCTTCCGCGGCCGCGTCGGCCTCGAACCGGCGGGTCAGGTCGGTCTGGAAATCCGGTTCGTTGCTCTTCGGGTCCAGCGGCGGACGTCCGCCGAGCGGTGACGCCAGCGTCACATCCCAGCCGGCGTCCCGGAAGCGGTAGTACGGCGCGGCGAGTTCCTCGAGCCAGAAACCCGTCTTGCGGCCGGTGTCACCAAGCTGATCATGTGAGGTGATCACCATCAGAACCTTCATCGACCCCACCTCCCTTACGAGGTGTAATCGTATGACGTCGTTGGGTCATGTGTCGGAGGTCCCGCCGTCATCGAACGCTTCGCGCGGATCAAGCGCCTGACCCCGCGCGTACCGCTCGGCGAAGGCGGCCGGACCCAGCGTCCCGGTCGCGGCCGCCCGCGCCTTGGCCAGGTCGGCCGCGTCATCGGGATCGGGCACCTGCCCGAGCGCGGCGAACGCCGCGTCCGCGACGCCCACCAGGAGCGCCGCCCGCGCATGATCACCCTCGGCGGAGGCGAGCGCCACGCCGGCCACGCAGACGTACGGCACGAACTCCGCCCAGCCGTGCCGGAAGACCCGCTCCCGGCCCGCCGCGAACAGCCTTCTCGCCGTATCGATATCGCCGAGCCCCAGCTCGCAGAACGCGAGATTGTGGTACTCCGAGTTGACGACCTCGGGCCGGCCCAGGGTCTCGTTGAGCGCGATGTTCTCCCGGTACAGGTCCCGGGCGCGGGCCAGGTCGCCCGACATCCGCGCCACCGCCGCCAGCACGTGCCTCGGCCGCTCCTCCAGGGCGCGGTCCCCGGAGCGCAGCGCGACCGCGAGCGCCTCGCGGGCCCGGACCTCGCCGCCCGCCAGATCGCCGCCGCGGATGGCCACCCGCGCCAGGGCATACCTGGCCTCCACCTCACCGGCCAGGTCCGCGGCCGCCTGCGCCCTGACGATCTCGGCCTGGCTCATGCGCACCACGGCATCGGTCTCGCCGCGCCGGAAGGCCGCGCGCACCTCGTCGCTGAAGCTCATCGGGGTGGCCGCCCTCCCTGTGTCAGGTTCGTCCACACTATGTCGGATTCGCCGCGCCCGGCGGTGATTCACTTGCCCGGCCACGGGCCGAGGCCGCACTGTGGCGCGGCACCACGAGACGTGGCACCGGCACCCAGGAAGGCGGCGGCACCATGGAGATCCGTCCTACGACCGACCAGGACCTCGACGTCTTCGTCGACACCCTCCACGCCGCGTTCGGGCGCTTCCCCGACACCCCGACCGAGGGCCGCGGGGTGTGGTGGTCGGCTCTCGAGATGGACCGCAACCTGCTCGCCGTGACGGCGGACGGGCGGCCCGTCGGCACCGCCGGCGCGTACTCCTTCGAGCTCACCCTGCCCGGTGAGATCATCGCCCCGGCCGCCGGGGTGACCTTCGTCGGCGTCCTGCCCACGCACCGCCGCCAGGGCGTGCTCAGCGCGATGATGCGGCGCCAGCTCGCCGAGCTGCGGGCCCGCGGGGAGTTCCTCGCCGTGCTGCTGGCCTCCGAGGCCCCGATCTACGGCCGCTTCGGCTACGGACCGGCGACGTACACGAAACGGCTGACGGTGCAACGCCACCAGGCCGCCTTCGTCCCGCCCCGGGCGCCCGCCGCCACGGCGACCGGTTCCGTCGAGCTGCTGCGCAGCGCCGACTGCGCCGAGATCCTGGAAGAGGTCTACGACCGGTACCGCCGTACGCTGCCCGGCGCGCTGTCCCGCCCGCACCGCTGGTGGGAGCTGCGCGCGGGTCAGCCCCCGATCGCCGCGACCCCGCGCTACGTCGCCGTGCACCGTGCCCCCGACGGGGTGCCGGACGGGTACGCCAGCTACGCGCTCGGCGAGGGCGGCGTCCTGACGGTCGACGAGACCATCGCCGCCGACGATGCCGTCTTCACGGCCCTGGCCCGGTTCGTGCTCGGACACGACCTGACCACCAAGGTCGTGTTCAAGCACTTCCCGCCCGAGCACCCGCTGCGCTGGCAGCTCGCGGACTACCGTGCCGCCGAGGTCGGCAACGACACCGACTGGCTCTGGGTGCGGCTGCTGGACATCCCGCGCGCCCTGACCGCGCGGGGCTGGTTCACCGACGGCGAGCTGGTCCTCGGCGTCGCCGACCCGTTCCTCGGCGAGCACGGCCGCTACCTGCTGACCGTCCGGGACGGCAAGGCCGACTGCGTCCCGACGGACCGCGCGCCCGACCTGTCCCTGGGCGTGCGCGACCTGGGCTCGGTCTACCTCGGCGGCACCGCGCCCAGCTCGCTCGTGCGAGCCGGCCACATCCAGGCCCACGACGCGGACGCGGTCAGGCTCGCCGACGCCCTGTTCCGCGCCGAGCGCACCCCGCACTGCCTGCACTGGTTCTGAGGGCGGCGTCAGCTCGATCGCTTGGCCGACGGGTCGCTGACCCGGCCGATGAACAGCGGGACGCGGTCCTTGCCGCCGACGACGGCGAACGCGAACGGCCGGTCGGCGACGAACGTCGCCTGCGTGGGCGGAGGGCCGCTCATCGCCATGGCCAAGCCCGTGACGGCGGCGGCCTCGGTCCCGTACTCGTCGACGGTGATGTTCGCCTTGTGCACCGCGGCGGAGATGAACAGCCCGGGTGCGATGCCGTCGAAGTCGGCGCCGGCGTCGAACGCGGCGCTCACGCCGAGCTTGGCCAGGGTCGTGCGGAGGTCGATGGAGAAGTCGAAGTCCCATTTGGGGACGGCGACGTCGACCTGCAGCTCGGTGAACGAGTCGCGCAACCGGGCCAGCACCTGGTGCGCCAGCGCGTCCTCCGGCTTTCCTCCCGACGGCGGGAGCATCAGCCACATCGCGTAGGGGCCTTCGGCGTAGGGCAGTTCGATCGCGGCGATGCCGGCGGTCTCGGCATACCGGATGCGCAGGCCGTTGCGCATCGTCGGGGTGCGGACGACCGTCCCGTCGGCCTTGGTGAAGGCGGCGTCGGCCACGTCGAGGAAGTAGCTGTGCCAGTCCGCCTTGAAGTAGACGGTGTTGGCCAGCACCAGTTTCGTGGTCGCCGGCAGGCTGTCGAACACCTTCGCGATCCGGCCCGCGGTCTGGCGGTCCACCCACGTGTTGATCTGGTCGGCGGCGTCGCCGCCGAAGTCGACCGGGCGGACGCCCGCGGCGTACTGCTCGGCCAGCGTGCGGAGGAAGGCTTCGCCGACCTGGAAGCCCTGCTGGGGGAACAGGGCGTTGCCGATGCTCACCACCGGTGGGGTGCGCTTGGCGCTCGGGTCGCGCGGGCCTTTCTTCGGCTTCGGCGGGATGTCCACGGTGGCGAGCTGCCCGCTGATCGCGTTGTACGCCTCGTCGCGTCCCTGCGCCGGGAAGCCGAAGGCGGCGTCGAGCTCCTTCGCGGTCGTGCTGCCCGCGCCGACGCGCACCATCGAGAAGGCGAGCGCGATGCTCAGCGGCGAGGCGACGAAGTTGGCCCCGGGTTCGGCGGCCGCCTGCATCAGGCGGTGGCCGAAGGCGGCGACACCGTCGACGGAGGTCGCGACCGGGGCGTCGGCCGGCGGCGCGACCCGGTCCACGTCCGCGGCGGTGACCAGCTCCGGCCCGTCGTCGCCGGCACAGCCGACCAGCGGCAGCGCGGCCGCCGCGGCCAGCCCCAGCAGCAACGCGCGCCGGGTGGCGGTGGCGGTGGCGGTGTCGGGATGATCTGCGTGCATGGTCGCCTCCGGAGTCGGTCGTCGAAGGGTGAGACGTCTTGGCCCCAGCGCTGGTTGCGTTCGCCCGTGGTGGCACGCGCGTTTCATGGACAGTCAACGGTTAGGTTTGTTAACTTCGATCGACAGATATCGACAGATACCAACGTGAATCTGTTCGTGCGTGCCGGGACTCGTGAGATCTCCGGCCGGGTCGCCGGAGCGAGGTGGAACCGATGCGCAAGCTGACAGTCCTCATGACGGTGCTGCTGGTGGCAGCGGCGGGCACGGTGGTCGCGACCCCGGCGAGCGCGGCCCCGGCGGTGTGCGCGCTGTACTGCGACACCCGCGATCCGTCCCTGGCCCGCCAGGAGACCTTCCCCGTGCCCGAGGTCAACCTCAACGGGCGGCGGCTGGTCCTGCACGTCTCCGACGCCGACCGGATGGCCTGGGGCAGCATCGACAACGGCGTCGTGGGCGACTCCGTGTGGCTGGACCGCAGCTGGACCGACGGCTCCACCTGGGACGGCCTGCTCGGCCGGGCGAGCATCCCGTCGGCCTGGACCGGCACCCGCACCCTGATGTACAACCTCGCCGACCCCGCCGCGCACCGGCGTGGCATGGTCCGCGCCTGCGGCAACGCGGGCGGGGTCACCTGCACCGCCTGGGTGTACGTCAAGGTGTGCGACGCCGTCTGCGACGGGGCGGACCCGGCCGGCGCGGTCGGCGACAACCAGCCGGTGCCCGGGACCACGATCAGCAACCGCCGCATCGACCTGCACATCGACAACCGCGGCCTGGCCTGGGCCACGCTCGGCTCGGGCACGGCCGGCGACGAGGTGTGGCTGGACCGCTCGTGGGACGAGGGCGCGTCCTGGCCCGGCGGCTCGTCGCTGGGGCGGGTCAGCGTCCCGGCCGGGGCGGGCTCGGTGCGCACGACCATGGTCAACACGCGCGATCCGCGCTCGCTGCTGTACGGCGGGGCGGTGCGCGCCTGCGGCCGGGCCACCGGCGGCGCGAACGGCAGCTGCACCGCCTGGGCCCGGCCCGCCGCCGACCGGCCGGCCGCCGCCGCGGACGCGCTGGCCTTCGCGTACCGCACGGACACCGCGTGGTGGCCGTCGAGCTGGTGGAACTCGGCGGTCGCGGTCACCGCGCTGGGGGACTGGTCGGCGCGCACCGGCCGCAGCGACTACCGGTGGCTGATCGACCGGACGTACGAGCTGAACAAGGGCGTGATGCCGGCGGGGCAGAAGAGCGGCGACGCGATCGAGGGCAACTTCATCAGCCGCGCGATCGACGACACCGGCTGGTGGGCGCTGGCCTGGGTGCAGGCGTACGACGTCACCCGCGACGCCAAGTTCCTGAACACGGCCGTGACCATCGCGAACTACATGCACTCGTACTGGGACGGGGTCTGCGGCGGCGGGGTCTGGTGGAACCGCGAGCGCACGTACAAGAACGCGGTCACCATCGGGCTGTACGTCCGGCTCACCGCGGCGCTGCACAACCGCATCGCCGGCGACACGCTGTGGCTCGGCCGGGCGAACGCGGGCTGGAACTGGTTCCGCGCGAGCGGCATGATCAACGGCTCGGGGCTGGTCAACGACGGGATCACCGGGGGCTGCGCGAACAACGGGCAGACCGTGTGGACGTACAACCAGGGGTTGGCGATCGGCGGGGCGGTCGAGCTGTGGCGGGCCACCGGCAACGCGTCGCTGCTGACCCAGGCGCGGCAGCTCGCCGACGCCGCGATGAACTCGGCGGTGCTGACCCGCTCGGGCATCCTCACCGAGTCCTGCGACCCGGCCAACAGCTGCGACGACAACCAGAAGCAGTTCAAGGGCATCTTCATGCGGTATCTGATGGATCTGGCCGACGCCTCCGGCGTTGCCGCGTACCGCACCTACGCCCAGCGGCAGGTCGATTCGATCTGGCAGTACGACCGGGACAGCCTGAACCGGATCGGGCAGCGCTGGGCCGGCGGCACCCCGAACGCGCGCGACTGGCGCACCCAGGCCTCCGGTCTCGGCGCGCTGCTGGCCGCGACGCCGAAGTCTCCGTAGCCGACACGGCACGGATGACGTGCTTTGCGGTGATTTCCCGTTATGGTGTGTTGGTGGTGCTGAACGAGCCCGTATCGGGCCGGTTCGCGCTCTGCTGAGGGGACGGTCCTGAGGGGTGGCCGTCCCCTCAGTCATTCCCGCCCAAGGCCTCTGCCTGGGATTATGCGTCCTCATCGGATCCTGTGATCACCGACGGTAATGATCTATTTGAGTCTTCCGTTGGTGGGGAGTGGCTGCTACGGTCTCAGCAAGGTTTGTTAACAGATCTGGTTTGGAGGAAGAATGAACCACCTCGACCTGGACGTCCAGGACGTCTCCACCGGCGACTGGGACATGCTCGTCACCGAGATCATGCGCAACGCCGGCGAGCTGACCCCGCAGGACCCGGAGCTCGCCCCGGTCACCGGCTGCGGTTGCGGCTGCGCCTGCGGCTGCGGTTGCTGACCCTCTGATGCGAACCCGCGACGGTGGCCGGCCTCGCCGCGCCACCGTCGCGCCTCCTGCGGACCTTGTTTCAGGAATGTCAATGAGCGCAGATCTCGCCAGCCTGGTCAGCCCGCTGGGAGTGGTCAGCGGGCTGCGGCCGCTGCTGCCGGACCGCGGCCTCGACCTGCTCAGCCACGTGGTCGCCGCCAGCGGCGACTCGCACACCGGCCACCACGACGGCAACCCGCAGCTGGGCACCGGGCGCGGATTCGACGCCGCTCTCGCCACCACCGTCGCGATCGCCGAAGCCGCCGAGCGGTACGTGGGCAGCTACCCCGAGGCCGACACCGTCCGGGCCACCGCCGCGGACCTGCCCGGCGCGGTCCTCGACCTGACCCGGCTGCCCCGCTGCTCCGACGCCGAGTACGCGCACCCCGGCTGCCCCGTCGTCCCGGCCGACCCCGCCGCGGAGATCCGCTGGCTGCGCGGCACCGACCTGACGACCGGCGAGCCGACCTGGGTGCCCGCCGTGATGGCCTGCTACGGGCTGCACCCCGAACCCGCCGAGCGCTTCGTCTTCCAGATCTCCACCGGGTACGCCGTGCACGTCGAACCGCGGCGCGCGCTGCTCGGCGGGCTGCTGGAGGTCATCGAACGCGACGCCATCGCGCTCACCTGGCTGCGGCGGCTGCGGCTGCCGCTGCTCGGGCCCGCCGGGTCCAGCCCGGCCGTGCGGTACCTGCTCGACCACGGCCGCCGCCGCTTCCTGGACAACGTGCTGTTCAACGCCACCACCGACCTGGGCGTCCCGACGGTGTACGTGCTGCAGCGGGCGCCCCACGACGCGCAGGCCGCGAACCTGGTCGGCGCGGCGACCGGCCGCACCCTGGCCGACGCGGCGGAGAAGGCGCTCATCGAGATCGCCAACATCCGGCAGCTGTTCCCGCACGGCACCGCGCCCGTGCACGGCGACACCAGGTTCACCGACATCATGGACGGCGCGCGGTACATGGCGGTGGCGCAGCGGGCCGAAGCCTTCGCCTTCCTCACCGAGGACCTCGCCCGCCGGCCCACCTCGGACGACTGCCGGGAACTGCCGGCCGATCCGGCCGAGGCACTCGCGGTGGTGCTCGATCGGCTGCGCGGGATCGGCGCGCAGGCGGTGTGCGTCGACCGGACCTCGGCCGAGCTGCGCCGGGTCGGGCTGGTCGCGCTGACCGTGGTGGTGCCGCAGCTGCAGCCGATGTCCCTGGCCCCGCTGGCGCAGTTCCGCGCCCACCCGCGACTGGCCGAGGCGCCCGCGGCGATGGGCGTGCCGGCCTCCCCCGAACAGGAGCAGAACCCGTGGCCGCAGCCGTTCGCCTGACCGAGACGGCGGTCGCCGCCGTGGGGGAGTTCGGCCACGCCGTGCAGGCCCGCCTGCTGGCCGCCGGCGCGACGCCCCTGGACGCCGACCGCCCCGAACCGGGCGGCGCGCGGGCGATGGTGCTGGTGTCGTGGCGGCCCGAACCGGACCGGGCCCAGCGGTTCGACGAACTCGCGAGCCGGGCCGGGATCGGCTGGCTGCCCGTCGTGGTGGAACACCCGTGGCTGATCGCCGGCCCCTGGGTGGCCCCCGGCGGCCCCTGCTACGACTGCTACTCCTTCCGCCGGGAACAGCACGACCCGAAGGCGCGGCACCGCGCGGCGCTGCTGGCCGCGTACCGCGCCGACGACGGACTCGGCGTTCACGGCCATCTGCCGCACCATGTGCGCACCGCCGAGGCGCTGGCCCAGCTCATGCTGCAGCACCCGCAGCCGGGCATGACCACCATGGCCGACCTGGCCACCATGCTGGTGAGCCGGGTCGACGTCATCGCCCGGCACGGCTGCCCGCGCTGCGGCTCCGCCGACACCTGGGGCGACCCGCGCCTGGCCGCGGCCCTCGCCGAGACCGCGAACCGGCTGCCCGAAGGAGCGCTCGCGTGAGCCGCCTCGGGTTTCCCGCGCTGGCGGCCGGACTGGCCGTCGTGGACACCGCCGACGGGCTGCTGATCGAGGGCGGCCCGAGCCGCCGGCTGTTCACCGGCGCCGCCGCCCGTGACCTGCTGCCGCGGCTGCTGCCGCTGCTGGACGGCCGCACCGGCCTGGCGGCGGTCGCTGACGCGGCCGAGGCGCCCGTCGCGCAGGTCGCGCAGGCCGTGGCACTGCTGCACCGCAGCGGGCTGCTCCACGACGGTCCCGCCGAACCCGGCGACGCCGCCGAGGCCTTCCGATCCCGCGCCCTGGCCGCCTCCGGAAGCCACGACCGGCCCGCGACGCTGCGCGAACGGCTGGCCGAGGCCCCCGTCATCGTCGCCGTGGCGGGTGAGCTCGGCGAACTGCTCGCAGCCGACCTGGCCCTGTCCGGCATCGGCACGGTCACCACGGACGCGACCCGCGCGGCGGCACTGGCCATCGCCACCGACGACCAGCTCGCCTCCGTCGCTGCGACCGGTGTGCCCGTGCTGCGTATCGGCGGCGACGCCCGCACCGTCGAACTCGGACCGCTGTTCACCGGCGCGGAGACCACGTGCCCGGACTGCTTCCTGGCCGACGACGGGTCTGCCGGCGCTCCCGTCCTCGGGCGGGCGGCGGCGCAGCTGCTGTGCGGGCTGGCCGTCGCCGAGGCCGTCGGCCTGCTGACCAGGCTCGCCGATCCGGTCACCGGTCGCCGCCTGCACCGCATCGACACCGTCGACCTCGGCCGCACCGTTCACGAGGTCACCCCGTCAGCCACGTGCCGGACCTGCGCCATGGCCGGCGACGGCGTGCTCGGCCGGCTGGAGTGGCTCAACCGGCGGGCGTCCTGGCAGGTCACCGGCGACCGGGCGATCGCCGCCACCGCCGACGCCGACCTGGCGTCCTCGCCCCGGGTGCCGCTGAGCGAAGCGCCGCCCTGGCTGCGGACCCTGCTGCCGGCGGCCACGGCCCGGCCGTACGCCGACACCTACCTGCTCGGCGTGCACGGCCTGCCGCACCCGGTGTACCGCTGGTCGCCGTCCACCCAGGCGCTCATCGCCACCCGTGGCGACCTCACCGCCGCCCCGGCGATCGCGGGACTTCCGGAAGCCCCGGCCGCCGTGCTCGTGTTCGTCGCCGCCAGCACACGGCTGGCCTCGGCATACGCCGAGCAGGGGCTGCGCCGGGCGTTCCTGGCCGCCGGACGGGCGGTCGCGGCCGTCACCGCCGGCCACCACGCCGTGCTCGCCGACACCGTCGACCCGGCCCTGGCCGACCTGCTGGAACTGCACGACGGCGGCGAACACCTCGCGGCCGTCGTCGGAATCCACCCGGAGCGGCCCTGATGCCCATCCAGCCCAAGGACACCGCCCTGAGCGCCGCGCTGCGCCTGGACTACACCGGACCACGCCGCCCCGGAGCAGGTGACAGCACTGGGGACGCAGCGGTTCGACCCCTGACGCCGTCGCCGGCGACGGACGACGGCATCGGGGCCGCTGTGCTCCGATCCCTGGCATGCTCACCGGAGCCGCTGACGGCCTGCGTCGTGATTCTCGGCCCGACCGGCACGACGACCGGCGCCTACCGCGTAGACGCTGCCGGATCGCTGCACCTCGTCCATGCGCAACCGCCGCCGCTGGCGCACCTCGACGCCGATGTGGCCGTGCTGCTCGGCGGCCCCGCCACCGACTCGCCTGGCGACTACCGGGCACTCGCCGTCGCCGCCGGAGTCGTGTCGGCGCACCTGGCCACCCTGCTCGGCGGCAGCCTGCACCACGTGACCTGCGACGACGAGACCATCGCCTGGCCACTGGCCACCGCGCACGCCCCGATGACCCACCTGACCACCGTCACCGCCAAGGAAGCGCCATGACCGAATACCAGCTGTCCACTGTGATCATGGCGCATCCGAGCCGGCTCGCCCTCGCCGAGGCGCTCGCCGACAGCCTGCCCGAACTCAAACCCGACATCGTCGTCGACCCGGACCCGCACGGGCCGCCGTCGTCGCTGCGCACCGCCGCCGTGGCCTGGTCGTTCGTACCCGAACACGCCACCCACCACCTGGTGCTGCAGGACGACGCCGTGCCCTGCCGGGGCTTCGCCGACGCCGTGCACGCCGCGATCGCGCAGCACCCGGACGCGGCCCTGGCCCTGTTCACCGAGTGGACCTCGATGACCGCCCACCACCTGCGTATGGCCGCCCTCGCGGGCGGGACCTGGGCCGGGGTCGTGGACGAGTACGTGCCGAGCGTCGCCCTGGTCCTGCCCGCCCGGGTCGCCCGCGAGTTCGGCGAGGCCGCCACCCGCAACCAGCGCGAGTGGACCCCGACCGACGACGTCGCGCTGATGAACTTCCTCCGCGACCGGCACGTCGCCGCCATCTGCCGCATCCCGAACCTGGTCGACCACGACTCCCCGGACAGCCTCACCGGCAACCTCCACCAGGGCCCGCGCCGCTCCGCCTGCTTCGCCGACGACGTGCCGCCCCGCGCGGACGCGCCGCTGGGCGTGGCCGATCTGCTGCCGACGTTCGCGCACTACCAGATGCCCGACTTCGGGTCCCGGCCGTACTTCGCGCTGCGCAAGCCGCTGGACGACGGGGGACTGCCCTGGTCGATCCGGTCCACCGAGCAGTGGCTCGCCGACACCGGACTCGACCCAGCGGCGGTCGCGGAACTGGCCCGCGCGCACACCGACCGGTGGCGGCGGCAGCACCCGCAGCTCACCGACGAGCTGCTCGACCGGCTGTGGCTGACACCGTTCGCGATCGGCGTCTCGTTGACGCTGCCGTCGGTCCGGCTCTACCAGCCCGACGGCACCCCGCTGCACAGCCGGTTCCCGGTCACCGACGAGGCGGCCCTGGAACACCTGCTGGCGGACCCGGTGGTGCGGCGCGCGTTCACCACCCTGCCGCAGGCGCACCTGCACCCGGTCGCCACCCGCGACGTGCTCGACGGCCTCGAACAGCCCCTGGGCGACCTCATGCTCGACGCCGTCCGGGCCGGCCACCGCCACGCCCGGAACACCTAGCGGTCATGCTCACGCTGCGCCTCGACGGCGCCCTGACCGTCGACAACGAGCCGCCCGCCGACCTGCTGATCACCGGCAAGGACCGCGATCCGGTGGCGCTGCACGACGCGGACGGGTCGGTGGCCGCCGTCCTGGGCGCGCTGCGGCGCCCGTCGACCTGGCAGCAGCTGCACGAGCAGGTGCCGCTCGGCGAAGGAAAGCTCGACGTGCTGATCCGGCGGCTGCTCGTCACCGGCGTCGTCACCCTGGGCTGCGCCGACGAGCACGGCGACGTGGCCACCGCCCGGTTCCGCTCCCGGCTCGCCGACGTCCGGCCCGACGCCGCGCCGGCCGGGGACCAGCTGGTTCAGCTTTCGCCGTACGCGCTGCTGCGGCGGCTCGACGACCGGGCCGTCGTCGAGTCGGCCCACGACGGAACCATCGTCGAGCTGCATCGCCCCGCGCTGGCGGCGGTGGTGGCGGGCCTGTGCGCGCCGGCCGTCGCGGCGGCGGCCGCCGGGCACGCCCCGGGTGGCGAGCAGTTGCTGCGGCTGCTGGCCGCGGTCGGCCTGGTGATCGCGCCCGGCCCGGAGACCGGACGTCCGCCGCACGCGGTGTGGACCCATACCCGCAGCCGGAACGGGCTGGTCGAACTGCGTACCGTCGCGCCGGGCGCGCTGGACGAACCACCCGCGGAGCCCGCCGCCGGCACCGACATCGCGCTGCCCGTGCCCGACCTCGCGGCCCTGCGCCGCACCGACCCGCCGCTGGCCGAGGTCATGGAGACCCGGCGCTCGGTGCGCCGGTTCGGCGGCACGCCGCTGACCCTGACCCAGCTGGGTGAGCTGCTGCACCGGGTGGCCCGGGTCCAGCAGCGGCTGCCCGCCGACCCCGCCGACGACCGTTCCTACGCCTTCACACTGCGGCCGGCACCGTCGGCGGGGGCGATGCACGAACTCGACCACTACCTCACGATCCGCGCCTGCGAAGGCTTGGCCCCCGGTGTCTACCGCTACCTGCCGGACCGGCACGCGCTCGCCGTCGTCAACCGCGACCCGGTGCCGCTGGTCCGGCTGATCAACGCCGCCTACCTGGCCCTCAACCGGGTGTCCGTCCCGCAGGTGCTGATCAGCCTCGCCGCCCGCGGCGACCGGACCACCCGCAAGTACGGCGACCTGGCGTACTCGCTGACGCTGCGCAACGCGGGCGTGGCACTGCAGTCGGTGTACCTGTGCGCCACCGCGATGGGCCTCGGCGCGTGCGCGGTCGGCAGCGGCGACGCCGCCGACTTCGCCGAGGCGACCGGCCTCGATCCGGCCGAGGTGTCCGCGGTGGCCGAGATCGTCGTCGGGTCCCTTCCCGGAGAGGATGTGTGAATGGACGACTCGACCCCCTCCGCCGAACCCCGGCTGCCACCGCTGGGTTTCCGGCGGCTGCTGGTGGTCGCCACCGGCTCGCTGCACGCCGCGTTCCTGGCCCGCGACCTCGCCTGGCTGCGCATGGCCTACCCGCAGCTGGAGGCCCAGGTCGTGTTGACCCGGTCGGCGCTGCAGTTCCTGACCCCGACCGCGGTCGGCGCGATCACGGGCCGGGCCGCCCAGGTCGACGAGTGGGCCGGGCCGGTCGCCGAAGCCGTGCACGTCACCTGGCAGCAGTGGGCGCAGGCCGTGCTGGTGTATCCGGCGAGCCTGAACTACCTCGCGCGGCTGGCGGTGGGCCTGGCCGACTCGCCCAGCCTGCTGGCGATCCAGTGCAGCGCGGCTCCGGTCGTGGTGGCCCCGGCGCTGCCGCCAGGCGGCTGGGACAGCCCGGTCACCGCCGCGCACGTGGCGGCGCTGGCGCAGCGGCCCACGGTCACCGTGCTGCCGCCGGTGCCGGTGCGCAGTTTCACCACCGGCCGCGACGACGCGTACGGGCCGCCACCGTTCACCGCCGCGCTGGGCACCGTCGAACTGCTGCGCCACCGACTCCAGGGGGAGACCGCATGAGCACCGCCCCGCGAGTGCTGTTCCTGGCCCGCGGCCACGGTTTCGGGCATGCCGCCCGGGACCTGCGCATCATCCGGGCGATGCGCGCGCAGCGGCCCGAGGTCGCGATCACGGTGATGGCGTCCGGCAGCGCCGCGGTCTACCTCGACCTCTACGGCGAGACCTGCATCGACATGGGAATCGGCGACCACGAGGACATGACCCCGGCGGCCGGTGCCCGGGTCTGGGAGCTGATGGGCGAGCACGACCCGTTCGACCTGGTGATCGCCGACGAGGTGGTGTGGTCGTTGGTGTTCTGCGTGAAGAAGTGGCGGCGTCGCGCGATCCTGCTGACCGACTGGTTCTACTCGGAGCTGGGCGCGCCGGAGTCCGATCCGATCCTGGACCAGGCCGGTGAGATCCTGCTGCTGGACTTCGCGGTCGCGCACCCCGGCCCGTTCGGCGTCACCCGGCCGATCCAGGCGTTCGGCCCGGTGGTCGAGGACTTCCGGATCGGGCGGGCGGCGGCGCGGGCCGCACTCGGCGCGGCGGAGTCCGAGACGGTCGTCGTGCTCACCATCGGGGGCATGACCCGGATGGTCGACAACGCGGCGATCGCCGAGCTGACCGTACGCACCTGGCTGGAGCACTCGCCGCCCGGCAATCGGCTGTTCGTGCTGACCGAGCCGTTCTGCGCGGTGCCCGCCGCGCGGGCCGCCGACGTCGTCTGGGCCGGGTTCACGGCCGAGCCGGAGAAGTACTACGCCGCGGCCGATCTGGTGGTCACCAACGCCAACGGCACCGTCACCTGCGACCTGGTGTGGAACCGGATCCCGGTGCTGGCCATGACCCACCCGGCGGTGTCCTACCCGGACTCGTTCGGGCTGCGCGTCAAGGCGATGAGCGAGGCCGGCATGACCGTCCACGGCGAGGCCACGGTGTCGACCGCCGAGCAGTGGCGGCTGATGGATCAGGCGAGACGCGGCGGCTGCCGGCCCGATCCGGCGTTCGAATGGACCACCGGCGAGCAGGTTGCCCGCCACCTGCTCGCCAGGCTCGACTACATGACGGCCAAAGCGGAGCCCGCGGCCCGGTGACCGGCGAACGCGGCCCGGCCGATCACCACGGATCGGCCGGGCCGCGTTCGCCTGGCGGCGATCAGTTCAAGTCGAAGCGGTCCAGTTCCATGACCTTGGTCCAGGCCGCGACGAAGTCACGCACGAACTTCTCCCGGGCGTCCTGGCTGGCGTACACCTCGGCGACCGCCCGCAGCTGCGAGTTCGAGCCGAAGATGAGGTCGACCGCGGTGGCGGTCCACTTGACCTGGTCCGTGGCCACGTCGCGGACCTCGTACACGTGCTCGCCCGTCTCCGCCGCCTTCCACCGGGTGCCGGGCGAGAGCAGGTTGACGAAGAAGTCGTTGCTGAGCACGCCCGGCCGGTCGGTGAACACGCCGTGCTTGGCGCCACCGGTGTTGGCCCCGAGCGAGCGCAGGCCGCCGACCAGGACGGTCATCTCCGGCGCGGTCAGGTTGAGCATGTAGGCGCGGTCGACGAGCAGCACCTCCGGCAGCTGCTTCTCGCCGGGCCGCAGGTAGTTGCGGAACCCGTCGGCCTGCGGCTCCAGGACGCTGAACGACTCGACGTCGGTCTGGTCCTGGGTGGCGTCGGTGCGGCCCGGCCGGAACGGCACCGTCACCGTGAACCCGCCGTCGCGCGCCGCCTTCTCCACGGCGGCCGAGCCGGCCAGCACGATCAGGTCGGCGAGCGAGATCTTCGCGCCGCCGGCGGCGTTGAAGTCGCGCTGGATGCCCTCCAGGGTCTGCAGGACCGAGGCGAGCTGCGCGGGTTGGTTCACGTCCCAGCCGCGCTGCGGCTCCAGGCGCAGCCGCGCGCCGTTGGCCCCGCCGCGCCGGTCGGTGTACCGGAAGCTGGCGGCGGCGGCCCAGGCGGTGGCGACCAGCTGGTCGACCGGGATGCCGGAGTCCAGGACCTTCGCCTTGAGCGCGGCGATGTCGGCGTCACCGACGAGCTGGTGGTCGACGGCCGGGACCGGGTCCTGCCAGAGCTGCGCCTCGGGGACCCAGGGCCCGAGGTAGCGGCTGACCGGGCCCATGTCGCGGTGCAGCAACTTGTACCAGGCCTTGGCGAAGGCGAGCGCGAACTCGTCGGGGTTGGCCAGGAAGCGGCGCGAGATCTTCTCGTACGCCGGGTCGACGCGCAGCGACAGGTCGGTGGTGAGCATCGTCGGCTTGTGCTTCTTCGCGCCGTCGTACGCGTCGGGAATGATCGCCTCGCCGTCCTTGGCGACCCACTGCTTGGCCCCGCCGGGGCTGGTGGTCAGCTCCCACTCGTTGCCGAAGAGGATCTCGAAGAAGCGGTTGCTCCACTGCGTGGGCCGGTCGGTCCAGGTCACCTCCAGACCGCTGGTGATCGTGTCGGCGCCCTTGCCGCTGCCGTTGCTGCTCAGCCAGCCCAGGCCCTGCGCCTCCAGCGGGGCGCCCTCCGGCTCCGGGCCGACGTGGTCACCGGCGACGGCCGCGCCGTGGGTCTTGCCGAAGGTGTGGCCGCCGGCGATGAGGGCGACGGTCTCCTCGTCGTTCATCGCCATCCGGGCGAACGTCTCGCGGATGAAGTGCGCCGCCGCGGCCGGGTTCGCGTTGCCGTTGGGGCCCTCCGGGTTGACGTAGATGAGGCCCATCTCGGTCGCGCCGACACCGGCGGCCATCTCCTTCTCGGAGACGTAGCGCTCGTCGCCCAGCCAGGCGTCCTCGGGGCCCCAGAAGATCTCCTCGGGCTCCCAGACGTCCTCGCGGCCGAAGCCGAAGCCGAAGGTCTTGAAGCCCATCGACTCCAGGGCCACGTTGCCGGCGAGCACGAGCAGGTCGGCCCAGGAGACCTGCTGGCCGTACTTCTGCTTGACCGGCCACAGCAGCCGCCGGGCCTTGTCCAGGTTGGCGTTGTCCGGCCAGCTGTTGAGCGGGGCGAAGCGCTGCCCGCCGTCGCCCGCGCCGCCGCGCCCGTCGTGGATGCGGTAGGTGCCGGCGGCGTGCCAGCTCAACCGGATCATCAGCCCGCCGTAGTGGCCGAAGTCGGCCGGCCACCAGTCCTGCGAGGTGGTGAGGACCTCGGTGATGTCGCGCTTGAGCGCCTCGACGTCGAGCTTGCCGAACGCCGCGGCGTAGCTGAAGTCCTCGTCCAGCGGGTTGCCCTTGGCCGAGTGGGCGTGCAGCACCGACAGGTCGAGCTGGTTGGGCCACCAGTCGCGGTTGGTGCGCGGGCGGCCCCCGGTCTTCGGGGTCGGCGACGGGATCGCCGGGTTCTCGCTCTCGCTGCCGTGCGCGGTCACCGAGTCGTGCGCGACCGGGCAGCCGGCCGCCGTCTTCTCCGCCACGCCCTGCGCACTGGCAGGCATGTTTTCCTGGGTGTCGCTCATCTGCTTCCTCCGAACTGGCCGATCACTGGGAACTGTGTTCGGTCGCGCAGCCGGGGCAGACGCCCCAGTACACGACCTCCGCCTCGTCGACCACGAAGCCGTGGTCGTCCGACGCGGTGAGACAGGGGGCTTCGCCGACCGCGCAGTCGACGTCGGCGATGGCGCCGCAGGAGCGGCACACGACGTGGTGGTGGTTGTCGCCGACGCGCGACTCGTAGCGGGCGACCGCGCCGGCCGGCTGGATGCGCCGCACCAGGCCGGCTTCGGTGAGCGCGCGCAGGACGTCGTACACGGTCTGGTGGGAGACCGCGGGATGCTCGGCGCGGACCAGGGCGATCACCGTCTCGGTGTCGACGTGCGGGTGCTCGCCGAGCACGGCGAGCACGGCGAGCCGGGGCTTGGTCACCCGCAGGGAGACCGCCCGCAGCTGCGCCTCGAAGCCTGTCACCTACCCAATAATGCCATAATCTGGACCGATTCAAGTTAACTTCGGAGTTTGCGGGTGATGTCGCGCTGATTCAGTGCGCTTCACAGCATTTTTACGGCACCGGGGCGGGGCACCCGGTGCCGGACACGCTGGGGACGGCGAACTTCGCGTTCAGTGCGTGAGCACCGGCTTGACCACGCGACCCGCCGCGGCGTCGGCGGCGGCCTCGTTGACCTGCGCGAGGCCGTACCGGGTGATCAGCTTGTCGAGGGGGAAGCGGCCCGCCAGGAACAGGTCGACCAGCTGCGGGATGAGGATGCCGGGCACGCTGTCGCCCTCCACCACGCCGGTGACCGTGCGGCCGAACAGCCGCGAGATGTCCAGCGACACCTCCCGCCCGGTGCCCGCCGAGCCGACGACCGCGGCGCTGCCGCCGACGTTGAGCACGTCGACGGCGCTGCGCACCGTCTGCGGCAGCCCCACCGCGTCCACGGCGTGGTCCACCCCGCCGCCGGTCGCCTCGGTGATCTGCTTGACGACGTCGTCGTCCGCGGCGTCGTACCCGGCGGTCGCGCCGAGCTCGGCGGCCAGCGCGAGTCGGCCGGGGTGCAGGTCGACGACGACGATGTCCCGGCAGCCCGCGACGGCCGCGGCCATCACCGCGGCCAGGCCGACCGCGCCCGCGCCGAAGACCGCGATGCTGCTCGCCGGCCGCGGCTCGAGCACGTTGAACACCGCTCCCGCGCCCGTCTGCAGGCCGCAGCCCAGCGGCCCGAGCAGGTCCAGCGGCGCGTCCGGGCGCACCCGCACGACGCTGCGCTCATCGGCGACGACCAGGCCGCTGAACGAGGACTGCCCGAAGAAGTGGCCGCCGAGTTCCGTGCCGTCCGCGCCGCGGTAGGCGGTGCTGCCGTCCGGGCGGCGGCCACGCAGGTTGAGGCCGAGGAAGGTCCGGCACTGCATGGGGTGCGCGCCGAGGCAGTTGACGCAGCGCCCGCAGCTCGCCGGGGCGAGCACGACCGGGTCGCCGACCGCCACCGAGCGCACGCCCGCGCCGACGGCCTCGACCACGCCGCTGCCCTCGTGGCCGAGCACCGCGGGCGGTCCGGGCGGCAGGACCTGGTCGCGGGCCAGCAGGTCGGTGTGGCACAGGCCGGTGGCGACGACCCGGACCAGCACCTCGGTGGGCCGCGGCGGCTCGATCAGGACGTCCTCGATCTCGAACGGGCCGCCTTCGGCCCGCAGCACGGCGGCACGGCTGCTCGGCATGGTCTCTCCTAACTGTGGTCGGTGACCAGGACGCCGTCGCGGTAGCGCAACCGGTGCGCGCCCGGCACGGGCAGGTCGGGGAACGGGAACGGGGCGACGTCGCGGTCGGCCATGACCAGCCACGCCTCGCCGGTGCCGCGGGCGGCCAGCACCGCCTCCAGTGCGTCGGCGACCAGCGCGGGATCGGCGACGGGCACCCCCGCGGCGCGGATCGCCTCCTGCCGGGCGGCGATCATCGGGGTGTCGACCAGGCCGGGGCACAGCGCGTTGACGGTGACGCCGTCCGCGGCGAGCACCGGGGCCAGCGAGCGGACCAGGCCGATCACGGCGCTCTTGGTCGCGGAGTAGAGCACCTCGATGGAGGGGCGCAGCGCGGCGGCGCTGGCCGTCACGACGACCGCGCCGGCGGTGGCGCGCAGGTGCGGCAGGGCCGCCTGGACGCCGAAGACCACCGAGTCCAGATTGGTGGCGACGATGTGGCGGTAGCGGTCGACGTCGAAGCCGTCGCCGGGGGCGGTGCCGCCGATGATCCCGGCGTTGAGGTGCACGACGTCGAGCCGGCCGAACCGGGCCGCGGCCGTGTCGAACAGCGCGGTGTTGTCGGCGAGCCGGGTGACGTCGGCGGCGACGAACTCACCGCCGATCCGGGCGGCGACGGCGCTGCCGCGTTCGGTGTCGATGTCGGCGACGACGACGTGCGCGCCGCCGCGGGCGAGGCGTGACGCGCAGGCGGCGCCGATGCCGCCCGCGCCGCCGGTCACGACGGCGACCTTGCCGTGGTAGGGGCCGTGTTCGGTCATCGGCACTCCGTTCGGGACGGGGGTGGCGCGGCGGAGCACCGCCGCGCCACCGTCGATCAGCGGATGCTCAGGGTGTGCTGGAACACCCCGCACGGGTCGTACTTCGCCTTGACTCGCCGCAGCCGGGGCAGGTTCGCGCCGTAGTACAGCTCCAGCGCGCCGACCCCGCTGGAGTTGTGCGCCGGGTCGACCAGGTCCACGTCCGGCCAGTTGATGTAGCAGCCCTCGTTGGCGTCGCTCGGCGCGGGCACGCCGCCGGTCGAGGCGTACAGGTCGCGGAAGAACGACCGGTTCCAGTCGAGGTGGCGCTGGTCGTCGGCGGGCACGTCCCAGCAGCTGAACACCGAGCCGAGCATGATCGAGCGGCGGTGTGCCGTCGCCGTGGCGTTCGGGGCCAGGGCGTTGATCCGGCCGCCGTACGAGGCGATGGTGAACACCGACGCCTTGTGCGCGTAGTCGGCGCGGGTCAGGTGGTGGTACGCGATGTCGATCTGCTCGTCGGTGTAGCGCTTCTTGAGCAGGCCGCCCTTGGTCTTCGAGCGCGGCGGGCCGAGGATGCCCATGGACACGGCGGTGTCCGGGGCGGAGACGGTCGGCTGCAGCCACGGCTGCACCGGCGTCTTCACGATCAGCGGCGCGGGGCCGACGCCCACGCCGAGCGCGGCGAGGAAGCTGTCCAGCAGCGTGACCTGGCTGGGCACGCTCGGGTCGACCTGGCCCGAGATCAGGATCTTCCCGCTCTCGATGCGTGGGGCGATCATCGACGCGTACAGGGCCGCGCCCGCGGAGCCCGCGGCGCTGTTCTGCTCGTGCCAGGCGCCGAAGTTGGCGCACAGCCGGCGGAACGCGTCGGCGGTCATGTCGGACCAGTTCCAGATCGCCCGGCCGACCAGGTAGCCGCCCGGGGCCTTCGGCAGCAGCTGGGTGGGGTTGGTGGACCGCACCCCCGGCTGGCGCAGCCAGAACTTGGTGACCACCCCGAAATTGCCGCCACCGCCGCCGGTGTGCGCCCACCACAGGTCGTAGTTGGGGTCGGCGGGGTTGTCGGTGGCCACGATCGCCCGCACGACGCCCGACGCGTCGACGGTCACCACCTCGACGGCGACGACCAGGTCGGCGACCAGGCCGTACTGCCGCGACAGCGGGCCCACGCCGCCGCCGACGAAGTGGCCGCCCGCGCCGACGGCCGGGCACACGCCGCCGGGGATGGTGACACCCCAGCCGTAGTAGAGCGTGCGGTAGATCTGGCCCAGGGTCGCGCCGGGCTCGATGGTGAACGCGTTGCGCACCGGGTCGAACGCGATGTCGCGCATCTCGGTGAAGTCGATGACAATCTTGACGGCGGGGTCGTCGACCAGGCCGTCGAGGCCGTGCCCGCCCGAGCGCACGCCGATGCGCTTGCCGCCGCGCACCGCTTCGCGGACCGCCTGCACCACGTGCTCGGTGCTGCCGACGATGCGGACGGCCTCCGGCGTGCCGACGAAGCGCTTGTTGTAGCCGCGCAGCTGCGTGTCCGGGTAACGCGGGTCGGTCGGTGTGATCGTGGTCAGCCCCGGCGGGAGCTCGCCCGGGTCGTGCGCGGCCGCCGGCGCGGCGACGACGCCGGTGGCGAGGCCGGCGGCGGCGGAACCCGCTCCGGCGATGAGCATTCTTCGGCTGAGCCTGGACATGCGTGAGTCCTTCGAGGGGTCGAGGGAATGGTCGTGGCGCATACTTTTCCGAACGTTTCTCCTAATGCGATGGAGAGGCGTATGCGCCAAGGCGAGGATCACGCATTGTCACGGTCGAGTCGACCCCTAACAAACCCCTATGGGGACTCATTTCCCGTGCTTATCATCGCTCGGTGACCGGCGGCTTGCGGAATGCTGTCGCGGTGGTGTGCTAAGAGGCCCCCGGAATGGTTCCTGTCGGTAATCGAACAATTCCGGGGGCCCGATGCGGATGGCGGTCAGCCCGCCGCGGCCTCCTTCTTGCGCCGGGGGTCGATGACGATGAGCAGCCGGGCGGCGAGCGCGCCGAGCAGGGCCACCCCGCCCGCGACCGCGCACGCCACGGCCAGCCCGTGCACCATCGCGGCGGCCTCCGGGTCGGCTCCGGTCGGGTTGCTGAGCAGGTAACCCGCGGCGGCCACGGTGGACACGGTGTTCAGCAGCGCGGTGCCGATCGAGCCGCCGATCTGCTGCGAGGTGCTGACCACGGCCGAGACGATGCCGGCGTCGCGGGTGTCCGCGGCCGACATCGCGGTGCTGAAGATCGGCACGGCGATGTTGCCGACGCCGATGCCGAACAGCAGCAGCGCCGGGAGGATGTCCACCAGGTACGTCGACTCCGGCGTGAGGCGCGTCAGCAGCAGCAGGCCGACCGCGGACACGACCAGCCCCGCCGAGATCATCATGCCGGGGCGCACCCGCAGCAGCAGCTTCGGCGCCACCTGCGTGGAGTAGATCGCGGCGGTGACGATGTAGGCCAGGAAGGCCAGGCCCGCCTGGATCGGCTTGTACCCCATGACCGACTGCAACTGGTAGGTCATGCCGAGGAACATGCCGAGCATGCAGAACGCGGAGACGGCCATGGCCAGGAACGCCCCGCCGCTGTTGCGGTTGGTCAGCACCCGCAGCGGCAGCAGCGGCGCGCTCACCTTCGACTCCACCACCGCGAACGTCGCCAGCAGCAGCGCTCCCAGCAGCAGCGCGCCGATGATCACCGGTGACGACCAGCCCAGGTTGGCCGCCTCGCCCAGGCCGTAGATCAGCGACAGCAGGCCGAGGGTGCCCAGCACCGCGCCCGGGACGTCGAGCTTGGCGTCGTGCCGGCCGTCCGTGCCCGGCACGGTCAGCCAGCCGCCGATCAGGATGACGGCCGCGATGGGCAGGTTCACGTACAGGCACCAGCGCCAGTCCAGCAGCGTGGTCAGCGCGCCGCCGAGCACCAGGCCGGTCGCGCCGCCCGACATCGAGGTCGCGGTGAAGATGCCGAACGCCCTGGCCCGCTCCTTCGGGTCCAGGAACGTCAGGCTGATCAGCGACAGCGTCGCCGGGGCGATCAGCGCCGCGAACACGCCCTGCAGCGCCCGCGCCGCCAGCAGCGTCTCGGCGCTGCCGGCCGCCCCGCCCAGCGCCGAGGCCAGCGCGAACCCGGCCACGCCGATGATCAGGGAGCGACGGCGTCCGATGTGGTCGCCGATCCGGCCGCCGAGCAGCAGCAGCCCGCCGAAGGTCAGCGCGTACGCGGTGACCGCCCACTGCCGGGTGACGTCGGTCAGGCCGACGTCCTGCTGAGCGGAGGGCAGCGCCACCGCGACGATGGTCGAGTCCAGGGTGACCATCAGCTGGGCCAGCGAGATCACCGCCAGGCCGGTCCAGCGGCTCGACGGGCCGCGCCCGGCCTGTTCCGGGCTGGTCACCGCGTCGGTTGTCGTCATGTTTCTCTTCCTCGAGTCCGGGACGGGAGCGCGCTGCGGTCAGCCGCGCTCGGTGAAGGCGATGGCCGACGCGGGGCACAGGTACGCCGCCTCGTCGAGCAGCGCGCGGTGGCTCTCGTCGACCTCCGCGACCAGCACCACGACGGTGCCGCCGTCGTCCTGGTCGAACACGTCGGGCGCGGTCCGCACGCACTGCCCGGCCCCGACGCACCGGGTCGCGTCGCCGCTGGGCAGCAGCGTCTTCGCGCCGCTCACCAGGTCACCGGCAGCTCGGCGAGCCCGAAGACCAGGCCCTGGCGCACCGCGATCTGCTCCATCGGCACCGCCAGGCGCAGCGTGGGAATGCGGGTGAACAGCGCCCGCAGCGCGATCTCGACCTCGACCCGGGCCAGGTTCTGCCCGATGCACTGGTGGATGCCGAAGCCGAAGGTCAGGTGGTTGCGTACGGTGCGCCGCACGTCCAGCTCGTTGGGTCGCTCGAACTGGGCCTCGTCCCGGTTGGCCCCCGGGTTGAGGAAGATCAGCCCGTCGCCGTCGGCGATGGTCAGGTCGCCCAGCTGGATGTCGGCGGTGGCGACCCGGGACAGGCCGCCCGTGATGGCCAGGAAGCGCAGCAGCTCCTCGACCGCGTTCGGCCACAGCGACGGGTCGTCGAGCAGCAGCGCCAGCTGGTCCGGGTGCTCCAGCAGGGTCAGCACGCTCAGCGCGATGGTGTTCGCCGTGGTCTCCTGCCCGGCGATCACCAGCACCAGCGCGTACTTGACCAGCTCGTCGCGCTCCAGCTCACCGGCGAGGACCTTGCCGACCAGGTCGTCGAGCAGGCCGTCGCCCGGGTCGGTCTCCTTGGCCCGCAGCAGCCGCGACAGGTAGTCGGTAAGGTCGGCCAGCGCGTCCACCACCTGCGCCGGGTCGAAGCGGCGGTAGGTGAGGTCCTCGAAGTACTCCCGGTCGGCGAACGGGACGCCGAGCAGCTGCGACAGCACCATCGCCACGGCGGGTTTGGTGTACTCCTCGACCAGGTCGACGACCGGGCCCTTGGCCGTGATCGCGTCGAGGCGGTCCGCGCAGATCTGCTCGATGCGCGGGCGCAGCACGCCGATCTTCTTCAGGGTGAAGCTCGGCAGGATGTCGCGGCGCTGCCGGGTGTGCTCCGGCGGGTCCGTGCGGATCAGGGCCCCGATCGCGGGCGTACGCGAACTCTGCAGCTGCGTCAGCGCCGGGATCGGCATCGGGAAGTTCGGGTGGAACCGGTCCACCGACATGTGCGGGCTGGACAGCAGCTCACGGGTCTCCAGGTGGCCGGTGACCGCCCACACCGGACGGCCGTCGAACTGGCGCACCCGGGTCACCGGCCCGATCGCCCGCAGGTCCTCGTACGCCGCCGGGGGGTGGTACGGGCACTCGCGGGTCATCGGCAGCTCGGGCAGGTCCCCGGCCCCGTTCTCGTCGTTCATGGCGAATCCGCCCTCCAGGGCAAGCAGTGGGTTCAGGGTGCGGGGGTGAGGAAGTGGCCGTCGACCCGGACCACCTGGCCGGTGATGTTGGAGTTCGCGGCCGAGCACAGGAACGCGATCGTGTTGGCCACGTCCTGCGCGGAGGTGGTGCGCTTGGTCGCGGCGGCGGCCGACGCGTACTGGATCAGCGACTGCGGCTGGCCGTCGGCCGGGATGAAACCGGGCACCACCACGTTGGTGTAGATGCCCGCGCGGGCCAGCTCCCGCGACATGACCTTGGTCAGGCCGTGCAGACCGGACTTCGCGGCCGCGTACGGCGCCCGCCCCGGGAAGCCGTCCTCGGCGAACGTGGACGACACGTGCACGATGCGGCCCCAGCCCGCGGCCCGCATGTGCCCGACCACCGCCCGGCTGAGCAGGTAGGGACCGGCGAGGTTGCTGGTCAGCGAGTCGGTGAAGCGCTGCGGCGGGGCGTGCTCGAACAGCTCGCCGTGCGCCGGGAACGGCGGCAGCGCCACCGCGTTGTTGACCAGGATGTGCACCGCGCCCCAGCGCCCGGCCGCGGTGTCGACCGCCGCCTGGATCGAGCCGGGGTCGGCCAGGTCCAGGCGCGTCGCCAGGGCCTCGGCGCCCGCGCGTTCGGCCTGTTCGAGCAGCTCCTTGGTGCCGTTCGGGTTGCTGTGGTACGTGCCGAGCACGCGCGCGCCGGCGGCCGCCAGGGCCAGGGCGGTGGCGCGGCCGACGCCCGAGCTGGCGCCGGTGACGACGGCCACCTTGTTCTTCAGGCCAAGGTCCATGACGTGACGCTCCGGAGGATGTGGACGGCTGCAGGTGGCCGCCCGCGGCGGAATATCGCGCCCACGGCACATCACCGGGGACGGGAATGA
This sequence comes from Catellatospora coxensis, assembly GCF_016862635.1. Taxonomy (GTDB): domain Bacteria; phylum Actinomycetota; class Actinomycetes; order Mycobacteriales; family Micromonosporaceae; genus Catellatospora; species Catellatospora coxensis. The sequence continues at coordinate 3,864 of NZ_BONI01000023.1, read as the reverse complement.
GATATCCGGGAGCGTAACAACGCACACCCCTATGCGCATTAGGGGATTTGTAGGGGTTGTCCTCGCGGGCGTTTCGCCGCCAGCCTATTGCCATTGCTGTGTCTCAATAGACATTTCGTTGTCACGGGTTCGGCGGCGCTGTTCATGGTGGGGCGGGGAGAATGACTCATACTGTTGATCCCGACGCGGGGGACGCGCACTCGATCGCAGTGGTGGGCATGTCGGTCCGGCTGCCGGGCGTCGCGTCCGGACGCGATTTCTGGCGGCTGCTGCGCACCGGCGGGCAGACCGTCACCGAGGTCCCGGCCGACCGCTGGGACGCGGCGGCGGCATACGATCCCGACCCGTCGTCACCCGGCCGGATGACCTCGAAATGGGGATCCTTCCTGGACGGCGTCGACCGGTTCGACGCGGCGTTCTTCCACATCTCGCCCCGCGAGGCCGCGGCGATGGACCCGCAGCAGCGCCTCGTGCTCGAACTCGGGTGGGAGGCGCTGGAGGACGCGGGCGTGCTGCCCGCCTCGGTGCGCGGCAGCCGAATGGCCGTGTTCGTCGGCTCGATCTGGGACGACTACGCCCGGCTCGTCTACCGCGACGGCGTGCCCACCGCCTCCCAGCACACCGCCCCCGGCGTGCAGCGCAGCGTGCTGTCCAGCCGGCTGTCGCACTTCCTCGGCGTGCACGGCCCCAGCCTCACCGTGGACAGCGGACAGTCCTCGTCGCTGGTCGCCGTGCACCTGGCCTGCGAGAGCCTGCGTCGCGGCGAGTCCGACACGGCCATCGCGGGCGGCGTGAACCTGAGCCTGCTGCCCGAGACCTCGATCATCTCCAGCAAGTGGGGCGGGCTGTCGCCCGACGGCCGCTGCCACACCTTCGACGCCCGCGCCAACGGCTACGTGCGCGGTGAGGGCGGCGGCGCGGTGCTGCTCAAGCCCCTGGCCGCGGCGCTGGCCGACGGCGACACGATCTACTGCGTCATCCGCGGCGGGGCGGTCAACAACGGCGTCGGCGAGACGCTGACCACCCCCAGCGCCGACGGGCAGCGCGCGGTGCTCCGCGACGCGTACGCCGCGGCCGGTGTCGACCCCGCCCGGGTCCAGTACGTCGAGCTGCACGGCACCGGCACCCGGGTCGGCGACCCGATCGAGGCCGCCGCGCTCGGCGCGGTCCTCGGCGCGGACCGCGACCCGAGCCGGCCGCTGCTCGTCGGCTCGGTCAAGACGAACGTCGGACACCTGGAGGGCGCGGCGGGCGTGACCGGCCTGATCAAGGCCGCGCTCGCGCTGTACCACCGGGAGATCCCGGCCAGCCTGAACTACGAGACCCCCAACCCGGCGATCCCGCTCGACGAGCTGCGCCTGTCCGTCGCCCGCGAGCTGACGGACTGGCCCCGGCCCGATGACACGCTGCTGGCCGGGGTCAGCGGCTTCGGCATGGGCGGCACGAACTGCCACCTCGTGCTCAGCGAGCCGCCCGCGCTCCCGGCTGCGGCTCCGGCCGCGCAGTCGCCGGTAGGTCTGTGGCCACTGTCCGCACGCACCGCTCCCGGCCTGCGGGATCAGGCCCGTGCGCTGGCTGAGCTCGCACCTGAGGGCGTCGCCGACGTCGGCTGGTCGCTCGCCGCCACGCGTACCGCGTTCGAGCACCGGGCCGTCGTCGTCGGCGCGGGCCCTGAGGAACTGCACGCCGGGCTGGCGGCGCTGGCCGCGGGCACCCCTGCCGGGCAGGTCCACACCGGCCAGGCCGCCGACGGCAGGCTCGCCGTCCTGTTCACCGGCCAGGGCGCGCAGCGGATCGGCATGGGCCTGCAGCTGTACGCGGCGTACCCGGCGTACGCCGCCGCGTTCGACGCCGCCTGCGCCGCCCTCGACCCGCACCTGCCCCGGCCGCTGCGCTCGGTGATCGAGTCCGGCGGCGGGCTCGACGACACCGGCTACACCCAGCCGGCCCTGTTCGCCGTCGAGGTCGCGCTGTACCGCCTCGTCGAGTCCTGGGGCGTCGTGCCCGCGCTGGTGAGCGGGCACTCCATCGGCGAGATCACCGCCGCGCACGTGGCCGGGGTGCTGTCCCTGGCCGACGCCGCGACCCTCGTCGCCGCCCGAGGCCGGCTCATGCAGGCGCTGCCCGTCGGTGGCGCGATGGCCGCCGTCCAGGCCACCGAGGCCGAGGTCCGCGAGCTGCCGGCCGACGCCGGGCCGATCGCCGTCGCCGCCGTCAACGGGCCTCGCGCCGTCGTGCTTTCCGGAGCCGAGGAGCAGGTCGAAGCCGCTTGCCGTGTGCTGCGCGACCGCGGCCGCAAGACCCGCCGCCTCACCGTCAGCCACGCCTTCCACTCGCCGCTGATGGACCCGATGCTGGACGGGTTCCGGGACATCGTGGCCGGGCTGGCCTTCGCCGCGCCGCGGATCCCGCTGGTCTCCACGGTCACCGGCGGTCTCGCCTCCGCCGCGGAGCTGTCCGACCCGGACTACTGGACCGGCCAGGTGCGCCAGGCGGTCCGGTTCGCCGACGCCGTCCGCACGCTGGTCGGCGAAGGAGCGGACACGCTGCTCGAATGCGGCCCCGACGGGGTGCTCGCCGCGATGGCCGCCGACTGCCTGCCCGACGGCTCCGACGCGGTCGCGATCCCGGTCCTGCGCGCCGGACGCGACGAGCCCGTGAGCGTGGCCACCGCCCTCGCCCGGCTGCACGTGCGCGGCGTCGAGCTCGACTGGGACCGGATCTATCCCGGGGCCCGCCGGGTCCCGCTGCCCACCTACGCCTTCCAGCGCGAGCGCCACTGGCTCGACACCGTCACCGCACCGGTTCAGGGGCCGACGCCGACCATCGGACCGGATTCGCGGTCGGTGACGACTGCCGCGCCGAGTTCGCTGGAAGGGCCGAGCGGCGCAGCGCACCCCGCGCAGGTGCCGACTGCTGCGGCACCGGTCCCGGACAGGGCCGTGCCTCGTGCAGCTGCTCGTGACCGCGCGGCGGTCACCGGCCTGGTCCTCGCGCATGTGGCGGCGGTGCTGGGGCACGCCGACGCGACCACGGTCCCGCTGCGGGCTCCGTTCAAGGAACTCGGGTTCGACTCGCTCGGCACCGTCGAGCTGCGCGACGCCCTGGCCGCCGCCGTCGGGCGGCCGCTGCCCGGCAGCCTGCTGTTCGACTACCCGACCGTCCAAGCGCTGATCGACTTCCTGGTCGACGGTGCGGCAGACGTCGAACCCGGGTTCGCCGACGCGTCGGACGAGCCTGTCGCGATCGTCGGCATGGCCTGCCGGCTGCCCGGTGGCGTCACCTCGGCCGACGAACTGTGGCAGCTCGTGTACACCGGAACCGACGCGGTCTCCGAGTTCCCGCAGGGCCGGGGCTGGGACCTCGACGCGCTGTTCGACCCCGACCCGGCGGCCACCGGCACCGTGCACACCCGGCAGGGCGGCTTCCTGCACGACGCCGACCGGTTCGACGCCGGGTTCTTCGGGATCTCGCCACGCGAGGCGCTGGCCATGGACCCGCAGCAGCGGCTGCTGCTGGAGACCGCCTGGGAGACGATCGAGCAGGCCGGCATCGACCCCACCACGCTGCACGGCGACGCGGTCGGGGTGTTCGTCGGCGCGTCACCGCTGGACTACGGGCCGCGGATGCACGACGCGGCCGAGTCCGTGGAGGGTTACGTGCTCACCGGCGCGACCCCGAGCATCCTGTCCGGGCGTATCGCGTACCAGCTGGGGCTGGTCGGCCCGGCGCTGACCGTGGACACCGCGTGCTCGTCCTCGCTGGTGGCGCTGCACCTCGCGGTCCAGGCGGTCCGCCGCGGCGAGTGCTCGATGGCGCTGGCCGGCGGTGCCGCCGTCATGTCCACCCCCGGCATGTTCCTGG
>NZ_BONI01000022.1 GCF_016862635.1 Catellatospora coxensis | reverse complement strand
GGTCCCCCAGCCTCGGGTCGAGGACGCGCTCCAGCGCCCGTCCGCACATGTTGAAGGCCCGCACCACCAGCACCACCGCGACGCCGGGGCCGAGCACCCACCACCACGCCCCCTGGCTGATCACACCGCCGCTGTACGCCATGTCGAGGACGCGCCCCCACGAGATGCGCAGCGGATCGCCGAGCCCGAGGAACGACAGCGAGGTCTCCGCGATGATCGCGATGGACACGGTCAGCGTGGTGTTGGCGAGCACCAGCGGCATGACGTTGGGCAGCACGTGGCGCGACATCTGGTGCCAGTGCCCGCCGCCGAGCGCCCGCGCCCGCTCCAGGTAGGGCCGCGCCTCCACGGCCATGGTCTGCGCCCGCACCAGCCGGGCGGTGCTCGACCAGGACGTCACGCCGATCACGATGATCACCGCGAGCAGTTTGGGCACCTGCGGTGGGAACACCGTGGCCAGCACGATCGCCAGCGGCAGGTACGGGATCACCAGGAACCACTCGGTGAACCTGTTCAGCAGGCCGCCGCCGACGCCGGTGAAGTGCCCGGACATGACGCCGACGACGGTGCCGAGCACCATCGAGATCAGCGTGGCGGCCAGGCCGACCAGCAGCGTGATCTGGGTGCCGTGCACGACCAGGGTGAGCACGGAGCGGCCGTCGGCGTCGGTGCCCAGCAGGTACTGCCAGGACGGCGGCTCCAGGGCCCCGCCGGTCGCCTTGACGACGCTGAGCCCGTCCGGGTCGGCCAGCAGGTCCGCGAAGATCGCGACCAGGCCGAACAGGACCAGCACGATCGCGCCGGACCGGAACTCGCCGTCGCGCAGCAGCCTGCGCCACCCGCTCCGGCCGGACCGGCGTGCCAGGGAACCCGCGCTCACGGCTGCCTCACTCTCGGGTCGAGCACCGGCATCAGCAGGTCGGCCAGCAGGTTCATGAAGATCACCGCAGCGCTGAAGAACAGGAACAGTCCCTGCAGCAGCGGGACATCGGGGCCGCGGGTCGCCTCGTAGGTGAGCCGGCCCAGGCCGGGCCACGAGAACACCATCTCCACCGTGATCGCGCCCGCGACGACGAAGCCGAGGCTCAGGAACAGCAGCGACACGGTCGGCAGCAGCGCGTTGGGCATCGCGTGCCGGCGTAGCACCAGGTCGTCACGCAGGCCCTTGGCCCGTGCGGTGGTCAGGTAGTCCGCCCGCCGCTCGTCGAGGATCGAGGATCGCATGATCAGCGAGTACTCGGCGACGTAGACGACGGCGAGCACCAGGACCGGCACCAGCATGTGCCGCAGCACGTCCAGCCATACCGGCAGGTCGGAGCGCGGATCGGTCATGCCGCCCGCGCCGAGCCCGAAGCGGCTGAGCACCACCAGCACGACGAGGCCGAGCAGCCACTCGGGGGTGCTGTAGAAGGTGACCGCGAGGTTGGACGACCAGCGGTCGAAGCGGCTGCCGTAGCGCCAGCCCGCCCGGGAACCCAGCCAGACGCCGATGCCACTGGCCAGCACCAGCGCGGTGCCCGACAGCAGCACGGTCGGCCACAGCCCGCGGAGGATCAGGTCGAGCACCGGCTCCTTCTTGCTCCAGGACCAGCCGAGATCGAGGTGGGCGAGCTGCTGCAGGTACTTGCCGAACTGCACGTTCAGCGGATCGTTGATACCCAGCGTCTCGCGCAGTTGCCGGAGCGTCTCGGGGTCGGCGTTGCGCCCGCGCGGGGCGAAGGTCTTCTCGGGGTTGCCGGGCAGGATCCGGAACAGGAAGAAGTTGGCCAGCACCACGAAGACGAGCGTGGCCAGCGCCGCGGCGCAGCGCCGCAGCACCAGCGAGAGGGAGAGGGGACGGGGGCGGCGCGGTGCGCCGCCCCCGTTGGCGTTGCCCATCAGCGGGTCACTCCCGGTCGTCCGCGGTCGACCGGCGGCGCAGCACGACCACGATGACCGCGACGGCGATGAGCACGACGACGCCGACCACGATCGACACGATCACGGCGGTCGGCAGCCCGCCGTCGTCGGTCGCGGCCTTCTCGGTCACCGGCTCGATGTTGCGGTACGAGTAGGTGCCGTACTGCAGCGCCAGGATGCCGCCGTCGCTGGGCTGGGCGACGAACCCGGTGAACCGGTCGTTGCGGTACACGTCGGCCTGGTTGTAGTAGTAGAGCATCGAGTAGGCGACGTCGTCGTACAGCTTGGCCTGCGCCTGCTTGACGACCTCGGCCCGCGCGGCGCGGTCGATGATGGTCTGCTGCTTGGCGTAGAGCGCGTCGTAGTCGGCGTCGCAGTAGAAGCTGTCCGACCAGCCGGCCGAGATCTCGCCGTCCTCCTCGGTCGAGCGCTGACCGCAGGTCATCACCGACAGCTGGAAGTCGGGGTCCGGCTCGACGACCCAGCCCCAGTGGAACAGGTCGAACTCACCCTTGCCGAGTACGGCGGTCAGGTTGTCCTCGCTCATCACCGACACGGTGACCGCGATGCCGATCTCCTTGAGCCAGTCCCGGATGTACTCGGCGTCCTTCTGCGACGACTCCGACTCGCTGCGGGCGAACATGCGGAAGTTCAGCGCCTTGCCGTCCTTGGCCCGGATGCCGTCGGCGCCCTTGGCGTAGCCGGCCGCGTCGAGGATCGCGTTGGCCTTGGCCAGGTCGAACGCGCGCTCGTTGGCACCGGGGTTCCAGTGCAGGTCGGCGTAGATCGGCGGGATGACGCCGGTGGCGGCGGTGCCGTGATTGCGGATCACCTTGTCGACCAGCGTCTTGCGGTCGATGGCGTGGTCGATGGCGAGCCGGACCTGCTTGTCCTTCAGCGCCGGGTGGCCGTCGCCGATCGGCTTGCCGTCGGTGGTGGCCGCGCCGATGTTGTAGGCGAGCTCGCTGAAGCCGTAGTACCTGGCGTCGTTGACGGTGATGCCGGGCTTGCCCACCAGCGGCTCGAACACGGCCGCGGGCAGGTCCTGCGCCATGTCGATCTCACCGTTCTGCACGGCCTGCGAGAGCGCCTCGTCGTCGGTGAAGATCCGCAGCACCAGCTCGTCGATCTTCGCCGCGCCCAGGTAGTAGTCCTTGTTGGCGGTGAACCGGTAGAACTGGCCCTTCTTGGCCTCGGCCAGGCGGAACGGTCCGGACCCGACCGGGTTGCTGTCGTTGGCGTAGTTGGCCACCGCGGTCGCGTCGATCTTCGACCAGACGTGCTCGGGCAGGATCGGCACGGCCAGGCTCAGCATGATCGGCGACGGCTGCGCCGTCTCCATGACCACGGTGTACGCGTCCGGCGCGGTGATCTTCGAGATGTTGTCGACGTAGCTGCCGTACTGGCTGTTGGCGGTCTCGTCGTCCTTGGCCCGCTGGAAGCTGTACGCCACGTCCTTCGAGGTCAGCTCGATGCCGTCGGAGAACTTGACGCCCTTGCGCAGGTGGTAGGTCCAGGTCTTGCCGTCGGCCGAGGTCTCCCAGCTCTCGGCCAGCTCCGGCGTCGGGGAGAAGTCCTTTGCGCTGTTGCCGATCAGGTAGTCGTACATGAGCCGGTAGGACTCGTACGCCGCCGACACGACACCGACGTACGGGTTGAGCGAGTCGATGTCCTGCTTCATGCCGATGACGAAGCTGGTCTTGCTGCGCTCCGTCCCGGGCGTCGGCGTCCCGTCCGCGGCGGCGGGCGTCGCGAGCGCACTGAGCGCGACGACGGCGGCGGCCACCGCGATCGCCACCCGCGCCCGCACGCGTTGCGCTGACTGATTGGTCAACCAGGATCTGGGAGCAGGAGAGGTGCTGCTCATCGGTTTACTCCTTGGTGCCCGGGGGCGTGGCGGGTAGGGTGCCCGTTCATGCCGCACGATCTCGACAACATCGACGTCCCGCCGGCCGCCCCGCGCGAGCCGTGCGAGCGGGAGCTGCACGGCCGCCGGTGGACCGACGATTACGGGTGGATGCGCGACCACTCCGACCCGCGGTTTCTCGCCTACCTGCGCGCCGAGCGCGGGTACTACGATGCCGCCGCCAGCCGGCTGGAGGGCCTCCAGACCGAGGTCTTTCACGAGGTGGAGCGACGCCTTCTTCCGACTGATAGCTCAGTCAGTTGGAGACGTGGTTCACGTTTCTACTACACCCGGACCGTCGCGGGAAGTGAGTACGAGCAGTTCTTACAAGCCGGACATGACGGGGAACCGGACCGGGTGCTGCTCGACGGGGCCCGGCTGGCCGGTCCCGACGGGTTCGCCGAGATCGGATTGCGCGAGCTGAGCCCCGACAACACGCTCCTGGCGTACTCAGTGGATACCACCGGCGATGAGGTCTATCGATTGAAGTTCCGCCATACGGCGACGTTGACTGACCTTTCGGAGGAGCTGCCGCGTACGTACTACACCGGGGCGTGGAGCGCCGACTCGGGCACGTTCTTCTACACCGTGCACGACGAGCTGTTCCGCCCCCACCAGGTCTGGCAGCACGTCATCGGCACCCCCGCCGAGGCCGACGTGCTGGTCCTGCAGGAGGACGACGCCCGCTTCGAGCTCACCGTGCACGCCACCCGAGACCTGTGCTGGATCATGATCGAGGCGCGTAGCCGGGACACCGCCGAGTGGCGGCTGATCCCCGCCGACGCCCCGGACGCTGAGCCGCTACTCGTCGCGCCGCGGCGCAAGGGCGTCGACTACACCGTCGACCACGCCGACGGGCGGCTGGTCATCGTCACCGACGACGGCGCGCCCGAGTTCCGGGTGATGTCCGCGCCGGTGGAGACGCCCGGCCCCGAGCACTGGACCGAACTGCTCGCGCCGCGGCCGGGTGAGCGCGTCACCGCCTGCCACGCGCTGCGCGGGCACTGGCTGGTCGAGCTGCGCCGCGACGGCTTCCCGCTGCTGCGCGCCGTGGACCGGACGACCGGCGCGGAGGTCGAGATCGGCGCGGGCATCGACGCGGGACACGTCCGCCTGGCCGCTCCGGTGGAGTACGACGACACCGCTGTCACGGTCGTCGTCGAATCTCTGATCGAACCGCCGTCCTGGTTCACCACCGACCTGCGCACCGGCGTACGCGAGCTGCGCAAACGCCGCGAGGTCCCGGGATACGACCCGGCGGCGTACCGGACCGCGCGGCGGCACGCGACCGCCCCGGACGGCATCGGAGTGCCGGTGACGCTGGCCTGGCACGCGGACACCCCGCTCGACGGCACCGCCCCCGCCCTGCTCTACGGGTACGGCGCCTACGAGTCCGTGCTGGACCCCGAGTTCGATCCGGTGCTGCCGAGCCTGCTGGACCGGGGTGTGGTGTACGCGCTGACCCACCCGCGCGGCGGCGGCGAGAACGGCCGCGGCTGGTGGCTCGGCGGCCGGCTCGCCGCGAAGGCCAACACCTTCACCGACCACCTCGCCGTCGCCGACTGGCTGGCCGACGGCATCGCCGACGGGTCGCGCCTGGCCACCCGCGGGCTGTCGGCCGGGGGGCTGCTCCAGGGCGCGGTCTACACGCAGCGGCCCGGACGCTGGGCGGCCGTCGTCGCGGAGGTCCCGTTCGTGGACGTCGTCACGACCATGCTCGACCCCGACATCCCGCTGACGGTCAACGAGTGGGACGAGTGGGGCGACCCCCGCAGGCCCGACGAGTTCGCCTGGATGTGGGCGTACTCCCCGTACAACCACCTGCCGTCCGGCCCCCGCCCGGCGCTGCTGGCCACCGGCGCCCTGCACGACCCCCGGGTCATGGTCCACGAACCCGCCAAGTGGATCGCCCGCCTGCGCGCCACCGCCCGCCCCGGCGACGGCCCCCTCTACCTCCGCGCCGAACTCGGCTCCGGCGCCCACACCGGCCCCGCCGGCCGCTACGCCCACGCCCACTACGAAGCCGAGATAACCGCCTTCCTCCTGTCCCACCTCCACCCCTGACCTGGCGCAACTCTGAAGGCCTTGCGGCCTCCCATCGCCCCTGAGGCCGCAAGTCTTTAAGAGTTGCGGCAGGAGGTGGGCGGCGTCGTCAGGCGAGGACGGCGAGTTGGGCGGCGTGGATCTCGCCGGGCATCGGGCGGCCGGCGAGGAGGTGCTCCACGTCGGTGACGGCGTACGCGCCCAGGCGGCGGGCCTCGGTGCCCTGGACCCCGGCGAGGTGCGGGGTGATCCAGACGTTGGGCAGGGCGAACAGCGGGTGCCCGGCGGGCAGCGGTTCGGGGTCGGTGACGTCGAGCAGCGCGTCGATGCGGCCGTCGGCGCACGCGCGAGTCAGCGCGTCGGTGTCGATGAGCGCCCCGCGCGCTGTGTTGATCACGATGGCGCCGTCGGGCAGCATGGCCAGCCGCCGCTCGTCGATCATGTGTACCGTCTCCGGCAGCTCCGGCGCGTGCAGGGTGAGCACGTCGCTGCGCCGGCACAGCTCGTCGAGCCCGACCGGTTCCGCGCCCAGCGCGGCGGCGTCCAGCGGGTCCAGGTACGGATCGCTGACCAGCACCCGAAACCCGGCCGCGCGCAGCCGCACGATGACGCGCCGGCCGATGCGGGACGCGCCGACCACCCCGACGACCCGGCCGTCGTTGCCCGCGCGCTCGTTGACGGCGAACGTCGGCTGGCGGCCCTCGGCGTACCGGCGGGCGAAGGCGAAGGCGCGCTTGCCCGCGAGCAGCAGCACGGCCAGCGTGAAGTCCACGACCGGCTCGGCGTTGGCGTCGGCGGCCGAGGACACCGCGATGCCGCGGGCGAACACCTCCGGGCCGACGTGCAGCTTCACCGAGCCCGCGGCGTGCACGACCGCGCGCAGCCGGGGCATCGCGTCGAGCACGGGCTCGTCGAGCGGCGGGCAGCCCCACCCGGTCAGCAGGACCTCCACCTCGGACAGCACCCCGGCGGCGGCCGCGAAGTCGCCCACCGCACCTGGCGCGAGCAGGCGTAACGATCCACCGAGCCGGGTCAGCAGTTCCTCAGGGAACACCGCGTCCGCCGCGGGCGGCGACATCACGATGAGCCCGGCAGGGCGGTCCGGGTGGCTCACGGCATCTCCCAAGGCGATCGTCAGTAAACGTTTGCTGTACGGATTCAGGACCGTAGCCGCATCCGTTTGCGTGGTCAACACCCGTATCGAGCGCGGAATGCAACGAGATGGAGTCAGCAGCTTGACGCCGTGTTAGAAAACGGTTTAGTTTCTGTCTCCGCCGGGCACGGTGATCTGAACCACTCTCCCGGCATCCCGTCCGGGCCCCAGGGCCGGGGCTCTGAACTGCGAAAACTTTCCGCTACGATCCGATTCCCCCCGCAAAGGAGCGGTCATGAAGACCCGATCGACGAAGGCAGCCGCGGCGCTCGCCGGTGCCATGGTTTCCGTGGCTCTGGTGGCGACCGGTTGCAGCAAGGGCGCCGACACACCCGCCGACAAGCCCGCCGTCACCGAGATCACCTTCTGGTCCTGGCTGCGCGCCTCGCAGGAGGTCACCGACGCGTTCAACAAGACCCACACCGACGTGCAGGTCAAGTTCGAGCAGATCCCGGGCGGCGCCGAGGGCTACGGCAAGCTCACCAACGCGGTCAAGGCGGGCAACGCGCCGGACGTGGCCACGGTTGAGTACGCGATGCTGCCCGACATGCTGGCGCAGGGGAACCTGGCCGACGTCTCCGGCGACATCACCGACCTGGTGAAGTCGAAGTACCCGGCCCCGATCCAGGAGCTGGTGACGCTCGGGGGCAAGACCTGGACCGTGCCGCTGGACGCGGGCGCGATGGTCATGTTCTACCGCAAGGACCTGTTCGAGCAGCACAAGATCGCGGTGCCGAAGACCTGGGACGAGTTCAAGACCGCGGCCGAGGCCGTGAAGAAGGCCGACCCGAAGTCGCGCATCACCGACTGGAACCAGACCGACTCGGCGAACTTCGTGTCGCTGAACTGGCAGGCCGGCGCGAAGTGGTTCGGCATCGAGGGCGACTCCTGGAAGGTCACCCTGGACTCCCCCGAGTCGCAGAAGGTCGCCGGCTACTGGCAGGACCTGATCACCAAGGACCTGGTGACGAACGTACCGGCGGAGGAAGTGCAGAAGCGCAAGGCCGCGAACCAGGTGTGGACCCAGCTCGGCGGCGCGTGGGCCGCGGGCGGCCTCAAGGCCGGCCTGCCGGACCAGGCCGGCAAGTGGGCCTCGGCCCCGCTGCCCTCGTGGGACGCGAACCCGGCGTCGGCCATGGTCGGCGGCTCCTCGTTCGGTGTGAGCAAGACCAGCAAGAAGAAGGACGCCGCGCTCACGTTCATCACCTGGATGACCACCACCCCGGAGGGCATCCAGGCCCGCCTGGCCAGCGGCGCCAGCTCGACGCTGCCCGCCATCCCCGAGCTGGCCGACGTGGCGGCGAAGAACTTCGACACGAAGTTCTTCGGCGGCCAGGACATCTACGCCGTCGCCAAGGCGGCCCTGCCGACCATCAAGACCGGCTGGGTGTGGGGTCCGGGCATGCGCGGCGTGTTCGACGGCATCGGCGAGCAGTTCAAGCTCGTGCAGACGGGCAAGCAGCAGCTCCCGGCGGTGTACGCGCCGGTGCAGACCAAGACGATCGAGGACCTGAAGGGCCGCGGCATCAACGCGTCCTGACGACCACGGGGCGGGCGGCGCTGTTTCGGGGCAGCGCCGCCCGCCCTCCCTCGCTGCTGAAAAGAGGTGCGCCCATGCCCCCCACCCGCTCCGGCCTGGCCCGCCGCCAGTACGGCGTCGCCGCGCTCTTCACCGCCCCGTTCTTCCTGCTGTTCTTCGCCTTCACGCTCGCGCCGATCGGGTACGGCGCCTGGCTGAGCCTGCACCGCGAGCAGACCTCGGGCCTCGGCCTCGGCGGGGAGCCCGAGCAGGTCTTCGTCGGCCTGGACAACTTCACCAGGGCGCTGACCGACGGCCGCTTCCTCGGCAGCTTCGCGACGGTCGGCGTGTACTGCCTGGTCTACATCCCCATCATGATCGGCATCGCGCTCCTGCTGGCCCTGCTGCTGGACTCGGTGTACGCCCGCGCCAAGCGCTTCTTCCAGCTCGCGCTGTACCTGCCGAACATCGTGCCCGGCCTGATCGCCGCGATGATCTGGACCTACCTCTACACCCCGGGCCTGTCCCCGATCATCGACGCGCTGGCGAAGGTCGGCGTCCCGTTCAACCTCGGCTCGGACGCCGGGGCCGTCGGCGCGGTGGCGAACCTGACCATCTGGATGCACACCGGCTACAACGTCATCATCTTCTTCGCCGCGCTACAGGCCGTGCCGCGGGAGGTCATCGAGGCGTCCACCGTCGACGGCGCGGGGCAGATCCGCATCGCGTGGTCGGTGAAGGCCCCGATGATCCGCGGCGCGGTGGTGCTGGCGGTCCTGTTCACCGTGATCGGCGCGATGCAGCTGTTCACCGAGCCGTTCATCGTGCGCGACGCGGCCACCACGATCGACCAGGCGTGGACCCCGAGCCTGTACATCTACCAGCTGACCAAGGCGTACGACATGGGCGGCGCGGCCGCGGCCTCGCTGATCCTGACCGTGGTGCTGGCCGTGGCGTCGTTCCTGGTCACCCGGTTCTCGAAGAAGGGGGCGGCGCTGTGAGCACCGCGCAGACCCTGACCCGGCCCGAGCCCGCGGCCGCCGCCGGCCGGGCCGCCCCGCCCCGGCGCACCCGCCCGGCCTCGCCGCTGCTGTCGAAGGGCGTCGTCAACGGTGTGCTGGTCGCCGCCATGCTGTGGACCGTCCTGCCGCTGACCTGGCTGGTCATCGCCGCGACGAAGGGCTACGCCGACCTGTACTCCACCGGCGGGTTCGAGTTCGCCCGGGTGCGGCTGTGGGAGAACCTGGTCGAGCTGTTCACGTTCGGCGACGGGCTGTTCCTGCGCTGGCTGCTCAACAGCTTCCTGTACGCCGGGGTCGGCGCGCTGGCCAGCTCGCTGATCTCGGTCCTGGCCGGGTACGCCTTCGACAAGTTCCGGTTCCCGGGCAAGGAGCGCTGGTTCGGGCTGGTGCTGCTCGGTGTGCTGGTGCCCGCGGCGGTGACCACGGTGCCGCTGTACCTGATGGCCTCGGACCTGGGGCTGACCAACAGCTTCTGGGGCGTGTTCCTGCCCGGCCTGGCCAGCCCGTTCGGGGTCTACCTGGGCCGGGTGTTCAGCTCGGCGTACGTGCCGGACGAGCTGCTGGAGGCCACCCGGGTCGACGGCGCGGGCGAGCTGCGCACGTTCTGGCAGATCGCGTTCCCGCTGCTGCGCCCGGCGTTCGCGACGCTGTTCCTGTTCGGCTTCACCGGCGGCTGGAACGCCTTCTTCATGCCGCTGCTGATGCTGTCCGACCACCAGCTGTACCCGGTGGGGCTGGGCCTGTTCATGTGGCGTCAGCTGATCAACACCGACCAGGACCTGTACTACCCGCTGCTGATGACGGGTTCGCTGGTCGCGATCCTGCCGCTGATCGTGGCGTTCTTCAGCCTCCAGCGCTACTGGAAGGCCGGCCTCACGGCCGGGGCGGTGAAGTAGGAGCTCACAGCCCCTGAAGAGTTAAGAAGGGCACCTTCTACAACGCGGAGCGTTGTGAAGGTGCCCTTCCTTGCTCCTCAGATGAGGGGGCGGACGGAGTCGCGCATGGCGATGTGGGTGCCGAGCATGACGTGCTGGCGGGCGGAGCCTTCGCCGCGCTGCAGGGCGAGCTTGACGGCGGTGCGGCCGAGTTCCTCGTGCGGGAGGTGGACGCTGGTCAGGGCCGGGGTGAGTTCGGGGGCGAACGGGGTGTCGTCGTAGCCGATGACGGAGACGTCGTCCGGGACCGACTTGCCCGCCGCGCGTAGCGCCCGCATCGCACCCGCGGCGACGAAGTCGTTGGCGGCGAAGACGGCGGTGAACTCGACGCCGTCGGCCAGCAGGCGCTGGACCTGGCGGAAGCCGGAGTCCTGGCTCATGTCGCCGTGGGTGATCAGCGCCGGGTCGACGGGGACCCGGAACGCCTCCAGGGCGCGGCGGTAGCCGTCGAGGCGGGCGTCGAAGGTGGTGTTGCCGATCGGGCCGCCCAGCATGGCGATGCGGCGGTGGCCGGAGGAGAGCAGGTGGCTGGTGGCCGAGAAGGCGCCGCCGGCGTTGTCGTACTCGACGGTGATGGCCGGGAAGTCCGGGCCGAGCGACGGGCGGCCGCAGAGCACCAGGCGGCTGCCCGCGTCCTCCAGGCCCTTGGCGTAGCGGTACATGCGCTCGCGGTAGTCGTCGGTCATGTTCACGCCGCCGACCAGGATGACCGCGTCGGCGTGCTGCTCGCGCATCAGTTTGACGATCTCCAGCTCGCGGTCCGGGTCGCCGTGCGTGGTGCACACCAGGCAGAGCCGGTCGGACTCGGTGGCCTGGTATTCCACCCCCGAGGCGATGAACGCGAAGAACGGGGTCACCACGTCGTACATGACCAGGGCGACCACGTTGGAGGTGGCACCGGACAGCGCCCGCGCGTGGGCGTTGACGACGTAGTCCAGCTCCCGGACGGCGCGCTGGACCTTGGTGCGGGTGGCGTTGGCGACGGGGTAGTCGCCGGAGAGCACCCGGGACACGGTCGCCACCGACACCCCGGCCATCGCCGCGACGTCGCGAATGGTGGGCCGCTTGTTCATAGGAACCCCAGAAGGATGAGGACGAGCAGGGGAAACGATTCTAGAAAGCGTTTACCCTACGCGTCCTCATCCCTTCTGTCCACGCCGGGTCACGGGCCGGTGACCACCTGCAGGAAAGCGGGCCGGGTGGCGTTCGTCCGGCTGTTGAGCACCGTCGCGCGGCCGGTCGCCGCCTGCCACAGCCCGACGGTCGCGGTCTTGTCGCCCGCGTACTGCGCCTGCACGAACGAGGTGACGTCCAGCGGGATCCAGTCGGCGACCTGGCACAGCGGGGACGTGGACAGGTGTGCGCCCAGCGCGGGCGCGGTGTTCCAGGTGACCCCGCTCTCGGTCCAGCCGTCGGCGGCGACGGCGTACGCGCTGATGCCGGTGTGGGTGCCGACGGAGTCGGCGGTGTAGCCGCTGACCCAGAGCACGGCCCGCTTCGGCGCGGCGGGCAGCGTGGTGAGGTCGAACTTGAGGAAGGCCTTGCGGGCGTACCCGACGCCGTCGTTCTTCACTTCCAGCGTGGTGCCGTTGTAGTTGGTGGTCGCGTAGCCGCCGTCGCGGACGTGCGCGTCGGCGGTGGGCGGCAGGCTCAGGTGCTGCCCGCCGGTGACGGTCGCGCCGGTGCCGAAGGTGATGGTCCGCGAGCCGCCGAGCGCGCCGCCGACCTCGACGACCAGCTTGATCGGGTTGAGGCCGGTGACGCTGATCCGCCCGTCGCCGGAGGCGGTGCCGTAACCGCTGCGGGCGATGGTGACGGTGACCGTGGTGGCGGTGCGGGTGGGGTCGGCGACGCTCACCTTGAGCTGCCCGCCGGACTCGCGCAGCAGCACGGAGCAGGGGGCGCTGACGGTGATCGGCCCGGCCGTGCCCGCGGCGAAGAAGTTCGCGGCCGTCACGCCCGTCGCGCTGTCGGCGATCGCCTGCACGGTCGAGGTGTTCGCGAGCACGGTCACGGTCGGGGTGGCGGCCCGGTTCGCGGTCGTCGTGGTGTCCGCGCCCGGCAGCAGGTGGTAGGCGTACGAAGCGGCCGCCGGGTTGACGCCGTGGTCGACGTACAGCGTGAGGTACTTGCGGGTCAGCACCTCGGTGGTGCCGCCGGTGTTGATCTGCGACCAGCTGCCGGAGCGGGACTCGCGCAGCGCCTTGACCGTCGCGCCGCCGGGGAAGACGATCCCGGCGAAGGAGTTGTGCGCCCAGTTCACGCCGGTGAAGGTGGCCGCGCCGGGCGACGCGAGCTGCGCGGTCCCGTTGATGTGCAGCTGCTGGCTGCCGGTGCCGCCGCCGAGGTTGCGGTTGTCCACGATCGTCTCGACCGCGACGCCGTCGGAGCTGCTGATGCCCGCGCCGAGGCAGACGATGCCGTCGTCGAGGCAGAACCAGGACTTCCTGGCCTGCAGCGTGGACTCCAGCCCGCGGGTGTCCTGGCCGAGCGCGGCGAAGACGCCGTCGGTCGCGCCGCCGACCCAGGTGGTGCCGGGGTCGGGCGCGCCCCACGTGCCGCCCGCGCCGTCGGCGAGGGCCTTCTTCGACACCGTCGTGCCGGGCAGCCGGTACGGGTCGACGGTCGGCCAGAACGCGTCCGAGTACTGCCCGTTGCCCCAGGTCGAGCCCCAGTACGACAGCATGCCGTTGTTGGTGTGCCAGCCCTTGAGGTGCTCGCCGTTGCCGGTCTCGTAGTAGGTGGTGCGCTGGGAGCACATGGCGATCGAGGCGGCCCAGCCCGCGCGGCGGTGCACAGCCTGGTCCTGGGCGGCGAGCAGGCGGTGGTTCACCGGCTCGGCCACCGCGGCGACCGCGGCGCTGTCGCGGATCGCCAGGCAGGCGGCCAGCGTGGGCACGCCCAGCGTCTGGTCGTCGGCGAGGTTGCCCCAGTACTCGCGCTGGATCCAGCCCTTGACCATGCCCCGCCACAGGGCCGCCTCGGCCGGGGACGCGGCGTCGGCCATCCGCACGAAGCTCGCGACGATGCCGTGGCCGCGCACGTGGTCGTCGCCCTGGATGCCGAGCGGGTCCTGCACGGACAGGCCGCGGCTGACGCCCCGCCCGCTGACGCAGTCCATGACCAGCCCGTTGTAGAGGAACGGGGCCCAGGAGCGGGTCATCGCGTCGAACGCGAGCTGCCGGTTCGGGTCGCTCACCGCCCAGGTCGAGCCGGCCAGCAGCCCGAACAGGCCCGCCAGCCCGGACAGCAGCGCCGCGCCGTAGGTGCCCTGGTACGGCACCACGCTGTGCTGGATGAAGGAGCCGTCCTCGTAGTAGCCGTCGCCGGTGCGCACGTACCCGAAGATCGGGGAGAGGCCGTCCCGCCCGGCGGCGATCTTCGCGGCGTTCTTGCCGAGGATGCCGCGCCGCACCACCACGAGGCACACGTCGGAGCGGTTCGCGCCGGTGCTCGCCCCGCCGTTGAGCAGCGGCGCCACCGCCGGGGTGAAGGTGTCGACGGCGGCCAGCCAGTCGGTGATCCGGGTCGCGGTCAGATGGTCGTAGACCAGCGCCATGATGTCCAGCAGCGTCTGCGGCGTGCCGATGTTCCAGTCCCACCAGTTGCCGAACCAGGCGGTCGACGGCTTGAAGACCTTGGTGTGCAGGTAGTCGAGCCCGTTGATGACCTCGCCGAGCAAGGTCGCGTCGCCGGTGAGCCCGGTGCCCGGCTGTGCCCAGGCCAGGGCCATGGCGCGCAGGCGGGAGTAGCTGCCGGTGACCGACGAGGACACGTCGAGCGGCAGGTCCGGCCACAGCGCCGCGCCTCCCGGGGTCATCGTGGCCCGGCGCTGGGTCGCCAGCTCGCCGATCACGGCCAGGCGTGAGGCGTAGGGCTCGACGGCCGGGTTGAACCCGGTGCCGGTGATGCTGTCGCGATACCGCAGCCGCAGGGTGTCGAACTCGTCCGCGGCGTACACCGGGCCGGCCGGGAGCAGGGGCAGGGTCAGCGCGCCGAGGGCGGAGGCGCTGCCGGCCTGGAGCAGGTGACGGCGGGACAGGTGCATGGGCCATCCTCTTTACGTCAGTACTACAGCGGACCTACGTAACCGTTTCCCCGATTGATGACGCAGAAGATAGGGCATGCACTCTCGGCCACACAAGAGAAGTCGGAAAACGTTATCCACCACTGCCGGGCAAACCATCGCTGACCATTGCCCGACAGCGGCGACCTGTCCGTTGTGGATCTTGACTACTGTTAAGAAGCTGTACTACGGTCGAAGGGTTGTTCCAGAAATCGTTTTCTAAGGCAGTGACCGCGCCGCCGTCCGGAGGAGCCGCCGTGCTGATCCCGCAACCCGTCTCGTACGCACCGGCCGAGGGACGGCTGACGCTCACCCCGCAGACCGCGGTCAGCGCCCCGGCCGAGATCGCCGCCCTGCTCCGGGAACTGCTCGGCCCGGCCACCGGCCTGCCGCTGGCCGACGGCGGCGAGGACGCCGAGCTGGCCTTCGCCCTGGACGACACGACCGGCCTCGGCGAGGAGGGCTACCGGCTCACCGTCGACGGCACGGGCGCGCGGGCCGTCGCGGGCACGCTCACCGGGCTGCGCTGGGCCGTGCAGGCGCTACGCCAGCTGCTGCCCCCGCAGGCGTACGCCGCCACGCCGGTCACCGGGATCGACTGGACCCTGCCGTACATCGAGATCGAGGACCGGCCCCGCTACCCGTGGCGCGGCATCATGATCGACGTCGGCCGCTGGTACCAGCCGGTGTCGTGGCTGCGTACCGTGGTCGACCTGCTCGCCCTGCACCGCATGAACACGCTGCACCTGCACCTGACCGAGGACCAGGGCTGGCGGTTCGAGGTGAGGAGCCACCCGCGGCTGACCGAGGTCGGCGCGTGGCGGCACGAGTCGCCGATCGGCCACGAGAACATCAAGCAGGCCGACCGCACCCCGCACGGCGGCCACTACACCCAGGACGAGCTGCGCGAGCTGGTCGCGTACGCGGCCCGGCGCGGGGTGACGATCGTGCCCGAGATCGACCTGCCGGGGCACACCACCGCCGCCATCGCCGCCTACCCCGAGCTGGGCAACAACCCCGGGACGCAGCTGGCCACCGGCACCCGCTGGGGCATCTACGACACGGTGCTCAACTGCGACGACGCCACCGTACGCGTCATGAAGGACGTGCTCGACGAGCTGGTCGACGTGTTCCCGTCCCCGCTGATCCACCTCGGCGGCGACGAGGTGCCGCCCGCGGAGTGGTCGGCGAACCCGGGCGCGCAGGCGCGCATGAAGGAGCTCGGGCTGACCGATCCGGAGGACCTGCTCGGCTGGTGGATCTCCGAACTGTCCGCGCACCTCCGCGAGCACGGCCGCCGGGTCGTGGTCTGGGACGAGCTGGTCGGCCGGGGCGCGCCCGCCGAGGCCGTGGTCATGGCGTGGCGGCACCAGGACAAGGTCATCGAGGCGCTGCGGGCCGGGCATGACGTCGTCGCCACCCCGTGCGAGCACGTCTACCTCGACTACTACGAGTCCGACGCGCCCGGCGAGCCGGTGAGCATCGGCGGGCTGCTGCCGCTGGAGAAGGTGTACGCCTACCAGCCCGAACCCGGCGAGCCGGCCGGGGACAACCGGGTGCTCGGCGTGCAGGGCAACCTGTGGGGCGAGTACCTGCCGACGGTCGGGCGGGCCGCGTACAACCTGCTGCCGCGTTTGTCCGCGGTCGCTGAAGCCGGCTGGGGCACCCGGACCGAGCTGGGCGACTTCCGGCAGCGGCTCGACGTGATGCTGCGCCGCTTCGACGCGCTCGGCGTCGCGTACCGCCGCCCGGAGCCCTACTCGGCGGGCGAATAGCGGACGGCACCGGCGGCGCGGACACGGTCCACCGGTGCGCGAGGTGCCCGCAGGCGAGGCATGTCGAAGGGCGGTGCCCGGTCGCCGTGCCCGCCGCTGTCGCGACGCACCCTCGGGACCTACCCGTCGCCCGGGACGCGACGTAGTGTGCTGGGCACCGTGGCCGGAGCACCGGCCGCGGCCCGGTGGGAGGGGAACCTGTGCGCGCGGTGGCCTACGACGGTTTCGGACAGCAGCCCGACGTACGTGAGCTGCCCGAACCGGTCGCGCCGCCGCACGGCTGCGTGATCAAGGTCGAGGCGACCGGGCTGTGCCGCAGCGACTGGCACGGCTGGATGGGCCACGACCCCGACATCGCCGCGTTCCCGCACGTGCCGGGCCACGAGCTGGCCGGGACCGTGCACGCCGTCGGCGCGGACGTCACCGGCTGGCGGGTCGGCGACCGGGTGACCGTGCCGTTCGTCTGCGGCTGCGGCGGCTGCGAGCCGTGCCGCCGGGGCGCGCCGCAGGTCTGCGAGCACCAGACCCAGCCCGGGTTCACCCACCGCGGCTCGTTCGCCGAGTACGTCGCGATCGACCACGCCGACCTCAACCTGGTCGGCCTGCCCGAGCAGCTGTCGTACGCCGCCGCGGCCGCGCTGGGCTGCCGGTTCGCCACCGCGTACCGCGCGGTCGTGGCGCAGGGGCGGGTCGCCGCCGGGCAGTGGGTCGCCGTGTACGGCTGCGGCGGCGTGGGGCTGTCGGCCGTGATGATCGCCGCCGCGTACGGCGCGCGGGTCGTCGCCGTCGACGTCTCCCCCGGCGCGCTCGACCTGGCCCGCGAGCACGGGGCTGTGGCCTGCGTGAACAGCCGGGAGACCGACCCGGTCGCGGCGGTGCGCGAGCTGACCGGCGGCGGGGCACACCTCACCCTCGACGCCCTGGGCAGCCCGGCGACCTGCGACGCGGCCATCCTGAGCCTGCGCCGCAGCGGCCGCCACGTGCAGGTCGGGCTGCTCCCGCACGGCGCGCCCGAGCTGCCGATGGGCCGGGTCATCGGCTGGGAGCTGGAGATCCTGGGCAGCCACGGTATGGCCGCCGCCGACTACCCGCCGATGCTCGACCTCGTGGTGTCCGAGCGGCTGCGCCCCGACGCGCTGGTCACCCGCACCATCGGGCTCGACGCGGTGCCCGCCGCGCTGACCGCGATGGGCGACGCTCCCCCGACGGGTATCACCGTCATCACCCCGCAAGCCCTTGCCTGAACGCTGCCTCACTTCGCCTTGTACGGTGTCCGAGTGCTGTTCCGTACCTGGGACCAGCCTTTCGACAACGACGGGCGGTCCGGAGCGACCGTCGAGGTGACCGACCCCGTCGGGGTCCCCCACGTCGTCGTCAGCGAGCACCGGCTCGTCAAACGGGTGCTGGCCGACCCGGACACCTTCCGGCCCGACAACGCCCTCGACGCGGTCAGCCCGATGCCGGTAAGCGCGCTGCGCCTGCTCGCCTCGTACGGCTTCAAGCTGCCCGCCACGCTGGCCAACAACGGCGGCGCCTCCCATCCGGCGATCCGCGAGATCACCGCGCGGGCCCTGCACCCGGACCGGGTCGAGGCGCTGCGGCCCTGGCTGACCGGCGTGGTCCGCCGCCGGGTCGCGGTCCTGGCCGCACGGCTGCGCGCCGGGGAGGCCGTCGACCTGTACGCCGACCTCGCCGCCGACCTGCCCCTGCTGGTGCTGGCGAAACTCGTCGAGCTGCCCGAGGCCGAGGCGGCCGTGGTCAAGGAGTTCTCCCGGGCCGCGCTGGAGCTGTTCTGGGCACCGCTGGACGCGCCCCGGCAGCTCGTCCTGGCCGAGACCGTCGGCCGGTTCCACACGGTGCTGCGCGACTTCGCGGCCACGGCCGGCGGCATGGTCGGTGAGCTGCGTGCCCATACCGCCGCCGCGGGCCTGCCGAAGGACACCCCGGTCGGGGCGCTGTTCTTCCTGCTCGTGGCCGGTCAGGAGACCACGTCGCAGTTCCTCACGCTGCTGCTGCACCGGCTGACCGGAGAGTCCGCGGTGCTGGACGGGCTGGCCCGGGGCACCGTCGAGGTGGACGACGTCGTCGAGGAGGGCCTGCGGCTCGTGCCACCGATCCCGACCTGGCGGCGGGTGGCGGCCCGGGACACCGAGCTCGACGGCTTCCCGGTGCGCCGAGGCGCGAGCATCGTGCTCTGGCTCGCCCGCGCCGGGCTCGCGGCCGCCGAGAACCCGCACGATTTCGTACCCGGCCAGCGCGGCTCCCGCCGCCACCTGGCCTTCGGCGCGGGCGCGCACCGCTGCGTCGGCGCCCAACTGTCCCGCATGGAAGCCGCCGTCGTCGTCGCCGAAACCGCCCCCCTGCTCCGCGACGCCGAGGTCCTCCGCGCCCCCTGGTGCCCCGACAACCTCAGCTTCCGCATGCCCGACACCTTCACCATCCACCGCCCCTGCCCCCCACCTGGCGCAACTCTTAAAGACTTGGCGCCATGGACTGCCCGGGTAGCCGCAACTCGTTAAGAGTTGCGCCATGCGGGCGCCGCCGGGCGGGCGGCGGGTCAGTCTTCGTCGAGGTCGGTGAGGGTGCGGGGGTCGTCGCAGTCGCCGTACAGGGCGGGGCTGAGCCAGCCGGGGGCGCTGCGGCGGAAGACGCCCGGTTCGATGTTGCCGGCGCCCTCGGGGAGCAGGCCGTCGAGGTCTTCGGGCAGGTCGGACAGGTTGGCGAAGTGGACCAGTTCGGGGCGGCTGGGCCAGGAGCCGATGACGACGCGGCCGGCGATGTTGCGGCGGGCCATCGCCTCCAGGGTCAGCGCGGTGTGGTTGAGGGTGCCGAGGCCGGCCCGGGCTACCACGACCGCGGGCGCGGACAGTGCCACCGCGACGTCGGCCAGCGACCAGGTCGCGCCGCCGGGGTGCAGGCCCATCGGCACCAGCAGCCCGCCCGCACCCTCGACCAGGGTCAGCTCGTGCTCGGCCGCGATGCCCTTGACCTGGTCGATGATCGTGAACATGTCCAGCGGCGGCAGGCCGGCGACCCGGGCGGCGGCGGTCGGCGCAAGCGGGTCGGGGTACTCGGCGAGGGTGACCGTGGTGGCGGGGGCGGCCAGCCGGGCCACGACCGCCATGTCGGGCACCTCGCCGTAGGAGGGGTCGATGCCGGTCTGGGCCGGTTTGACCACCGCGGTGCGTACCCCCGAGGCGGTTGCCGCAGCCGCGATCGCGGCCGTGGTGATGGTCTTGCCGACCCCGGTGTCCGTGCCCGTGACCAGCACGATCCCCGTCAGCGCCGTCACGGCCGCACCTCCATGATGATCTCCAAAGCCCGCGCGAAGTCGTCCGCGAGCACGCCTGCGTTGACCGTCAACCGCAGCCGGGACCGGCTGTCCGGGGTGGACGGTGGGCGGAAGCACCCTACCGCCACGCCCTTGTCGCGGCACGCCCCGGCCCAGGCCCAGGCCTGCTCGGCCGACGGCGCCCCGACCGACACCACGCCGCCGGCCGGATCGGTGACCGCGAGCCCGGCCGCCCGGAACGTGTCCCGGATCGCGGCCGCGCGCTCGTGCAGCACCGCCCGCAGCGGCTCGCCGTCGCGGGCCAGGTCCAGCGCCGCGGCCACCCCGGCGGCGATCGCGGGCGGCAGCGCGGTGTCGAAGATGAAGGTGCGGCCGGTGTCGACCAGGTGCCGGATCAGCGCCGCGGACCCGGCGACCACGCCGCCCGCGCCACCGAGCGCCTTGGACAGGGTCGCGGTGACGATCACGTCGGGCTGCCCGGCGATCCCGGCCGCGACCACGCCGCCGGCCCCGGCCGGGCCGACCACGCCGAGCCCGTGCGCGTCGTCGACCAGCAGCAACGCCCCGTGCGCGCGGGCGGTCGCGTGCAGCTCGGCCAGCGGGGCGAGATCTCCGTCGACGGAGAACACCGACTCGGTGAGCACCACCGCGGGCCGGCCGGGGTGCGCCGCGAGCAGCCGGGCCGCGTCGGCCGGGTCGCCGTGGGCGAACACCGCGGTCTCCGCGCCGGCCAGCCGGCAGCCGTCGATCAGCGAGGCGTGGTTGTGGGCGTCGGCGACCAGCAGCGTGTTCGGCCCGCACAGGGCCCGGATCGCGCCCAGGTTGGCCAGATAGCCGCTGGAGTAGACCAGCGCCTGCTCGGCCTCCAGCCACGAGGCGAGCGCGGCCTCCAGCCCGGTGTGCGCGTCGGTGCTGCCGCGCACCAGGCGGGAGCCGGTCGCGCCGAGGCCGTACGCGTCCAGCGCGTCCGCCGCCGCGGCCCGCACCCGCGGGTGGCGGGCCAGCCCGAGGTAGTCGTTGCCGGCGAGGTCCACGAGCGCGTCGTCACCGGCGCGCGGACGCAGCTCGCGGCGCAACCCGGCGCGTTCGCGCAGGTCGGCCTTGCGCCGTAGCGTCGCCAGCCAGTCGCCCATGATTCAACCCATCCATGTCTCAGTCACTCGGCCTTTGGCCGACCCGAACAGGCCGCGTTGTAGGGTACGCCCATGTCGACCAGCTCAGTATCGGTACTCGACCGCGCCCGCACCCGTGTCCTCGCCGAGGGACAAGGCCTCGATCAGGCCGACATCCTCGAGGTGCTCCGGCTGCCCGACGAGGACATCCCCGCCGCGCTCCAGCTGGCCCACGAGGTCCGGATGCGCTGGTGCGGCCCTGAGGTCGAGGTCGAGGGCATCGTGTCGCTGAAGACCGGCGGCTGCCCCGAGGACTGCCACTTCTGCTCCCAGTCCGGGCTGTTCTCCTCGCCGGTGCGCTCGGTGTGGCTGGACATCCCGTCGCTGGTCAAGGCCGCCGAGCAGACCGCGGCCACCGGCGCGAGCGAGTTCTGCATCGTCGCCGCCGTACGCGGCCCGGACGCCAAGCTCATGCAGCAGATGCGCGACGGCGTGAAGGCGATCAAGGAGGCCGTCGACATCAACGTGGCGGCGAGCCTGGGCATGCTGAGCCAGGAGCAGGTCGACGACCTGGTGGACATGGGCGTGCACCGCTACAACCACAACCTGGAGACCTGCCGGTCGTACTTCCCGAACGTGGTCACCACGCACTCGTGGGAGGAGCGCTGGAGCACCCTGAAGATGGTGCGCGACTCCGGCATGGAGGTGTGCTGCGGCGGCATCATCGGCCTCGGCGAGACCCTGGAGCAGCGCGCCGAGTTCGCGGCGCAGCTCGCCGAGCTGGAGCCGGACGAGGTCCCGCTGAACTTCCTCAACCCGCGGCCGGGCACCCCGCTGGGCGACCAGCCGGTGATGGACCCCAAGGACGCGCTGCGGGCCATCGCCGCGTTCCGGCTGGCGCTGCCGCGCACCATCCTGCGGTACGCGGGCGGCCGCGAGATCACCCTGGGCGACCTGGGCACCCGCGAGGGCCTGCTGGGCGGCATCAACGCGGTGATCGTCGGCAACTACCTGACCACCCTGGGCCGGCCCGCGACCTCGGACCTTGAGCTGCTGGCCGAGCTCAAGATGCCGGTCAAGGCGCTGTCCGCGACGCTGTGAGGCCGGCCGTGGAGACGACGTACTGCGACCGCTGCGGTGAACCCGGCGGCGGCGCCGCGCACGACGGCTGCCGGGCGGCCCGGGAGCTGGAGCCGCCGCGCTTCTGCGCGCACTGCCGCCGCCGGATGAAGGTGCAGGTCGTGCCCGCCGGCTGGACCGCGACCTGCGTCGAGCACGGCACGCTGACCGGCCACTGAGCACCTGCACGACGAACGACGTCCCGCCCCGGGTTCCGGGCGGGACGTCGTCGTAGGAGGTCCGTGCGCGGGTCAGGGCAGGGGCGTCGCCGGCGCCGGGGACGGCGGGGTCGGGGTGTCCGGCAGCGCGATGAGCGTGAACCGGGCCTTCAGCCAGGGCAGCAGCGTCCGGTACGCGACGATGGTGTCGGGTTTGCCGTTGTCGTGCGACAGCACGATCGAGCCGGGCCGCACGTCGCGCTCCACCGCCGCGATGATGTGGTTCACCATCGCCGTGCCCTTGCCGAACTTGGCGCTCTCCCAGTCCCGGGGGTCCACGTGCCAGTAGATCGACTTCATGCCCAGGTCGGACGCGATCTTCACCAGTTTGGTGGTGAAGTTGCCGCCGGGGGCGCGGAAGTAGGCGACCCGGGCGCCGGGCGGGGCCGCCCGCAGGATCATCTTGTTGGTGTTCTCCAGGTCCTTGCGGATGTACGCGTCATCCCGCTTGGCCAGGTCGAACAGGTGCTGCCAGGAGTGGTTGCACAGGGTGTGGCCCTCGGCCGCGATCCGGGCGATCAGCCCCGGGTTGTCCCGGGCCCGGAACCCGACGACGCAGAAGGTGGCCTTCACCCCGCACTGCTGCAGCGCGTCGAGGATCTTGGGGGTGTTGATCGGGTCCGGCCCGTCGTCAAAGGTCAGCGCGACCGCGGGCGTGCCGGTCTTCACCAGCGAGCCGCCGGGTCCGGTGCCGCTGGCCGCGGGCTTGGTCTGGGTGACCTTGCCGGTGCAGCTGATCGGCTTGCCCGACGGCGGCTTCGGCTTGGCGGGGCTCGCGGTCGGCTGGACCGGCGTCGGCGTCGGTGAGCTGCTCGGTTCCGCGAAGGTCGGCGTCGGCGCCGCCGTCGGCGTCACCGCGGGGGCGGGCGTCGGGACCGGGATGGTGCCGTTGGCCGAGGGTTCCGAGGGGGAGCCGCAGGCCGCGAGCGCCATCGTGACGAGCACAGCGGCGACCGCGATGCGTCGTTGCATGCGAACTCCTGAGGGGGCGGGGGTTCAGCGTGCCCCGACGATAGTCCAATCCCCGCCCCGAATGCAGCCTTCCTCAAGATCGATATCCGGACATCGTGCGCCGGGAGGCCACCGGCACGTGCGGTAGCCGATCCGCGCCCGTCCCGCCAGCGAGGTTCATCACGCCCGCCGTGAGAAACAGCAGTTCAGGAGGCAGTTCAGCCGAGGAGGCGGCGGAGTCCTCGCTTGCGTGCGGGCACCGGCTCGGCGGTGATCGGCGCGGACGCGGGTCCGGCCGGGATGGCTACGGTCGCCTCCGGATCGGCCGCGTCCGCCGCGAGCGGGTCGTCGTCCGGAGCGAAGTCCTGGTCGGCGGGCAGCGGCTCCGGTTCCAGGCGCGTCCTGGGTCCGGTCTGGCCGGTGATCGGGCAGACCGCGGCCGCCGGGTCGGTGGCGGTGCGGCGCTCCGGCGAGGTGCGCTGGGCCGGCACGGTCACCTGCGGCAGCCCGGTCAGCGACAGCTGCCGCGCGGACCGGTCGAGGTAGAAGTTGGGCCGCTGGTCGGCCTCGGTGTAGTAGCGGTGGAACACCGGGGTCAGCCCGCCCGAGAGGGGCGGCACGATCCAGGTCCAGTCCGTCGGGGTGTCCCGGCCCGCCCGGCGCTCGCGCTCGACGTGGGTCAGAAACAGGCGCGACTCGCTGTGGTGGTCGGTGACGCGGACCCCGGCGCGCTCGAAGGACCACAGCACGGCGCGGTTCAGCTCGACCAGGGCCCGGTCCCGCCACAGCGTGGACTCGCTGCTGGTGTCCAGGCCCAGCCGCGCCGCGACCACCGGGATCTGGTGGTAGCGGTGCTCGTCGGCGAGGTTGCGGGCGCCGATCTCGGTGCCCATGTACCAGCCGGAGAACGGCGCGAGCGGGTAGTCCACCCCGCCGATGGACAGCCGCATGTTGGCGATCGCGGGCACCGCGTGCCAGCGCAGGCCGAGCTCGGCGAACCAGCTGTACTCCGGGTGGGCCAGCGGCACCTCCATGACCGCCGACTCGGGCAGCTCGTAGAGCCGGGGCTCGCCGTCGCCGGTCTGCAGCACCAGCGGCAGCAGGTCGAACGCGCTGCCCTTGCCGGTCCAGCCGAGCCGGGTGACCGCCGAGGTGAACTGCTCGTACTGCGGGTCGCCGGTCATGCCGTCGTCGGTGCGGTAGCCGGCGTACCGGATGAGCTGGTCGTTCCAGAGCCGGGTGACCGGGCGGCCCGGCACCGCCTGCCCGAAGATCGAGATGACCCCGCGCAGCTTGCCGCGGTTGTGCCCCTCGCCCGTCGCCGTGTGCAGGTGACTGACGAGGTCGTCGAAGATCTGGTCGGGGGCGCGGTGCTGCCGCCGATCGAGCACGGTCAGGCTGCGCCAGTACACCCGGCCGATGCACCGGCTGGCGTTGCGCCACGCCATCCGGGCTCCGTGCACCAGCTCGGCGTGGGTGTGGGTGTACGTCCCCAGCGCGGCGATCTGCTCGCGCACCACGGCCAGCCGCGGCTCCACCGGGCCGAGCTTGGGCAGCTCGGCGTAGCAGGCGCGCAGGAACTCCTCAGCCTCGGCGAAGTCGACCGGCCGATCCGGGTCCCAGTCGGTCAACGGAGCGTCACGGTATCCCGCCGGCGGTATGTGAGAGGACGTCATGAGTGAAATGGTTGACCGGCCGTCACCATGGCCATCGCACAATGTGTGCGACCGCCTACCAACGGTGGAGCCGCGTCACTCCCCTGGTCACACGGGTGCGCGCAGCTCCGACACCGCGATGGTGGCGCTGATGAGGGTGCCGTCGCGGTCCGTCCGGGCCGGCTGCGGCAGCCGCTTCATGGTGCGCAGCATCGCGTCGTTGTCGCAGTGCGTGTGCAGGGTGACCGAACGGAAGCCGGCCGGGCCCGCCAGCGTCAGCAGCCGCCGCAGCAGCGCCGTGCCGATGCCCCGCCGCTGCCAGCCGTCCTCCACCAGCAGCGCCACCTCGGCGGTCTCCCCCTCGCCGATCAGGTTGGCCACCGCCACGACGCGGCTGCCCGCGGTGCCCGCGACGGTCGTCTCCGCGACCAGGGTGCAGCCGCGGGCCGGGGTCAGCAGCCGCGACAACCGGCCGCGGCTCGGGCCGCGCGTCCCGGCCAGGTAGCGCATGAACAGGCTGCGGTCGCCGCAGCGGGTGTGCATGTCGTCGACGGCCGACACGTCCGCCGAACCGGCCGGGCGGAACGCGACCTCGGTGCCGTCGGGCAGCAGCGCGACCGCGCTGGCCAGCCGCCGGGTCAGCGCCGCCCGGGCGACCTCGACCAGCGCCTGCGCGCGGGCGAACTCGGCCGGGGTGAAGGCCGGGGCGAGCCGGGTCACCACCAGCACGCCGTTGTCGGTGAACGGGTCCGCCAGCCGCATCGTGGTGTCGGCGTGCCCGGTGACGGTCGCGCCGCCCTGCTCCCGGCGCACCAGACTGCCCCCGAGCAGGCCGGACAGCGCGCCGTGCAGGCCGTCGGGGTCGGCCGCCAGCCGGGCGGCCAGGCTCAGCGCCTGCGTGGGCGGGTCGATCAGGCCGTACACGTCGGTGCGGCTGACCCAGGCGTCACGGCCGCGGCCGCGTTCGATGGCGGCGACCAGCTCGTCCTCGGAGAGCGCGTCGGGCGCGTCGACCAGGAAGTCGTCGACGGCTCCGGCCTCGGTGGTGTGCACCTGCACCGCGAGGATGTTGACCGATCGCAGGGCGAGGCTCGCCGTGAGCACCGCCAGGAACCCGGGACGATCGTCGACGGTCGCCCTCACTCGCCACAACGCCATGACCTGCTCCGATTCTTGCGGCAGTGCTGCCTGCCGGTGGACGCTCCTCCATGATGGGGGCGGCCACCGACAGGACTCAGCGTGCGCCTGGCGTGTTTCGCGGCGGTTACGCGACCTTGTCAAGATCTTGCTATGCCCGAGGTCACACGGCACGCACGCTCGCGCAGCTCAGACCGCCGACGCGGGCTCCCCCGAGGCGAGCTCAGCCGCCCGCTGGGCGGGTGTCTTGACCGCGTCGAGCCGGTCGCCGACGATCGCCGCGGCGGCCCGCACCAGCTGCGCCACCCGGTCGACCTCGGTCGCGTGGAACGCCGCCACCGGCAGTTCGGCGTCCGCCGAACGCGCCACCACCAGCACCAGCCCCGCCCGCCCGAACGGCGCGAGCGCGTACCGGGTGCCGTCGGCGCCGGTGACCGCGCGCGCCCGCAACGGCGTGACCTCGGGCAGCTGGAGCTGCTCCGGTGCGCGCCAGCTCGCGTACACCACCGGGGGCTCCGGGCGCTTGCGCATCGCGCCCAGCACGGCCATGTCGTCGGCCCCGTGGCGCACGTCGATGCCCACGGATCCGCGGGCGGCCCAGTCGGCGGGCACCCGCAGCGCCAGCGCCCAGTCCG
The DNA here is from genome assembly GCF_016862635.1 of Catellatospora coxensis. Taxonomy (GTDB): domain Bacteria; phylum Actinomycetota; class Actinomycetes; order Mycobacteriales; family Micromonosporaceae; genus Catellatospora; species Catellatospora coxensis. Next base: position 84,447 of record NZ_BONI01000022.1, on the reverse strand, counting down.
CCGCCAGCAGCGCCGGCACCGTGTCCACCAGCGTGGCGAGGCCCTCGTTCGGGTTCGACGCGACCTGCGTGAGCAACTCAGCGTCGAAGGCCCCGGCGACGGGCGCGCCGATCGCCCGCCAGATCCCGTCCACCCGCACGCCGGGCATCGCGCTCAGCCCCGCGCGCAGCCGCTCCACTCCGGCTCCGCCGGGCCACACCACGGTGAAGTCGTCAATCGCCCGGCCACCGAGCCGTTCGAGCACCACGACCTGGACGATGTCCGCGCCGGCCACGCCCAGAGTCCGGGCCACCTGCCCCAGCGATCCGGGACGATCGGGCAGGGCGACTCTGACCCTCAGCAGCATGGCGGCTCCTCTCCACGACGGCACGCGGGCTGGTGCCGGAACTCTGCCCGACCTTGCCCTATTACCGTTTCGTACGCATTGCAGCGCCGTATCCGCGGGAGACAATCTCCACCGCACACCCGCAGGTCAGCGCCGTCTACACCGGTTCAGCGCCGCCATTGCCGCCACCCGGGACCCACCCATGATCGCCGATCACCGGCAAATGGTGCGGTAACACCACGCCATCACCCGGCATACAACGATCATCTCGAATGAGATGCACCGCCCGACATGGGGCGGACTCATATCCTCCACGCCCGCCCGGACCCCCGTCAACGCGTGTCCACCACGCGGACGACGAATGAATACTCACCCGCCCCGCCAACCTCGCCCTCAGCTCCGCACAGGCGTCGGCCCCGGCCCGACCTGGATATACGTTGGCCTATCTCATCGAAAATCCGGCCACCAGGTTCGATGAGATAGGCCAACGTATATGAAAGTCGGAGGCGCGCGGAGCGCGCCGAAGCCCGCCGCGGGCGGTTGACGCGCCGCGGGAAACCTCGGTCGCCGACGACCCTACGCAGAGTTGCGGTGGACCAGGTGGGTGTCGAGGAGGACGTGGGTGGGCTGGTCCTCGCCGCGGATGCGGCTGAGGAGCAGGCGCACCATGTGCCGGCCCATGTCCTCGACCGGCTGGTAGACCGTGGTCAGCGGCGGGTCGGTCTGCCGGGCGACGGGCGAGTCCTCGAAGCCGATCACGGCGACGTCCTCGGGGATGCGGCGGCCGTTGTCGCGCAGGGCGCGCACGGCGCCGGCGGCCATCAGGTCGGAGGCGACGAACACGGCGTCGAGGTCGGGGCGGCGGGCCAGCAGGCGGCGCATCGCGTCGACGCCGCTGTACTCGCTGAAGTCGCCGAACTCGATCAGCGGCTCGACGGCGGCGTTCTGCACGGCGGCGCGGTAGCCGACGAGCCGGTCGACGCCCACGCCGAGGTCCTGCGGGCCGGCGATGGTGGCGACCCGCTTGCGGCCGGAGGCCAGCAGGTATTCGACGGCGGCGCGGGCCCCGTTGACGTTGTCCATGTCGACGTACGAGATCTGCGGGTCGACGTTGACGGGGCGGCCACCGAGCACGGTCGGCAGGCCGCGCTGCCGCAGCAGCTGCGGCAGCGGGTCGGACTCGTGCAGCATGACCAGCAGCACGCCGTCGACGTGCTGGCTGGTCAGGTGGTTCTCGATGCGCTGGCGCTCGCCCTGGGTCTGCGCCATGGCGAGCCACAGCTGCAGGGACGTGTCGGCCAGGGCGGAGCTGATGCCGCGCACGATGCCGGCGAAGAACGGCTCGGTGAAGACGCGCTCCTGCGACTCGGACACGACCAGCGCGACGGAGTCGGTGCGCTGGGTGACCAGGGCGCGGGCGGCGCGGTTGGGCACGTAGCCCAGCTCCTTGATCGCCTCCTGGACGGCCGACCGGGCCTCCGGGCTGACCTGGGGCGAGCCGTTGACGACACGCGACACGGTGCCCCGGCCCACGCCGGCGAGCGCGGCCACCTCATCCAGTGTGGGCCGCCCCGCAGACCTGGTGCGCTGCGTCGTCATCGATGCTCCTCGTTCTGGGCAGGTCCGGGGCCGGCCGGTGGCCGGCCCCGGGTTGCTGTGCCGTCAGGCGGCGAGCCCGCCGCGCCGGATCACGTCCGCGTACCAGTGTGCACTGGTCTTGGGCGTGCGTACCTGGGTGTCATAGTCGACATGGACGATGCCGAACCGCCGCGAGTAGCCCCAGGCCCACTCGAAGTTGTCCAGCAGCGACCACGCGAAGTATCCCCGCAAAGGCACCCCGGACGCCATCGCCTGGTGGCACGCCTTCAGGTGGGCGTCCAGGTAGGCGACGCGGTCCGGGTCCGGCACCGAGCCGTCGGGGGCGACCTTGTCGTCGAACGCCGCGCCGTTCTCGGTGATGTACATCGGGATCGGGCCGTAGTTCTCGTGCGTGCGCTGGAGCAGGTCCACCAGGCCGTCGGGGTCGATCTCCCAGCCCATCTCGGTCACCGGCAGCTCCCGGGTCAGGAAGCGGACGTGTCCGCTGCCCGGCCACGCCGACGGGGCCCGCCAGTGCGACTCCGGCGCGCCGTCGTCGGACGGGCCGGCCACGACCTGCCGGGTGTAGTAGTTCACCCCGAGCATGTCCAGCGGCTGGTTGATGATCGCCAGGTCGCCGTCCTGCACGAACGACCAGTCGGTCAGCTCGGCGGTGTCGGCGAGCAGGTCGGCCGGGTACTCGCCGCGCAGCACCGGGTCCAGGAAGATCCGGTTGCCGACGCCGTCGATGCGGCGCACCGCGTCGAGGTCCTCGGGCGCGTCCGTGGCGGCCTTGAGCGAGTGCAGGTTGAGCGTGATGCCCATCTGCCGGTCCGGCACCGACGCCCGGATGGCCTGGACGGCCAGACCGTGGCCCAGGTTGAGGTGGTGCGCGGCCGCGAGGGCCTTCGCGCCGTCGGTCACGCCGGGCGCGTGCACGCCCGAGCCGTAGCCGAGGAACGCGCTGCACCAGGGCTCGTTGTGGGTGGTCCAGAACTTCACCCGGTCACCGAGCGCGTCGTGGACGAGGCCCGCGTACTCGGCGAACCGGTAGGCGGTGTCCCGCGCGGGCCAGCCGCCGGCGTCCTCGAGCTCCTGCGGCAGGTCCCAGTGGTACAGCGTCAGCCAGGGCTCGATGCCCTTGCTGAGCAGGTCGTCCACCAGGCCGCGGTAGAAGTCGAGGCCCTTCTGATTGGCCGGGCCGCGGCCGCCGGGCTGCACCCGGGGCCACGCGACGGAGAAGCGGTAGGACCGGAGCCCGAGCTCTGCCATGAGGCGGACGTCGTCGGCCCTGCGGTGGTAGTGGTCGCAGGCGACGTCGCCGGAGTCCGCGTTGAGCACCTTGCCAGGGGTACGGCTGAAGGTGTCCCAGATGGACGGGGTGCGCCCGTCCTCGAACGCGCCGCCCTCGATCTGGTAGGAGGCAGTGGCCGCACCCCAGAGGAAGTCCTGGGGGAAGGACACGGTCGGCGTGGCGAGCTGAGGGTCTTGCTGAGTGGTCACGCTTTTACTGCACCTTCCATGATGCCGCCGATGATCTGACGACCGAAGATAATGAAGATCACGAGCAACGGCACGACACTGAGCAGCGTACCCGCGAACACCTGGGAGTAGTCGTTGTAGTAACCCTGCGAAAGGCGCTGCAGGGAGAGCTGAACGGTCGGGTTCGTCGGGTCGCCCAGCGCGATCTGCGGCCAGAGGAACGAGTTCCACTGCTCCATGAAGGTGAACAGGCCCAGCACAGCGATGGCGGGGCGCAGTCCCGGCAGCACCACGTTCCAGTAGGTCCGGAACGTGCTGCAGCCGTCCATGCGAGCGGCCTCGATCAGCTCGTCCGGCACGGCCTGGCTCGCGTACTGGCGCATCATGAACACGCCGAAGCCGCTGACCAGGAACGGCAGGATGATCGAGGGCAGCTTGTTGTGCAGGTCCCACTCGTACATCATCTGGTAGAGCGGCACGATGCCCAGCTGCGTCGGCACCATCATCGTGATGAGGATGCCGAGCATGAGGCCGTTGCGGCCCTTGAACCGCAGCTTGGCGAACGCGAAGCCGGCCAGCGACGAGAAGAACACCACGAACACGGTGATGACCGTCGCGACGATCGCGGAGTTCACCAGACCGGTCATGAACGCGGCGCTCTCGTTGCCGAGCAGCCGGTCGATGTTGCCGCCGATCTCGCCGCCGGGGGTCACCGGGGGCGGGGTCTGCCCGATCGCGTCGTTGGTGCGCGTCGCGATGACGAACATGTAGTACAGCGGGAAGATCGACAGCGCCACCGCGGCCAGCAGGGTGACGTACGTGAGCGGGCTGGCCTGCCAGAGCCGCTCGGCGGCCCCGCCACCCTTGCGGCGACGGCGGGTCGGGGCCGGGGCGGCCGTACCGGGCCGCACTGCGGTGGCGGTCATCGTGCGACCTTCCTCTGCTTGGCCTTCCCGTCCGCCGACCGGAGGCTCCGGGTGAACAGGAAGTTGATGACGCTGAATATCAGGATCATGATGAAGAGCAGCCAGGCGACCGTCGCGGCCCGGCCCAGCTCGAACTTCATGTAGAACTGCTCCATCAGGAACATGGTCACCGTCTGCGACTGCCGGTCGGAGCCGCCCAGCAGCGGGTTGCCGCCGCCGGTGAACAGCAGCGGCTCGCCGTAGAGCTGCAGGCCGCCGATGGTCGAGATGATGGTCACGAAGATGATGGTGGGCCGCAGCATGGGCACCGTCATGGTCCAGAACTGCCGCCAGGCCGACGCGCCGTCGATCGACGCGGACTCGTAGATGTCGCGCGGGATCGACTGCATCGCGGCCAGGAAGATCAGGGCGTTGTAGCCGGTCCAGCGCCAGTCCACCATCGAGGAGATGGCCACCCACGACGACCAGCTGTGCGCCGTCCAGTCGATCGGATCGACGCCGAAGAAGCCGAGGAACCAGTTGATCAGACCGAAGTCGCGGTTGTAGAGCTGGGTGAAGACGATGGCGACCGCGGCGACCGAGGTGATGTTCGGGATCAGCACGCCCATGCGCAGCAGCGTGCGGCCGCGCAGTCGCTTGTTGAGCGCGTTCGCCAGGATCAGCGCCAGGATCAGCTGGGGGATCGTGGACATCAGGAACATCGCCAGCGTGTTGACGACCGAGTTCCAGAAGTCCTCGTCGCCGAGGAACATCGCGAAGTTGTCGAAGCCGACGAACTTCGCGGTCTCGATGGTGGAACCGAGATCCCAGTCGTACAGCGACATCCGCAGCGTGTAGATCAGCGGCCAGAGGCCGAAGATCCCGAAGACCACGAAGAACGGCGCGATGTACAGGTACGGGGAGTATTTGATGTCGAGCCGCCCGAGCACTCCCTTGCTCCGCTGCGGTTCCATGGGCAGCTGCGAGCCGCCCCTGCGCTGCCCCGGCGCGACCTCAGGTCGCGTGGAGGATTGCACTGCCATGACCACTCCTGTGCGTTGCCGGCCGACCGTGTGACTGCCATGGCCGGGGTGCGCGGTCGGACTCGACCGCGCACCCCGGCTTCATCGGGCGTTACTTACTGGGCGGCCTTCTTGCCGTCGGTGACGGCGGCGGTCCAGGCGTCGGCAGACGACTTGGTGCCCTGCTCCACCGTGCGGAGCGCGTTCTCGACCGCGGTGCGCACCGGGGCGTTCTTCGCGCCCAGGTAGACCGGCTTGAGGTCCAGCGCGCCCTTGGCGAAGATGTCGCCGGTCGGGGCGTTGCTGAAGTACTCGTTCACGGCGGCCTTGACGGCCGCGTCACCCAGCGCCTGCGGCGACGAGGGCAGGTTGCCCTTCGACTTGAAGGCGGCGGTCTGGCCGGCCGGGTTGGTCAGGAACTTGACCAGCTCAGCAGCCTCCTTGGCGTGCTTGGACTGCTTCGGCACGGCCAGGAACGAGCCGCCCCAGTTGCCGCCGCCACCGGGCGCGGCAGCGATGTCCCACTTGCCCTTGCCGTCGGCGCCGTTCTGCTCGGTGATGTAACCGGTCATCCACGCCGGGCAGGCGATGGTGGCGAACTGGGCCTGCTTGAAGCCGTTGTTCCACTCCTGGGTCCAGGCCTGCAGCTTGGCCGACAGGCCCGCGTCCAGGATCTTGACCGCGAGGTCGTAGGAGTCCTTGACAGCCGGGTTGGTGTCGATCGTCATCGCACCGGACTTGTCGAAGTAGGTGTAGCCCGCGCCCTGACCGGCCTTCTGCATCAGGATCGTGTTGTACGTGTTGGTCACCGCGTCGATGAAGCCCGCGTCCTTGACCTTGCTCTTGAAGGTCTGACCGGTCTTGATGTAGTCGTCCCAGGTCGGCCACAGGGCCGAGACGGCCGCGCGGTCGGTCGGCAGACCGGCCTTCTTGAACAGGTCGGTGCGGTAGCACATGGCCATCGAGCCGACGTCGGTGCCGAGGCCGAGGATCTTGCCGTCGGCGGTGGTGCCCTGCTGGAACTTCCACGGGATGAAGTTGCCCGCGAGGTCCTTGGCGCCGAACTCACCCAGGTCGGTGAACAGGTTGGCCTTGTCCAGGTAGGAGATGATCACGCCCTCTTCGAGAGCGACGATGTCACCCGCGCCGGCGCCCGCGGCGAGCCGCTGGGTCAGCTGCTGGTTGTGCGCGTCCAGCTGCGAGCCGGTGCCCCGCTCAACGATCTTGATGTTGGGGTGCTCCGCCATGTACTGCTTGTAAAGCTCTTCGTAACCGAAGTTGCCGAAGACATCCACATTCAGGGTGATCTGCTCGGTGGTGCCGTTGCCCGGCTCCTCCGACGAGCAGGCCGCTGCGCCGAGCGTGACGGCGGCAGCGAGTGCGATCGCCGCGAAGGAACGGCGCCGCAGGTTCGTGCTCATCCTGACCCCTCTCAGGTCGTCGATGTGCGGTGGGGGTGAAACGTAGGGATCGAACTCCCTGTGGCGTGGACCACATGGTCGGGAGCGCTCCCATGAGATTGCCGTGAGGTTACGTGGGTGTCAAGGGCGCTGATGGGAGCGTTCCCATTCTGTTACCTACGTCACTGCATGATCGAGAGAGCCTGGCCAGGAACGACGGCAAGGTTGTTGGCCGTTCGACGGTTACTAATTCGTTCGTACGGTCAGGTTGGGTCGACTGATCGTCGGATACTCTCCGAGCATGGCCGGGCTGAAGACGACGAACGCCTCCGCGATCGAGCGGGGGCAGATCAAGCTGCCCGTGCGCGAGGTCGACCCGGTCCGCCAGATCACCCTGCGCGTCGTGTACGGCCTGGGCATCCTGGCCGCCGTCGTGTGCGTGGTGATGGCCGACCACACCGGGTACAAGGACGGCTCCGACGGGGACATGAGCTGGCTCGACGCGCTCTACTACGCCACCGTGACGCTGTCGACCACCGGCTACGGCGACATCGTGCCGGTCAGCCCGACCGCGCGGCTGGTCAACGTCCTGGTCATCACGCCGCTGCGGATCGCCTTCCTGGCCATCCTCGTCGGCACCGCGTTCCAGGTGCTCACCAAGCACTACCGTGACCAAGTGCGGCGCGACCGCTGGAGGAAGACCTTGCGAGGGCACACCGTCGTCATCGGATACGGCACCAAGGGCGCCAACGCCATCCGCCAGCTGCAGGCCTCCGGGACCGCCGCGGAGCAGGTGGTGGTGGTCGACAACCGGCAGGAGTACGTCGACGAGGCCAACCGGGACGGCTTCGCGGCCGTGCTCGGCGACGCCACCCGCGCGGTGGTGCTGCGCCAGGCGTCCGTGCACACCGCGGCCCGCGTCATCGTGGCCACCAACCGCGACGACACCGCCGTGCTGGCCACCCTCACCGTCCGGCAGCTGAACCCCAAGTGCCTGGTCGCCGTCGCGATCCGCGAGGCCGAGAACGAGCCGCTGCTGCTGCGCTCCGGCGCCGACGCGGTCATCACCTCCTCCGCGGCGGCCGGCCGCCTGCTGGGCGTCGCCGCCAAGTCCCCGCTGGTCAGCGAGGTCTTCTCGGACCTGCTGGTCCGCGGTGACGGGCTGGAACTGCTGGAACGCCAGGCGCGGCCCGAGGAGGTCGGCCGCACACCGCGTGAATGCCTGGAGCCGGTCGTCGCCGTGCTGCGCGACGGACGTGCCCTGCCGTGGCAGGAGGTCACCGCCATCGAGCCGGCCGACTGCCTCGTCGTGGTCGCCTGCCGCCCGCGCGGCCGCAACGGCGAGGTCGCCTCGGTCATCGGCACCCCCTGACCGCGCACACCGCTCCGGGCCCGCGTCGCGCCCGCGGCCGATAAAGTGGGCGGCATGATCTGCCAGGCGTGCCGGGAGCGCCGGCACCGCGAGTGCCGGGGCCGGACCTGGTGCGACTGCCAGCACCGGCCGCCGCAGCCGACTCCCCCGGCCACCGGGGCGGCAGGCGAGTGATCGCCGCACACCTGGCCGTGCTCGACGACGACGAGCTGGCCCGGCTCTACCCCCGTGCCGGCGTCCCCTGGCTGCGGGTCAACTTCGTGTCCAGCCTCGACGGCGCGGTCGCCGTCGACGGGCTGTCCGCCGGGCTGTCCGGCGCGGACGACAAACGCGTGTTCCGGCTGCTGCGCATGCTCTGCGACGGGCTGCTCGTCGGCGCGGGCACGCTGCGCGACGAGCGCTACCGCCCGCTCACCCTGGACCCCGCCCGCCGGGCCTGGCGTGGCGAGCACGGGCTGCCCGCGTACCCCCGGCTGGTCGTGGTCTCGGCCACCCTGCGCCTGGACCCGGCCACCCCCGCCCTGGCCGACGCCCCGGTGCGCCCCCTGATCCTCACCTCCCCCACCGCAGACCCCGCCGCCCGCCGCGCCCTCGCCCCGGTCGCCGACGTCGCCGACATCCCCGACCTCGCCACCGGCCTGCACCTGCTCCACACCCAGGGCCTCACCCAGCTCCTCTGCGAAGGCGGCCCACGGTTGCTCGGCTCCCTCGGTGAGCAGGACCTGGTGAGCGAGCTGTGCCTGACCCTGTCGCCACTACTCGCCGGGGCCGGCTCCGGCCGCATCACCGCCGGCCCGCCCCACCCGCCCCGCCCCATGACCACCACCCACGTCCTCACCACCGACGAAGGCTTCCTCCTGACGCGTCACGTGAAGAAGGAAAGCGCCACGTCGTAAGCAAGGAAGGGCATCGTCGGCTCGCGTCAGCGAGACGAGCAGCAGTTCCGCACATCGCCATAGATGGAGGAACGGCGCCTTCTCGACGCAGCACCTGCCCTGACCTGCGCGAAAAGAGCCGGTCGGGTAGGTTCGCGGGACCTGCGAGCAGCTCCGGGGCGCAGGCAACCCCTCCGGTCGGCCGAGTGGTAGTACCGGCGACCGACACCCTGGAGGACCGGTGACGCACAGCGACACCTTCGCGGAGTTCGTGGCCACCCGCTCGCCACGGCTGCTCCGCACCGCCTACCTGCTGACCCACGACTGGGGGCAGGCCGAGGACCTGCTGCAGACCAGCCTGGTCAAGGCATGGGGCGCGTGGCGGCGCATCGACGCCGACCCCGAACCGTACGTGCGCCGCATCCTCGTCAACACGTACGCCACCTGGTGGCGACGGCGCTGGCGAGGCGAGCAGCCCACCGCGGAGCTGCCCGAACCGGTCGGCAGCGAGCCGCACCTGCACGTCGACGCCCGTGACGAGGTGTGGCGGGCGCTGGGCAGGCTGCCCCGCCGCCAGCGGGCCGTCCTGGTGCTGCGCTACTTCGAGGACCTCAGCGAGGCGCAGATCGCCGAGGTGATGGGGGTGTCCGTCGGCACCGTGAAGAGCCAGGCCGCCAAGGCGCTGGCGCGGCTGCGACTGGACGAGACGCTCACGATCGAGGGGGCCTTCGCATGATCGACCTGAAGGAGCTGCTGGACGACCGCTCGACCCCGCCCGCCGAGTTCAGCCAGCACATGCGGCTCGACGAGGTGCAGAACAGGATCGCCACGCGCCGTCGCCGCCGGATGACCGTCGGCGGCACGCTCGCCGCGGTGGTCGCGCTGGTCCTCATCGGGTACGGCGTGACGCCCGCGCTGCGCGGCGCCCCCCAGCCCGCGGTCACCCCGAGCCCGCTGCCCCGCCTCATCGAGGGCTTCCCCGAGTACGCGAGCGGGGCCCGCGTGGTGGCCGCCGCGACGACCGCACCGGGCGCGACATCGGTGACCGTCACGTGGACCCCGACGACCACCGATCTGCGGCTGTTCCGCCGCTGCGGCACGGGCGTGTCGGACGGGACCCTGGAATTCCAGATGTCGATCAACGGCCACGAAACCCACAGCGGCACCTGCGGCGGCGGGACCAGCAGCGTCACCTGGCCGGACCACGAGCGCGCGGCGGCGAACCTCGGCCTGCGCGTGGGCACCCCCGCCACCGTCACGATGACCGCCACGGGCGTGATGCTCTGGCACTCGCAGGAGGAGAAGTCGGAGCACGTCCCGGTGCCACCGACCGCATGGATGAGCGTGGCGGTCGGCGAGAACATGGCGTACGCCGACTATCCGCTACCCGCTCGGCCGGCCACGCTCCGGCCGGTCGAGTTCGACAGCGTGCTGATGATGGGCGGGGTCGAGCACGCACCGCCTGACGATCACCTGTGGCTGCGCGGCAACGCCGACGCCCCGCTTCACCCGGTGAGCGTCACCGTCGTCTGGCGGGACCGCTTCGACCTGCGTCTGCGTTCGCAGACCCCGGGAACGCTCGGCATCCTGATCAACGGCTTCGAGGTGAACTCGCCGACCTGGTGGGACTACGACGCCGGGGAGTCCGGCTTCTACTGGCAGACGGCGACCTACGAACCCAGGCCGGAGCCCGTCGGCTACGTCCCGCCCGCCCCCGGCTCCCTGGTCACCATCACGGTCACGCCGCGCAACGTCACCGGCGCCTGGGTGGTGGAGGTCATCCCGGGCAAGGAAGGTGCCTGACCAGGCCATGACTGTCCCGGCTGACAGCGATCAGCCGCGGCCATGATCGCCGTCCCTGGACGAAAAGCGAGGTCTGACCTGACTTTCTGACCTGAGACGGCGATCATGGCCGGCCTGCGCCGCGCACGCGGAGACGGCGTGGGCAGGTGTCGGGGTCGCGACACGGGGAGGGGTGCTGGTCACTGTCGGAGCGCGAGAACGATGGCTTTGTCGTTGGTGGCCGCTAGGGTTCCTCGGGTGAGCGAGGAGCAGCCGGGAACGCCGGTCGGGCGGGTGCTGGGCACCGAGGACGCGAGTCCGCTGACCTTCTGGGTCGCGGTCGCCGAGGGGTCATACCTGCAGCTGGACGACGTGGTGGTGACCCAGCGGCCACTGCCCGACATCGGCATGGTCACCATCGCCGGGGTGGTGACCAGCGTGCGGGCCCGCCACGAGGGCGCGAGCTTCGACTCCGACGTGTTCGCCATCGCCGAGGGCATGCTGCCCGCGCAGGTGCAGGAGGCGGCCGAGGTCACGGTCACCCGGGTCGAGCCCGAGGTGTACGTGCCCCCGCTGCCCGGCGCGGTCGCGTTCCGGGCCCAGGGCGAGTCCCGCGACAGCGCGCTGTCGTTCGACCGCATGCACCGCCGCCTGCCCATCGGCACCGGCCGCGACGGCCAGCCGGTCTACCTCAACGCCGACTTCCTCGACGGCAGCCGGGGCGCGCACGTGTCCATCTCGGGCATCTCGGGCGTGGCGACGAAGACCAGCTTCGCGACGTTCCTGCTCTACTCGGTGTTCCGCTCGGGCGTCTTCGGTGGCGACGCGGTCAACACCAAGGCGCTCATCTTCAACGTCAAGGGCGAGGACCTGCTGTTCCTCGACCACCAGAACACCCGCCTGGACGAGCGCACCCGCGCGCAGTACCACAAGCTCGGCCTGGAGGCCGCGCCGTTCCCACAGGTCAGCGTGTTCGCCCCGGCCCGCGCCGGGGACCCGACCGGCAGCCCTGACGTGGCCAGCCGGCTGACCGGCGTGGACCCGTTCTACTGGACGCTGGCGCAGTTCTGCGCCGACCGGCTGCTGCCGTACGTGTTCGCCGACGCCGACGACGAGCGGCAGCAGTACACGATGGTGGTGCACTCGGTCACCGCGCACCTGGCCAAGCACGCGGTGCCCAGCGACGGCGGCATCACCCTCGACGGCTTCCGGATCAACAGCTACGAGCAGTTCGTCGACCACCTGGTCGAGCAGCTCAACGACGAGGACACCCGGGGCCAGTGGGCGGGCAGCTCCATCGGCGTGGCCACGGTCAACGCGTTCGCCCGGCGGCTGATCAACAGCAAGCGCGACCTGGGCCGGCTGATCCGCGGCGACCTGCCCGAGCGCCGCGCGCACAGCATCTCCACCGCGGAGAGCTCCCAGGTCACCGTGGTCGACTTGCACAACCTGCCGGACCGGGCGCAGCGTTTCGTGGTCGGCGTGACGCTGAAGACCGAGTTCGAGCGCAAGGAGAAGGCGGGCACGGCCAAGCCGCTGCTGTTCGTGGTGCTCGACGAGCTGAACAAGTACGCGCCGCGCGACGGCTCCAGCCCGATCAAGGACGTGCTGCTCGACATCGCCGAGCGCGGCCGCTCGCTGGGCGTGGTGCTGATCGGTGCGCAGCAGACCGCCTCGGAGGTGGAGCGGCGCATCGTCGCGAACTCGGCGATCCGCGTCGTCGGCCGGCTCGACCCGGCCGAGGCCGGCCGCCCGGAGTACGGCTTCCTGCCGCCCGCGCAGCGCCAGCGGGTGCTGCTGGCCAAGCCGGGCACCATGTTCGTGGGGCAGCCGGAGATCCCGGTGCCGCTGGCGGTGGAGTTCCCGTTCCCGGCCTGGGCGACCCGGCCCGGCGAGGCGGGTCCGGCGCCGCGGGCGACGCTGGCCAGCATGGTCAGCGCCACCGACCCGTTCGCCGTGGTCGGCTCGGGGGCGCGCAACGGCATGGCCGACGACGAGATCCCCTTCTGAGGCGAGGACTGACGATGCGGATTCTGCACACCTCCGACTGGCATGTCGGCAAGGTGCTCAAGGGCCGCTCCCGGACCGGGGAGCAGATCGCGGCGCTGCACGCGGTGGTCCAGATCGCCCAGGCCGAGCAGCCCGACCTGGTCATCGTCGCGGGTGATCTGTTCGACGTGGCCGCGCCGTCGCCGGAGGCCACGAAGATCGTGACCCGGGCGCTGAGCGCGCTGCGCGCCACCGGGGCCGAGGTGCTCGCGATCGCCGGCAACCACGACAACGGTGCGGCGCTGGACGCGCTGCGCTCCTGGGCCGACGCGGCGGGCATCATCCTGCGCGGCCGGATCAGCGAGAACCCGGCCGACCACATCGTCTCCGGCACGACGAAGAGCGGCGAGGCGTGGCGCTGCGTCGCGCTGCCGTTCCTGTCCCAGCGGTACGCGGTGCGCGCGCTGGAGATGTTCGACCTGACCGAGGCGGAGGCGCAGGCGACGTACGCCGATCACCTGGCGCGGCTGATGTCGCGGCTGGCCGAGCAGGCGTTCGGCGACCCGAACACGGTCAACCTGCTCACCGCGCACCTGACCGTGGTCGGCGGGACGATGGGCGGCGGCGAGCGCGACGCGCACTGCATCCTCGGCTACGCCGTGCCGTCGTCGGTGTTCCCGAGCAACGCGCACTATGTGGCGCTGGGCCACCTGCACCGCGCGCAGCTGCTGCCGGGGGCGTGCCCGGTCCGCTACAGCGGCTCCCCCATCGCCGTGGACTTCGGCGAGGAGGAGAACCGCCCCAGCGTGACCATCGTCGAGGTGACCGCGCAGACGTCGGCGCAGGCCCGCACGGTGGCGCTGCCCAGCGTCACGCCGCTGCGCACCCTGCGCGGCACCCTCGAGGAGCTGGCCGCGCAGGCGGAGACGCAGGCCGAGGACGACGCCTGGCTGCGGGTGTACGTCGCCGAGCCGCCCCGGGCCGGGCTGCGTGAGCAGGTGCAGGAGCTGTACCCGCGGGCGCTGGAGATCCGCGTCGACCCGTCGATGCTGCCCGACGCGGCGACCCGCGCCGCCCGGCCGCAGCGCTCGGGCCGCAGCGCGCCGGAGCTGTTCTCGGACTACCTGACCCACCGCGGGCACGAGGACACCGCGACCAAGAAGCTGTTCGACCGCCTGTACACGGAGGTCGCCGGATGAGCGGGCCGGGCGCGGACACGACCAGGGAGGTCAGGGCATGAGGCCGTTGCGGCTCGATCTGCGCGGGTTCACCGTGTTCCGGGAGCCGACCACCGTCGACCTGACCGACTGCGACTTCTTCGCCCTGGTCGGCCCGACCGGCTCGGGCAAGTCGACGCTGCTCGACGCGATCTGCTTCGCCCTCTACGGCACCGCCCCGCGCTGGGGCGGCGGCCGCAGCGTCGCGCACGCCCTCGCGCCGTCGGCGACCGAGGCCGCGGTGCGGCTCATCTTCGAGGCCGGCGGCACCCGGTACGCGGCGACGCGGGTGGTGCGCCGGGACGGCAAGGGCCGGACCGCGACCCGGGCCGCCGGGCTGCAGGCGCTCACCCCGGGCTTCGACGCGTCCAGCCTGGACGGGGAGGACCTGCTCGACGAGCTGGGTGAGGCCCTCGCGGGCACGCCGAGCGAGCTGGACCACGCCGTCGCGGACGTGGTCGGGCTGCCGTACGACCAGTTCATCAAGTGTGTGGTGCTGCCGCAGGGCGAGTTCGCCGCGTTCCTGCACGCCCGGCCCGCGGAGCGGCAGGAGATCCTGGTCCGCCTGCTCGGCCTGGACGTCTACGAGAAGATCCGGGAGCGGGCCGCCGGGCTGGTCGCCGAGGCCAACGCCAAGCTGGCCGCGACCGAGCCGGTGCTGAACGAGCTGACCGCCGCCGCATCGGACGAGGCGATCGAGGCCGCCGAGCGGCGCGTGGAGCAGGCCCGCACGCTCGCCGCCGACGTCGACGCCGCGCTGCCGGAGCTGGTCGAGGCGCAGCGCCGGGTCGAGCAGGTCAGCGCCGAGGCGACCGCCGCCGAGCAGCGGCTGCGCCTGCTCACCGCGGTCGCCGCGCCCGCCGGGGTGACCACGCTGGCGCAGACCGCCCGCGACGCCGCGGCCGCCGCGCAGGACGCCGCGATCGCGGTCGGCACCGCCGAGGAGTCCGAGGAGAAGGTGCGCGCCCAGCTGGAGGCCGCCGCCGACCCGACGGTGCTGCGCGGCCTGCTGGAGGCGCATGCCGAGAACTCGCGCCTGGCCACCCAGCTGTCCGAACTCGACGCCGCCGCCTCGCAGGCCCAGCAGCTGCATGATTCCGCGCTCGGCGCGCAGCAGACCGCGGTGGCCCGCCAGGCGCAGGCCGAGCGGGCGCTCGCCGAGGCGCAGCAGGCGCTGCAGGCCGCGCAAACCTCCGACCGGGCCGCCTGGCTGCGCCGGGACCTGAAGGCGGGGCACGCCTGCCCCGTCTGCACCCAGCACGTGGCGACCGTGCCCGCGATGCCCGACCAGCCCGCGATGACCGCCGCGAAAAAGGTCGTCGAGCAGGCCGAGCAGGCGGTGGCCACCGCCCGTGCCGGCCGGGAGCAGCTCGACCGCAAGGTCAACGAGGCGAGTGTGCGGCACGCGAAGGCGTCCGCGCAGCGCGAGCAGCTCGGGGTGCGCGCTGCGGAGGTGGCCCGGGTGCTGCAGGGCGCCGCGCCGGTGCCGAAGCTGCGCGAGCAGCTGACCGCTGCGGAGGCGCTGCGCCGTGAGCTGGCCATGGCGACCACGGCGCTGCGGACCGCGCGGGAGGCGCAGCGGCGGTCCGCCGGATTCGCCCAGCAGGCCCAGGACCGGCTGTCGGCGGGCTGGCGCTCGTTCGACGCGGCCCGTGACACGGTGACCGCGCTGGTCCCGCCCGCTGCCGACCGCGACGACCTCGCTGCCGCGTGGCGCGCCCTGGACGGCTGGGCCCGGGAGCAGGCCGCCGCCGCCCAGACCGCGCGCGACGGCGAGCGGGGCCGGCTCGCCCAGGCCCGCGAGCACGCGGCCGGGCTGGTGCACCGGCTGGACGAGCTGTTCGCCGCGGCGGAGCTGCCCCGGCCGGGCGCCGGGGAGCACCAGCGGGCCGCCGCGGTGACCGTGGAGCGCATGGCCGCCGCCCGGGACACGCTGCTGGAGCGGCGTGCCCAGGCCGAGGCGCTGCGGGCGCAGCGGGCCGTGGTCGAGACCGACCGGCAGGTGGCCACGGCGCTGGCCAATCACCTGCGGGCCAACAACTTCGAGGCCTGGCTGCTGCAGGAGGCGCTGGACGCCCTCGTGGACGGGGCGTCGGCGATCCTGCGCGAGCTGTCCGGCGGGCAGTACGACCTGATCCACGAGGACCGCGAGTTCTTCGTGGTCGACCACCACGACGCCGGGCTGCGCCGGACGGTGCGCACGCTGTCGGGCGGCGAGACGTTCCAGGCCTCGCTGGCGCTGGCGCTCGCGCTGGCGGACCAGCTCGGCGGCCTGTCGCCGACGGCGAGCCTGGAGTCCATCATGCTCGACGAGGGTTTCGGCACATTGGACGCGTCCACCCTGGACACGGTGGCCGCGACGCTGGAGAACCTCGCCGCCACCGGCGATCGCATGGTCGGTGTGGTGACGCACGTGCAGGCGCTGGCCGAGCGCATCCCGGTCCGCTTCGAGATCAGCAAGGACGCCCGTACGGCCCGCGTGGAGCGGGTCGGATAGACGAGAGCTGGTAGACAGATCTCATGAAGTTCCATGTGGACGCCTGGGATCCCGGCTTCGGCGCCAGTCTCGACGGCGCGGAGCGCGGGCCCGCCGAGGCCAGCAGCGCCAAGCTCGACGCCGAGATCGAGCTGCCGGCGGCGGACTGGCAACCCCTGGAGACCCCGCCGGGCGTACGCGCCCCCGACGTGGTGCTGCTCGTCGACGGGGTGCGCCGCACCGACGCCCGGCTGTGGATCGAGGACCACGACGGGGTGACCCGCCCCGGCCTGGCCTGCTCGTACGCGGCCGGCGTGGTGCGCTGCGAGCGCTCGTCCGGGGCCAGCGTCACCGGCGTGAAGGTCGAGCGCACCCTGTTCACGGCCGCCGAACGCCCCGCCGACGTGGACGCCGGGCAGGCCGCCCGCTACCGCGCGGAGACCATCGTCGGCGCGGACGAGGGCGACCTGTCCAACGGCGTGCAGCGGGCGCTGACCGAGCTGGAGATCGAGGTGTCCCGGCAGCTGCGCGAGGACGGCGATCTGCTGATCGTGGACGGGCCGCTGCGCAGCCGCGACGCGCTGCCGCGCACGCTCGGCTACATCAAGACCCAGCAGAAGCAGTACCTGCCCGACCGCCTGATCAGTGTCGTCGCCGCGCTCCGGCCCGCGCAGCGCACCCCGGTCTTCCGGATCACCGGCGTGTACGAGCGGCTCACCTGGTATCTGCGCCTGCCGCACGGCGGCAGCTCCCCGTGGGCGGGCATCGTGCGCGTGGAGTGCTCGGCCGAGGTCCCCGAGCACCAGGCCGTCACCCTCGCCGACCTGTCCACGGCGACCATCCCGCGCTTCGCCTCCCTGCCCTACAAGGACCCCCGCGCCCCGCAGAACCTGGTCCCCATCGCCGGCCTGGAGAAGAAGCTCCGCCACCTGCTCGGCGACGGCAAGCTCCTGCACCGCTCCCTGGCCCTCGCCGCCCAGCGCACCACCACCTGACCGCCCGCCACCACCCGCCGGGCGCGTTGATCATGAACTTATGGCACGGTTCGACGGCATGTCCCGGCCACAACTTCATGATCAACGCATGAGGGGCCGGGCCGCCGCGCAGTAGGCAACGGTATGGATACGAGGCATTGATCAGCATGGACGTGAGGCGTAAATTCATCTCTTAGTAAAGTTTCCTTATTGGAATACTTCCACAGAGAGGTGGAACGCATGCGCGCCGCAACCCGCGCTGCCCTCGCCACGACGGTCCTGGTCCTCGCCCCGACCCTCGCCGTGGTCGCCCTGATCACGCCCGCGGCCAGCCACGGGACCATGGTCACGCCCGCCAGCCGCGTCTACACGTGTTACCTGGAAGGCCCCGAGTCGCCCGACACCGACGCATGCAAGGCCGTCGTCGCGCTCGGCGGCACGCAGCCCCTGTACGACTGGAACGAGGTGAACATCGCCAACGCCGCCGGGCAGCACCGCAGCATCATCCCCGACGGCAGGCTGTGCAGCGCCAACCGCAGCAAGTACGCCGGGCTCGACCTCGGCCGCGGCGACTGGCCGACCACCACGCTGCCCGCGTCCGGGGCGTACACCTTCAAGATCCGCGCCACCGCCCCGCACCTGGGCACCTGGCAGCTGTACGTCACCCGGCCCGGGTACAACCCGTCGACCCCGCTGCGCTGGGGCGACCTGGAGGCCAGCCCGTTCCTGACCGTCACCAACCCGGCGGTGACCGACGGCTACTACAACCTGGCCGGCACGATCCCGTCCGGGCACCCCGGCCGCCACCTGATCTACATGATCTGGCAGCGTTCGGACAGCCCGGAGGCGTTCTACTCGTGCGCCGACGTGGTGATCGGCGGCACCGTCCCGTCGCCGTCCGTCTCGCCGAGCGCGTCCCCCAGCACGTCGCCCAGCGCCTCGCCCAGCCCGTCGGCCTCGCCGAGCAGGTCGCCCAGCGCGTCCCCGTCGGCATCGCCGAGCACCAGCCCGACCGGCTCGTACCCGGCCTGGGCGCCCAACACCGGCTACGCCACCGGCGCCAAGGTGACCTACCAGGGTGTCGTGTACACCTGCCGGCAGGCGCACACCTCGCTGACCGGCTGGGAGCCCGCCACCACCCCCGCACTGTGGCTGGCCGGCTGAGCGTGGCAGATTCGATGCCGTGACCGAGCGACACGAGCTGCCTGAGCGATACGACATCGCCGGCACGCTCGCGCAGCTCAGCCTCGGTCGGCACGACCCCTGCTCACGCTGGGTCGACGGCGTCTACTGGCTGGCTGCCCGGACCCCCGAGGGTCCGGGCAGCCTCGCGCTGCGGGCAGTCGGGCGGTTCCTGCACGTCGAGGCGTACGGCGCGGGCGCGGCCTGGCTCGCCGAGCGGGCCGACGCCATCGCCGGGCTCCGCGACGACGTCACCGGGTTCGCCGCGCTGTCGAAGGCGCACCCGCTGGTCGCCCGGCTCGCCCGCGAGCACGCGGGGCTGCGCCTGCCGGCGACCCGCCTGGCGTTCCCCCGGCTGCTGCGCGCGGTCTGCGAGCAGAAGGTCACCGGCACCGAGGCGTACCGCGCGTACTCGGCGATCGTGCGCAAGCTCGGCACGAAGGCCCCCGGCCCGGTCGAGAACCTGTGGCTGCCGCCCGACCCGGACGTCGTCGCCGCCACCCCGTACTACGAGTTCCACCCGCTGGGCCTGGAGCAGCGCCGGGCCGACACGCTGCGGCGGGTCGCCGCCCAGGCGGGCCGGCTGGAACGCCGCCCCGACAGCGCCAGCCTGACCGCGCACCTGCTGACCATCCGGGGCATCGGCCCGTGGACGGCGGCCGAGACGGCGGCCGTGGTGTTCGGCGACCCCGACGCGGTCAGCGTCGGCGACTTCCACCTGCCCAACTTCGTCTGCTACGCGCTGGCCGGGGAGCCCCGGGGCACCGACGCGCGGATGCTGGAGCTGCTCGCCCCGTTCGCCGGGCAGCGCGGCCGGGTCTGCCACCTCATCGAGGCCTCCGGCATCGGCGCGCCGAAGTACGGCCCCCGCATGCCGATCCGCAGCTTCAAGACGTTCTGAGCCGGGCGACCGCCGCCGGTCACGGCTCGTCACAGGTCGAGGGCCAGTTCCGTGGTCGGCTCGGAGCAGCAGATCAGCAGGTTGCCGTCGCCTGGTTCGTCGACGGGCTCGGGCGAGTACGCCACCTGCCCCGACAGCAGGCCGCTCACGCAGGTGTGGCACACCCCGGTCCGGCAGGACCAGCGCACCGGCACGTCACACGCCTCCGCGAATTCGAGCAGGCTCGCATACGCCGGGTTCCAGGGCACGGTCAGCCCGCTGCGTACGAACGACACCGCCGGACCGGTTCCGGGTGGTCCCTCCGGCGGGTGGGGCGGCCGGGCGGGCGCGGCCGCGATGCCGGGTGTCAGGCCCGCCTGCGCGCCGAACAGCTCGCTGTGCACCCGGGCGGCGTCCAGCCCCAGCGCGCCGAGCTCGGCGGCGACGTCCCGCATGAACGCCGTCGGCCCGCACAGGTAGGCGGACGTGTCAGGCGGCAGGTCCAGGCCACGCAGCACCTCAGCGGTGATCCGCCCGGCGCTCGTGAAGTCCCGGTCCTGCGGGGCGGGCCGGCTGTAGCAGATGTACACGTGCGCGTGCGGCAGCCGGGCGAGCAGCTCACGGCTCTCCGCCGCGAACACGTGCTCGCTGCCGTCCCGCGCGCCGTGCACCCACCACACCGCGCGCTCCGGCTGCGCCGCGGCCAGGGCGTGCAACATGGCGAGCACGGGCGTGGCCCCGATGCCCGCCGACAGCAGCAGCACCGGCCCGTCGCCGGGTTCCAGGGTGAACGTGCCGCGCGGCGCGGCGGCCTCGACGGTCAGGCCGGGCCGGGCGTTGGCGCGCAGGTACGCCCCGGCCGCGCCGTGCGGCTCCTGCTTGACGCTGATCCGGTACACCGCGTCGCCGGGCGTGCCGGACAGCGAGTAGCTGCGCACCAGCGGCCCGCCGGGGCCGGGCAGCCGCAGCGTCAGGAACTGGCCCGGCAGCGCCGCGGGCAGCGGCGAGCCGTCGGCGGCGGCCAGGCGCAGCGAGAACACGTCCCGCGTCTCCTCGTCGAGCGCGGTGACGGTCAGCGGCCGGAACCCGGCCCACGCCGGCGGGGCCGCGGTCGTCTCCAGCCCCGCGTTGCCGGGCTGCCCGCCGGGCTGGTCGAGCAGCCCGCGCATCGAGGCCTGCCAGCCGGGGCTGAGCGCGGGAATCCGCAGCGCCCGCGCGGCGCCGTCGCGCTTGCGGCCCGGCAGGTACAGCAGGGCGTCCAGCTCGGCCACCGTCATCGCCTCGGGCCCGGTGGACAGTTTCACGAACTCGTCGCCCGCCTGCACCAGGCCCTCGGCCAGCACCCGCAGGTAGAAGCCCGGCCGGTGGTGGGCGACCATCAGCGCCGCCATGCGCGGCTCGTTCATCCGCAGCCCGACCCGGTAGCAGGTCACCCGCGGCTGCGTCACCTCCACCACGGCCTCGCCGATGCGGTAGCGGTCCCCGATGCACACCTCGTCGTCGGGCAGCCCGTCGACGGTGAAGTTCTCGCCGAACTGGCCGGGCACCAGGTCGTCACGGCCCAGCTCCCGCGCCCAGTGGCGGTAGGAGTCCTGCTGGTAGACCAGCACCGCGCGCTGCTCGCCGCCGTGCCCGCCGAGGTCGCCCTGGCCGTCGCCGTCGAGGTTCAGCCGGCGCAGCAGAACGGGGCCGTCCACAGGCTGTTTCCACACCCCGGTGTACACCGTGCGCCCGTGCCAGTCGACGTCCTTGGGCAGGCCTACGCTCACCGCCAGCAGGGTGGCCACCCATCGAACCTACAAGCCGGGGGTACGCCCGGGGCCGTGTTTGCGCTGTCCCGTGTGACAGCGGCCGCGGAACGATCCCGCCGGGCACGTCTACGATGCCGGACATGGCGCTTCTGTACCGTGCGGACATCCAACCGACCAAGCTCGAACTGATCGACTCGTGGCTGCCCACCCGTTCCTGGTACCAGGGACCGGCGGAGCCGGGCGTGCGACGGGTGACCGCCTGCCGCTTCGACGACCCCGACGGCGAGGTCGGCGTCGAGACGATCCTGGTCCAGGCCGGCGACGGCCCGGTGCTGCACGTCCCGCTCACCTACCGGGGCGCGCCGCTGGCCGGCGGCGAGCCGTGGCTCGTCGGCACCACCGAGCACTCCGTGCTCGGCAAGCGCTGGGTGTACGACGCCACCGGCGACCCGGTGTACCTCCAGGCCCTGGCCACCGCGATCCTCACCGGCGGCGGCGAGGCCGAGGAGTTCCTCGAGGTGGACGGCCGCCAGGAGCGCCGCGCCCCGGCCATGTCCCTGCGCGGCACCGGCGCCCCGGACACGGCCGTCCCGGTCGTCGGCCCGATCGACCGGACCACCGACGGCGACCCCACCCGCATCGTCACCGGCGCCGTCGAACTGACCGTGCATCGCGTGCTCGGCTCCGCCACCGGCGGCGGCCTCCTGCTCACCGGTGTATGGGACGGCGGCACGCCGACGACCCTGGCCGAGGCCGTCCTTCGCTGACAGCGGCCGGGTTCACCGCTCGCGGGCGATGGCGCACATCGCCCGCGTGCGGTATCCACAAAGGATGTCTGTACCGGAGAACACCCGGCCCCGGCGGCCCTGGGGCGCTGCCCAGTGGACCTTCCTCGGCGTCGTCCTGGCCGCCCTCATCGGCGTGACCCCCGCGCTCCTGGACCGGTTGCTGCCCGACGACGCCCCCGCCGCCACCGCCAGTGCGCCGCCACCGGCGGCCTCGCCCTCCGTTTCCCCGACACCGGTCGCCTTCCAGCTGACCAGCGCCACGTCGGTGCCGCAGTGCGCGGACATCACCGGGTACGGCAGCAAACCGCCGGGCCGGGAGGTCGGACTGTTCATCCGGGTCCCGGGGGACAGCAAGTACTACTGGGAGAAGATCCTCACGTTCGACGGCGATTCGTGGCGGGCCGACCGGGTGGTCATCGGCGCGCCCGGCGACGCCGGCAAAGAGTTCGAACTCGTGCTGGTGCCGATGTCCGTGCAGGCCGTGGTCGAGTTCCGCAAACACGACGGCACCCCCTACGCCGTTGACAACCCACCCGTCACCCCCCTCGCCACCCTCCGCGTCACCCGCACCACCAACCTCGGCTCCTGCTGACCCCCGACTGCACGCGTCGATCATGAACTTGTGGCAGGGTTCGACGGCGTGTCACTGCCACAAGCTCATGATCGATTCAAAGCCGGCCGCCCCGGTGCGTGGCCGGCTGACGGTTCGCTGCGGCGGCGAGCAACCGCAACCGGGTCGCCTCGGCCGCCGCAGGTGACCCGTGAGTGCCGAAAGTGGCCGCCACCTCCACGAGCCGTCGGCGCAACCGGCCGGAGGTGATCCCGTCGAGCAGGCTGAGCGCCTGGTCGGCCGCGCACGACGCCGCGTCGTGCTCTCCGGCAATGGCCAGGGCCTCGGCGAGGCTCAGCAGATCGAGGGTCCGGTTGCGGGCGTGAGCGTCGCCGCGCAGCGAGATCGCGCGCTCCAGCCGTTCGACCGCTCGCGTGCAGTGCTTGATGTCGGTACGCGCGAGTTCGACGTATCCCGCCCCGGTGAGGCTGTACAGCTCCGCCTCGGTCACGTGCTGACCGCCCCACTCCGGGGCTGCCGCCCCGTCGCCCCTCGCGAACTCGTCCTCGGCTCGGCCGATGGCACGGCGCACTGCCGCCACGTCGCCGCGCTGGGCGTGGGCCCAAGCCTCGATGCAGTGCTGGTTGGCCCGCTCCCCTGGAGTCAGCACGGCAGCCGCCGCCTGCCGTGCCGAGGCCAGCAGCCCGAGGGTCTCGTCCGGTCGGCGCAGTTCGATGTTGTGCCCGGCCATCCGCACGATCAGGTGGCCGCCGAGGCGCCGGTCGCCGGACGCGCCGGCCGCCTGCAGTCCGAGCTGGTACATCCGTTCCGCGTAATCGTGCGCCTCGACGTCGCGGGCGACGTAGGCCCCGAGGCCCGCCAGGTCGGCGATGCACTCCAGGAGCAGGGCGCGCATCCGCTCGTCGCGGGCGGCGGTGTGCATCAGGCTCGCCCGCTCCAGCAGCGCGGCGACGTGCCTGCCCAGCCCGCCACCACCATGGCGGCGTACCCAGGTGCGGTACAGCCCGGTCGCGGCACGCAGCTCGACGACCTGATCGGGGGTGACTCGCACGGGCGGCTCCACACCGTACGCCGCGCCGACCGGCCAGCCCGCGACCACCAGACTCGCCGCGCCGAGCTGACGAAGCATCTCCCGCCGCTCCACGGTGTCCTCCTCGCCGTCGTCCGCCGTCACGACCGGACCAGCGCCGGTCGCTGCGCGGCTGCGCGTACCGGCCGCCGCCCGTTCCAGCTCCGCCAGCGGCAGGCCGAGCGCGGAGGCGAGCAGTCGCAGCGACCTCGCGTTCGGAACGCGCCGGCCGCGTTCGTACCGGGAGACCTCATTCTTCGTGATCGTCGCCTGGCCGGACAACGCGCACAGTTGTTCGGCGAGCCGTTCCTGGCTCCGGCCGAGTTGCCGGCGACGGCGCGCGATCAGCACGCCGAGCGAGTCGGGCAGTGTCATCGGGCCGCCTTCACGTGAATCGCACCGGCCTACCTGCGCGGCGGCGGCCTACCTCGTGGCCGACGGCAGACTCCGGCAAACGCCGTAACCTCATTGACCTAGTACACATCACCGTCCATTCCCGACGAAGGAATCGCCGATGTCAATCCAGCGAAGGAGTGATGTGGACGCGCCGATCTCCGAGCCGGTCTTCCTCCGGTACGCCCAGGCGCAAGCGGCCTACGGCACGCACCTTCTGGCCGTGCACCGGCGCGACCTGAGCGGTTGCTGCTGCCACTGCGGCCGCAGTCACCCGTGCGGCCATCGCGTCCACGGGGCCCGATTGCTGGCGCACTACGCCGACTGGCCGCGCGACGGCCCCGACGGCGGCTGAAGGCGAGGCTCCTGCCGACCGCCGGCAGGTGAGGTGGCGGACACGCGAGCCCATGGCTCGCACTGTGCGGCATTCCCGTGTCCGCCACCGACCGGCCCGCCCACCCGGTCGATCATGAACTTATGGCAGCGACACACCGTCGAGCCGTGCCATAAGTTCATGATCAACGCGGAGAGAGGGGGCGGGTCAGGCGGGGCCGGCGCCGGCGGGGACTGTGGTGGGGATGGTGGCGGGGCTGGTGACGGTGTACGGGTAGTAGGTGGCTGGGTCGGCTACGGTGCCGGCGACCTCGCAGGGGCCGGAGGCGGTGAAGATGTTGTTGCGCTGGACCAGGCGGCCGGGGCCGCTGTCGGCGTAGCCGCTCGCGGAGAAGCAGGGGAACGGGACGTCCTGGAAGTAGTTGCCCTCCAGGAGGACGCCGGCGTCCTGGGTGGACGCGACGCCGTACAGCTCGTTGCCCAGGAAGTAGTTGTTGTAGACGTGCACCGGGTCGCCCCAGCGCACCCGGGGGTGGCGCTGGCGGCTGTGGTCGAAGAAGTTGTGGTGGATGGTCACCTTCAGGTGGCCGACGTCCTCGCTCGCGCTGCCGTCGGAGTGGCCGATCAGCATCGACTTGTCGGTGTGGTCGAAGTGGTTCCAGGACACGGTGACGTACTCCGCGCCGCGCACGATGTCGATGGAGCCGTCGACGGGCGCGACGAAGCGGTTGTGGTCGATCCAGACGTGGTGCGAGTTCTGGCCCACGTTCACCGCGTCGTCCTCGGCATTGGTGAAGGTCAGATTCCGCACGATCACGTTGTACGAGCGGTAGAAGTCGAACCCGCCCCCGTCGATCGTCGCGGTGGAGCCGAGCCCGACGATCGTCTTGTTCGGGCGTACCCCCCGCTTGCTGTCGATCGTGATCGTGCCCTGCACCTGGATGATCATCGGGCCGATGGTGTCGATGGCGGCCAGCAGCTCGGCGGTCGTGTCGACCACGACCGTCGGCCCGCCCGCCCCGCCGTAGGTGCCGTTCTGGCCGAGCGCGTGCACGCTCGCGAACCCGTCGGCCTGGTTCGGCGGCACCGGCCCGGGGCTGGTGCTCGGCGACGGGCTGGTGCTGGGCGACGGGCTCGGCGGCCGCGACGGCGACGCGCTCGGGCTCGGGCTCGGTGACGCGCTGGCCGACGGCGACGGGCTGGGCGACGGCCCCGGGCTCGCGCTGGCGCTGGGGCTCGGCTGCGGACCGGTGCCGCTGTCCACGGTCACGTCGTCGAAGTACCCGCTCGCGTACGACGCCGTCAGGCCGACCCGGCCGCTCGCGAACGTGCCGTCGATGGCGCTGACCAGCGGCACGCCGTTGACCGCGCCCGACAGCGACGATCCGCTGACCCGCAGCGCGAGCGTGTACCAGGTGCCGGTGGCGACCGCGGTCGGCGCGCCGGCCAGCACGGTCACGCCGCCGCCCGAGACGCGGCGCAGCTGTGCCGTGCCGCCGCCGGTCAGCACCAGGGCGTAGAAGCTGGTCATGTTCTGGGCACGGGCGACGACCCCGGCCGCCCGGGTGCTGTTGCCGAACGCCGTCGGCTGCACCCGGGCCTGCACCGTGTAGTCGGTCCAGGACGTGGAGCCCGCCTGGGCCTTCGCGTCCGCGCCGGTGCTCGACTGGCGGTAGGCCTGCCCGGACACCGACCAGCTGCCACCCGAGGTGGACCAGCCGCTCGCGTTGCCGTCGGCGAAGTCGTCGCCGAACAGGACGGCCGCGTCGGCCCGGCCGACCGCGACGGCGCTGAGCGCCACCGTCACGGCGAGCACGGCCGTGGCCACCCACGCCCGGCGCGCGGCCCGTATGCCCCGAGGGGCTGCGCTCTCGCTCATGGCGTACCCCCTCAGATCTTTCCGACGCCCGCGCCCGCCGGGACGATCGCCGGCACGGAGGCCGGGTCGTCCACGGTGTACGGGTAGAAGGTCGCCGGGTCGGTGACGGTGCCGCGCACCTCGATGGGGTGGTTGCACTCGACGAGGATGTTGTTCCGCTCGACCATGCGGCCCAGCGGCCCGCTGAACTCGACCCGGCCCGGGTTGTTCACGCTGAAGAAGTAGTTGCCCTCCACGAACAGGCCGGACTCGTTGGTCGACGCGATGCCGTAGCTGTTGTCGAAGTAGTAGTTGTTGTAGACGTGCACCAGCGGCGAGAAGCGCACCCGCGGGTTGCGCTGGTCGGAGCGGTCGAAGAAGTTGTGGTGGTACGTGACCCGCAACCG
Source organism: Catellatospora coxensis (assembly GCF_016862635.1). Lineage (GTDB taxonomy): Bacteria > Actinomycetota > Actinomycetes > Mycobacteriales > Micromonosporaceae > Catellatospora > Catellatospora coxensis. The sequence goes on along the minus strand of NZ_BONI01000022.1, from coordinate 57,818 downwards.
GCCGGTGTCCTGCGCGTCGTTGGCGTCGTCGTGGCCGACCAGGGTCGTCTTGTCGTGGTCGTGGAACCTGTTCCAGGACACCGTGATCAGGTCGGAGCCGCGCTTGATGTCGAGCGCGCCGTCGCCGCCGTCGGACAGGTCGAGGTGGTCGATCCAGATGTGGTGCGAGAACATCTGGACGTTGATCAGGTCGTCGGACGCGCCGCTGATCGACAGGTTCCGGATGATGATGTTGTGCACGGCGTTCGCGGGCGGCGAGGTCACCGCGTCGCTGATCGGCAGGCCGATGTTCAGGCCGCCGCCGACCAGGCGTGCCGTCGAGCCGAGGCCGACGATCGTCTTGTCCGAGCTGACGTCGTGCATGCCGTCGGTGGTGCCGGTCGGCAGCGTGATCGTGCCCGACACCTGGATCGTGTACGGCCCGGTGCGCGCGATGTGGTCGAGGAACTCCTCGGTGGTGTCCACGGTGACGGTCGGCCCGCCCGCCCCTCCCGTGGTGGTGGCCTGGCCGTATCCGGCGACGGTGGCGAACCCGTCCGGCTGCCCCGGCCCCGGCGGGTTGGGCGGCGGCCCGCTCGGACTCGGGCTGGGACTCGCGCTGGGGCCGCTGCTCGGCCCCGGGCTCGCGCTCGGGCTGCCGGACGCGCTCGGGCTGGGTGACGGCCCGCCCGCGTCGGCGACGAGCACGTCGTCGAAGTTCGCGGCCGCGTTGTAGGTGGCCACGCCGACCTGCCCGGTGGCGAACTGGGCGTCCGTCGCCGACACCGCCGCCCCGCCGTTCACGCTGCCCCGCAGGCTGGTCCCGCTGACGGTGAGGCTCAGCGTGTACCAGGACCCGGTGGCGACGGTGACCCCCGCGCTGGCCAGGGTCGTGGACGAGCCGCCGGCCAGCTTCTTCAGCTCGACGGTGTTGTTCGTCCGCAGCGCCAGGTAGTAGTAGCTGGTGTTCGACTGCGCCCGGGCCAGCACCGCGGCGAACCGGTTCGCGCCGTTGACCGCGGTCAGCTTCACCCGCGCGGTGACCGTGTAGTTCGCCCAAGCCGCCGAACCGGACCGGGCGCGGGCGTCGGAACTCGTGCCCGCCTGCCGCAGCACGGGCGTGCCGTCGGCGACGACGGACCAGGTCCCGCCGGACGTCGTCCAGCCGGCCGAGTCGCCGTCGTTGAAGTCGTCTTGGAACAGGGTGGCCGCGTTGGCGGTGCCCGCGTGGAGCATCGCCGCCGCGACTGTGGCAGCCACCGCGGCGATGGCGAGCCGGGAACGTACCTTCATGCGCCTTCCTTCCGCGAGATCGGGACGTCAAGAGATCGAAACATCGATGCAACTCAACGTTTCCCGCGAGCATAGGAAAGCGCTTTCCCTCCCCGCAACCCCTCCCATGTGCAGGTTTGTTGCAACCCACCGCACCGCGGTGGGCCGCGCCGCGCCGCGTTGATCATGAACTTATGGGCAGGTTCGACGGCGTGTCACCGGCACAACTTCATGATCAACTCGGCGGGGGCGGCGGGTTGACCTCAAGCGCGGTGGAGGTGGTGGGATCTGGGCATGATGTTCGAGGGAATGCGGGTGGCGATCACCGGCGCGGGACGTGACACCGGACGGCTGCTCGCGGGCGAGTTCGCGGCCAGGGGAGCGCACGTCTACGCGTCCGCCCGGGACAGCGCGGCCGCAGCGGCAACCGCCGATCCGATCAACCGCGAGGGGCCCGGCAGCGCCGAGGCGTTCGGGTGCGACCTCGCCGATCCCGAGTCGGTACGCGGGTTCGCCGCAGCCCTCGCCGCGCGGACCGGCCATCTCGACGTGCTCGTCAACAACGGGGCCGCGTACGCGTCAGGCCCCGGCCTGGAGGACGCCGACGACGACGTCATCGTGTCGATGATCAGCGGCGCGGCGACCGGGACCACCCTGCTGGTCAAGCACCTGCTGCCGCTGCTGCGGGCGTCGGCCCGCCCCGACGTCGTCAACCTGGTCTCCGGCTGCGGCGAGCCGGGCCACCGCCGCTCGACCGCCCATCCCGCCTTCTACGCGGCGAAACACGCGCAGGCCGGGCTGGCCGGCATCCTGTCGCACCGGCTGCGCCCGGAAGGCATCCGGGTGATCTCGCTGTACCCGCCGGACTTCGTGCAGGACGGACCGCGTACCGCCGGCTCTATGCTCACCGCGCGCTCGGTGGCCGAATGCGTGCTGTTCGCGGTGGGCCAGCCCCGGGACTGCTTCATTCGCGAGTTCCGCTTCGAACAGGAACAGACGAGCCTGCGCCCGGTGCCCCTGGAGGGGGCGTCGTGACGGTCACCGGACGCGGCGGCCCGCGAGTTCGCGGCACGGCGGCAGGTGCGCCCGATGGGCGTCTGCCGCCGTGCTTCCGCCTCGGCCACGGCCGAGCGGTCCAGCCCGCGCGCCCGTGGCACCGGGCCCTCAACCGGTGAGCGACCAGCCGTCCAGCCGGGTCACCGTCAGGAGCGTCTCTTCGTTGAAGACGGCCGGGCCGGTGGCGGTGACCATCAGCGCGACGTTGTCCGGCCGGTAGTTCTCCGCCTGCCGCGTGCCGCCGTCGACGTCCTCCGCGAAGTAGCTCACCGAGCCGTCGCGCTCCTCGATACGCCGGCAGGACAGGCCTGCGCCGTTCTTGGCGCAGGCATCCTCCAGCGGAATCATCGCCCGCCGCACGATGACCGCCAACTGCACGCCGTCGAAATTCCATCGGGCCGCGTACCAGTGGCCGTCCGGCGCTGCACCCCATTCGCCCTGCTCGACGACGAACGACACCTCCGGCCCGACCCCGAGATCCGGCCCGAGCGATTGCAGCACCGTGGTGAGGTGGGCGGCCACCGCGGCCTGCTGCGGAGTCTCGGAGGCACGCAGTCGCGGCGTGCTCTGCACGGTGGGCACGACCAGTTCCGGGCCGATGCCGGGCGTTGGCAGGCCGGCCCGGCTGCCCAGCAGCGGCACTGCGGCGACCGCGACCGCCAGCACCAGCGCCGTGCCACCGCCGAACGACGCCCAGCGGACCACGTGGCGCCTGTGGCGTTCGCGCCGTGCCAGCGCGTCGAGGTCGATGTCCGGTGGTGGCGGATCGGCCACGGCTGCTTTCAGCATCTCCTGCAGGTTCATCGGGTCGCCTCCTCGGCGTCGTCGGGTGCCGGGACCAGGGCCGCGCGAAGCGTGTCCAGCGCCCGCGCGGTCTGGCTCTTGACCGTGCCCGTGCTGCAGCCCAGCACCTCGGCGGTGTCCTCGACGGAGAGGTCCTCGTAGAAGCGCAGCACGATCACCGCCCGGCGCCGGGCGGGCAGCGCGGCGAGGTGCCCCAGGATGGCGAGGCGCTCGTCCACCACCCGGTCGGCGGCGGTGACGGCCCGCACGGGCAGGACCGCGGTCGCCCACTCCCGCCGCCACGGCCGGCGGCGCTCGTCCAGCCAGGTGCGCAGCAACGTCTGGCGGGCGTACGAGTCGATGTTCTCCAGCTCGCGGATGCGCGGCCAGCGCCGCATCAGTTTCATGATCGCGGTCGACGTGACGTCGTCCGCGGCATGCCAGTCCCCGCACAGCAGGTACGCGGTCCGGCGCAGCTTGTCGAGCCGCCCGGTCACGTACTCGCGGAAGTCGGAGTCGTCCGGCATCGCCTCACCCCTCTCGGTCGCCGTCAAAACGGCGCCTTCGGCCGCGCAGGTTGCTCGGCAGCCCGCCCCCGTTGGGTGATCATGAAGTTGTGGACACGACACGCCGTCGAGCCGTGCCACAGGTTCATGATCAACCAGGAGGTTCGGCGCGGGGTGGGCGGTTTGCTGGTTGACTGTGGGTATGGATTTGCCGGTTAACCCCCCTGTGGAACCGATGCTGGCCAAGCCGGTGTCGAAGATCCCCGATGAGCCGGGTATGACGTTCGAGCCCAAGTGGGACGGATACCGCTGCATCGTCTTCCGGGACGGTGACGAGGTGGAGCTGGCCAGCCGGGGCGGAAAGACACTGACCCGATACTTTCCCGAGGTCGTGAACCTGGCGCTCAAGCAGTTCCCGGCGCGATCGGTGATCGACTGCGAGCTGGTCTGCATCCGCCGCGACGCCGACCGCATCCCCCGCCTCGACTTCGACATGCTCAACCAGCGCATCCACCCGGCGGCCTCCCGGGTGAACAAGCTGTCCGTGGAGACCCCCGCCGACGTCATCGCGTTCGACCTGCTGGCGCTGGACGACCGGTCGCTGATGGACCAGCCGTACGCCCAGCGCCGGGCACTGCTCGCGCAGGCCCTGGCCCACGTCGAGCCGCCCGTGCACCTGACCCCGGTCACCACCGACGCGGACACCGCCCGCGCGTGGTTCACCGAGTTCGAAGGCGCGGGACTCGACGGGCTCATCGCCAAACCGGCCGGCATGCCCTACTCCCCCGGCAAGCGGCTGATGTTCAAGATCAAACATGCGCGTACGGCGGACGTCGTGGTCGCCGGCTTCCGGTACCACACCTCCGGGCCGGTGGTCGGCTCGCTGCTGCTCGGCCTGTACGACGAGCACGGCGTCCTGCACCACGTCGGCGCGAGTTCGGCGTTCACCGCGGCACGCCGGGCCGAACTGCTGGACGAGCTGGCGCCCTACCGCAACCCCGGCGAGCACACGTGGGGGTCGGCGACGGAGGGTCAGCGGGTGCCGGGTGCGCCAAGCCGATGGAGTGGGGGGAAGGACCTTGGCTTCGAACCGCTGCGCCCCGAACTCGTGGTCGAGGTCGGCTACGACGCGATGGAGGGCGACCGCTTCCGGCATACCGCCCAGTTCAAGCGCTGGCGGCCGGACCGCGACCCCCGGTCCTGCACCTATGACCAGCTCGACCGTCCTATCAGCCTCAACGTCGACGAGGTACTGCGTACCCCGTAGGCTCGGGCGGATCCGTTCCGGGGGGAGTGAACACGCTCGTGCGACTCAGGCTCAATAAGAGGGTGGCGGGTGCGGCTGTCGCGCTGCTGACATCGGCACTGACCACCAGCGGTTGCATACTGCCGCTGCCCGACTTCGGCGGCCGCCCGGAGGCCGCCGCCGTCAGCCCCGAGCCGGGCTGGCGGCTGTGCCCGGAGATCGCCGCGGACCTGCTGGGCAAGGCCCCGTCCGGGTACACCTTCGAATGCAAGACGGTGAAGGTGCCGCAGGACTGGAACAAGCCCGACGACGGTCAGACCTTCGACATCGAGGTCATGCGGGCCCGGGCCACCGACCAGCGCGACCGCATCGGCGCGCTCATGGTCAACCCCGGCGGGCCCGGCGCGTCCGGTGTGGACCTCGCGGCCTACCTGACCCTGGGCCTGCCCGCGGAGATCACCCGGCGCTTCGACATCGTCGGCTTCGACCCGCGCGGCGTCGGCCGGTCCACCCCGGTCGACTGCTACACCGACGCCGACCTGGACGCGACCTTCGCCAGCGAGCCCGACCCGGTGACGCCCGAGGAGTTCGCCGATGCGCTGGCGCTGACCAAACGCATGGCCGACGGCTGCAAGGCCAAGTACGGCGACCGGCTGGGCCTGTTCGCCACCGTGCAGGCGGCCCGGGACATGGAGGCCATCCGCCTGTCGCTGGGCGAGGGCAAGATGAACTACCTCGGCTACTCCTACGGCACCCTGCTCGGCGCGGTGTACGCGCAGCTGTACCCGAAGAACATCCGGGCCATGGTGCTCGACGGCGCGGTCGACCCGCTGCAGACCTCGATCGAGTCGTCGGAGAGCCAGGCGATGGGCTTCGAGCGCGCGTTCGACAACTTCGCCGCCTGGTGCGCGAAGAACAAGAACCAGTGCCCGATCGACGGCGACGCCCGCGCGGTCGTGGACAAGCTGATGCAGGAGGCCCAGACCAACCCGGTCGGCAACCCCGACGGCCGCAAGGCCACCGCCGGCTGGATCTTCTGGGGCGTGGTGTCGTCGCTGTACACCCAGGCCCGCTGGCCCGACCTGGGCCAGGCCCTGGCCGACCTGCAGGACGGCAAGTCCGAGGCGATCTTCGCGCTGGCCGACTCGTACGCCGACCGCGACGCCAACGGCGAGTACACCAACCTGTTCGACGCCAACGCCGCGGTCAACTGCGCCGACGACGGCAAACCGGCCAGCGTGGAGGAGATCCGGCGGCTGCAGTCGGAGTGGCGGCAGAAGTATCCGCTGTTCGGCGCGCCGCTGGCGGTGGGCATGCTGACCTGCTCGGTCTGGCCCGCCAAGCGCGACCCGTATCCGACCGGCAAGGCCGAAGGGGCGCCGCCGATCCTGGTGGTGGGCACCAAGGGCGACCCGGCCACGCCGTACGAGCAGACCCAGAAGCTCGCCGACATGCTCGGCGTGGGCGTCGTGCTCACCTGGGACGGCGAGGGCCACACCGCCTACCCGGAGACGCGCTGCATCAACAAGCACGTCAACGACTTCCTGATCAACCTGGTGGTGCCGCCGCCGGGCACGGTGTGCCCACCGCAGTGAGCCCGTAGCAGCATGCCGAGGCCCCGCCACGAGTCGACGGCGGGGCCTCGGCGGCCGGTCAGCCCCGCAGGTCGGCCAGGTCCTGATCGGTGAGTTCGAGGCGGTCCGCCGCGAGGTTCTCCGCCAGGTGATCGAGTGAGCCGGTGCCCGGAATCGCCAGCACCGACGGCGAGGCGGCCAGCAGCGCCGCGATCCCCACCTGCGCCGTGGTCGCGCCCAACCGGGCCGCGACGGCGTCCAGCCGGTCCGCGTCGAGCGGGCGGGCCCCGCCGCCGAGCGGGAAGTACGGCACGTACGCGATGCCTGCCTGCTCGCACTCGGACAGCAGCCCCGGTTCACCGGTGTGCCGGTTCTGCACCGCCGCGACCGGTGCGATGGCCCGCGCCTCCGCGAGCTGCACGGCGTCGACGTTGCTGACCCCCAGGTGCCGGATCAGCCCTTCCGCGCGCAGCCCGGCCAGAACCGCGAATCGCTCGGCGATCGACTCGCCACCCGGCCCGGTCATCCCGCCGACCCGCAGGTAGACCAGGTCGAGCCGGTCCAGCCCGAGTGCGCGCAGGTCCGCCTCGACGAGCCCGCGCAGCTGCTCGGGCGTCGCCTGCTCACTCGGCGCGCCGGTCGGCCCTGGCAGCGGGCCGACCTTCGTCGCGATCACCAGGTCGGCGCGGTACGGGGTCAGCGCGGTGCGGATCAGCTCGTTGGCCCGCACGTCGCCCCGGCCGTAGAAACCGGCCGTGTCGATGTGGTTCACCCCCAGCTCCACGGCCCGCCGGAGCACCGCGATGCCGCTCTCCGCAGGTCTGGGCGGGCCGTCGAAGGTGCCCATCGCCAGGCGCATCGCGCCGAAGCCGAGCCGTCGGACCGGCAGGTCCCCGCCGAGGGAGAAGTTCTTGATCGTCATGATGGCCATGGTGGCCGACGCCCCGGCCCTCGGCAGGCTCCTGGCCACTTGCTGCCACACTGGCAGGATGCGCAGCGAACAGGTGGTCTCGGTCCAGGGGGACGCGGAGCTGATCGCGCGGGCCGGTCACCTGTTCGAATCCGCCCGGACCGAGTTCGTGTGCGCCGCCCGGGACCTGCGGACCTGGTCGCAGCCGGAGGCCATGGCCGCCATCCGCAACCGTGTGCGCACCGCGGCCGCGGCCGACTTCACCTGCCGCAAACTGCTCAGCCCGCTCGCGCTCGCCGACGAGCAGGCCCGGGCGCACCTGCGCGAGGTCCAGCGCCACGGCACCCTCGTCCGGATCAGCCGCTCGCCGCTGCCGCACGAGACCATCGTCATCGACCAGCGGGTGATGATCCTGGCCGGCCGGGAAACCCCGGGCGGCCGCGAGTTCACCGTGACGACCGCGCCGACCCTCGTCGACGGCGTCCACTCGCTCTTCCGGGCCGTCTGGGACAGCGCCGTCGAGCTCGACGACTACCTGCGCGGCGACGTCGGCCGGATCGACGCCGACAGCCGGATGGTCCTCGAAGCCCTCGGCTCAGGGCTGACCGACGAGACGGCGGCCCGGCGGCTCGGCATCTCGCTGCGCACCTACCGCCGACGCGTGGCCGACCTGATGATCAAACTGGAGGCCGACTCCCGGTTCCAGGCCGGCAAGCGCGCAGCCGAGCTGGGCCTGCCCGCCTGAGCCCGCGCCGCGGTGCCCATGATCGTCGGACTTGCCTGGCACGCGTGCGAATCTTGAACGCGTTTTCGCCCACGTGCCTGGCAAGTCGAGTGATCATGGGCATCGCGGCGCGTCGCGCTCGCGGTCAGCCGGCGGCCTGGTCGCCGGGGTCCTTCGCCCGGCTGGGCTGCACCCGCATCGGCTCGCCCGGCATCTTCGGGTAGTCCGGCGGGTACGGCATCTCGCCGAGCTTGCGGTCGCGCTCGTCGCGGTCCCACCACTCCAGCAGCGTGCCGAGGTCGTGCCGCACCTCGTCCATGCCCGCGTACAGGTCGCCGACCTCGGCTAGCCGGGCCGGCACGGTGCGCAGGTCGAAGTCGTTCGGCTCGATCTCGCCCAGCTCGTCCCAGGTCACCGGCGTGCTCACGGTCGCCCGGGGGTTGGCGCGCAGCGAGTACGGCGCGGCGATGGTGCGGTCGCGGGCCATCTGGTTGTAGTCGATGAACACCTGCTCGCCGCGCTCCTCCTTCCACCACGCCGTGGTGATCAGCTTCGGGTCGCGCCGCTCCAGCTCGCGGGCGAACGCGATCGCCGCCCGGCGCGCCTCGACGAACGACCAGTCCGGCTTGATCCGCACGTAGATGTGGATGCCCCGGCCGCCGGAGGTCTTCGGGTGGCCGACCAGGCCCGCGTCGTCGAGCACCGTACGGGCCAGCCCGGCGACCTTCACCGCGTCGGCGAAGTCGGTGCCGGGCTGCGGGTCGAGGTCGATGCGCAGCTCGTCGGGATTCTCGGTGGCGGGGGCGCGCACCGGCCAGGGGTGGTACACGATGGTGCCCATCTGCGCGGCCCAGAGCAGGGCGGCGGGCTCCTTCGGGCACAGCTCGTCGGCCTTGCGCCCGCTCGGGAACTTGATCTCCGCGGTGGTGATCCAGTCGGGCACGCCGCGGGTCGGCACGCGCTTCTGGAAGAACATCTCCCCGTCGAGCCCGTCGGGGAAGCGCTGCAGCATGGTGGGCCGGTCGCGCATGTACCGCAGCATGGGCTCGGACACGGCGAGGTAGTACTCGAAGACGTCCCGCTTCGTGAAACCGCGGTCCGGGAAATAGATCTTGTCCGGGCTGCTGAGTCTTACGGAACGGTTACCGACCTCGTACTCGAGCGCTGGGGCCTTGGGCATGGCCCGACGCTACCGCGTACGGTCGAGGCATGGAGCAGAACGTGAGCCGGCTGAGCGAGGACGAGTGGCGCGTGCGCCTCAACCCCGAGGAGTTCCGGGTGCTTCGCCAGGCGGGCACCGAGGCCCCGTGGAGCGGCGAGTACGTGGAGACCAAGACCCCGGGCACCTACCGCTGCCGGGCCTGCAAAGCGGCGCTGTTCGACAGCGTGACCAAGTTCGACAGCCACTGCGGATGGCCGTCGTTCGACGAGGCCATCCCGGGGACCATCCGCTACATCGAGGACCGGTCGCTGGGCATGGTGCGCGTGGAGGTGCGCTGCGCCAACTGCGACTCGCACCTGGGCCACCGGTTCGACGGTGAGGGCTTCACCGCCAAGGACGCCCGCTACTGCATCAACAGCATCTGCCTCGACCTGGAGGCGAAGCCGAGCTAGTCCGTCGAGACCGACGTGCCCACTTCCCGGACAGGGGAAGTGGGCACGTCGGTTTACCGGGTGCGGTAGACGGTCGATCGACGCTGCACGTTGGCCACCTCCACCACCACGCGCTCGTCGTGGATGGCGTAGATGACCCGATACTCACCCCGCCTCGCGGAGTGGAGTCCGGTCAGCTCTGCGATCAGCGGCTTGCCGACATGGTGCGGATTCTCCGCGAGTGGGCCGGCGCAGAACTCGAGCACGGCCCAGGCGATCCGCTCAGGCAGCTTGGCGATGTCTCGCCGCGCCGCGGCGGTGAACTCGACCTGATACGTCACTCCCCGGTCCCCGACCGTGAACTGCGTGCTTCGAGATCACGGCGGATGTCGTCGATGCTGAACCGTTCCGAATCCGCGAGTGCGTCTCTGATCTCCTCGACGATGCCGGGTTCGGAGAGGATCTCCAGCGTCTCCTGCAAGGATTCAAGATCATCATAGGAGATGAGCACGGCGGCAGGTCGCCCGTTCTTCGTGATCACGACCCGCTCGTGGGTCGTCTCGACGGAGTTGACCAGCGGCGACAGCCGGTCTCGTACATCAGCGAGCGGCAACGTGGTCGTCATGTACAGAATTATGGCGCTCTCGTTCGCGACGTTGCAACCAGTTCCGAGTCGGGGCAACCGGTCCCCCGGTCCAGCCGGTAGAGGTTCCTGACGACGGCGACGGGAGCGGGGATGGCCGAGACGGCGGAATTCGACGAGTTCGTGACGGCGCGGTCGCGGCAGCTGCTGCGCGTCGCGCACCTGCTCACCGGGGACCACGGGCTGGCCGAGGACCTGCTGCAGACCGCGCTGGCCCGGTCCTGGTCGGCGTGGCGGCGGCTGGACGGCAACCCGGAGCCGTACGTGCGGCAGGTGCTGCTGAACACGTACAACTCCTGGTGGCGGCGGCGCTGGAACGGCGAGCGCCCCACCGACCTGCTGCCCGAGCGCGCCGGGTCCGCCCCGCAGGCGGCCGTGGACGAGCGCGACCAGGTGTGGCGGGCGCTGTCGCGGCTGTCCCGCCAGCAGCGCACGGTGCTGGTGCTGCGCTACTTCGAGGATCTCAGCGAGGCCGACATCGCGCAGCTCCTGCACATCTCCCCGGGCGCGGTGAAGAGCCACGCGTCGAAGGGCCTGGCCCGGCTGCGCCTGGACCCCAGCCTGCGGGAACTGCCGCGCCCCGAGGCCGAGGACGCCCCGGCCGGCAACGAGCGCGTGGCCGCCGTGCACAGCAGGATCGCGCAGCGCCGTCGCAACCGGATCGCGGCGGTCGCCGCGGCGTGCGTCGTGGTCCTGGCGGCCATCGCCGGGTACGCCGTCGCGCCGCACCTGCGCCGCCACTCCCTGCCCGACCCCGCCACCTCGCAGCAGCCGGGGCCGCGCTTCCTCGACGGCCGCCGGGTGCTCGCCGCGACGGCGGGCGGGCTGACCCGGGACGAGAGCGTGACCGTGACCTGGACTCCGGAGTCCGGCCAGGACCTGGACATCTTCGTCGAGTGCTTCCACGACTTGCCGACCTCCTCGGTGAGCGTCTCGGTGATCGTGAACGGCGAGCACTACCGTTCCGCCTCGTGCGACGACGCCCGGCGGGAGGATCTGCGGGTGGAGTGGTTCGACCTGCGTACCGTGGCCGGCCGCCCGGCGGTCGTGTCGACCAGGGTCAGCGGCGTATGCCTGAACCGCCAGACCAGGCGTGGCGAGATGGTCCAGCAGGACTGCGCGCGTGCCCCCATGCCGACCTCGGGCACGCTGCTGGTCGGCATCGGCGTACCCGTGCCCTTCGACGGCTATCCGCTGCCCGCCGCGCCGCCCGAGCCGCGCGCCCTGGAGCCGTTCTACGAGCAGCGGTCCAACACCGTGCTGCTCCACCCCGATGCCGCGAGTGTCGAGCTGGTGTGGCTCGGGCCGCTCGCGGTGCACGCCCGGGCTCAGACCCCGGGACGGCTGCACATTCACGTCGACGGCAGGCCCGTGGGCACGCTGGACTTCTGGGACTACGAACAGGACGACGCGAGCCTGCATCACCCGGCGTACGGGGAGCCGGACCTCGGCATCGCGCGCGGCACCAAGGTCACCGTCACCGTCGTGCCGGACCGTCTGGCCGGGGACTGGTTCGCCGAGGTGCAGTCGGTCGGGCCGCCCCTGTGACCATCGGGTGTGTCAGGTAGTTCCATCGCGGCTGGCCCCCGGATGCGTTGCGTGCCACCATCATCGGGACTTCCGGGAGGGACGCGATGGCGGACGGCACGGCGCAGCAGATCTGGTGGCAGCGGCTCACCTCACCCGGCGGCGCACAGCTGCCGATGAGCGTGCAGGAGCGCCTGCTGTGGTACTCGAAGCAGGTGAGCCGCCAGCGGATCACGAACTACACCCTGGAGGGGGTGACCGTCGTGGTGGCCGCGAGCATCCCCGCCGCGGCCGCGCTCGGCGCGTCGACCGCGCTGACCGCGGTGCTCGGTGCGGCGGTCGCCGTGCTGGCGGGGCTGCGGCAGTTGATCCGGCCGGGCGAGAGCTGGGTCCGGGCCAGCGCGACGCTGGTCGCGATGCAGCGTGAGGCCGTGGTGTGGAGCGCGGGCGCGGTCCCCTACGACGGCGAGCGCGCAGAGACGCTGCTCGTCGAGAACGTCGAGAGCCTGGTCGCCGCGGAGACGTCGCAGTGGGCCGAGCAGCGCACGGTGCGCCGCTCGGAGCCGGAGCAGCAGCCGGTCAGCTGACGTACCAGTCGAACAGCTCCCAGCCGGGCGGGGTGGCCATCACCAGCAGCATCAGGGCGGCCGCCACCCCGGCGACGGCGAGCAGCCGACGGGTGAACACGTCGGCCTGCACCTGCGGTGAGCGCCACGCGCGCCACGCGAACAGCAGGATGACCGCGGCGGGCACGAACCCGAACATGGTCACCAAGACCGCCGGCCAGGACCAGCCAGGCGGGGACTGCTCGGGGAAGTACGCCGCGTCGGTGACGAGGTAGGCGACGGCGCCGTAGAGGTAGGCCAGCACCAGGGCCAGCAGTGCGGCGCTGAGCATCCCGGCGGTGCCGCGGCTGATCGACGTCTCTCGCATCGGCGCACGGTAACGCGAGCCGCACCGCCCGGCAAGCCGCCGGACCGTCACCCGGCGAGGTGTCCGAAGGCGTACGCCCGCCAGGGCCGCCAGCGTTCGGCCGGTTCCCCGTGCCGCCCGTCGCCGGGCCAGGCGTCGGGGTCGCCGAGCGCGCGCATGGCGATGTGCTCCACGGTGGACTCGTCGAGTCCGGGCAGGTCCCGCAGCCGCTGCCGGCCGGCGGTCCAGTCGGCGGCGATGCCGAGATCGAGCGTTCCCCCGGCCACCGCGCCGACGAGCGCGGTGTACGCCCGCCCGACGCGCTCCGCCACGCCCAGCTCCGCGGGATCGACCTGGACCAGGCCGGCCACGTCGGGGAACACCCGCGTCAGCGCGCCGTCGGGGTCGGTGACCGGGTCGCCGTACGCCATGGCCAGCCGGGCTGCCGCAGCCGGGCCCACCACCGCGCGCACCGCCAACTCGACCCCGTCCACGGCGCGCGGCACCCGCCGCCCCGGCACGGCCACGACCAGCGGCGCGAGCACCGGGTCGGCGGACAGCGCGGCGTCCACGGCGACCGGGTCGGCGTCGAGGTCGAGCAGCCACCGGCACCGGTTGACGGCGCTGCCGAGGTCGCGCAGGTCGGCCAGGGCGAGGCGGCATTCGACGTGCCCGGCGGCGGGGCGCAGCGCGACGATGCCGGTGCCGTGCGGCAGGCGCAGGGTGCGCCGCAGCGTGCCGTCGCGCCACTGCTCGACCCCGGGCAGCACCTCGGCGGCGAGCTGCGCGAACAGCTCGGCGGCGGCGAGCGGGGCCCGGTAGGGCAGGCGGACCGTGACGGTGCCCGGCACGACCTGGGCCCGTGCCCCGCGGCTGACCCGTTCCCGCAGCTCGCCGGGGGTCAGGCCGAACACCTCGCGGACCGTGTCGTTGAAGCTGCGGATGCTGCCGAACCCGGCCGCGAACGCGATGTCGCCCATCGGCAGGGTGCTCGTCTCGATCAGGGTGCGGGCCGCCTGGGCGCGCTGCGCGCGGGCCACCGCGAGCGGCCCCGCGCCGAGTTCGGCCTGCACGTGCCGCTGCACCTGCCGGGTGCTGTAGCCGAGCCGGCCGGCCAGGCCGGGCACGCCCTCCCGGTCGACGACCCCGTCGGCGATGAGCCGGACGGCGCGGCCGACGAGGTCGGCGCGGGCGTTCCACTGGGGCGAGCCGGGGCTGGCGTCGGGGCGGCAGCGCTTGCAGGCCCGGAATCCGGCCTGCTGGGCGGCGGCCGCGCTGGGCAGGAACGTCATGTGCCGCACCTGCGGTGGCGGCACCGGGCAGCTCGGACGGCAGTAGATGCGGGTACTGGTCACCGCGGTGAAGAACCAGCCGTCGAAGCGGGCGTCGCGGGAGTGCACCGCACGGACACAGCGTTCGAAGTCCTCGTGCATGCCCCCACCGTAGCCAGGGCGGAGGCCGGGCGACTCGCGAGAAGACGACATCATGATCGCGAGCCACGCTGATGTCGTTTTCCCGCCAGCCGCCGTCCGGGGCCCGTGGTGGACTGGGCCCATGACGATCGACAAGTACGCCGCCTTCCGCGCCCTGCACCAGCCGGGCACCCCGCTCCTGCTCGCCAACGCCTGGGACGTGGCCACGGCCCGGCTCGCCGAGCAGGCGGGCTCGGCCGCGGTCGCCACGACCAGCGCCGGGGTGGCCTGGAGCCTGGGCGCGGCCGACGGCGGCGTACTGGACCGCGACCGCGCGGTCGCGCTGGTGACCCGGGTCGTCGGGGCGGTGGCCGTGCCGGTGACCGCCGACATCGAGGGCGGGTTCGCCGATGACGCGGCCGGGGTCGCCGAGACGATCCGGCTCGTGGTCGCGGCCGGCGCGGCCGGGGTCAACCTGGAGGACAGCGACCGGGTCGGCCCGGCACCGCTGCTGCCGGTCGACGAGGCCGCCCGGCGGATCGCCGCCGCCCGCGACGCCGCCGGGGCGGGGCTGTTCATCAACGCCCGGGTCGACACCTTCCTGCGCGGCGGCGACGTCGCGGACGCGCTCACCCGGGCGCGGGCATACGTCGCCGCGGGCGCGGACGGCGTCTTCGTGCCCGGCACGGCCGACCCGGCCGTGATCGCCGAGCTGGCCGCCGGGGTGGGCGCACCGCTGAACATCCTGGCCGGGCCGGGCTCCCCGACCGTCGCCGAGCTGGCCGCGCTGGGGGTGGCCCGGGTGAGCCTCGGCTCCTCGGTGGCCGAGGCGGCGTACGCGGTGATGCGCCGGGCGGCCGAGGAGCTGCTGGCGAAGGGCACCTACGACACGCTGGCCGGGGCAGTGAGCTACGGCGAGCTGAACCGCCTGCTGGCCTGAGTCGCCGGCGGCAGGGTGGCGGTCCCGGCGACCGCCACCCTGCCGCCGACCGGGGTCACCGTGTCAGCAGCAGGGCGACGGTCCCGGCCGCCAGCGCCGCGGCCCCGGTGACCGCCCCCGTCAGCGCGAACCTGCCCCAGCGGATGCGCACCCCGGCGGCCTGGCAGCGCTGCGCCCACAGCAGCGTGGCCAGCGACGCCCACGCGGTGACCAGCGGCGCGACGTTCGCCCCGAGCAGCAGGCCGAGCAGCTGGTCGCGGTGCCCGGCGGCGACCACGGCCTCGCCCGCCACGTACGCGGGCAGGTTGTTGACCGCGTTGGCGAGCAGCCCGCTGGTCACCGCGGCCCGCACCACCCCCGTCGCGCCGGGATCGGCCCCGATCATGGCCGCCATCAGGTCGGCCAGGCCGAGCCGCCCGACCGCCTCGACGGTCAGGAACAGGCCGGTGACCAGCACGAGCAGCCGCCAGGGCAGCAGGTTCCAGCCCAGCGCGGCCCGGTCCCAGCGGGCGTACGCGGCGACCAGGGCCAGCGCGCAGACCGCGGAGACGAGCTCCAGCCGCTCGCCCCACAGCACGCCCGCGAGGAAGGCCGTGCAGGTGGCGGCCGCGGCCAGCAGCAGCCGCCGGTCGCGGGGCCGCACCGGCGCGGGCGGGAGGTAGCGGGCCGGGTTGCCGCGCCAGTAGAAGACCCACAGGCAGGCGCCGACCGCGACCAGCACGGCGGCCTGCGGCAGCGCCATCGCCCCGGCGAACCCGCCCACCGACAGGCCGATCCGGTCCGCGGCCAGCAGGTTCGTCAGGTTCGACACCGGCAGCAGCAGGCTCGCCCCGTTGGCCAGCCAGATCGTCGTCATCGCCAGCGGCAGCGGCGGCACCCCGGCCCGCGCCGCGGTCGCCAGCATGACCGGGGTGAGCAGCACCGCGGTGGTGTCGAGGTTGAGCAGGGCGGTGGTCGCCGCGGCGAAGGCGAAGCACAGCCCGAACAGCGCGACGTTGCGGCCGCGCGCCCAGCCGGTCAGCCGGGTGGCGATCACGTCGAACAGCTCGGCTCGCGCGGCCAGTTCCGCCAGCACGATCACCGTGCCCAGGAAGATCAGGATGGGCAGGATGCGGCCGCCGGTCGCCAGCGCGCCCGCGGGCGGCACCAGGCCGGTCGCCACCGCGAGCAGCCCCGTGCCGAGCAGCGCGAACGCGAGCAGGTCGAGCCCACTGAACCTGGTCCGGGCACGCGTCGGCCCGGTCCCGGCGGCCTCCGCCGGGACGATCGCCTGTGCCATGTCAGTCGATGAGCGGAGTGGCGGGTGCCGGCGCTTCGGCGTTCAGGGCCTGCGCCAGGGCCTCGGGGGTGCGCCCCACGATCGCGGTGCCGTCGTCGAGCAGCAGGATCGGGCGCTGGATGAGCTGCGGATACGCGACCATCGCGGCGATCCAGCGCGGCCGGTCGGCCTCGTCCCGGCTCCAGCCGGCCAGGCCCAGGTCGGCGGCGGCCGGCTCGCCCAGCCGGCAGATCTCCCACGGCTGCGCGCCCAGCCGGTCCAGCACGCCGGCCAGCTCCGCGGCGGTCGGCGGCGCGTCCAGGTACGGCCGCAGCGTCACCGGCACCTGGTTGAGCTCGAACGTCTCCCGGGCGGCGGCGCACTTCGAGCACGAGGGGTTGTTCCACATCTCCACCCCGCTATCCTCACCCATCCCGGGATCTGCGCGAACATCGGTTCAACCCGGCCCGCAGGTCAACCGGTACCTGTTGCTGACTGGAACGATCAGGAGGCGACGGGGATGGCCGACACGGCGACGTTCGACGAGTTCGTGGTGACGCGGTCGCGGCACCTGCTGCGGGTGGCGTACCTGCTCACGGGCGATCACGCGCTGGCCGAGGACCTGCTGCAGACCGCGCTGGCCAAGTCGTGGGCGGCGTGGCGGCGCATCCACGGCGACCCGGAGCCGTACGTGCGGCGGGTGCTCGCCAACACGTATCACCAGCGTCCGGGTGAACGGGCGAACGGCGGGCTCCGGCCTGAACCTCTGCGTCGGCGAGGGGCGAATGGGCTTCGAGGGCTTCTTCACCACACTGGACCCGGTGGCGCTCGACCTGGTCACGGGCCGCCCGGCGACCGTGACGCTGGAGCTCACGTTCGGCCGGCACGGCGACGAGCCGCTGCCCCAGGGCACCATCGCGGTGGCGGTCGGCGAGCCGGCCACGTACGCGGAGCTGCCGTGGCCCGGTGCGGCTCCGTCCAGCACGCCGCTGGACCGCACCCTGCACAGCGGTGTCGACCCGGCCACGGTCGCCACGCTGGAGTCGGGGGGCGCGCGCACCGCCACGCCCACCTGGACCGGGCCGCTCACGGTGTGGGCGAACACGCAGGCACCCGGCCGCCTGCGCATCCTCGTCGACGGCGTCCTGGTGTCCCATCTGGACTTCGGCGCACCGTTCATGACACTGGAAGGCGGCGTCGGCATCGCCCTGGACCCCGCGAGACGCTACGGCAGCGGCTTCCGCTTCGCGCCGCGGCCCGGCTCGCAGCTCACCATCACGGTCGAGCCCGAACGCCTGACCGGCGACTGGTACGTGGCGATCTACCCGCAGCAGCCGAACTGACCACGCATGAGAAATCTCGCGGGCCGCGCGCAACCCCGGCGGCGGACCAGGTCGTACAGGATCTCGACACCGCGGACAGGGAGGCACCGGGAGCATGGCCGACACGGCGACGTTCGACGAGTTCGTGACGGTGCGCTCGCGCCACCTGCTGCGTATCGCGTACCTGCTCTCGGGCGATCACATCCTCGCCGAGGACCTGCTGCAGACCGCGCTGGCCAAGTCGTGGACGGCGTGGCGGCGCATCCACGGCGACCCGGAGCCGTACGTGCGGCGGGTGCTGGTCAACACGTACAACTCGTGGTGGCGGCGGCGCTGGCACGGCGAGCGGCCGACCGAGACGCTGCCCGAGCACGCCGGGCCGTCGCAGCACAACGCCGTCGACGAGCGCGACCAGCTGTGGCGGGCGCTGGACCGGCTGCCCCGCCAGCAGCGGGTGGTGCTGGTGCTGCGCTACTTCGAGGACCTCACCGAAGCGGAGATCGCGCGGACCATGGACATCTCGCCGGGCGCGGTGAAGGCGTACGCCTCCCGAGGGCTGGCGACCCTGCGGCTGGACCCGACGCTGCGCGCGCTGCCGCAGGCCGACGAGGACGCGCCGACCGGCAACGAGCGGCTGGTCGCCGTACACCGCCGGATCACCCAGCGCCGGCGCGGCCGGCTGTCCGCGGCGGCCGCGCTATGCCTGATCGTCATCGCCGGGATCTCCGGGTACGCCCTCGCGCCCGGCCAGGACCGCGGCGACGTCGCCGACCTGCCCGAGCTGTACCGGGGCCAACGCATCGTGGCCCGGGTGCAGGCGTCTTTCGCCCAGCGCTCGGCGGAACTGGTGTGGACACCCGGCACCACCGACCTGACCCTGTTCGGGGACTGCGCCACCGGCGCGCCGCCGGCCGAGGTGGAGCTGAGCGTCAACGGCACCTACGTCACGACGATCACCTGTGGCGCCCGCCTGGAGTTCGCCGTCGCGCGCGCCATGAGCGCGCGGACCGCGGCGGCCTGGAACGTGCGCGCCGGGCAGCCCGCCCGGATCACGCTGACCGTCGTGGGCACGGTGGCCCTGTCCGCCGAGCCGGCTGCCGACGACGGGCTGATGGCGGTGGCCGTCGCCGAGCGTGTGCCGTTCGAGCAGTACCCGTTCCCGCCTCGCCCGGCGAAGCTCGCCCCCCTGGAAGCTCCTGACGTGCCACCGGGGCGGGCCCGGCTGGACGGCCCCGAGGCCCAGGTCGTCTCCGGGGTGTGGCGCGGCTCGCTGACGTTGCGGGCCCGCGCGCAGACCCCCGGCAGCCTGCTCGTCTCCGTCAACGGCATCCCGGTCGAGAACTTCGAGTGGTGGGACTACGAGCAGGGCAACCGGGCCGGCTTCCTGGACGCCGCCGACGCGCAGCGGCTCGGGCTCACCCTCGTCGACGGGCAGACCGTGGTCATCACCGTGGAGCCCGAGCACATGACGGGCGACTGGTGGCTGACCGTGGCGCCGCCCGGCACGTAACCTACGGGCGAAGTTTTCTCGCGACACCACCCCACCGACGCCGCCGTCCAACCGGTACGTGTTGCTGACGGCGGCGATCAGGAGGCTTGCGGAGCATGGCCGGCACGGCGGAGTTCGACGAGTTCGTCATGGCGCGGTCGCGGCACCTGCTGCGCATCGCGTACCTGCTCACCGGCGACCACGCGCTGGCCGAGGACCTGCTGCAGACCGCGCTGGTCAAGTCGTGGGCGGCCTGGCGGCGCATCCACGGCGACCCGGAGCCGTACGTGCGGCAGGTGCTGCTCAACACGTACCGGTCCTGGTGGCGACGCCGGTGGAACGGCGAGCGGCCCGCCGAGTCGCTGCCCGAGCAGGCGATGCCCGCGCCGCAGGCGGCCGTCGACGAGCGCGACGAGGTGTGGCGGGCGCTCGGCCGGCTGTCCCGGCAGCAGCGGGTCGTGCTGGTGCTGCGCTACTTCGAGGACCTCACCGAGGCCGAGATCGCCAAGACACTCGACATCTCGCCGGGCTCGGTGAAGAGCTACGCCGCCAAGGGCCTGGCCCGGCTGCGGCTCGACCCCGACCTGCAGGCCCTGCCCGCGCTCGACGAGGACGCCCCGGCCGGCAACGAGCGGCTGGCCGGCGTACGCCGTCGTATCGTGCAGCAGCGCCGCGGCCGCCTGGCCTCCGCCGCGGCGGCGCTCGCCGTGATCCTGGCCGGCCTCGCCGGGTACGTCGTCGCGCCCGGCGGGGAGACCGACGGGCTGGCCGGCGTGCCCGACTTCCACCAGGGCTACCGCATCACCGAGCGTGCGCAGGCCGGCTTCTCCGACGGGACCGGCGAGCTGACGTTCACCCCGTCCACTCTCGACCTGGCCTTCTTCCCGGCGTGCACGCACTCGGGATACGAGCTGCCGTTGGAGATCAAGGTGTGGGTCGGCGGCCGGGAACTCGGCGCCGTGGGCTGCGAGACGGACGGGCTGTCCTTCGAGAGCCGGCTCACGCCCGCCGCGGAGACCCTGCGCGCCGCGGGCGTCGAGGTGGGCAAACCGGTCACCGTCCGGTTCGACCTGGACGTGTCGTACGTATACCCGGAAACCTCGGGCTCGGTCCCGGAACCGGCCTCGCCGGCCCCCGCGGACGGCGTGCTCGCGCTGCTCGTCGGCGAAGCCGTCGGGTTCGACCGGGTCGACCTGCCCGAGCGCCCGGCGGCGCTGGCCCCGCTCGAGCGGCCCGCGTACGCGACCGGCACCAGCGTGCTGCTCACCGCCGACGGGCCGCGCACCGCCACGCTGGACTGGCGCAGCGGCGGGGTGCGCATCATGGCCCGCTCGCAGACGCCGGGCGTGCTGCGGCTGCGGATCAACGGGGTGCTCGTCGACGTGAAGACCTGGTGGGACTACGAGCAGCAGACGTGGCAGTCGGAGTTCGCCCCCGCCGGTGACGACGCGAAGGTGCGCGGCCTGAGCGCCCAGTATCCGGACCAGCTCACCATCACCGTCGAGCCCGAGCACCTGACCGGGGACTGGTGGCTGGCGGTGATGCCCGCGGGCTGACCTCGGGCGCACCGGGCGGGCGGGTTAAGGTCGGGCTGTGGCGGAGCAGTCGGACTGGCGCGCGCGGCGCGATCACGCGGTGGCCCAGCATGCCCTGGCCGAGGAGCGCCGCCGGGCGGCCGAGACGGCGCAGGCGATGGAGCTGGTGACCCGGTTCGCCCGGGAGGCGGCGGCGCGCGGGCTGCGCGCCACGGCGCTGACCGCCTTCGCGTACGACGGCGGCGGCCGCTACCGCACCAACCTGCGCGGCTGGTACGTGCACCGCAACCGCACCCTCGCGATCACCGAGGACGGCCGCTACTACGTGCTCGGCGTGCCCGCGTCGCTACGGGCCCGCCTGCTCGGCGCGGAGGTGCCGCCCGCCGACCCGCCGCTGATCGTCGGCCGGGGTGCCCGCGACGGCGAGTCGATGCCGCTGGAGACGTTGCTGCAGCGCCGCCTCGACGCGGGCGACGACTGGGCCTGACGGGCCGTGGCGAGGGCGAACTCCAGCTGCTCGACGGCCATGCGCACGGCTTTGCGCAACGCCGTCTCGAGTCCGTACCGGTCGGACCACTGGACGCCGTACGGGTGGCTGAGCAGGGTCAGCCGCAGCGGCCCGACCCGCTTCTCGTAGAGGTCGAGCGATTCGTTCGCGGCCGCGACGGCGAGCCGCTCGACCTCCGCCGTGTCCACCCGTTCGGCGTCGCCGGCCAGCACGAAGCCGCCGGCGACCAGCACGGCCCGCTCGGCGGCCGGCTCGGCCTCGATCGTCACCACGCCGGAGCCCTCGGGGAAGACGGTGTCCGGCGGGCTGGTCAGCCGCACCACGGGACCGGTCGGGGTGATGGTCACCCAGTCCCGCACCATCGCCGGCCCGAGCAGGTCGATCGCCTCCTTGACGGCCCGGTGGGCGGCGGCCTTGACCGCCAGGTATCCCGAGTCCACCGGATGGATCTTGTGCTCGACCAGCACCGCGCGCAGCGGGCCGACGCGGTAGCCGTACTCGTCCAGGGCGTTCAGCGCGCCACGGCGCGCGCCCTCGACCAGTTCCGCCAGCCACTCCCGGTCGTCGAGGTAGTCGCGCATGTCATCGGCGACCTGGATGAAGTCGTCGGCGATGGTGAGGCTGCGCTCGGCGGCCCGGGTCAGGTCGACGGTGACCCGGGCGCCCGCGAAGCAGCTCCCCCGCATCGCGGTGTTGCGGTGCCGCACCGACACCGGGGCCGGCTCCCCTTCGGCGGCCTGCTCGCCGAGCAGGTCGATGCCCACCTTCACGGCCCGCGCCGCGGCCTCCAGCACCGAGCCCTGATGCGTGTCGGTCGGGTGGATCATGTGCTTGACGAGCACCACCCGCAGCGGGCCGGTCTGCTCCGCCTGCCGGTCGAGCGTCCGGTGGACGCCCTCGATCGCGGCCCCGGTGAGCTCGTCCACCCACTCGGGGGTCAGCCAGTCCTGGAACCGCTCCGGCGCCTGCACGAACCCGTCGGCGACGGTGACGCCGCGCTCGGCGGCCCGCTCGACCTCGACGGTGACCCGCACGCCGGCGTAGCAGCCGGGAATCATCCTGTTGGTCGCCTGCACCATGGCCGGGAGCGTAACAACGCCGGGCCCGCGCCGAGCGCTCCATTTCGGAGCAGGCGGCGTACGCCGGTCGAGACGGCGCGATCGTTTCCCCCGAGTGTCGCGGCGGCCGCGATGGCACTACGCTCTCGCGAATGAGTGACGCGCGCGCCCAGGGCCTCATGTTCGGCGAGATCGCCGAGGAGTTCGACCGGATCCGCCCCGGCTACCCGGAAGGGCTCGTCGACGACGTGCTCGCGTACACCGGGATCGGGGTGCAGGCGCTGGAGGTCGGTGCGGGCACCGGCAAGGCGACCACCGCGTTCGCGGCGCGCGGCCTGCAGATCACCGCGATCGAGCCGGACCCGAAGATGGCAGCGCTGCTGTCCGAGCGGCTCGCCGGGCAGTCCGCGGTGCGCATCGTCGTCGCGCTGTGGGAGCAGTACGAGCCCGATCTGGCCTTCGACCTGCTGTTCTGCGCGCAGGCGTGGCAGTGGACCGACGGCTCGCAGCGCTGGCGGCGGGCCGCGGCGGCGCTCACGCCCGGCGGCACGATCGCGCTGTTCTGGAACTTCGACCGGATCGCCGACGACGACCTGCGGGCGCTGGTCCGCGAGGTGCACAGCGGCTACGCCCCGCACGCGATGATCGACGAGGAGCCCGCCGACGGCACCGACCTGTCGGCGTACTGGCCGGGCCCGGACCTGGCCGCGCTGCCCGAGTTCGGCGACCTGACCGAGCGGCTCTACACCTGGGAGCGCACGCTGTCGGCCGACGACTACGTGTCGTACCTGTCGACCCAGCCGACGTACCGGATCCTGCCGGAGGCGACCCGCGAGGCGCTGTTCACGGCGCTGCTGCAGCGCCTGCCGGAGAAGGTGACGCTGGCCGTGGAGACCCTGCTCTACCTGGGCCGCCGCACCGCCTGAGCGGTCAGGCGACCCGGCGGCGCATCGAGTAGGTGACGGCGTGCAGGCGGTACGGCTCGGTGTGCAGGAACACGGCGCCCCGGTCGTACGCCTGCCAGCCCGACTCGCCGGCCCGGTTCAGGTGGCGCAGGTCGTCGAAGCGCTCGTCGGTGCCCCACCGCTCGACGCCGTCCGGCCCGTGGAAGACCGCGTCCCAGTCCATGAAGCGGTCCGCGCCCAGGGTGCCTGCCGATCGGTACTCGAGCCGTGCGTACTGCCAGCGCGTCATGCGGCCATTGTGCCGCAGCCACTGTCAGCCTGTCCAAACGCGACCACACACCGTCGCCACCCCACAACCGCCCGCACCCGTCCCACGCCGCCCCCACACCCCCACGCACAGACGTTGGCCTATGTCATCGACTTCGATCTACGAATAGTCGACGACATAGGCCAACGTCTGTGGAGAACGGGTCCGGGACGCGCCCGCCCGGTCAGCGGGGGGAGCGGCGGCCTCGGCGCGAGCGGCTGGAACGGCGTGCGGGCTGGTCGCCGCCGGAGGCGGTGGGTGCCGCAGCCGGGGCCGGGGCGGGCAGCACGGCCGGGGTGCCCGACGGAGTGCGCGCGCCCGTGATCCGGGCCAGTTCCTGGTCGTGCGGGCGGACCGCGGTGGTGCGGGCGTCGACGCCCGCGGCGGCGAGCAGCCGCGCGGTCTCCCGGCGCTCCTCGGCCACCACCAGGGTGACGACGGTGCCGGTGCGCCCCGCGCGGGCGGTGCGGCCGCCGCGGTGCAGGTAGTCCTTGGCGTCGTTCGGCGGGTCGTAGTTCACGACCAGGTCGAGGTCGTCGATGTGGATGCCCCGGGCCGCCAGGTCGGTGGCGATCAGCGCGTTGACCGCGCCCGACTTGAACTGGTCGAGGATGCGGGTGCGCTGCGGCTGCGACTTGCCGCCGTGCAGCGCCGCCGCCGTGACGCCGCTGGCCAGCAGCCGCCGGGCGACCCGGTCGGCGCGGTGCTTCGTCTTCACGAACATGATCACCCGGCCGTCACGCGCGCCGATGTGCGCCGTGGTGGCGTCCTTGTCGGCGGCGTCGATGTGCAGCAGGTGGTGCTCCATGGTGGTGACCGCCCCGGCCGGCGGGTCCACCGAGTGCCGGGCCGGGTCGTTCAGGAAGCGCCGGACCAGCCGGTCGACGTCCCCGTCGAGGGTCGCCGAGAACAGCAGCCGCTGCCCGCCCGGCGCGGTCGCCGTCAGCAGCGAGCTGACCTGGGGCAGGAAGCCCATGTCGGCCATCTGGTCGGCCTCGTCGAGCACGGTGATCTCGACCTGGTCGAGCCGGCAGTCGCCGCGGTCCAGCAGGTCGTTGAGGCGGCCCGGGGTGGCGATGACGATCTCCGCGCCCGCGCGCAGCTGGTCGCCCTGGCGGCCCAGGGACAGGCCGCCGACGACGGTGACGGTGCGCAGGTTCAGCGCGGCGGCGTACGGGGCCAGCGCGGCGGCGACCTGGGCGGCGAGTTCCCGGGTGGGGACCAGCACCAGTGCCAGCGGCTGGCGGGAGCGGGCGCGGCGGCCCGCCAGGCGGGTCAGCATCGGCAGCCCGAAGGCGAGGGTCTTGCCCGAACCGGTGCGGGCCCGGCCGAGCACGTCGCGTCCGGCGACGCCGTCGGCGATGGTGCGCGCCTGGATCGGCGACGGCACGGTGAGGCCCTGGGCGGTGAGCACGGCGGCCAGCGAGGGGTGCAGCGGAAGCTCGGCGAAGCTCGTCGCCAGCGGGCCGGTGGGCTCCGGGGCCGCCTGCGCCCTGGCCGGGGCCGGCGCACCGGCTGCCCGGGTCGCCCTGCCCGCGGGCTGGGCACCGGCCGTCCTGGCGGCGGGCACCTTGGCCGTAGGCGTCTTGGCGCCGGACGGCTTGGAGCCGGACGCCTTGGCGGCGGCCGTGGTGGCGGCGCCGGACGCGGTGCCGGACGCCTTGGTGCCGCCCGGCTGGGCGGCGGACGCCGGGCGGCGACGGCGGCGGCGGACGGGGTGCTGGGAGGAACCGGGCACTGCGGTGGTCAAAGCGGAGCCTTTCGCTGTCGGCACGCCGCGCGAAGGCTCTCGACCCGGTCACGCCAGGGAGAGTCCGACAGGTAACGAACCGGATGACGGAGGTGCTGGACCCGGCTCAGCGGCGGGAACGCCGCGGAACCGGACGACAGAGCATCGCATGCCACGCTCTGCGGCGCGGCGGGATTCTCCGGCGGGGGCGCACGGCCCACCGGGCCCTGCGTGATCAACTGTTCTCCACCTTACACGCCGGGCCGGCGGCCGGAGGGTGGCCAGGGTGCCCGGCAGGTGTGTCCTGGCTAACCCAGTTCCATCGCGACCAGGAGGAATACGGCCAGACCGGTGGTGACCCCGATCGCCATGGCCAGCGGCAGGCCCGCCCCGAAGAACGTCGCGACGAAGGTGGCGAGCCCGCCCGGGATCGTGAAGAAGGCCGCCGCCTGCGGCGGCTTGCGCCGCGCGTACGACATGGCGGCCTTCAGCACGAACTTCAGCACGATGCCGGCGAAGGCCAGGATCGCCAGCGCGGCCAGGCCGAGCACCGCCCACAGCAGGACCTCACCGGCAGACATGCGACCGAAGGTAGCCGCTGCGCGCCAACGGGGCCAGTGACCACCGTTGCTATTTCACGACTCGGAACCGCAGGTGCGTGACGTGGGGCGACTCCTCGACCGCGAGCCGCTCGAGTTCGATGTGGTCGGTCCCGAGGTGCTCGAACAGCCGCCGCCCGCCGCCCAGCATCACCGGTGCGAGCTGCAGGTGCAGCTCGTCGAGCAGGCCGGCCCGCAGCACCTGCTGCACGACGTCCGCGCCCATCAGCGTCACCGCCCGCTCCCCCGCCGCCACCGTGGCCTGGTCCAGGGCGTCGGCCAGCCCGGTGGTCACGAAGGTGAAGGTGCCGCTGCGCTCGGTCCGATCCGGCGCCGGGTGGTGGGTCAGCACAAAACAGGGGGCCGGGTACGGGGTGTCGCCCCAGACGCCCACCCCGACGTCGAACGTACGGCGGCCGAGCAGTACGGCCCCGGTCAGCGCGAACTGCCGCCGCGCCGCAGCGGCGTCCACCTCGTCCGCGTCGTCGAAGAGCCACCGGTGCAGCCGCTCGCCGCCGCGGCCCATCGGGTGCTCCGGCCCGACGTCAGGCCCGGCCATGTAGCCGTCGAGCGACATCGTCACGTGCGCTATCACCTGTGCCATCGCGATCCCCCCGTAGACCTCCGTAAATGCGGACTCCCATGCTGCCACAGTCCACAGCGGACGGCACAGCTGCGCCACTCGGGCACACCGCGCTGCCCGGGCGGTCGGCGTCAGGCGAGCAGTTCGGCCTCCACGTCCTCCAGGAAGGTCAGGTCGGCGGTGACGTGCCGGGCGGCGGCGGCCAGAAGCAGGCGCACCACGGTCTCGCGGGCGGGGTCGCGGCGCAGCGTCTCCAGGTTGCGCAGCTCGCGCAGCAGGTGGGCGCGCTGCGCGGCGAGCACCGCGGACACCGTGTCGCGGTCCCCGGTGCGGGTCGCGGCGACCACCTTCAGGAACAGGTCGTCCCGGAAACCGGCGGTACGCGGGCTGGCCGAGGTCATCCAGTCGTCGAGTTCGCGCTCGCCGGCGTCGGTCATCCGGTACACCACGCGGTCGGGTTTGATCTCCTGCGCCATCCGGCTGGAGTCGACGAGACCGTCCCGGGAGAGGCGGTCGAGCACCTGGTAGAGGTGCCCGATGTTGAGCGCGCCCCACTGCGGTCCGACGGCGGACTCGAACGCGCTCTTCAGCTCGTAGCCGTGGCTGGGCCCCTCGCGCAGCAGGGCCAGCACCGCGTGCTGGATCGGCATGGCTCACCACCCTCCCTTCTCGACGTGGCCATCGCCCGCGCGCTGATCGGCGCGCCCAGCCTGCTGCTGGCCGACGAGCCTACCGGCAACCTCGACTCGCGCACCGGCACCGAGATCCTCGACCTGCTCGCCGCGCTGCGCGCCGAGCACGCCATGACCGTGCTGGTCGCCACGCACGAGCAGCACGTCGCCGCCGCCTGCGACCGGCTCATCCGGCTGCGCGACGGCGAGGTCGTGCAGGACGTGTCCCTGGCCGGCGGCGAGGAGCCCGAGGAGACGCTGAGCCGGCTGGGCGGCCCCGCCTGTGATCACGCTCAGCGGCGGCAGAACGGGTAGACGCGGCCCTCGACCGTACGCGTCTGGCCGTCCGGCGACTGCACGAAGTAGGTGCTCCCGCGCACCCAGGTGCGCTGCCCCGGGCGGACCAGCACCGTCTCGGACAGCTCCATCACGTAGTCGCCGATGGTCAGCACGCTGACCAGCAGCAGGCGGTCAGCGACAGCGGGTTCAGTGACGAGCATGTGACTCTCCGGAGGGGGCGGGGAGCGCTCACGTTACCTCCGTGCCCCCACCTGGGGGAAGGGGTGTTCGTCTATACGTGCACCACGCCACACGTGCCCTCCCCATCCGCGCAGGTCAGGAAGGTTCGTGGAGATGTTCGCGGCAGGTGGTGTCGATTCCGGCGGATGCTGTTCGTATGGAGGGTGAGCGGCCACGTCCACCGGCCGCCGGGACGAGGAGCACCGCCATGAAGCAGTACCTGCTCAGCATCTACCAGCCCGACGGCGGGCCGCCGCCGCCCGAGGTGCTGGACCCGGTCATGCGGGCGCTGGCCGCGCTGAACGCCGAACTCGACGCCGCGGGCGTGACCGTCTTCCGCAACGGCCTGCTGCCGCCCGAGACCGCCACCGTGGTCCGCGCCAAGGGCGACGACATCCTGCTCACCGACGGCCCCTACCTGGAGGGCAAGGAGCACGTCGGCGGCTTCTGGATCATCGAGGCGCCGGACCTCGACGCGGCGCTCGGCTGGGCGGCCAAGGCGGCCCGCGCGGTCACCCTGCCGATCGAGGTGCGCCCCCTGCACTCCGGTGCCTGAGCCGACCGACGTCGCCGGCGTCTTCCGCGCCGAGTACGGCCGCGCGGTGGCCGTGCTGGTGCGGGCGTTCGGCGACATCGAGCTCGCCGAGGAGTCCGTCCAGGACGCGTTCGCCGAGGCGGTGCGGCGCTGGCCGGAGCACGGTGTGCCGCCCAGCCCGGCCGGCTGGATCATCACCACCGCCCGCAACCGCGCCGTGGACCGGCTGCGCCGCGAGGCGACCCGCGACGACCGGCACGCGCAGGCCGCGCTGCTGGCCGTCGCCGACCCGCCCGCCGAGGAGGGGCCCGTGCCCGACGACCGGCTCCGCCTGATCTTCACCTGCTGCCACCCGGCGCTCGCGGTCACCGCCCAGGTCGCGCTGACCCTGCGGCTGCTCGGCGGCCTGAGCACCGCCGAGATCGCGCACGCGTTCCTGGTGCCCGAGGCGACGATGGCGCAGCGGCTGGTCCGCGCCAAGAACAAGATCAAGGGCGCGGGCATCCCGTATCGCGTGCCGCGCGACGCCGACCTGCCCGCCCGCCTGCGCTCCGTGCTCGCCGTGGTCTACCTCGTCTTCAACGAGGGCTACACGGCCAGCTCCGGGAACACGCTCGCGCGCGCCGACCTGTGCCACGAGGCGATCCGCCTCGGCCGCCTGCTCGCCGAGCTGATGCCCGACGAGCCGGAGGCGCTGGGCCTGCTGGCCCTGATGCTGCTCACCGAGTCACGCCGGGCGGCGCGCACCACCGCGACCGGGCGGCTCGTGCCACTGCCCGAACAGGACCGCGCCCGCTGGGACCGCGAACTCGTCGCGGAAGGGCTGGCGCTGGTCCACCGGTGCCTGCGGCGGCGGCAGCTCGGCCCGTACCAGCTCCAGGCCGCGATCAGCGCGGTGCACGCCACCGCGCCCGACGCCGCGGCCACCGACTGGCGACGCGTGCTCGCCCTGTACGACCGGCTGCTCGCCCAGACGCCCAGCCCCGTGGTGGCGCTGAACCGGGCGGTCGCGGTGGCCGAAGTGGACGGTCCCGGCGCGGCCCTGGCCCTGCTGGACACGCTGGACCTGGACGGCTACCACGTGTATCACGCCGTCCGCGCGGACCTGCTGCACCGCCTGGGCCGCGACGCCGAGGCCGCGCGGGCCTACCGGGCCGCGATCACCGCCACCGGCAACGCGGCCGAACGCGCCTTCCTGCAGGACCGCCACGACGCGCTCGGCACGTGAGCCGTCACCCCTCGCGGCACGCGAGCCGACCGCCCGCGGTCAGCCGCCGCACAGCGCCGGCACGCGCTGGTCCTTGCTCGCGCCCTTGACGATCGTGTCCACCACCAGGAACACCTTGCCGTCGTAGTCGGTTCCGGCCGCCCTGAGGTCGGTGAGCCGCTTGCTGACGTAGCTGACGTCGGCGCGCATCGCCCCGGCCAGCCGCTGGTCCACCGCGCTCGCCGCCCGGCGGGCCAGGTGGTCGCGGTAGTCCGCGAGCGCCTTCTGCAGCTCGGCGAGCACCTGCCGCTTGGCCTGGTCGCCACCGGCATACCGGCCGTCGACGAGCCCGGCGTAACGCTGCGTCGCCGTGGTGACCTTCTGGTAGACCTCCCGGCGACCGGTGCAGATCGCCTGGTCGGCCGGGGAGAGCCCGGCGGCCGCGCCCGGGACCGGGCTCTTCGGCCCGCCCGAGGCGGCGCTCGCCGACCCCGACGGCGGCACGGCCGCGCCGGGGGCGGACGACCCCGAGCCGACGACCGCTCCCGGGGAGGGCATCGCTCCGGGCCTGGTCGGGTTGCCGCCGCAGGCGGTGGTGGCGAGGAGGGCCGCACCGAGCACGGCCGAGACGAGAAGACGCCGCATGTGTCGCACTCCTGATCCAGTACGCGAACTGCGCCAGCCTGCCACCTTTCGCCACCACGGTGGGGGCGCTCCGGCATCGCCTGGATCACAGCGGCTGAACCGCCGAGCCGAGCGCCGTTCGACCAGGGCGTACGGGGGTACCATACGCACATGGGTCTCGTAGCGTCGTTCCGTACGGTCGATGACGCCGCAGCCGTGGCCGCGCACATGTTGTCGGCCGGCGAGCGGCTGAGCCGCGTGTGGCGTTTTGCCCTGACCCAGATGCTCGACGACTACACCAGCGTGCTTCGGCACGACGGCCGGGAGGCCGCCGCTCAGATGTGGCGCCAACCGCCCTCACCCACGGGTGACGCTCGGGTCGACGCCGCTCTGGCCGCGATGGCCGAATATCTCGGACGGCGTGACGGATGGCCGGTCCCGGCCTGGGCCCGCGAACCACAGCGCGAGGCACTGCCGTGGTGGTTCGTCACCGACCTGCCGGGTCTACGCCCACGCGCCCTGGTCGAGTCCCCCTCCTCCTTCCGCCGGCGAGGCGTGTTCATCACCCGCGGTGCGCTGGAGCGGGCATGAGCGTCGGGCTCGGGCGGGACGACATCCACGCGTTGCTCGACGATCTCAGCGCCGAACTCGCCGCACGCGGTGCTCGTGCCGACCTGTTCCTGGTGGGTGGCGCGGCGATCGCGGTGGCGTACGACGACGCCCGGTCGACCCGAGATCTCGACGCGGTCTTCCTGCCGACAGAGGTCGTCCGGGACGCCGCCGCAGCCGTTGCCGAACGTCGAGGCCTGGTCGCCGACTGGCTCAACGACGCCGTGAAGGGCTTCCTGCCGGGGCCTGATCCGGACGCACAGCGTTTCTACGCGAGCGCGTCACTGAACGTCGACGTGGCGTCAGCGCGCTACCTGCTCGCGATGAAGCTCTTCTCAGCGCGTGTCGAGAACGACGCCGACGACATCATGTTCCTGTATCGGCAGGTCGGCTTCACCACGGTCGAGGAAGGGCTGGACCTGGTCGAGAGCGTTTACCAGGGTCGGCCCGTCGAGGCGAAGACGCAGTTCCTGCTGGGTGAGATCGTCGAAATGCTGCGCGATGCCGATGCCCTGGACCAGGGGCGATGACGGACGACCGGGTGGCCCACGCGCTCGTCGACGCACGGCGGCACGGCGGTCTGGCCGAGCAGGCCCGAATGGCGATGTTGGAGCACGCCAAGGCCAGGCGCAATGCGATTCTGGCTGCCCATCGTGCGGGGATGTCGGTCCGCCGTATCGCCGAGGAGTTGGGCTGCAGCCCGACCGTGGTGCAGACCGCGCTGCGTATCGCTCGGGCAGAGTCGTCCTGACACCGGCTCACCAGCCGCGGGCACGCCATTCCGGCAGGGCGGGGCGCTCGTGGCCGAGGGTGCTGTCCTTGCCGTGGCCGGGGTAGAACCAGGTGTCGTCCGGGAGCCGGTCGAACAGCTTCGTCTCGACGTCGTGCAGCAGCGAGGCGAACGCCTGCGGGTCGCCCCAGGTGTTGCCGACCCCGCCCGGGAACAGCGAGTCCCCGGTGAACAGGTGCGGGTGCCCGTGCGGGTCGCGGTAGAGCAGCGCGATCGAGCCCGGGGTGTGCCCGACCAGGTGGATGACCTCCAGCTCGGCCCGGCCGACGCGTACGGTCTGTCCTTCCGCGACGGTCTGCGCCTTGACCGGCAGCTCGTCGGCGTCGTCGGGGTGCGCGATCGGCGTCGCCCCGGTGGCCGCCACGACCTCGGCGAGCGCCTGCCAGTGGTCGCCGTGCCGGTGTGTGGTGACCACGGTGGCCAGGCCCGCGTCACCGGCCAGGGCCAGCAGGGTGTCCGCGTCGTTGGCGGCGTCGATCAGCAGCTGCTCGCCGGTGGCCCGGCAGCGCAGCAGGTAGGCGTTGTTGTCGTGCGGACCGACGGACACCTTGCTGATGACGAGGTCGTCGAGTTCGCGTACGTCGGCGGCCGCGCCGCGGCTCACGTCTCCGGTGTAGGGCACCCCCGCAGACTATCGCCGGGGCACGGTTCGCGCCCGGCGTCGCGGGATCAGAACAGGCGGGCCAGGATCAGTTCGAGGGCTTCCTCGGCGTGGCGGCGGGACAGCTCGGCCGCGCGGTCGGCGTCGCGTCCGTGCAGCGCCTCGACCAGTTCCCGGTGCTCGGACTGGGCGGCGATGATCTCGTCGGGGCGGTAGTGCCCGGCGATCTGCTCGTTGAAGTAGTACAGGTGGTTCTGCTCGATGACGCGGGCGAGCCGGGGGTTGTGCGCGGCCTCGACGATCAGGTGGTGGAAGCGGTCGTTGAAGAGCACGAACTCGTCGGCCGGGCCGCCGGCGGACCAGGTGTCGCAGTGGGCCGCGATGGCGGCCAGCTCCGCGTCGGTGGCGCGCTGGCAGGCGAAGCGGGCCGCGAACGACTCCAGCGCCATGCGCACCTCGTAGATGGCCACGACCTCGTCGCGGCCGTGCTGGCGCACGATCCAGCGGCGGCGGTGCGAGACGATCAGGCCGTCGGCGGCCAGCCGCTGCAGGCTCTCCCGGATGGGCGTGCGGCTGACCTGGAGCTTCTCCGCGATCACCGCCTCGACCAGCGGCTCGTTGGGGCCGATCTTGCCGAGCACGATCTGGTCGCGCAGCCACCGGTAGACGTTGTCGGACAGCGTGCGGGTGGCGTGCATCGGTTCGGCGGGCAGGTCTTGCGCTGCGGGCACCTGGCCGCCTCCCTCGTCGTGTCGCTTCCGAGCGCCCACAGTAAACGTATCGACGCGACGGCTGCCATGAGTCCATCACCACAGCCGCGCTCAGCCTGCCCGACCGGCCGGGAGCTTTCCGCCCCGGAGTCCGGTTCCGGATGACAGCGGTCTGGATCGATGCCGTCACATGGGGTAGGCTGTCCGCGTGGTTCGCATGTATTGGCGCTTTACGCTGGCTCTGGGTGGAGCCGGCGGTTCATTGCGCTGACCGCGATTCCACCCAGAGCCAGCAGGGCGAAGACGTCTCGTCTTCGCCCTTTGCCATGTCATGGACGGGCTGGCCTGGGACTTTCCGAGGTGCGGGGCCCGTCCCCCCACGGAACCGGGAGACGCTCCGAATGACCCAGACCAACGACGTCCACGTCCTGTCCTTCGAGCCGCTGCGCCCGCCGCGCGAGCTGCTCACGGAGCTGCCGCTCGGTGATCATCGCGCGGCGCTGGTGGAACGGTCCCGCCAGGAGGTGCGGGAGGTGCTCACCGGTCGCGACGACCGGCTGCTGGTGGTGGTCGGCCCGTGTTCGGTGCACGACACCGAGGCGGCCATGGACTACGCCCGCCGGCTGGCCGAGGCCGCGAAGCAGCACTCCCGCGAGCTGTGTGTGGTGATGCGGGTCTACTTCGAGAAGCCGCGCACCACGATCGGCTGGAAGGGCCTCATCAACGACCCGGGGCTGGACGGGACGTACGACGTGCACCGCGGCCTGCGTACCGCACGGGCGCTGCTGCTCGACATCCTCGACCTGGGGGTGCCGGTGGGCTGCGAGTTCCTCGACCCGACCAGCCCGCAGTACATCGCCGACGCGGTGACCTGGGGTGCGATCGGGGCCCGGACCATCGAGAGCCAGGTGCACCGCCAGCTCGCCTCGGGCCTGTCCATGCCGGTCGGCTTCAAGAACACCACCGACGGCGGCGTGCAGGGCGCGATCGACGCCTGCGAGGTGGGCCGCAACAGCCACGTCTTCTTCGGCGTGGACCACGACGGCCGGGCCGCGATCGTCACCACCACCGGCAACGAGGACTGCCACGTGATCCTGCGCGGCGGCCGCAGCGGCCCGAACTACGGCCCCGAGTCGGTGGCCGCGACGCTGGCCATGACCGAGAAGGCCGGGATGAAGCACCGCCTGGTCATCGACGCGAGCCACGGCAACAGCGGCAAGAGCCACGAGCGGCAGGCCGTCGTCTCCGACGAGATCGCGGCGCAGATCGCGGGCGGCCAGGCCGGCATCGCGGGCGTGATGCTGGAGAGCTTCATCGTCGCGGGCCGCCAGGACCTGGATTCCGGGCAGCCGCTGACCTACGGCCAGAGCGTCACCGACGCCTGCATGAGCTGGGAGACCACCGAGCAGGCCCTGGCCACCCTGGCCCAGGCCGTCGCCGCCCGCCGCGCCACCGTCTGACCCTCCCGCCCGGCTTCCCGAGATCGCCGTTTCCGGCCAGAACCCGCGGTACGAACCCAGGTTCTGACCGGAAACGGCGATCTTCGCCTGCCGGCCGGAGTACCGTCACGGAGCGGCTGGCACATGGTCGGAGGCACGGGGTGAAGATTCCGAAGGTCGCGCATCGGTTCGTCGACGTCGACGGGGTGCGCGTGTTCTATCGCGAGGCCGGTGCTCCCGGCGCGCCGACGCTGCTGCTCCTGCACGGGTTCCCCAGCTCGTCGGCGCAGTTCCGGCGGCTGATCGACGCGCTCGGCGGGAGCTACCACGTCGTCGCCCCGGACTATCCCGGGTTCGGGCAGACCGAGGCCCCGGCGGAGTTCACGTACACGTTCGAGCGGCTGGCCGACGTGGTCGAAGGCTTCGTCGAGCGGCTCGGGCTGCGCCGGTTCACGCTGTACGCCTTCGATTTCGGCGGCCCGGTCGGCATGCGCCTGGCCACCCGGCGTCCGGAGTGGATCGCCGGGCTGATCGTGCAGAACGCCAACGCGTACGACGAGGGCCTGTCCGACCTGGCCCGCGGCCTGACGGCGAACCGGCCGGGCGTGCCCGGGGCGCGCGAGGCGGTCGCCGGGATCATGGTGCTCCCGGTGACCCGGGACCAGTACGTCGGCGGCGCCACCGATCCCGAGCTGATCGCCCCCGACGGCTGGACCCTGGACCAGCACTACCTGGACCGACCCGGCCGCAAGGACGCCCAGATCGACCTGGCGCTCGACTACCACACCAACGTCGAGCTGTATCCACTGTGGCAGCGGTGGCTGCGCGAGCACCGGCCGCCGGCGCTGATCCTGTGGGGCGCCGGCGACCCGTTCTTCCTCACCCCCGGCGCGCACGCCTACCTGCGCGACCTGCCCGACGCCGAGCTGCACCTGTTCGCGACCGGGCACTTCGCGCTGGAGGAGTGCCTGCCCGAGATCGCCCCGCTGATCGCCGGATTCCTGGACCGCACCCGGTGAGACGGGGACGGCGTGCCCCGCACCGGACGGGAG
The DNA here is from genome assembly GCF_016862635.1 of Catellatospora coxensis. Classification (GTDB taxonomy): domain Bacteria; phylum Actinomycetota; class Actinomycetes; order Mycobacteriales; family Micromonosporaceae; genus Catellatospora; species Catellatospora coxensis. The sequence continues at coordinate 22,691 of NZ_BONI01000022.1, read as the reverse complement.
TCGGCGTCGGCGGCCGCCGCTAGGGTGGCAGGCATGCTCGATCACCTGTCGATCCAGGTCGCCGACGTCGAAGCGGCCGCGTACTTCTACGACACCGTGCTGGAGCCGCTCGGCGGGCGGCGCCTGCTGGAGTTCGGCGACGTCATCGGCTACGGCGTCGACCGGCCGGTGTTCTGGCTCGGTCCGGTCACGACCGAGGGCGCCGCGCGGGAGGCGCACATCGCGTTCGTCGCCGCCGACCGCGCGGCCGTCACCGCGTTCTTCGAGGCGGCGGTCGGGACCGGGGCCGAGGTGCTGCACGAGCCGCGGGTGTGGCCGGAGTACCACGAGAACTACTTCGGGGCGTTCGTGCGCGACCGGGACGGCAACAACGTCGAGGCGGTCTGCCACCTGCCCGGGTGATCAGCGCTCGCGGCGGGCCGCCAGCACTCCCCTGACGCCGAGCACGCCGACGGTGGTGCCGATCGCCAGCGACGCCCCGATCAGCAGGGCGTGCACCCAGAGGAAGCTCGTCGGCGAGCCGTCACCGGACACGCCGCTCACCCAGGCCCGTGGGTCGTCCCAGATCGCGACGGCGAACCGCGGCCAGATCAGCCAGGTCCACACACCGACCCCGATCAGGAACAGCGACCAGCCGCGCGACAACCTCATAACCGGCGAGTATGCCAGTCAGCGGTCGTACGGCCGCACCGAGACCGGGCGCTCGAAGAACGTCTCCAGCGCCACGATGGTCTGCGTGCCGGTGACCCCGGGCACCGCGAAGATCTGCTTGAGCACCGCCTGGAGCTCCTCGGTCGTCGAGGTCCGGATCTTCGTGAGCACCGACGCGGCGCCCGCGGTGATGTGCGCCTCCTGGATCTGCGGGATCGCGCGCAGGGCGGCGGCGGTCGTCGTGTCGCCCATCCACTCGTTCGCCTCGATCAGCACGAACGCCAGCACGCCGCGCCCGGCCGCGTGCGGGTCGACGTCGATCGTGGTGCTCCGGATCACGCCCCGTTCCCGCAGCTTGCGGACCCGGTCGTGGGCGGCGGCGCCGGACAGGCCCACCGCGAGCCCGAGCGCCGCGTACGGCCGGGTCGCGTCGGCCTGCAGCAGCGCGATCAGCGTACGGTCGATCTCGTCCACGTCAACTCCCGACAGTCTTTGACAGAACCTCGTTAGGCGATGTTAGCTTCATGCCGAATGATGTTCAGCATGGGAGGCACATCGTGAGTGCTCTGCTCGCCACCGACACCATCCCCGCCCAGCTCGTGACCCTGGACCCGCGCTTCGAGTGCAACGGCGACGAGCGGGTGGAGCGGCTGTTCACCGGCGCCCGCTGGCTGGAGGGCCCGGTCTACCACCCGGCCGGGCGCTACCTGCTCTGCAGCGACATTCCTAACGACCGCATGTTGCGCTGGGACGAGACCACCGGCACGGTCGGCGTCTTCCGGCAGCCCGCCGGCCACACCAACGGGCACACCCTGGACGGGCAGGGCCGTCTGGTCAGCTGCGAGCAGGGCAACCGGCGGGTCACCCGCACCGAGCACGACGGCACCATCACCGTGCTCGCCGACAACTGGCAGGGCAAGCGGCTCAACAGCCCCAACGACGTGGTGGTCCGCTCCGACGGCTCGGTCTGGTTCACCGACCCGTCGTACGGCATCGACAACGACTACGAGGGCAACCGCGCCACCAGCGAGATCGGCGCGTGCCACGTCTACCGCGTCGTGCCCGGCGGGCAGGTGGAGGCGGTGGTGCAGGACGCCGTACGCCCCAACGGGCTCGCCTTCTCCCCCGACGAGCGGCGGCTCTACCTGGCCGACACGCGGCGCAAGCACATCCGGGTCTTCGACGTCACCGCCGAGGGCGGCCTGACCGGCGGCGAGGTGCTGGCCGAGTGCGACGCGGGCTCGTTCGACGGGCTGCGCGTGGACGACCGGGGCATGATCTGGGCGGCGGCCCACGACGGGGTGCACTGCTACCACCCGGACGGCACCCGGCTCGGCCGGATCCTGCTCCCCGAGATCGTGTCCAACCTGGTCTTCGGCGGCCCGAAGCGCAACATGCTCTTCATGACCGCGACGACCTCGGTGTACGTGATCAGGCTGACCGTGAACGGCTGCCGCCCGCCGTGGGCCGCCCGCTGAACCCGGTCAGGGCTGAGCGTTGGCGGCGGCGCGGCTGCGCACGATGGCCAGCACCGCCGCCTCCACCTGCTCGATCGGCTGCTCCGGGGTGAACACCAGCCAGTCCAGCGCCACCACCAGGCACACCCCGAACAGCGCCGAGGCGGACAGGCGTACGTCGAGGTCGGCGGCGAAGTCCCCGCTGTCCACCCCCGCCCGCAGCGTCGCCGCGATGACGGTGATCGCCTCCTCGCGCAGCAGGCGCAGCGTCTGCTGCCAGTCGCGATGCGTACGCCACATCTCCGACAGCAGCAGCTGCGCGAACGACCGGTATCGCTGGATGAACGCCAGCTCCGCGCGGACCAGCGCGGCCACCGCGTCGACCGGCGACCGCCCGGCGACCGCCGCGCCGAAGTCGGCCGTCAGCAGGCCCACGCCGTACCGCAGCAGCTCCTCGAACAGCACGCTCTTCGAGGCGAAGTTGTAGTAGACCGTGCCCTTGGCCACCCCGGCCCGCTCCGCGATCTGGTCCACCGTCGTATCGGAGAACCCCTGCTCCGCGATGAGCGCCATGGTCGCCTCGAACAACTTCTGCCGCGTGGCGTCCCGCCGCGCACTCCGCCCGTCCACGCCACGCCTCCTCGTCATCTCGGCCCGCAGTCTCGGGGGAACTGCGCCCATCGTCGCGCGGATTCGTGGACTTTCCCCGAAACCGCAGCCTCCATGATCGCCCGGACGGCGGTCACATGGTGAGGGCGGGGTGGAGTCTGTCGGGGGTGAGGCGGCGGGCGCGGGCGGTGGTCAGGGTGGTGAGGGTCAGGGCGAGGGCGGCTACGGAGAGGAGGACGGCGGTGCCGGTGACGACGGTGGTCGTGGAGCCGCCGAGGATGAGGCGGCGCAGGCCGTCGACGACGTACGTCATCGGCAGGTACGGGTGGACGGCCTGGAAGAAGCCGGGGCTGGTGGCCACGGGGTAGGTGCCGCCGGAGCCGGTGAGCTGGAGCATCAGCAGGATCAGGGCGACCAGGCGGCCGGCCGAGCCCAGGGCTGCGCCGAGCAGTTGCAGCACGGCGGTGAAGGCGAGCATCGTGGCCAGCAGGTAGCCGTACATGCCCCAGGGGTGCGCGGGCTCCAGGCCGAGCGCGAGGAGCAGCACGGCGTACAGCACGGTGGTCTGGGCGAAGCCGATCGCGACCGCGGGCCGCCAGCCGGCCAGCGCCACCCGCCAGGCCGGCGCGCCGGTCATCAGGTGCCGCCGGGTCACCGGCCGCAGCAGCATGTACGTCAGCATCGCGCCCACCCACAGCGCCAGCGCCAGGAAGTACGGCGCGAACCCGGCCCCGTACGCGGCCGCCGCGTGCCACACGTCGCGTTCCAGGGTCACCGGCGCGGCCAGCACCCCGGCCCGCTGCGCGCGGGAGTCCGCGTCGTAGCCGGGCACCTGCGCCGCCCCGTCGGCCAGCCCGTCGGCCAGCTTGCGCGCCCCGTCGTCGAGCCGGGCGAGGCCGTCGGCCAGGTCGCCCGCGCCGCCGGAGAGCCGGACCAGGCCCCCGTCGAGCTGCCGTGCCCCGGTGGACAGCCGGTACAGGCCACCGTGCAGCGACTTCGCGCCGGTGGCGGCGTCGGCGATGCCGCCGTGCAGCCGGTCCGCGCCGGTGGACAGCGTGGCCAGGCCGGTGGCCAGCTCGTCGACGCTGCGCCGGGCCGCGGCGACGTCGTCGGCCAGGTGCGGGGCGGCCTGCGCCACGGCACGGGCAGCTTTCGCGACCTCGGTCAGCTGCGCCTTGACCCGCGGCAGTCCGGCGTTGTCGAGCCGGTGTGCCAGGTCCCGCGCGGTGTCGGCAGCGGCCGACGCGGCCCGGCGGGCGGCGGTGAAGGCCGGGTCGTCGGCGAGTTCGGGGTGCGCCTGGGCGAGCGCGTCCAGCGCCGTGACGACCTCGGCGGTACGCCGTACCGCCTGGTCGGCGAGTTGCGGCAGCGCGTCCAGGTGTGCCGCGAGCGTGTCGGCGGCCGCCGCGACGGCGTTCGCGCCCTGCTCGATCGTGTCCGCGTGCTCGCGCAGCACCGGCTCGACCCGGTCGGCGACCCCGTCCACGGTGGACGCGAGCTTCGCCCCGCCCGCGGCGGCCCGGGCGGCCCCGTCGGCGAGCTGCGCCGAGCCCGCCTCCAGGGTGGCCAGTCCCCCGGCCAGCTCGCGGGAGCCGGACTCGGCCCGCGCCAGCCCGGCCGCGAGCGTGCCCGCCCCCGTCCGGGCGTCGTGCGCGCCGTCGGCGAGCGCGTCCGCGCCGTCACTGGCGTCGGTCGCGCCGCCGGCCAGCTCGTCCGCGCCGTCGGCGGCGTCGCCGAGGGCCGACTTCACGTCGCTGAAGCCGATCAGCATGCCGTCGAAGTACCTCGCCGCCGCCGACTCGGCCGCGGCCGCCCGGATCTCGGTGAACGCGCTGCGGGCCAGCATCCCGGAGATGTAGTTGACCCCGTCGTCGCTGACCACGGTGAGCTGCCCGGCCCGCGCCGTCGCCGCCGGGTCCGGCCCGGTGACCAGGGCCGCCGAGAAGTCCGCGGGGATGCGCAGCATCAGCTGGTAGGTCCCGTCGCGCAGCCCGTCCGCCGCCCGCGCCGCGTCCACCCGCTGCCACCCGAAGACCTGCCGCTGCTCCAGCTCCTCGGCCAGGTCCCGCCCGGCGTGCACCTGCCCGCCGTCCGGATCACTCGCGGTCCGGTCCTCGACCACCAGCGCCACCGGAATCCGGTGCATGTTCCCGTACGGATCCCAGAACGCCCACAGGTACAGCGCCCCGTACAGCAGCGGCACCAGCGTCAGCACCACCAGCGCGGCCCGCGTCATCCGGTGCCGCCGGAACCGCCGCAACTCCAGCCTGCCCAGACTCACCGCCCCACCCCCACCTGAGAAAGGAAGGGCACCTTCACATCGCTCCGCGATGTAGAAGGTGCCCTTCCCAACATCTGCGGTGCAGGAGTGCTGGTCAGGGTGCCGTGCGGAGCAGCCGTGGGGGCCAGGGCTGCGGGCGCGGCGGGACCGCCGGTCCGAGCGGATGCTCCGGTCAGGGCCGCGCCGTCACGGCAGACCGCGACGACCGCGCGGCCGGTCGCGTCGAGTTCGCTGAGCAGGGTCTGCGTCTCGGCGGGGGTCAGGCCCACGTCGATGTCGTCGATGAGCAGCACGTCGGGGTCCTCCAGCAGGGCGAGCTTGATCATCAGGCGGTGCCGGTCGAGCGGGGACAGGTCGCGGACCAGGGCGTCGGACTCGGTGGCGAGCAGGGGGTGGCGGCTGCGACGGTGCCAGGGCCGGGCCCGGCCGAGCAGGCGCAGGCGCTCGCCGACGTGCTCGGCGACGGTGAGCGCGGGCTCCGGCTCGTTGACGCCGGTGACCAGGCCGAACGCCGTACGCCCGCGGGTCAGGGCACCGTGCGTGGTCCGGAACCGACCGCCGAGCGCGAGCAGCGCGGTGGTCCTGCCGCCGCCCGCGGGGCCGGTCAGGGCGACCAGCTCGCCCGGGTGGACGGCGAGGTCGAGATCCCGGAAGACCCACCCCCGGCGGGTACGCAGTCCGAGCCCCTCGGCTCGCAGCAGTGCCGCCTCCACGCCGCCCCCAAAGTATTTGAACTGACCAGTCGGTCTAAATACTGGCTCACGATGCGACGAGAGCGGAAGTGAGCGTGAGCCGTCTCACCGACTACGATCCAGAGGTGATCTCGGCAGAGCCAATGATCTTCCGTACCGCGAGCTTTCAGGACCTGGACGCCGCGACCCTCTACGCCCTGCTGAAGCTGCGGGTGGACGTGTTCGTCGTCGAGCAGTCCTGCCCCTACCCCGACCTCGACGGCCGTGACGCCGAACCCGGCACCCGGCACCTGTGGTACGAGGTGGACCGCCGACCCGTGGCCTACTTGCGCATGCTCGAGGACGCCGAGCCCGACGGCCCGGTGTGCCGCATCGGCCGCGTGGTGACCGCCCCCGAGGCACGCGGCGACGGCCTGGCCGGGCAGCTGCTCACGGCCGCGCTGGCCGCGGTCGGCGACCGCCCGGCAGTGCTGGACGCGCAGTCGCACCTGGAGCGCTTCTACGCCAAGTACGGCTTCGCCGTGAGCGGCCCGGAGTTCCTGGAGGACGGCATCCCGCACGTGCCGATGCGCCGAGGCTGAGCCCGGCCGGTCGCGCCGCTCCGAGGCCCGGACACGGCCCGACCCATGATCGTTGAAATTGCCAGGCAACCGGGCGAATGGCGCCTCAAGAAACGCACAGGTGCCAGGCGAGTCGAACGATCATGGTGTCCACCACGCCCTCGCAACACGCGACGCGAGGGGCCTGGGCGGCGGGCGGGTCAGGCGGAGGGGGCGACCACGGCGGTCGAGCCGCGTACGACCAGCTCGGGGTCGAACAGGTACTCGTCCGGGGCGACCTCGCCGCCGTCCACCTGCGACACCAGCATGGCCACCGCGGCCGTGCCCATCGCGCCGATGGGCTGGCGCACCGTGGTCAGCGGCGGGTCCGTGCACGCCATGAACAGCGAGTCGTCGTATCCGACCACGGAGATGTCCTCCGGCACGCGCAGCCCCATCCGGCGCACCGCGCGCACCGCGCCCAGCGCGAACACGTCGGAGGCGCAGACCAGCCCGGTCACGCCCTCCTTGATCAGCCGTACCGCCGCGGCCTGCGCCGCCTCCATGGAGTAGATGGTGCGCGCGACGGGCGGGTTCTTCTGCCCGGTGCGCTTGCGGAACGCGGCGAGCTTGCGCGCCGACGGCACGTGGTCGACCGGCCCGAGCAGCAGCCCGATCTTCGTGTGGCCGAGGGAGGACAGGTGCCCGTAGGCCTGATCGACCGCGACCGCGTCGTCGGCGGCCACGACCGGGAAGCCCAGTCCGTCTATGGCCGCGTTCACCAGCACCACGGGCAGGCCGCGCTGGCGCAGCCGGTGGTAGTGCTCGTGCTCGGCGTCGGCCTGGGCGTAGAGCCCGCCGGCGAAGATCACGCCGGAGACCTGCTGCTCCATCATGATGTCGACGTACGCCGACTCGGCCACGCCCTCCTCGGTGCGGGTGCACAGCACCGGGGTGAAGCCCCGCTGCGCCAGCGCCCCGGCCACGATCTCGGCGAACGCCGGGAAGATCGGGTTCTGGAGTTCGGGCAGCACCAGGCCGACCAGGCGGGCGCGTTCGCCGCGCAGCTTGGTGGGCCGCTCGTAGCCGAGCACGTCCAGCGCGGTCAGCACGGCGGTGCGGGTGGCTTCGGAGATGCCGGGCTTGCCGTTGAGCACGCGGCTCACCGTCGCCTCGCTCACCCCCACGTACTTCGCCACTTCGGCGAGTCTGCGCGTCACGCCGGTCACTGTAACCGGTCGGCTGCGTGACCGTTGCCGGGCGAACCGGTAAACCGGATCACGCATCGGCCTGCGGCGACTGTCCTGGCGGCGTTAAGAAGGGCACCTTCTACATCGCGGAGCGATGTGAAGGTGCCCTTCCTTTCACTCGACCGGTGGAGAGGGCCGCTCACCCTCTCCACCGGGGATCGGGGTGGGTTACGAGGCGTAGACCTCGTACTCCGCGAGCTGGCCGGCGGGCCAGCCCGTGTTGCCGGTGAAGCTCAGGCGCAGGTAGCGCTGGCTGGTCGCCGGGAAGGTGATGGTCACGGTGTTGGCCGAGGACGGGTTGAAGACGTAGCCGGCCGAGGCCTTGACCGTGGTGTACGAGGAGTTGTTGGTGCTGCCGAGGACCGACAGGGTCTGGGTGCGGGTGGCCCACGCCGCGGCGGGCGGGAGCTTGAGCACCACGCGGGAGACCGAGGTCGTCGCGCCGAGGTCCACCGTGATGGTCTGCGGCCAGGCGTTGTTCAGCGACTCCCAGTACGTGTTGGCGTTGCCGTCGACCGCGTTGCCCGCGCCGTACACGTCGGCGTGCCCGCTCTCGGTCACCGGGCGGTTGAGCGCCAGGTTGGTGTTCGCGGTGACGCCGTTGCCGGACAGGTTGACGGTGTGCGGGCTGCCGGGCGCGTTGCTGGTGAAGCTGACCGTGCCGGAGCGGGCCCCGGACGCGGTCGGCGTGAACGTCACCGAGATGGTGCACGACGCGCCCGCCGCCAGCGAGGAACCGCAGGTGGTGGTGCGGGCGTAGTCGCCGGTCACGGTGACCGCGCCCAGCGTCGCCGAGGCCGTGCCGGTGTTGGTCACCGTCACCGACTGCGCGCCGCTGCTGCTGCCGACGGTCTGGTTCGCGAACGACAGGCTCGACGCGGACAGGCCGACGGCCGGGGTCTGCGGGGGCGGGGTGCCGTTGCCGTACACCTCGAACTCGCTGAACTGCGCGGCCGGCCAGCCGGTGTTGCCGGTGACCGTCACCCGGACGTACCGGCGTGCCCCGGCGGTGAAGTTGATCGTCGCGCTGTTGCCGGTGGCCGGGTTGAACGTGTAGCCGGCCGAACCCGCCAGGCTGCTGAAGTTCGAGCCGTCCGTCGAGCCCAGCACCTGCAGGGTCTCCGTCCGGGTGCCCCACGACGGGGGCAGCTTCAGCACCACCTGGTTGACGGTCGCGCTCGCGCCCAGGTCCACGGTGATCGACTGCGGGAAGGCGTTGTTGCTGCTCTCCCAGTACGTGTTCACGTCGCCGTCGACCGCGTTGCCCGACCCGTACGACTGGGTCTGGCTGGTCTGCGTGGTCGGGCGGCCCGCGGCCAGGTTGCCGTTGGGGTTGAAGCCCGAGCCGGTCAGGTTCACCACGTGCGGGTTGCCCTGCGCGTTGCTGCCCACGGAAAGCTGCCCGTTGCGGGTGCCGGTCGCGGTCGGCGTGAACGTCACCGAGGCGGTGCAGCTCGCGCCGGGGGCCAGCGACGAGCCGCAGTTCGTGGTCCGGGCGAAGTCACCGCTGACGGCGACGCCGCTCAGGCTGACCGCGACCGAACCCGGGTTGCTCACCGTGACCGTCTGCGCGGAGCTGGTGGTGCCCACGTTCTGCGTGCCGAAGACCAGGTTCGACGTGCTCAGGCTCAGCTGCGCCGAGGGCGGCGGGGGCGAGCTGGGCGGCGGCGGGCTGTTGCTCGGCGGGGTGGTCGGGCCGCCGGTCCAGACCGGGGTCGGCCAGATGCCGGTGCAGGCCGGCGGGTTGGCGTACCAGCCGGAATTCGTGCCCACCTGGGTGATCTGGAACGACGGGCCCACGCAGTTGTGGATCGGGTTGCTCTGCGCGATGCCGGAGGCGGTCACGTTCTCGAACGTGGCCTGACCCTGCGACTGCACCTGCAGCGCGTACGTGCCCGCGCCGATGATGCGCACGTTCTTGAAGTGGATGCCGGTCGCCCCGCCCTCGATCCAGTGCAGCGCCGCGTACGAGCTGTCCAGGATGTCGGTGTCGGTGATGTTGATGGTCGCGCCGTTGATCGGCTCGTTGAGGCCGGAGAACCAGATCGCGCCGACGCCGAAGTTCCAGTTGTAGTCGGAGTTGCCGGTGCGGATCAGGGTGTTGCGGGCGACGGTGAAGGTGCCCGCCACGGCCGTGCCCTGGCCCGAGTTGACCCCCGGGTAGCGGTTGCCGATGTGGATGCCGCCGCCGTTGGTGATGGTGTCCGCGACCACGTTGTCGGTGATCTTTATGTCGCGGCCGCCGTACGACACGATGTTGTTCGCCAGGATCGTCACGCCGACCGTGTTGAACGAGAACGTGTTGTTGACGTTCGGGATGCGCTCGGGCCACATGGCCAGGCCGTCGTCACCGGTGTTGCGCACGAACGTGTTGGTGACCGTCGAGTTGGTGACGCCGGTGTGGAAGTTCACGCCGTCGGCGGTCTGGTCCAGGATCACGCTGTTCTTGATGGTGAAGTTGTCCATCGGGCCGTCCATCCAGGCGCCGACCTTCGTGTGCTGCATCCACACGCTGTCGACCACCGAGTTGGTCATGGCCCCGCCCATGGCGTTGACCTGGTCGTTGTCCACCCGCTCGCGGACGTCGCCGATGATCGCGAAGTCCTTGAGGGTGACGTTGCGGCTCGGGCCGCCCGCCTCGTGGGCGCGGATCTCGCCGCCGTAGCCGCCGCCGGCGACGTACTTGCCGTAGACGCCGACCGCGCGGTTGCGGTTGGTGGGGTGGCGGCCGGTGAGCACGCTGTGCCACATGCCCGCGCCCTGCAGGGTCACCCCGTCGACCACGATGTGGTCCCAGACGGTGTACGTGCCCGCGGGGATCCAGACGACCCGGCCCTGCGCCCTGCCCGCGTCCACGGCGGCCTGGAACTTCGCCGTGTTGTCGGCGGTGCCGCCGGTGGGGTCGGCGCCGAAGTCGGCCACCACGTCGATCGCGTTGGCGGGCTTGCTCTTCGGGCCGCCGACCTGCTCGAAGTCGGCCAGGTCGATGGTGAAGCTCGGCGACTGCGCGGTCGAGTTCACCTGCAGCCGGATCTTCGTGCCGATCGGGTACGTGCCGCCGAGCAGGCTGCGCTGCTCGTCGTAGAAGTGGTGCGGGTTGGTGTCACCCGGGTTGTTGTTGAACGGGTAACCGCCGTAGAACCAGCCGTACTTCGAGGTCACCGGGACGCTCTTCAGGAAGTTCCCGTTGACCCGCAGGTCGATGGTGGCGTCGCGGCCGGTGCCCGCGGCGTTGTCCGGCAGGCTGTACCGGAAGTTGATCGAGTCGGCGGGCTTGGTGAGGGTGAACTCGACGTACTCCCCCACCGCGTCCAGGGTGACCGCCTGGCGGCCCGAGGCCTCCGAGGCGAGCTGGCCGTAGTAGCGGGTGTGCGCCAGGATCGTGCCGTTGGTCGGCTGCTCCTCGGCCTCGAACTCGGTGAACGCGACGGTCGCGCCCCGGCCGGGCACGGCCAGCGGCGACAGGGCGGCCTGCGCCGCGGACGGGATGAGGGCGCCGGCGGCGGTGACCGCCACCAGCGCGACGCCGGCCAGCATGGCGCCGGCCGCCGCGGCGGCCAGCCCGCGCCGGCGCGAGGCCGGGCTCGTCAGGCGTGTGGGAGGGCTGCTGTGCTCGTTCATTGCCTGTGATGCCTTCCGGTGTGGGACGGGGTGACCGGAGCGGAGGGGGCGGCGCGGTGGGGGGACCGCGCCGCCGCGGCCTTGGCGATGCTGAGCGTCGGGCTCCTTTCGAACCCGCTGGGCGGATCTCGGTCAGGCGGGGCGGATCCAGACCGCGGTGTCGGCGGGCAGGCGGTTGCCGTCCAGCGGGCCGCTGGCGACGAGCACCTGCGCGTACGCGGGCAGGTCCACGGCGTGGTCGGCGAGGTTGACCACGCAGATCAGGTCGAGGCCGTCCGGGGCGGGACGGCGGAACGACAGCACCTGGGCGGAGCTGTCGAGCCACGACATCGGGCCGTCGCCGAGCGCGGGCTCGCTGTGGCGCAGGCTCAGGCAGCGGCGGTACAGCTCCAGCATCGAGCCCGGGTCACCGGTCTGCGCCTCGGCGGTGTACGCCTTCCACGCCGCCGGCTGGGGCAGCCACGGCTTGGCCGTCGCGCCGTCGGGGCTGAACCCGAACGGCGCCTGCGCACCCGACCAGGGCAGCGGCACCCGGCAGCCGTCACGGCCCGGGTCGACGCCGGCGGTGCGGTGCCACATCGGGTCCTGCATCAGCTCGGCCGGGATGTCCTCGACCTCCCACAGGCCCAGCTCCTCGCCCTGGTACAGGTACGCCGAACCGGGCAGCGCCAGCGCCAGCATGATCGCGGCGCGCGCCCGGCGGGTGCCCAGCTCCAGGTCCACCGGGGTGTCGTGGGTGCGCCCCTTGAAGCTGAACGAGGTGTCGGCGCGGCCGTACCGGCTGACGTGGCGGGTGACGTCGTGGTTGGACAGCACCCAGGTGGCGGGCGCGTCGACGGGCGCGTGCGAGCGCAGCGTGTCGTCGATGACGTCGCGCAGCAGCGTCGCGTCCCAGGCCGAGCACAGGAAGTTCATGTTGAACGCGGTGTGCATCTCGTCCGGGCGCAGGTAGTTGGTGAAGCGCTGCACGTCGGGCATCCACACCTCGCCGATCAGCGCGCGGCCGCCGTACTCGTCGGCGATGCGCCGCCAGGCCCGGTACACGTCGTGCACCTCGTCGAGGTCCTCGAACGGGTGCCGCTCGGTGGTGCCGACCTCGGGCAGGTTCGGGTCCTTGATCAGCAGACCGGCGGAGTCGATGCGGATGCCGTCGGCGCCGAGGTCGAACCAGAAGCGCAGCACGTTCTCGTGCTCCTCGCGCACCGCCGGGTGGTCCCAGTTCCAGTCGGGCTGCGCGCCGTCGAACAGGTGCAGGTACCACTCGCCGTCGGCGACCCGGGTCCAGGTGCCGCCGCCGAAGTTCGAGGTCCAGTCGGTCGGCGGCAGCTCGCCGTGCTCGCCCTTGCCGGGGCGGAACCAGAACAGCTCCCGCTCGGGCGAGCCGGGGCCCGCCGCCAGCGCCGCCTGGAACCAGGGGTGCTGGTCCGAGCAGTGGTTGGGGACCACGTCGACGATGACGCGGATGCCCAGCGCGTGCGCCTCGCGGATCATCTCCTCGCACTCGGCCAGGTCGCCGAAGATCGGGTCGATGTTGCGGTAGTCGCTGACGTCGTACCCGCCGTCCGCCTGGGGCGAGACGTAGAAGGGGTTGAACCAGATGGCGTCGATGCCCAGGTCCCTCAGGTACGGCAGATGCGCCCGGACACCGGCCAGGTCGCCGACGCCGTCGCCGTTGCCGTCGGCGAAGCTGCGGACGTACACCTGGTAGATGGCGGCATCGCGCCACCAGGCGTCGGTCGCCGAGCGCACCCCCTGCGGCGCGGGGGCTCCGATGTCAACCACGAGATACCTGCTTCCTGTTACGGAACACGAACTGGACGGTGGGGCACGGCGGGCGGGCCCGCGCTGCGGGCCCGCGGCCGGCTACTCCTTGAGACCGCCGGCGGTCAGGCCGGACATGATGCTGCGCTGGAAGATCAGGAAGAACACGATGGTCGGGATCGCGGCGATGACGGCCGCGGCGACGACCACGTTCTGCGGCGTGCCGCCGGAGAAGGCGTAGATGCCGACGCTGATGGTGCGGGTCTCCGGCGAGGGCATGACCAGCTTCGGCCAGAGGAAGTCCTTCCACACCGCGGTCACCGCGAAGATGGAGACCACGCCGAGGATGGGCCGGGAGATCGGCAGCACGATCGACCAGAGTGTGCGCATCGGCCCCGCGCCGTCCATCGTCGCCGCGGACATCAGGTCCTCGGGGATGGAGTCGAAGAACCGCTTCAGCAGGAAGATGTTGAACGCGTTGGCCACCGCCGGCAGCCAGATCGAGAACGGGGAGTCGATCAGGCTGATGTTCAGGATCGGCAGGTCGATCACCGTCACGTATTGCGGGATGATCAGCACCATCGCCGGGATCATCAGCGTCGCCAGCATCAGGCCGAGGATGAGGTTGCCCAGCTTCGGCCGCAGCTTCGACAGCGCGTACGCCGCCGCGGTGTCCAGCACGAGCTGGAACACCAGCGCGCCGATCGCGTAGTAGAAGGTGTTGAACAGCAGCTTTGCCAGGTCCAGCCGGTTCCACGCCTCGGAGTAGTTCTCCGGCTGCGGATCCGCCGGCCACAGTGTCGGCGGGGTCTGCGCCAGCTCGGGGCTGGACTTCAGCGCGCCGGTGACCATCCAGTACAGCGGCCCGATGAACACGAGCGTGAACAGGATGAGCACGACGGTGAGGAGGGTCCAGTAGATCACCTTGCCGCGGCCCCGCTGGAGCTGCGCGAAGGAGACCAGTGACCGCGTCTCGGATTGCTGCGCCATGACTCGTTCCCCTAGTCCTGTTGCGCGTTCAGTCGGGCGTAGACGGCGGAGAAGCCGATCAGCGCCACGAGCATGATCACGCCGAGCGCCGCCGCGCCGTTGAGGTCGTTCTGGAAGAAGCCGTGCTGGTAGATGAGGTACACGACCGAGGTGGCCGAGTCCTCCGAGCCCGCGCCGTTGGCCAGGATCAGCGGCTCGATGAACAGCTGCATGGTCGCGACGACCTGGAGCATGGCCATCAGCGACAGGATCAGCCTGGTCTGCGGGATGGTCACGTTGGTGATGCGCCGCCACAGGCCGGCGCCGTCGAGCTCGGCGGCCTCGTACAGCTCGCCCGGGATGTTCTGCAGCGCGGCCAGGTAGATCAGCACCGCGCCGCCCATGTTCATCCAGGTCGAGGCGAGCACCATGGCGGGCATCGTCATGTCCGTCGACTGCATCCACTGCGAGGTCGGCAGCCCGAGCCCCTTGAGGATCGAGTTGAACAGGCCCGCGTCGCTGGGGTCGTAGGCGAGGTACTTGAACAGGAACAGGGCCGAGGCCGGGGGCAGCATCACCGGCAGGTAGACCAGGATGCGCAGGTAACCCTTGGCGTGCCGGAACTCGTTGAGCAGCACCGCCAGGAAGAAGGGGACCGCGTAGCCGGCGACCAGGGCGAGCACCGTGAAGTACAGGGTGTTCTGCCAGGCCGTCCAGAAGCTCGGGTCGTTGATGATCCGCTCGTAGTTGTCCCAGCCGACCCAGGTGGTCTCGCCCGCGCGGGTGCGCTGGAAGCTCATCACCACGCCGCGGATCATCGGGTACCAGGAGAAGAACGCGAAGCAGACGACCGCGCCGATCAGGAACGCGTAGCCGGTCAGGTTGTCCTTGAGCCGGCGGTTGCGCCGGGCGCGCCGCGCATCGACGGGTGCTGGCGCTGGGCTGCCGACGTCGATGCCGGCGCCAGGAACGGTGGCGATCGCCATGTCATCACTCCTGAGGGAAGGTGCGGGATCAGGTCCGCGCGAGGACGGGGAGCCGGCGTGGTGCCCGGCTCCCCGTCCCTGGATCACTTGGCGGCCTGAGCGAGGAGCTGGTTGACCTTGTCCTCGGCCTTCTTGAGCTCGGCGTCGACGCTCGCGTTCGGGTTCGTCAGGATCGCCGACATGGCACCGTCGAGGATCGCGTAGATGCCCTGCGCGTTGGCCGGCTCGAACTTGATCGCCACCGGGTTGTTCTCGAAGGCGGCGAAGTCGTCCGGCGCGATGTTGCCGTTCGCCTTGCGCAGGTCGAACTCGGACTTCTGCGACGCGCTGGCCGGGGTGAACAGCTGCGGCTGCGGCAGACCGACCTGCTCGCCCTGGGCCTTGGCGCGGGCGTAGTCGAACTGGCCCTTGCCCGGGGTGAGCTTCTCGAAGGCGAGCCACTTCAGACCGGCCTTGACCTGGTCGTCGGTCAGGCCCTTCTTGAAGAAGTAGCCCTCACCGCCACCCAGGGTGCCCTTGGCGGCGCCGTCCTGGCCCGGCATCGGGCCCATCGCCCAGTCCTCGTACTTGCCCTGGAACTGGGTGACGATCGCGGTGGTCGCGTCGGGCGCGCCGACGAACATGCCGACCTTGCCCGCGCCCGCGATGGTCAGCAGGTCGCCCCAGCCGAGCAGCTGGCGGGCGCCCATGCTGTTGTCGCCGTACCGCATGTCCTTGAGGTTCTGCAGAACCTTCTTGCCCATGTCGTTGTTGAAGTCGGCCTTCTTGCCGTCGGCCGTCACCAGGGCGCCGCCCTGCGAGTACAGCTCGGCGGTGAAGTGCCAGCCGCCGGTGTTGCCGGAGCTGTACTCGCCGAAGCCGGCGATGCCGTCACCGAGCGCCGAGATCTTCTTGGCGGCTTCGCGCACCTCGGCCCAGGTCTTCGGCGGGCTCTTCGGGTCCAGACCGGCCTTGGTGAACAGGGTCTTGTTGTAGACCAGGCCCATCGAGTAGTTCTTGGTCGGGATGCCCCAGACCTTGCCGTCGCGGGTGAACGTGTTCTTGGCGTCGCCGAGCACGTCGTCCCAGGTCGGGAGGTTCTCCTTGGTGGCGAACGCGGTGATGTCCATCGCCTGGCCGGAGTCGATGACCTGCTGCACGTCGGTCATGTAGCCGTAGAACACGTCGGTCATCGAGCCGCCCTGCAGGCGGGCGGTGAAGTCCGGCGGGTTGGCGCACTGGGTGCCGACCGAAACACTCTTGATCTTGATGGTGGGGTTGGCCGCCTCGAACGCCTTGACGTCGTCGTTCCACGCCTGCAGCAGGTTCTTCTGCGCGCCGACCGGCTGGCAGTCGACCGTGATGATGGTCTTGCCGGCAGCATCCGTGGAGTCGTCGCTCTTGGTGGAGCAGGCCGCGAGGCCCAGTCCCAGGCCGGTCGCGAGCGCGACCGCCGCGACCTTCCGGAAGTGCGGTACGGACATCTGTCCATCCCTTCGGGAAACAGTTCTTGATCTACGGAGCCGCGAGGACGGGTCGCCGCGGCGGCGTCTTGTTGTGCGCTGACTTCCGTGTGACCTGCCTCGCATTTTCCAAGGTCAGGCTTAGGTGAAGTCACTGTAGCGTTGGCGACTCATGTCCGCAAGGTGTCGAGATAGTTACGCAATTTTTTGACGTAACGCTGTCGCAGGCGGGCCAACGTCTGCGCTGCAAGGAATGCCTGTGGCTTGGTTCACAGGACATGTGTCGATACCGTTTCGCAATCTGGTTTGCATACGGTCACGTCTTTGCGCTCGCTTGTGCGCGATGATCAGAGCTGGATAGGAAACATGCAGCTCAGCCCTGCAAAATTGGCAGCGGGTCGGCTGATCGGCGCGGCCGGGCATGCCGCACGATGCGTCGGCAGGCGCGGGACATCGACCACGGCCGACCGCGGTCACGTTTACGCAACGTTTCGTCGCCCGGAACCGCGCCCGAGACGGCCGGCCACCCACACCCACCGGCCCAGCCACCCAAGATCGCTCGACTTGCCTGGCACCTGTGCGTATCTTGACCGCGGATTCGCCCATCTGCCTGGCAAGTCGGGCGATCTTGAGCGGGCGACGGCGCTAGCCGCGGGCGGGCGGGCGCGCGGCGGGGCGGGGCGGAAACACGAACGGCTCCGTGCACGCCGTTTGCACGGGTGCGCGGAGCCGTTCGGGGAAGGAGAGTCAGTCGGTGGGGCGGGACTGGGCGGGGACGAGGCGGGCGTTGGCGGGGACGGCGGCGGTGGAGCCGCGTACCACGAGTTCGGTCTCGAACAGGAGCTCGTCTGCGGGGACGACGTTGCCGGCGATCTCGCTGACCAGCAGCGCCACCGCGGCCTGGCCCATCGCCTCGATCGGCTGGCGCACCGTGGTCAGCGGCGGGTCGGTGCAGGTCATCACGGCCGAGTCGTCGTACCCGACCAGGGACACGTCACCGGGCACGGACAGGCCCAGCCGGCGTACGCCGCGCACCGCGCCGAGCGCCAGCACGTCGGAGGCGCAGATCAGGCCGGTGACGCCCCGCGCGATCAGCCGCGCCGCCGCGGCGTGGCCGCCCTCCATCGAGAAGATGGTGCGCTCGACCATGTCGTCGGCCCCGGGGAAGGCCTGGCGCTTGCGCGAGGACGGCATGTGGTCGGGCGGGCCCAGGATGAGGCCGATCCGGTCGTGGCCCAGCGACACCAGGTGGTTGTACGCCTGCTCGGTGGCCACCGCGTCGTCGGCCGACACCCGGGGGAAGCCCAGGTCGTCGATGCCCGCGTTGACCAGTATCGCGGGCAGCCCGCGGTCGAGCAGCCGGCGGTAGTGCTCGTGGTCGGCGTCGGCCTGGGCGTAGTTGCCGCCCGCGAAGATCACGCCGGACACCTGCTGCTCCAGCAGCATGTCCACGTAGTCGGACTCGGCGACGCCGTCGGCGGTGCGGGTGCACAGCACGGGGGTGAACCCGCGCTTGGCCAGGGCGCCGGCCACCACCTCGGCGAACGCCGGGAAGATCGGGTTCTGGAGTTCCGGCAGCACCAGGCCGACCAGCCGGGCCCGTTCGCCGCGCAGCTTGGTGGGGCGCTCGTAGCCGAGCACGTCCAGCGCGGTGAGCACGGCCGTACGGGTGGCCTCGGAGATGCCGGGGCGACCGTTGAGCACCCTGCTCACGGTGGCCGTGCTCACTCCCACGTACTTCGCCACTTCGGCGAGTCTGCGCGTCATGGTACGCAAGTGTAGGGCACGATCGTGCAAATCAGTTGCACGGGTTGCCCTACAGTTTGCAAAACCTTCTCCGGCCCTGCTGGAGCCGGGAGCGCTCCCCTACGGCAGGGCGGCGACGATCTCCTCCACGGAGCGGCGGCGGCCCGTGTAGAACGGGACCTCCTCGCGCACGTGCCGGCGGGCCGACGAGGCGCGCAGGTCGCGCATCAGGTCCACGATCCGGTGCAGCTCGTCCGCCTCGAACGCCAGCATCCACTCGTAGTCGCCCAGCGCGAACGAGGCCACCGTGTTCGCCCGCACGTCCGGGTAGCCGCGCGCCATCTTGCCGTGCTCGGCCAGCATCTCCCGGCGCTCCTCGTCCGGCAGCAGGTACCACTCGTACGACCGCACGAACGGGTACACGCAGACGTACGCGCGGGCCTCCTCGCCGGCCAGGAACGCCGGGATGTGGCTCTTGTTGAACTCGGCCGGGCGGTGCAGCGCCGCCTGCGACCAGACCGGGGTCAGGCACTTGCCCAGCGCGGTCCGCCGGAACAGGCCGTACGCGTCCTGCAGCGCGTCGGAGGAGCCGGAGTGCCACCAGATCATCACGTCCGCGTCGGCGCGCAGGCCCGCCACGTCGTAGACGCCGCGCACGGTGACGTCCTTCTCGGCGAGCTGGTGGAACAGCGCGTCGACCTCACCGGACACCTCCGACCGGATCGAGGGCAGCGGGCCCTTGACCCGGAACACCGACCACATCGTGTACCGGATGGTGTCGTTCAGCTCCCGTAGCCGGGCCGCGTTGGTCTGTTCGGTCATGTCCTCGATCCTTCCAGAATCCGGTCGGCGGCCTGCTCCGCGGAGGCGACGCAGGCGGGGATGCCGACCCCGTCGAAGGCCGCGCCGGCCAGCGCCAGCGGCAGGCCGGCCAGCAGCGTCCGGGCCTGCCCGACCCGGTCGACGTGCCCCGGGGCGTACTGCGGCAGCCCGCCGCCCCAGCGGGTCACCTCCGCCGCGACAGGCGCGGGCAGCGCCGTGCCGAGCACCGTGCCCAGATCGGCGAGCACCGCCCGCACCAGCTCCGCGTCCGGGCGCTGGAGCACCGCCTGCTCGCCGTACCGGCCGACGCTCGCGCGCAGCAGCACCCGGCCGTCCGGGCGGGCGTGGTGCGCCCACTTGGTGCTGAAGAAGGTGGCCGCCTTGATGGTCAGGCCCTGGTCGGCGGGGACCAGGAAGCCGGTCAGCGGCGGCAGCTCGACGCCCGCCAGCGCCAGCGTCACCAGCCCGACGCTGGCGTAGTCGAGCACGCCGACCAGCGCGGCGGCGTCCGGCGACACGTCGCGCAGCAGCCGCGACGCGGGACGGGCCGGGACGGCCAGCACCACCGCGTCGCACTCGATCTGCCGAGCGCGCACGCTGTCCGGGGCGTCGGGGGCCGCCGCACCGACCGACAGCGTCCAGCCGTCCCCGTGCCGGGCCAGCATCCGCACCGGCACGCCGGTCAGCACGTCGACGCCGCGGCGGGCCAGTTCCGCGGCGGCGGCGTCGACGAGGCCGCCCAGGCCGCCGCGCAAGGTGCCGAAGACGGGGCTGCCCGGCTGGTGCGCCCGGCTCGCGGCCGCGGTCAGCGCCACCGCGCCGCGCAGCGTGTGCTCCGTGCCGAGCAGCCGGTGCAGCGCGGGCACCGTGGCCGCCAGCGAGAGGCCGTCGGCGCTGCCCGCGTACACGCCGCCGAGCAGGGGGTCGACCAGGTGCGTGACGATCTCGCCGCCGAGCCGCTCGCGCACCAGCGCGCCGACCGAGCGGTCCTCGCCCGCGGGCAGCACCGGGACACCGCGGTCCGCGTCGTGGTCGTCGAGGCGGGCGATGCCGTCGAGCGCGGCCTGCGGGCCCGGCACACCCATGACGGTGCCGCCGGGCAGCGGCCGCAGCTCGCCGCCCAGCCACAGCCCGGCCCGGGAGACCGCCGGGTGGACCAGCCGGTCCCCCAGGCCCAGCTCGTCGACGAGCCGCTTCGCGCCGCTCGGGCCGCCGGCCTGGTCGCGCATCAGGAACTGCTCGGCCCCGGTGTCCACGCCGTCGGGGCGGGTGCTGATCCGCCCGCCCAGCCGCGCGGACTGCTCCACCACGGTGACCCGGTGCCCCGCCCCGGACAGCCGCAGCGCCGCCGCGAGCCCCGCGACCCCACCGCCGACGACGACCGTATGCCTACTCATGCCGGCCCGTCACCGCGCGCTGAGCGTGTGCACCAGCTCCACTACGCGGGTGAGCACGGTGGGGTCGGTCTCGGGAAGCACGCCGTGCCCGAGGTTGAACACGTGCCCGGGGGCCGCGCGGCCCTCGGCCAGCACCCGCCGCACCTCGCGCTCGACGACCTCCCATGGCGCGAACAGCACCGCCGGGTCGAGGTTGCCCTGCACGGGATGCCCCGGCACCTGCTTGGCGGCCTGGTCGAGCGGGGTGCGCCAGTCGACGCCGACCACGTCCGCGCCCGCCTGCGCCATCGCGGGCAGCAGCAGGCCGGTGCCGACGCCGAAGTGGATGCGCGGCAGCCCGGCGTCGGCCAGCCCGTCCAGCACCTTGCGCGAGTGCGGCAGCACGTACTGGCGGTAGTCCGCTTCGGACAGCGCGCCGACCCACGAGTCGAACAGCTGCACGGCGCTGACGCCCGCGCCGATCTGCACCTGGAGGAAGGTCAGCGTGATGTCGGCCAGCCGGTCCAGCAGCGCGTGCCAGAGCTGCGGGTCGCCGTACATCAGGGCCTTGGTCTGGGTGTGGTTGCGCGACGGGCCGCCCTCGACCAGGTAGCTGGCGAGCGTGAACGGCGCGCCCGCGAAGCCGATCAGCGGCTTGTCGAGCAGCTCCGCCGTGAGCATCCGGACCGCCTCGTCCACGTAGGACACGGCGGCCGGGTCGAGCGGGCGCACCCGGTCCAGGTCGGCGAGCGTGCGGACCGGCTCGGCGACGACCGGGCCGGTGCCGGCCACGATGTCCAGCTCGACCCCGGCCGCGTCGAGCGGCACCATGATGTCGCTGAAGAAGATGGCGGCGTCCACGCCGTGGCGGCGTACCGGCTGCAGGGTGATCTCGGTGACCAGGTCGGGCTGCCGGCAGGACTCCAGCATGCGGACCCCGGCCCGCAGCGAGCGGTACTCCGGCAGGGAGCGCCCCGCCTGCCGCATGAACCACACCGGCGTATGCGGCACGGACTGACCGCGGCACGCCCGGACGAATGCGGAGCCCGCCGTGCGGTCCGCGGGACTGGTGTCAGTTGCACTGCTCATCACGGCCATCGTGCCACCGGCCAGATAACGATCTCCGAACGGGTGGCGCGGATGTGAGCCGTATCGGCGCGCCGAACCACGACAACGGTCCCGAAGCCCCCTAGGGTACGGCTATGGCGCTCACGACGGCACTCCCCGAGACGTTCACGCGCGCCGTCACCGCGCTGCGTGCCGCCCACCCCCGGAGCGAGATAGCGCTGGAGGAGGTGCCGGCTCCGAGCCGGCTCGCCCCGCACGCCTTCGCCCTCGGCGCGACCGTGCTGCGCCGTGGCGAGGAGGTCACCACCGGGCGGCTCATCCTGCTGCACGACCCGGCGGGGCACGAGGCGTGGGAGGGCGACACCCGGCTCGTCACGTACGTCACCGCGGAACTCGAGCCCGAGCTGGCCACCGACCCGCTGCTGCCCCAGGTGGGCTGGAGCTGGCTGGTGGACGCGCTCGACGCGCACAGCTCCGGATACGCCGCGATCGGCGGCACGGTGACGCAGACCATCTCCAGCCGCTTCGGCGCGCTGGCCGCCGACGGCCCGCCCACCACGGACCTGGAGCTGCGCGCCTCCTGGACCCCGCTGGACCTGAACCTGGAGGGCCACGTGGCGGCCTGGTGCGCGCTGCTCGCCTCGACCGCGGGCCTGCCGCCGGTCGGGGTGTCCGCGCTGCCGCTGCGCCGCGCCGAGCAGCGCTGACCCCGTCGACGACGAAGGGCGGCCGGAACACCGGCCGCCCCTGTCAGCGGTTCACGCGCGTACGCGCCGCACCCGCACCGTCCCGTCAGAGGTAGGCCTTGCAGGCCTTGTCCAGGGCCTTCGCCCGGGCCTCGGACGGCGCGCTGAAGAACGCGTCGAGCTTGTCGAGGCAGACCACCATCGCCTTGTTCTCGTTCTGCACGCCCTCGAGGTCCTGCTTGGACTTCGCCAGCTCGTCCTTGGTGGTCTCCAGCTGCGACTTGCCCGAGGCGATCTCGCTGTCCTTGGACTTGATGGACTTGTCGCGCTCCTCGACCTGCTGGGTCAGCGTGGTCTTGGTGTCGGCGAGCTCGCCGGACTTGAGCACGAACAGCGTCGTCATCACGCCGGTGGCCAGCACCAGCAGGCCGGTGGCGATGCCCAGCACCAGGGGCGCCTTGGACTTCTTGACCGGCGCCGGGGCGGCGGCCGGGTAGCCGTAGCCCGAGGTCGGGTACGCCGACACCGGCACGGCCGACACCGGGTAGCCCTCCGGCTGCGCCGGGATCGGGGCGTAACCGGCCGGGTAGCCGGCGGGCTGCGGGGTCGCGGCGGGGTAACCGGCGGCGACCGGCTGCGGCGCGGTGGCCGGGTACGCGGCGGCCGGCTGCGGGGTCGCGGCCGGGTAGGCGGCGACGGGCTGCGGCGCGGTCGCCGGGTAGGCGGCGGCCGGCT
>NZ_BONI01000021.1 GCF_016862635.1 Catellatospora coxensis | reverse complement strand
GTTGCGTTTCCTCGGTCCGTTCCTTCCGTCGGCGGCGTCCGGTGTCGTCCGGAACTCCGAAACCTCAGCACCGTGCGACCAGGGTCGATGCGGGAGGCTTCCGGAGTTCGCCGAGCATGGGCCACCTGTCCGCAGTGATCGGGTTCATTGGGTGGCAGCTGACGAGAGCAACAGGAAAGGAAACGTCATGCGCTTGAGAGCACCGGGAATCGGGGCCGGCCGCCGCATCGCCACCTGGCGAAACGTCCTGCGTGGCCTGCTGGTCGCCATGGTGATCACCACAGGGTCCACGCTCGCCACCGCGACACCCGCCGCGGCGGCCGGTGGCTGCAACGGCCAAAGTCCCGTGTCCGCCTGTGTCGACTGGGGCTCCTACGGCAACCGGGTGCGGGCGGACTTCTACATGAACGCGACCCCGAGCGACGACTACCACTCGTTCAAGGCCTGGCTGAACGTCAACGGGACCTGGTACCTCGTGGGATCGGGCCGCCTCGACCACAAGGGCAACTACTGCTGCTGGTACCGGAACACCGACAGCCTGCCCAACATCTGGTACACGGTCTACACGGAGATCGACATCTACAACAGCTCGGGCACCTATCGCTTCAGCTCGACGAGTCCGTCGGTCCGCTACGTCAACTGACGGGAACGGCCTTGGCGGGGATTCCATCCCCGCCAAGGCCGTTCATGAGGGCACCGACCGCCGGCCGCGTCACACGCGGTCCGACTGCAGGATCCCGCCGCAGGTGACGCACGATCAGCCTGCCACCCGAGGACCGAGCAGCTCTGGGCCTCCTTCTGGATCACGTGACGCGCGGCCGGCCGACCTTGAACCGGGTGCCGGAGGTCACCGAGAGATCAGTGCCGATCGCGACGCCCGCACCGTGGGATATCGCGATGGTCGACCCTCGTCCACGTACCCGCGGCAGGCGCATCCGTGCCGCGTGAGCGGCTATCTCCTGCTCAGACACCAGGTTGCTGAGGTCCATGGCACCCACCACCGTGGCCACGGTCTCCTGGAGTCCGGAGCGGGCAGCCGCGGCGTGTTCGGCGTTTTCCGGAGACTCGTCGGCACACAGGGCAAGCTCGGCGCTGATGCGTGGATCGCGCAGCAGCGGCAGCAGGTTCACCCGGCAGGACGACATGCGATACAGGTAGGTCAGGTCCAGGTCGTTGTGGTTGCCCAGAGTCACGCCGGTGCAGTTCCAGATGTTGGCGAAGTATCCCGGGTGCAGCGGCGACGACTTGACCTGCACTTCGCCGTCGGCAGGCGGTCGGCGCAGCTCCCAGGCCGACCAGTTGAACACAGGACCGTCGGCCGCCATCCGCACCAACTCGGCGACCTCGATGACAGGGTGCTCGACCACACACATGTGAGTGACCTCGATGCGGTTGTGCGCACCCCACATCACGCCGATGGAGTCGCTCACCTCGACGCTTGATTTCAGCGACGTCGGCATACGCCCGTCGACCGAGCCGTCGACCCCTGGGGCGATCTTGACTTCCGGACGTACACGCTCAGCTCGGTCCACGGCGATCGACATGGACTCCAGCCATCGATCAAGGTCGCGCGGCCAAGATTTGATCTTCGCGACGAGACCCGACTCGGTGAGCACGGTCTCCAGCGTCTTGAGGCAGTCGTACGGTTCGGCCGGCGTCAGCTCGCCCAGCTCCTCGACGTGGTGGAGATATCCCCACTGCTTCATCACCTCATGAACACGGGTGATCAGCTTCTCCAGCCGGAGCGTTCGCGATTCGAGCATGCGACAGTAGTGCTCGGACAGCTCGAACACCGCCTGAACGGCGGACTCCGTCGCATGCATCGCCGGATCGAAGCCGACCGACCTTGACACGGCATGGACTTCGAGCACCTGGCTCTCGGGTATCTCAAGCAGCTTGGGCGAGCCCAACGGCTCTTCGATAGACGTAATGGGCTTGGCCAAGCGCGGGCCGCGGATCACGTCGGAAGCCCTGCTGATCGTCGGGTCGGCATTCCAGACGCCGGCACCCGGATCGACCACGGCCTTCTCGGGCGGCCGCGCGGAGGCCGCGGCCGCGGCGCGCTCAGCCCGGCGTTCAGTGTCGCCGCGCTGTGTGGAGCGAGGCGTGAAACGAGGACGTTCCATTTCCATCCCGGCGTCGGCCACAAGTAGGTGAGGGTCGCCGTGGGGGCCCACGACCAACGGTCCATCTTCTGATGATTCGCGTCCCCCATCGAACGGACCGGCCCCGGGTCCGAGCTCACCGGTCTGCGTCAGCGGCGGCATCTCCACGTGAGCCGCGAGCCCGACGCCATCGTGCTCATCGAGTGGAGACCGGTGCACGTCCGGCGGATCCAATGGCGAGAGATCGGCGAGTCGCAGCGAATCCGGATGATCTGCGGGATCGCGTTCGAGGTCGCCGATCCGAACCTGCAGTCCGTGCACGACCGCCGACGCCTCCTGCAACGACCCAGGTCCGTCGTCGAACCGACCGATTTCAGGCCCTCGCTCGTCGGTCCATGCCGGCAAGAGCAACTCCGACGGAGGATTGCCGCGGTCACCATGTTCATCGATGGCGGGCAAGCGCAAGGCGTCGAGATCGAAGGACGGCCCGATGGATGATTCTCCACCCGGAGTGGGCCGCGGGCCGAATAGCGTCAAGCCAGGACGCTCAGCCTCGGTCCGCTCCAACGCTGCCGTCAGATCACCGATTCCCAGCGGATTCTCGTGCTCCGTTGCCGGCATAGGCAGGGCGGAGCCCTCCGGATGCTCAGCGAACCGGGGAAAGTACATCGCAGTCACCACCTCGCGGGCAATCGGCGGATCGCAATGTCACGGTACTCGTCCGGGACCTGGGGCGGCAGTGTCGTTCAGGGATCCGGGGAGTCAGGTTCTGGCACCTCAGGCCTATCAGCAGCACGACAGACAGCCGGGGACGCGGCACCTACGGTGAGCGCATGTGTCACTTCGACGAAAGGCGATACGAATGGACCCGGTGGTAGCCCTTGTCGTCAGCGCGGTGGTCGCTGGAGCCACCGCAGGCATCTCGGGAACGGTCACCACGGCGTTCGCCGACGCGTACAGCACCTTCAAGGAACTCGTGGTCGGTTGCCTTCGCCGCGCAGGGGTCTCCGAGTCTTCGAGCCGGGAACTGGTCGCCAAAGCCGCCGACGGCGAGGGCCCGCGCAACGCGCTGGCGTCGAGCCTGCCGGCGGAGGAGATCGACAAAGCGACCGAGGACGCCGCTCAGCGGCTGCTGCAGCTCTTGGAGCAGGCCAACCTCGGCGGGGCCCGCGTACAGGTCAACGGCTCGACCGGTGTGATCGTGGGCAACAAGAACAAGCAGACCATCAACATCCGTCCGCACTGACCGGCTCCACCCGCCACCCGCCGTGGCTGCGCGGTTCGCTGCGGCACTGCTCGCCACGCCGGCCGCACCCCGGCATCGCCGGCTCATCCTGTCCTTGCCGATCGGGTCCGGTGTCGTCCGGCATGCCGGACTCACGGACCCGCCCGGACCTGCGCCGACAACGGCGGTTTCCGGAGTCTGCCGGGAACCGCCCAGCCACGCCGAACGAACGGATCTGCTGAGGGCACCCGACCGACAGGAGCCCGCGCATGACCGGATCCGAGGCCCGCGCGGTGGCGCGATGAGCGTCCAAGGCCTGATCCTGCTCATCGCGCCGCCGGCGCTGGGTGTCCTGGTCGGCTACCTGTGCGGCGGCCGCCTCGCGGGTCTGCGCGGCATCCGGCTGTCGGCCCTGTGGCTGCTCTGGCTGGCCGCCGCTGTCCAGGCGGCGCAGTACTACGTGACTCCCCTGCGGCACCCCGCCCTGCTGATCCTCGTGTTCGGGCTGGTCCTGTGCTGGCTGGCCGTGAACCTCGCCGCCTGGCCGCGCGCGCTCCGCCTCGCCGGCATCGCCATCACGGCGGGTGCGCTCGCCAACGGGCTGGCCATCGCCGCCAACGGGCGCATGCCGTACGAACCGGCCGCGGCCGAGGCCGTCGGCCTGCGACCGGGCCTGACCACGCCCAAGAACGCACCCGCCCACGACGCGACCCGGCTCGCGTTCCTCGGTGACACGATCCCCGTCGCGCTCCTGAACAAGGTCGTCAGTCCCGGTGACGTGCTCATCGGCGCCGGGACCGTCGCGCTGACGGCGCTGGCGATGCGCCGCCGCCGCGACCGGCCTGATCCGGAACCCCAGCCTGTGAAGGGAGGTGAACCATGACCCTGGCCATCAACTGGCACCGGGCCGCCTACGCGGTGCTCACCCTGGCATCGCTGGCCCTGCTGCTCTACACGATCGGCGCGCCGATGACGGAAGGAAGTTAGGAGCAGTCATGCGAATCCGCATCATGGTGGCGCTGGCTTCGCTGGCGACACTGCTGTACACGGTCGGCGCGCCACACGAACACGGCGGCTGAGGCATGCGCATCCGTATCCCGCTGGCGCTCGTCTCGCTCGCGACGCTGCTCTACACGATCGGCGCTCCGTACCACCACGGCGGTTGATCATCTTTCGCCGCAGACGCGGCGCGGGCGGCGGTGTCGCCGCCCGCGCCGTCGTTCTGCCCGGTCGGCACTTGCCGGGGCGGGCGTCTCGTGGTCGAGTGCCCGGATGGCCGACGACTGGGACGAGCGGTTCGCCTGGGCCTGGGACCTGATCAGCGAGGACCCGGCCCGGCGCGATGCCGCGCACCTGCGGCTCGACGGGCTCCGCACGGTCAGGGCCGCCGCCGTCACCCGGCAGGAGCACGAGGAGGCGAGCCGCCGGCTGCTGCCCGACGGGCTCTGGACGGGGACCTGGCCGGGCCTGGCGCGGGTGCCGCGCGAGGTGCGCTACCGGCTGCTCTACCTGCACTGGGAGCTGCGGTTCCCGCACGAGTGGGCCTGGCACGCCAAGTCGTGGGGCACGAAGACGAGCCTGTTGCGGACCTTCCACCAGCGCGCCCCGCGCCTGGCCCGGGACGGCCGGCGTGGCGGGTGACCTGCTCCCGCTGCTCGCACACCGCGACGCGCAGGCCGGAGTTCAGGCAGGGCAACCGCTGGGACGGCAGCGCCGTGTCCGACCCGGTGTTCCGCCTGCCGCTGTGGTTGCAGCAGCCCTGTGCCGGCCGGCGGCTGTGGGCGTACGGGACCGGCCATCTCGACGCGATCGAGCGGCACCTGCGCGCCCGGGTACGCCTGGCCGACGGCGGCGCCTACCTGCCCGCGGACCAGGTCGAGCTGCCGGATTGGATGATGCCGCTGGATCGGCGCGACGAGCTGCTGGCCGCCGTCGCCGCGCTGCGCGCCACCGTCCCGAGCTGATCGGCATACGGCTGCGCTTGACACGGCGTCGGCACACATCGATAGTTTTAACGTTTCATATTCCTGAAAGCGCTTTCCAGCCGAGGTGAGCCCTGTCCCACGGCGTGGGAGGCCCCACTTCGACGAGGAGATCGCACATGAGTCCTCGGACCCGGACCCGCCGCATCCCGTCCGCGGTCACCGCCGCCGCCTGCGCCGTGGCGCTGATCCTCCCCGGGCCTGCCGCGTCCGCCGCCGAACCGCGACGACAGCACGGCATCCCCGCCGTCCAACTCGAACACCTCGACCGTGGCCTGGTCGCCGCGACCACCGCCGACGGGGTCTTCCTGAGCTGGCGGCTGCGCGGACACGAGGTCAGCGGCCGCACCGACACCGGCATGGCCGGCCCGGCCTTCCACGTGTACCGGGACGGGCAGCGGATCGCGACGGTCACCGACAGCACCAACCACCTCGACCGGGACGGCACGGCCGGGTCGGCGTACCGGGTGGCCGCCGTCGTCGGCGGCGCCGAGGTCGATCTCAGCGCTGAGGTCTCGCCCTGGTCGGGCGCGTACCACGACGTGCCGATGCGCAAGCCGCCGGACGGCGTCACCCCGCGCGGCGAGGCGTACACCTACTCGGTCAACGACGTGAGCGTCGGCGACGTCGACGGCGACGGGCAGTACGAGTACGTCGTCAAGTGGGACCCGTCGAACTCCAAGGACGTCTCCCAGGTCGGCTACACCGGCCCGGTCTACGTCGACACGTACCGCCTCGACGGCACCCTGCTGCACCGGATCGACCTCGGCGTCAACGTCCGCGCCGGAGCCCACTACGCGCAGGTGCTGGTCTACGACTTCGACGGCGACGGCCGGGCGGAGCTGATGCTCAAGACCGCGCCGGGCACGAAGGTCGTGCGATACCGGCCGGACGGCGGCGTCGCCGCCGAGCGGCACATCACCATGCCGCGGCAGGACCTGGCGGCCGGCTACGCGCACACCGACGACTACCGCCTCAGCGCGGCCGGCTACCACGACCACGTGGTCGAGATGTTCCTCGGCTGGCACCGGCATCCCGAGGTCCTGGCGGGCCGCTGGCCCGCGACGCTGGAGGACGCGTTCGGCATCCCGCGGGCGTACGCCTATCCGCTGTCCGCGGCCGACGCGCGGGCGCTGGCCGACTACTTCGTCGACGTGTACGCCCCGAGCCGGAGCACGCGCAACAACCTGCGGGCGTTCGAGGGCTTCATCGTGCACGGGCCCGAATACCTGACCGTCTTCGAGGGCGCCACCGGCCGCGAGCTGCAGACGATCCGGTACAAGCCGGGCCGGGACGACGACGGACTGCGCTGGGGCGACTACGCCATGGCGCGCATCGAGCCCGGCAACCGTGTCGACCGCTTCCTCGCCACCGTGGCGTACCTGGACGGCAGGCGGCCGTCGGCGGTGTTCGCCCGCGGCTACTACACCCGCACCACGCTGGTCGCCTACCACTGGAACGGCCGGCGGCTGACCGAGGACTGGTACGTCGACAGCGGCTGGGTGCCGATGAGCAACCCGTTCAACGACTCCCCGCACGGCCGGGACGGCACCGATCCGCGGTACGCGACGCTGACCACGCAGGGCGCCCACTCGCTCGGCGTCGCCGACGTGGACGCCGACGGCAGGCAGGAGATCGTCTACGGCGGAGCGACCCTCGACGACGACGGCAGCCTGCTCTACAGCTCGTTCGCGCCCCTGCCGCCCGGCAGCGCCGATCCCGGCGCGGTGGTGCGCCTGGGGCACGGCGACGCGCTGCACGTGACCGACATCGACCCCGACCGCCCGGGGCTGGAGATCTACATGGTCCACGAGGGCGGCACGTTCGCCCCGTACGGGCACACCCTGCGCGACGCCCGTACCGGCGAAGTGATCTTCGGCGACTACACCGGACGGGACACCGGGCGCGGCATGGTCGGCGACGTCGAACCCGGGGTGCGCGGCCTGGAGGTGTGGCCGGCCATGCCGCCCAACTCCGCCGAGCTGGGCATCGGGCTGTTCTCCGCCCGCGGCGACCTGCTCGCCCCGACCACGCCGGGCACGAACATGAGCATCCGCTGGGCGGCCGACATGACCACCCAGCTCGTGAACGGCACGGCCACCACGGTGCTGCAGACGCCGACGGTCGACGACTGGCGGCACGGGCGGCTGCTCAGCGCCGAGGGCACCCTGGCCAACAACGGCACCAAGGGCAACCCCGCGCTGGTCGCGGACGTCTTCGGGGACTGGCGCGAGGAGCTGCTGCTGCGTACGGCCGACAGCACCGCGCTGCGGATCCACCTGAGCACCGAGGTGACCGACCGCAAGCTGTTCACGCTGATGCACGACCCCCAGTACCGCGCCGACGTGGCCCGGCAGCAGACGTCCTACAACCAGCCCGCGTACCCGGGCTTCCACCTCGCCTCGGACGTGGACTGGGCGCGGGTGCCGGTGCCGGACTACTGGGCCCCGGGCGCTGTGGGGGCGCTGCGCGACATCCTGGACGGATACGCACGAAGCGGGGACGTCGGCCCCCACGACGCGCCACGGCTGGGCGCGCTGCTGGACCAGGCGGACGGGCACGCCCGGGACGGCCGCGCGGACGCGGCGGCCGAAACGCTGCGGCGCTTCGTACGGCAGCTGGACGGGCGGGGCGTCTCGGCGGCGGCGCGCACGGCGCTGTCGTACCAGGCGAACACGATCCTGAGAACGCTGTCCTGACCCGGTGGGGCCGGTCCTGGTCTCCCCGGACCGGCCCCACCGGCATGCGACAGCGGCGCGCGGAACCGCCGACGAAGCGCGCCAGGTCACGCTACGAGAATGTCGTTGCAAGCCGCGCTGCCGCGGCGAAACGATGAGTGCCGTGTCGATCGTGGGTATGGACGCCGAGATCCCGGCCGGCGGAGTCGTCGTCGTCATCGATGTCATCCGGGCTTTCACGACGGCCGCGGTGGCCTTCGAGCGTGGCGTGACAGAAATCGCCTGTGCGCCGACGGTCGAGGCCGGCCGAAGCCTCCGGCGGCTGCACCCGGACCGCCTCCTGGTCGGGGAGTCCGACGGGCTCAAGCCCGCGGACTTCGACTTCGGGAACTCGCCGTTCGAGATGTCGGTGGAGCGGTGGGAAGGCCGACGCATGATCCAGGCGACGTCGAACGGCACGCTCGGGCTCGCCCGGTGCCCAGCGCCGGCGGCACTGCTCGCGGCATCGGCGCGGAACGTCGGCGCCACCGCCCGGTGGATCGCGAGCAACCACGCGGACGTTCCGTACACTCTCCTCTGCACCGGGCGGACCGCTGAGGACTGGGCCTGTGCGCGGCACCTGGCCGGCCTTCTCGACGGTTCGGCGCCGGGACGGGCAGAACTGGTCGCGGGCATCCTCGACGGTGCCGCCGAGCACAGTCGCCGCTATGCCGGACTACCCGCGTCCGAACGCGTCGACCTTTCCAGTGACCTCAGCTTCTGCTGCGACGTCGACCGGTCCGATTTCGCCATGGTCGGCGAGGTACGTGAAGATCACGTTGTCCTCACGAGGGTCACGTGCTGAATCGTAAGGCCGTCCGTCAGACCTGAAGGCCGAACGCCGACCCCTGATCGACGTTGGCCTATCACGTGGAAAATCCGGCAGCCGGATTCGCCGAGATAGGCCAACGTCGATTAAAAACGGCAGGCGGGCACGCTGACCGATGGTCACGGCAAGCGTCCGCGTGAGCGGTGCCGCACGGCGACGGCGGCGAAGGCGAGCACGCCGAGCGAAGGCACGAGCAGCGGCAGGAACTGCCAGGTCAGCACGGCGGTCAGCGCCACCGCGACGAACAGGTGCAGCGCTGCGGCCGGATCGGTGTCGAGCTGGCCGCGCAGGCCGCGGACCGCCCCCGCCCAGCCGCCGTCACGGGTCCACGCCCCGGCCGCCATCACCACCGCGGTGGCCACGACGCCGAGGGCCAGCCGGCCGGCGACCGCCATGACGGTGCCCGCCGGTGTCCGGTCGGCGCCCGCCAGCCCGATCGCGAAGACCGCCGCGCTGCCGGCGAGCAGTGCCGCCAGCGCCACCGCCACCCCGCCCGCCGCGGCCGCCCGTGTGTCACGCCAGAGCGCGGCGACGGGAGCCGCCTCGTCGTCGACGTACCGCCGCAGGTGGCCGATGCCGCCGGCCAGCGCGGCGGGCAGCGTCAGCACGGGCAGGGCGAGCAGGGCGACGGCGACGCCGGTCAGCAGCACCTCGCCGAACAGCGCGAACCCGCTGCTGTTCGCGAGCCGGTCCCTCATCCTTTCAGGCCCTGGGTGGCGACGCCCCGGATCAGCAGCCGCTGGAAGATCAGGAAGAAGAGCAGCACCGGGATCAGCGACAGCAGGGAGGCGGCGACGGTCGCGCCGTGGTCGGAGGTGCTCGTCGCGTCGTTGTAGAGGCGCAGCGCGACGGGCAGGGTGTAGTTCTCCGGCGAGGTGAGGTAGATCAG
The DNA here is from genome assembly GCF_016862635.1 of Catellatospora coxensis. Taxonomy (GTDB): domain Bacteria; phylum Actinomycetota; class Actinomycetes; order Mycobacteriales; family Micromonosporaceae; genus Catellatospora; species Catellatospora coxensis. The sequence continues at coordinate 101,446 of NZ_BONI01000021.1, read as the reverse complement.
CGGGCCCAGGAAGTCGTTCCAGGTCCAGATGAAGCTGAAGATCCCGCCGGTGACCAGGGCGGGTCGCAGCAGCGGCACGATGATCGACCGGAAGATGCGCGGGTGCCCGGCGCCGTCGATGCGGGCCGCCTCGTCGAGCTCGCGCGGGATGTTGCGGATGAACTGCACCATGAGGAACACGAAGAACGCCTCCGTGCCCAGGTACTTGCCGATCAGCAGCGGGACGTACGTGTCGACGAGGTCCAGCTCGTTGAAGATGATGTACTGCGGGATGATGATCACGTGGAACGGCAGGAGCAGCGTTCCGATCATCGCGGCGAACAGGATCCCGGAGCCCTTGAACGCGACGCGGGCGAAGGCGTAGCCGGCCAGGGCGCTGGAGCCCAGCGTGCCGACCACCGCCAGGGACGCCACGATCAGCGAGTTGAGGAAGTAGCGCCACAGCGGGATGCCGGCGATGCCGTCCCATACCCGGGCGTAGTTGTCCAGCGTCGGCTCCCACGGCAGCATTCCGCTGTTGCGCCCGAACTCGCTCGACGGCTTGAGCGTGGCGAGGACCAGCCAGACGAGCGGGTAGAGGACGACGGCGGCGAGCACGAGCAGCGTCAGGTACCACACGATCGTGCTCGCCAGGCCGCGGCGGCGGCCGCGCCGCGGGGCCGGGCCGGTGTCGGGCGCCGTCCGCCCGGCGGTCTCGTGCTCCTGCTCGATGGTGGTCACCGTTGGTCTCCCGCGTAGTACACCCACGACCGGGCGGTCCGGAACATGATCAGCGCGATGATCGCGACGACGACGAGGACGACCCAGGCGATCGCCGCCGCGTATCCCATCTGCAGGTCGGCGAAGCCGCGTTTGTACAGGTAGAGGGTGATGAAGTTGAGCTGTCCGCCCGGTGCGCCCGAGCCGTTGGAGATGATGAACGCCGACCCGAACACCTGGAAGGCGTGGATGGTCTCCAGCAGCAGGTTGAAGAAGATGACCGGCGACAGCATCGGCACGGTCACCTTCCAGAACCGGTGCACCGGGCCGGCGCCGTCGACTTCGGCCGCCTCGTAGAGCTCGGCCGGGACCTGCTTGAGCCCGGCCAGGAAGATGACCATCGGCGCGCCGAACTGCCACACCACCAGGATGATCATCATCGGTATGGCGAGGTCGACGTCACCGACCCAGCCGCCCAGCTCGATCCCCAGCGTCCGCAGTGAACCGTCGACCGGGCCGTCGCCGGCGAACATCGCCCGCCACACGATCGCGACCGAGACGCTGGCCCCGATGAGGCTCGGGGTGTAGAACGCCGACCGGAAGAACCCGGACCCCCGGGTGATCGAGTTGAGCAGCATCGCGACCGCCAGCGCCGCGGCCAGCTTGACCGGCGTGCCGATGAGCACGTACTGGAGGGTCACCTTCGCCGAGCGCAGGAAGACCGGATCGTCGGTGAACAGGCGGACGAAATTGCCGAAGCCGATCCACTCCGGCGGGTTGAAGATGTCGTACCGGGTGAACGACAGGTACAGCGAGACCGCCATCGGCCCGAGGGTGAGGCCGAAGAAGCCCACGAGCCAGGGGGCCAGGAATCCGTACCCGGCCACCGTTTCGCGCCGCGCTGCCGGCGTCCCTGCCCGAGTCGTCACTTGATCTCCATTCGTTCAGGTCCGCCGGGCCGCGCAGCGCTACGTGCCTACTTCTTGAGAATCGTGTCCAGCTCGCTGAAGAACTGGTCCACCGCCTGCTCGACGGTGACCGTCCCCAGGCCCAGCTCCTCGCCGAGCTGCCGGAACTTCTCCTCGATCGAGCCGTAGCCGACCACCGGCACCGGCGGCGCCTGGCCCAGGCGGTCCTTGATCGAGGTCTCGTAGTCGAGGATCTTCTGCGACAGCGGGTCGAGCTTCACGCCCGCCAGGTGCGTCGAAGACGCGGGCAGCCCCCGGTTGGTGCCGAACACCTCACCCGCCTCCTGGCTGTTGACCAGGAAGTCGACCAGCAGCGCCGCCGCCTCCGGGTGCTCGCTGTTGGCGGCGATGGCGTGCAGCATCGACGGCTTGAGGTACAGGTCCTTCGCGCCGGCCTTGGTCACGGGCGGGGCGGCCAGAGCCAGCCCGCTCGCGTCGGCGCCCAGGTCACCGGCATAACCCGCGCCGAAGTTGTCCCAGGTCAGTTCGCTGGCCGTCAGGCCCGCGCCGAAGCCGGACTTGGGCGCGACCTCGAGCAGCCGTTTGGTCGGGATGGTCGCGCCGGCGCCCCGCACCTGTGCTCCCCCGCTCCAGAAGGCGGTCAGTTCCGCCTTGGTGAACTGCGGCGCGCCGGCGTCGTCGAACAGGTTCTTGCCGTTGGCCCGCAGGGTGATCTCGAAGTTCTGGATGCGTCCGGTCGGGTCCGTGCCACCCCACACCGCACCGCCGCCGGCCTTGGTCACCGAGCCCATCCACGTCGCGTACTCGTCCCAGGACGTGCCACCCGCGTACGGGGTGCCGCCGGACTTGCCGAGCAGCGCGGTGTTGGTGAACATCGCCCACGCGTTGGTGCCGACCGGCAGCGCGGTCGTCACGCCGTTCACGACGCCGATGCCCAGGGTCGACTCGGTGAACCCGTCGGTCTTGATGTACTTGCCGAGGTACGGCTTGAGGTCTAGCAGGAGCCGGTTCTGCGAGTACTGGCGCAGGTAGGCGTAGTCGAACTGCATCACGTCGGGCAGGTCGCGGCCCGCCGCCTCGATCTGGCGCTTCTCCCAGAACTCCGGGAAGGCCAGGAAGGTCGAGTTGACGGTGATGTTCGGGTACTTCTCGTTGAACTTCGCGATCGCGCTCTGGTAGAAGCCGGCCCGGGTGTCGTTGCCCCAGAACGCGAGATCGAGGGTGACCGGCGCGTTCGGATCGAAGTCGGACCTCGGTCCCGCGGGGTCGCCGCCGCAGCCGGACAGCAGCAGCGCAGCGCTCGCGACTACCGCCATAGTGATCTTGAATCGTTTCATAACGAGTGTCCCTTCTGGACGCGCGGCCGTCAGGGCAGCCGCCGAGCGAACCTCTGGTGCGCCACCCGGAAAGCGCTTGCTGGCCCACAGTAATGAAGCTCTATGTGTTAAGCAAGGGTTTCGCGGCGGGGCGGAAACACCCAGGCCAGTAGCAATGCGTGACGGACTCGAACGTTTCAGCGACGGCCGGACACGCACCCGTTCGGGGGAACCACGCCGCGGCGCGTCGCCGACGGCCAAGGACTACCTGGTCTCCGACTCGTACCTGCAGGCCCCGCTGACCAGCACGCTATGCGTGGCCGAGACGGTGCGCCCGGACAACATCAACGCCCAGTTGCGCCTCGACGGAGGAAGCGGCAGCGGCCAGATCACCCTGGACTCGCTCGACTTCCGCGTCACCACCACCCGGCTGCTGCCCTGCCCGCACTGATCCGACGCCTGCCGACCACATCGGAGTGCGATGGCACGTCACATCGCCGCCGTCGCCCGAAAGCGCGCTGTCAGCGCCCGGCCGGGTTCGCCCCGACGATGCGGAGCACCGCCGCCGCGACCGCCCGCCGCAGCTCCTCCGTCGGCGCCACGGGCAGGTCGCGGCGCATGCCGATGACGCTCTCCACGAGCCCGAACACCAGGTCGCCCAGGAAACCGCCCGCGTCCGCCGGGGCGGCCGCGGCGGTGAGCACCCGGTATGCCTCCCGCAGCCGGTCGCGCTCGGCGCGGAAGCGGGCGAAGGGCTCGGTCGCGACCTCGGGCAGGGCGTAGAGGATGCCGACGTTCCAGCGAGCGGTGAGCAGGACGCCGACGTCGTACATCGCCAGCGCGTGCAGAGCGGCAACCGGTTCCGTGTCCTGATGCGCGAGCTCGGCGGCGTAGTCCAGTGAGGGGCGGACGGTCGCTTCGAGCAGTTCGGCGAGGATCTGCTCCTTGTTGCCGAAGTGGTAGTAGAGCGAGGCCTGCCGGATGCCGACGGCCTCGGCGATGAGCCGCGTCGACGTGGCCGCGTAACCGCGCTGGGCGAACAGTTCCGCGGCGGCGTCGAGGATCTCCTCGCGGGCGGTCGCCGCGGGCAGGCGGCGCGTGCCGGACCGGGGCCGGCCGACGGCGGCGGGCTGCGGCTTCACACCCTGCATCGTCGCATCCCGGCCGGACGGGGTGACTCACTGCCCGGCGGTGTCCGTGGTGAGGTTCCGGCAACCCAGGTTTTACCGTGGAAGACCTTGTCCGATACGCCTCCGCATAAATCTGTCGCTCGACAGGTATTGGCGGTCGGCGGACCCAGGATCCGCCGCCCAGACGAGGAGGCGGTCATGTCCCCCACCCCCGCTCCGCCGGCACCACCCCCGGTCGCCGTGACCGGGGCCCGCACGGACGCCGCCGACCTGCGCGGCTTCGGGTACGAGCCGGAGCTGCGCCGCAGCATCGGCAGTTACGCGTCGTTCGCCGCCGGGTTCTCGTTCGTCTCGATCCTCACCACGGTCTTCCAGCTGTTCGCGTTCGGCTTCTCGTTCGGCGGGCCGGCCTTCTTCTGGACCTGGCCGCTGGTGTTCGCCGGGCAGTTCATGGTGGCGCTCACCTTCGCCGAGCTGGCCGCCCGGTATCCGATCTCCGGTTGCATCTACCAGTGGTCGCGGCGGCTGTCGAACTCGGTGGTCGGCTGGTTCGCCGGCTGGGTGATGATCATCGCGCAGACCGTGACCGTCGCGGCGGCGGCGATCGCCCTGCAGGTGGTGCTCCCGTCGATCTGGTCCGGGTTCCAGCTCGTCGGCGGCGACCCGGCGCTGACCTCGCCCAGTGGGGCGACCAACGCCGTCATCCTCGGCTCGATCCTGATCGGACTGACCACGCTGGTCAACGTCATCGGCGTACGCCTCATGGCGATCATCAACAGCACCGGGGTGACCCTGGAGATCGTCGGCGTGGTCGCGGTGGTGGTGCTGCTGCTGGTCAACGCCGAGCGCGGACCGGCTGTCGTCTTCGACACCGGCGGCGCCGGCTCGGGCTCCGGCTACGTCGGCGCGTTCCTGGTGTCGGCGCTGATGGCCGCGTACGTGGTGGTGGGCTTCGACAGCGCCGGGGAACTCAGCGAGGAGACCCGCGACCCGCGCCACACCGCGCCGCGCACGATCCTGCGGGCGCTGGCCGCCTCGGGCATCGGCGGCGGGCTCATGCTGCTGGTGGCGCTGATGGCCGCGCCGAGCCTGACCGACGGGCGGCTGGCCACCGAGGGCCTGCCGTACGTGCTCATGAGCCGGCTGGGCGAGACCGGCGGGCGCATCCTCCTGATCGACGTCGCGATCGCGGTGGTGGTCTGCACCCTGGCGATCCAGACCGCGGGCAGCCGCATGGTCTTCTCGATGGCCCGCGACGGCGTGCTGCCGTTCTCCGCCGCGCTGCGCAAGGTGTCGCCGCGCACCGGGGCGCCCGCGCTGCCCGCGATCGTCGTGGGGGTCGGCGCGGTCGCGGTGCTGTTCGTCAACATCGGGCAGGCGGCGCTGTTCACGGCGCTCACCAGCGTCTGCATCGTCATGCTCTATCTGGCGTACGCGCTGGTGACGGTGCCGCTGCTCGTGCGCAGGCTGAAGGGCTGGCCGCGCGGCGAGGACGCCGCCGCCACCGAGCGCGGCGGCCGGCTGTTCTCCCTGGGCAGGTGGGGAATGCTCGTCAACGTGCTGGCCGTGCTGTACGGCATCGGCATGATCCTCAACCTGGGCTGGCCCCGCCAGGAGGTCTACGACCCCTCCGGCGAGCATTGGTACCTGCACTACTTCTCGCTGCTGTTCGTCGGCGGCTCGCTGCTGGCCGGCGCGCTGGTGTACCGGCGCTACCGCACCCGGACCAGCCCGTCGCAGCTGCGGCTGCCGCTCGCCGCCCTCCCCGAGGGAGAGGCCGCGTGACCGGCTCGACGGCCACCACCGCCGGGGCACGGGCGCACGCCCGTGCCCAGGGCGGCACCGTCGTGGCCTGCATGCCGACCGTGCCCGCCACCGGGCTCGCCGCACCGCCCGAGGGCGTCGACGCCGCCGACCTCCTCTGGGCGGAGACCGTCCCCGGCGGCGGCTACGCCCACCGGCGGCTGGCCGCCGGGACGGCGCTGCGGCTGACCGACCTCGACGGCGACGCCTGCGTGTCGGTGCTGCTGTTCAGCGCCGACGAGCCATGGGAGCGGCTCAACGTCGCCGACACCGTCAAGGTGCTGTGGCAGGCGTACCTCGGCGAGGGGCACCTGCTGCTGTCCGACCAGGGGCGGGTGCTCGCCTCGGTCACCGCCGCCGCGCCCGGCCGCGCCGACGCCTTCTGCGGCACGTCCACGGTGCTGCGCAACACCGAGCGCTACGGCGACGGCACCGCCCACGGCCCCTCCCCGGCCGGGCGGGAGCTGTTCACGCTGGCCGCGGCCAAGCACGGGCTGAGCCGGCGTGATCTGCCGCCGAGCGTCTCGTTCTTCCAGGGCGTGCGCGTCGACGCCGACGGGGCCTTCGAGTGGCTCGGGTCGGCCGGGCCCGGCGCGAGCGTCGAGCTGCGCGCCGAGATGCCGGTCGTCGTGCTGCTGGCCAACGTGCCGCACCCGCTGGACCCGCGCCCGGCGTACACCTGCTCACCGGTGCAGGTGCGGGCCTGGCGCGGCCGTGCGACCGCGCCCGGCGACCCCCTGTGGACGCGTACGCCCGAGGGCGAGCGCGCATTCCTCAACACCGCCGACCACCTGACCGCCCGGGGGCTCTCATGACCGTGTCCACCGCCGCGCCGGCCCTGGTGCCGGGCACGGTCGTGCTCGACGAGACGGTGCCCGCGCGCGCCCCGTGGTCGGCGGTCGTCCGGCGCGGCCAGGTGCTGACCATCGTCGACCTGCACGGCAACCAGGCCGTCGACTGCCTGCTCTACCGCGCCGACGACACCGCCGAGCGCTACTCGGCACCCGACACGGTGGCCGCCCAGGGCGGCATCTTCCTGACCACCGGCAGCGTGCTGCGCTCGTCGGAGGGGCGGGCGCTGATGACCGTGGTGGCCGACGAGGTCGGCCGGCACGACACCGTCGGCGGGGCGTGCAGCCGCGAGTCCAACACCCTGCGTTACGGCCACCACACCGCGCACCAGCACGCCTGCGTCGAGAACTTCCTCGTCGAGGGCGCGCGCTGGGGACTGGGCAAACGCGACCTGGTCAGCAACATCAACTGGTACATGAACGTGCCGGTCGATCCGGACGGCAGCCTCGGCATCGTCGACGGCATCTCCGCGCCCGGCCTGCGCGTCGCCCTGCGCGCCGAGCTGGACGTCCTGGTTCTGATCTCGAACTGCCCGCAGATCAACAACCCGTGCAACGGCTTCGACCCGACCCCGGTGCGTCTGGTCGTCACCGCGCCCTGAGCCGCCGTCCCCCCGCCGAGAGGCCCGCCATGTTCGACACCCTGCTCGTCGCCAACCGCGGCGAGATCGCCTGCCGAGTCATCCGCACCGCCGCGCGGCTCGGCCTCAAGACCGTCGCCGTCTTCTCCGACGCCGACCGGTCCGCCCCGCACGTGCGGCTGGCCGACGCCGCGGTGCACCTGGGCCCGTCCCCCGCCCGCGACAGCTACCTGCGGGTGGACCGGATGCTGGCGGCCGCGCAGTCCACCGGGGCCGGGGCCGTGCATCCCGGGTACGGGTTCCTGTCCGAGGACGCCGGGTTCGCCGCCGCCGTCGAAGCCGCCGGGCTGGTGTTCGTCGGCCCGACCCCCCGGCAGCTCACCGCGTTCGGGGCCAAGCACACGGCCCGCGAGCTGGCCCGCGCCGCGGGGGTGCCGATGATCGAGGGCACCGGGCTGCTGTCCGGGCTGGACGAGGCGCTGGCCGCCGCCGACGGCATCGGCTACCCGGTGATGGTGAAGGCGACCGGTGGCGGCGGGGGCATCGGGATGCGGGCCTGCCACACACCGCAGGAGCTGTCGGCGGCGTACGACCAGGTCGAGCGCCTGGCCGTGGCGAGTTTCGGCAGCGGCGGGGTGTTCCTGGAGCGGTTCGTGCCGCGGGCCCGCCACATCGAGGTGCAGGTGTTCGGCGACGGGCGGGGCCGCGTGGTCGTGCTCGGCGACCGTGACTGCAGCCTGCAGCGGCGCAACCAGAAGGTGATCGAGGAGGCGCCCGCGCCGGGGCTGCCCGACGAGGTCCGCGAGCGGCTGCACGACTCGGCGGCGGCGCTGTGCGCGTCGGTCGGGTACCGCTCGGCGGGCACGGTGGAGTTCGTGTACGACGCCGAGCGCGAGCAGGCCTCGTTTTTGGAGGTCAACGCCCGGTTGCAGGTCGAGCACCCGGTGACCGAGCAGGTCTTCGGCGTGGACCTGGTCGAGTGGATGCTGCGGCTGGCGCAGGGCGACGCGGGCGTCGTGGACACGCCGCTGCGCCCGGCCGGGGCGGCGGTGGAGGCACGCGTCTACGCCGAGGACCCGACGCAGGGCCACCGGCCCAGCGCGGGGCTCGTCACCCGGGCCGAGTTCCCCGCGTCGGCACGCGTCGACGGGTGGGTCGAGGCGGGCACGGAGGTCAGCACGTTCTACGACCCGATGCTGGCCAAGGTGATCGTCACCGGCGCGACCCGGGACGAGGCGTTCGCGCGGCTGCGCGACGCGCTGGCGGAGACCCGGGTCGACGGCGTGGAGACGAACCTGGGCCTGCTGCGGGCCGCCGCGGCCGAGGCCGACGTCCTCGCCGCGCGGCACAGCACCGCGACGCTGGCCGGGGTGAGCGACGACGAGCCGCGCATCGTCGTCGAGCGGCCCGGCACGCTCACCGCGGTGCAGGACTGGCCCGGCCGGACCGGGCTGTGGGAGGTCGGCGTGCCGCCCTCCGGGCCGATGGACGACCTGTCGTTCCGGCTGGGCAACCGGGCGCTCGGCAACCCCGAGGGCGCCCCGGGGCTGGAGTGCACCGTGGAAGGCCCGGCCCTGCGCTTCACCGCGGCCGCGACCGTCTGCGTCACCGGCGCGGCCGTGCCGGTGACCGTCGACGGCACCGCGGTGCCCTGCTGGGAGCCGGTCGAGGTGCCGGCCGGCGCGGTCCTGGACGTCGGCCGCGCGACCGCCGGACTGCGGGCGTACGTCCTGGTCGCGGGTGGGTTCGACGTGCCCCGGTATCTCGGGAGCGCGGCGACGTTCACCCTCGGCCAGTTCGGCGGCCACGGCGGGCGGGCGCTGCGCGTCGGCGACGTGCTGCGGGCCGCCGTGCCGGCCGGGCCGGTCGAGGGGCCGGTGCCGCCCGGGGACCGGCCGGTGATCGGCCACGACTGGCAACTCGCGGTCACGGAAGGGCCGCACGCCGCGCCGGAGTTCTTCCTCCGCGAGGACGTCGAGCAGTTCTACGCGGCACGGTGGCAGGTGCACTTCAACTCCGCCCGCACCGGCGTACGCCTGGTCGGGCCCAAGCCGCGCTGGGCCCGCGCCGACGGCGGCGAGGCGGGACTGCACCCGTCGAACATCCACGACACGCCGTACTCGGTCGGGGCGGTCGACTTCACCGGCGACGTGCCGATCCTGCTCGGGCCGGACGGCCCGAGCCTGGGCGGGTTCGTCTGCCCGGCCACCGTGGTGACCGCCGAACGCTGGAAGCTGGGCCAGCTCAGCCCCGGCGACACGGTACGGTTCACGCCGGTCACCGACGACACCGCCGCCGCGTTGCGTACCGACCGCACCGGCCCGCTGCTCCTGCTGCCGCCCGGCGCCGGTGACGACGGCGTGCTCGCGCGCCGGGAGCCGACCGCCGCCGGACCCGCCGTCACCTACCGGCGCAGCGGCGACGACAACCTGCTCATCGAGTACGGCCCGATGACCCTCGACCTGGGCCTGCGGATGCGCGCCCACGCGCTCATGGAGCGGCTGCGCGCCGAAGGGCTGCCCGGCGTCGTCGACCTGACCCCGGGCATCCGGTCGCTGCAGGTCCACGTCGACCCGGCGGTGCTGCCCGTCCGGCGGCTGCTCGGCCTCGCCCGCAGCCTGGAGGACGAGCTGCCAGCGACGTCCGCGCTCCAGGTGCCCAGCCGGGTGGTGCACCTGCCGCTGTCCTGGGACGACCCGGCCACCCGCGAGGCGATCGCCCGGTACACGGCGGGCGTGCGCGACGACGCGCCCTGGTGCCCGTGGAACATCGAGTTCATCCGCCGCGTCAACGGGCTCGACAGCGTCGACGACGTGCACCGCACCGTCTACGACGCCAGCTACCTCGTGCTCGGCCTCGGTGACGTGTACCTGGGCGCGCCCGTCGCGACACCGCTGGACCCCCGGCACCGGCTGGTCACCACGAAGTACAACCCCGCCCGCACCTGGACGCCGGAGAACGCCGTCGGCATCGGCGGCGCGTACCTGTGCATCTACGGCATGGAGGGGCCCGGCGGCTACCAGTTCGTCGGGCGCACCGTGCAGGTGTGGTCGCGGTGGCGGCAGTCCGGCGGCTTCGAGCCGGGTTCGCCGTGGCTGCTGCGCCACTTCGACCGCATCTCCTGGTATCCGGTCGCCGCCGACGAACTGCTCGACCTGCGCGCCGACGTCGCCGCCGGACGCCACGACCTGCGCATCGAGGACGGCGTGTTCCGGCTGGCCGAGCACGAGGCGTTCCTGGCCGACAACGCCGCGTCCATCGCCGGCTTCCGGGCCCGGCAGGCGGCGGCGTTCACGGCCGAACGCGACGCCTGGGCCGCCGCCGGTGAGTTCGACCCCCGGCCCGAACCCGAGGCCCCGGCCGCCGCCGGGACCGTGCCGGTGCCCGCCGGGGGTGCGCTGGTCGAGGCGCCGATGCTGTCCAGCGTCTGGCGCGTCGACGTGCGGCCCGGCGACCGGGTCAGCGCCGGGCAGCCGCTGCTGGCGCTGGAGGCCATGAAGCTCGAAACCGTGATCGTCGCCCCGCAGGACGGCGAGATCGCCGACATCCTCGTCACGCCCGGGTCCCAGGTGGCCCCGGGCAGCCCGCTCGTCGTGCTCGCCGGGAGGAACCGATGACCCCGCAGGACCGCGTACGCGACGCGTACGCCCGGCTCGCCCGCGGCGAGCGCCACGAAGCGTGGATCACGCTGCGCGCCGAGGCCGACGTCCTGGCCGACGCCGCCGCGCTGGAGCGGCGGCTGGCGGCGGGCGAGCGGTTGCCGCTGGCCGGGTCGCTGCTGGCGGTGAAGGACAACATCGACGTGGCCGGGCTGCCGACCACCGCGGGCTGCCCGGACTACGCGTACCTGCCCGAGCGCAGCGCCCCGGCCGTGCAGCGGCTGGTCGACGCGGGTGCGCTGGTGCTGGGCAAGACCAACCTGGACCAGTTCGCCACCGGCCTGGTCGGCACCCGCAGCCCGTACGGGGCCGTCCGGGACGTCCGGGATCCCGCGCGGGTGTCGGGCGGGTCCAGTTCGGGCTCGGCGGTGGCCGTCGCGCTGGGCATCGCCGACCTGGCACTGGGCACCGACACCGCCGGGTCGGGCCGGGTGCCCGCCGCGTTCCAGGGCGTCGTCGGCGTGAAGCCGACCCGGGGGCTGGTCCCGACCGACGGGGTGGTGCCGGCCTGCCGCAGCTTCGACTGCGTCACCGTGTTCGCCCGCACCCTCACCGCGGCGCAGCAGGCGATGGCGGTCATGAGCGAGCCGGCGGGGCGGCCCTGGCCCGCGGACGCGCCACTGGCCGCGCCGCCCGCACCCGTCGTCGCGGTGCCCGACCGCGCCGAGCTGGCCGCCATGTCCGCGGCCTGGCTCGACGCCTTCGAGCAGGCCGCCGAGACCCTGGCCAAGGCCGGGGCGCGGCTGCGGCCGATCCGGCTGGCGCCGTTCCTGGCCGCCGCGCGGCTGCTCTACGGCGGCGGTTTCGTCGCCGAGCGGTACGCCGCCGTGGGCGCCTTCCTCGACGGGCGGCCCGGCAGCGCCGACCCGACCGTCGCCGGGATCATCACCGCCGCGCGGGACGTCCCCGCGCACGTCCTGGTGGCCGACACCGAACGCCTGGAAAGGCTGCGGGAGCAGGCGTTGGCCGAGTGGGGCGACGCCGACGCGCTGCTGCTGCCGACCGCCCCGGTGCACCCCACGATCGCGCAGGTGGCGGCCGACCCGGTGGGCGTCAACGCGCTGGTCGGCACGTACACGAACTTCTGCAACCTGTTCGACCTCGCGGCGGTCGCCGTGCCGGCCGGGGAGGTCGAGGGTGGGCACTTCGGCGTGCAGGTGATCGCCCGTGGCTTCGCCGACGCCGTCGCCGCCGACATCGCGGCGCTGCTGCTCGGTGAGGCCCCGCCCGCGCCCTCGGCCGGCGGGCTGCCGCTGCTGGTCGTCGGCGCGCACCTGACCGGCCAGCCGCTCAACGGCCAGCTCACCTCGGTCGGCGCGCGGTTTGTGGCCCAGGTCCGCACCGCGCCCGAATACCGCCTGCATGCCCTGGCGACGCAGCCGCCGAAGCCGGGCCTGCTGCGCGTCGGCTCCGGCGGCGGCAGCATCGAGGGCGAGGTGTGGCTGCTCCCTCCGGCCGCGCTCGGAAGGTTCCTGGCCGCGCTGCCCGAGCCGATGACCCTCGGCAAGGTCCGCCTCGCCGACGGCAGCCTCGTGACCGGTTTCCTCTGCGAGCCGGTCGCCGCCCAGGGCGCGCCGGACATCACCGCGTACGGCGGCTGGGCTGCCTACCTGTGCATACCGCCGCAGCACAGCGCGCCGGGAAATACCATGTGACGAGGATGAGGTTTCCGGTCCGCCCGATCGCGGGGCGGGCCCCCGGCCACCGAGACAGCTCGAATATATCGAGCTCGGCCGACCGGGAACGAGGAATCGCAGATGCACCGAGCACGCCGCCTGATGCTGGTCGCGGCGGTGGCCGTCGTGGCACTCACGCCCGCGGTGGCCGCGTCCGCGTCGCACGCACCGGCGCCGTCCTATGCGAGCGCGCCGTGCCCGAAGCCGAACATCCCGGAGCTCGGCCCCGGCGCCGACCTCCCGCCGGGGGTGACCTGCGGGTACCTGACCGTGCCCGAGGACCGCGGCCGGCCGGGCAGCCGGATGATCCGCGTCGCGGTGGCCCACGCCAAGGCGGTCTCGGCGACGCCGAAGCCGGACCCGATCGTCTTCCTGACGCACGGTCCGGGCGGCGTCGCCTTCCTCGACGCGGTACGCGAGGTCGGCGCGGGCATGAACGCCGACCGGGACGTCTACTTCGTCGCCCAGCGCGGCAACTACCACTCCGACCCGCAGCTCACCTGCCCCGACTACGACCGCTTCGCCGACGGCACCGCGCTGGGCCTGAAGTTCGCGGCCCCGTCCACCGGCGCGCGGAACCTGGCCGCGATCAAGGCCTGCCACGACAAGCTCGCGGCCACCGGCGCCCACCTGGCGTCGTACAACACGGTGGAGAACGCGGCGGACATCGCCGACCTGCGCAAGGCGCTGGGCATCGAGCAGTGGAACGTCTACTCCGTGTCGTACGGCACGAACGTGGCCCAGGTGCTGCTGCGCGACCACCCGGAAGGCATCCGCAGCATGGTGCTCGACTCGGTGTCGCCGATCAACCAGAACCTGCTCACCCAGGGCTGGCCGGCCGCCGCGGGCATGTACCAGGCGATCTTCGACGCCTGCGCGGGCCAGCCTGCCTGCGCCGCCGCCTACCCGAACCTGAAAGCGGAGTTCACCGCCGCCGTCAACCGGCTCAACCAGACTCCGCTCCAGGTGACCGTGAACGACGCCGCGGGCAGGCCGGTGCAGGTGGTCATCGACGGGTACACGCTGGCCTGGCTGGTGACCGGCCAGAGCTACACGGGCCCGAGCGGGTTCGCGACGATCCCCAGCATGATCCACACGGCGGCGCAGGGGGACGGGCGGGAGGCCGCGGCGGCCCGGCTGGCCCGGGTCGCTCCGCCGGGTCTGGCCGGTTACGGGCTGGGATTCGGGGCGTACTGCCGCGAGATGGCGTCGTGGAGCTCCACCGAGGACGTCGCCGCGGCGGGCAAGGCGGCGCTGCCAGGCTTCCCCGACGACGTGCTCCGGCTGATCATGGTCCCTGGCCGGCTGTTCGCCGAGTGCGCGGCCTGGGACGTCGGCAGCGCCACGCCGGCTGAACGCGCCCCGGTCGTCAGCGACGTGCCGTCCCTGCTCATGGGCGGCGCCATGGACGGGGTCACGCCCGCCCGGTGGACGGAGGCAGTGGCGAAGGGGTTGCGCAACGCCGAGACGATCGCGATCCCGGGAGCCGGCCACGACGTGATCGCGCAGTCGCCCTGTGCGCGCTCGCTGATGGACGCGTTCTTCGACGACCCGACCCGGCCCGTCGACCGCGCCTGCCTCAGCGAGATCACCATTCCGCCCTTCAAGACGCCCTGACCGGCCGTGGCCGGATGCCGGCGCTGGAGCAGCTCCGTGCTGTCTCAGTAGCGCGCGAGGATCTGCGCCACCGGATGGCCCAGCAGCTCAGCGACGCGGGCGAGCTCGGTGGTGTCGAGTTCGTATCCCGCCCGGACCGCGTTCATGGCGCTCACCTCGAAGCGGGCGAAACCGATCGGGTCTTCGTAGTGCAAGGTGTTCAGCTCGACGGTGGCGCCGCAGCAGGGCACCGCCACGTCCAGCCGGTCGAAGCTCATCCCGTTCTCGCGGACCAGGTCGCCGAGCCAGTCCATGCCGATGTCCCCGGCGCAGCGCGGGCACGCGATCCGTTCGGTGTGCACGCCGGCGTCGATGAGGGTGACCCGGTCGTAGAAGACCTGCCTGACCTGCTCGACCGTGTCACCGGGCCCGGCGAACAGGCCCGCTACATACGCCACAGCGGCCGCGGCGGCCGCGGGCCGGGGCTGCCAGTCCGGATCCGTCGGAACCAGGCGGATGTAGTCGTCGCTCACCGGGCCCAGTCTGCCGGGCGACGCCACGCGGCGGTCCGGCGGTGGCGATGGCGGGGTATCGCGCCGGAACGGCCTCGGCGGCGCTGTATGCCGTGCCACAGTGGTGCGGTAGCGCCACACGCAGCGGACACGGCTGCCGGCGACGGACCCGCGAGTGACGCGTTCAGGAGGCTCCACCATGGCCGACAAACCGCCGCTGCCCCCGTTCGACCATGCCGCCGCGCTGACGAAGGTGCAGGCCGCCGAGGACGCGTGGAACACCCGCGACCCGGAACGCGTGGCGCTGGCGTACACCGAGGACTCGGTGTGGCGCAACCGGGACACGTTCCTCACCGGCCGCCCGGCGATCATCGAGTTCCTCAGGGGCAAGTGGGCGCGCGAGCTGGACTACGCGCTGCGCAAGAACCTGTGGACGTTCGGCGGCGACCGGATCGCGGTGCGCTTCCAGTACGAGTCCCACGACGCCGCCGGGCAGTGGTGGCGCAGCTACGGCAACGAGCTGTGGGAGTTCGACGAGCACGGTCTGATGCGCCGCCGGGAGGCCAGCATCAACGATGTGCCGATCGCCGAGTCGGATCGGGCCATCTTCGGACCGCGGCAGCCCGAGGACCACGGCAAGGAGCAGCCGATCCGCTGAGACGGCCGGTTACCGCCCGGTTCGGCGTCCCCGGCCGGACGTGATCGTCCCGGCGAACACCGGCCGTGCGCTCGCCCTCGCGCGGCGCACGGCCGGTGTCGCACCGGACAACTGTGATCATCACCCCGTCAGGCAGGGCAGGCCGTTGAGCGTGAAGGTGGTCGGGCTGGGGTTGCTCCCGTTCCAGCCGGCCTGGAACCCGAAGGACTGCGAACCGCCGCCCGCGCCGATGGTGGCGTTGTGGCCGAGGTTGGCGACCTGCACGGCGGCGCCGGTCTGGGTGTGCGCGCCGTTCCACAGGTTGGTGATCTGCTGGGTGCCCGCGTACGTCCAGCGCAGCGTCCAGCCGGTGATCGCCGCCGGGCCGGTGTTGGTGATCCGCACGTCGGCGTTGAACGCCCCGGCCCACTGGCTGGTGACGCGGTAGGTCACCGTGCAGGCCGGCGGGGTCGGGACGCCGGTCGTCGTCACCGGCAGCGGCGGCTGGGACGGCGGGGACTGGTTGCCCGCGGCGTCGACGGCCGCGACGGCGAACCCGTACGTGGTGGCGGGGCTGAGCCCGGTGACCACGATGGTGCGGGCCGTCGTGGTCGCCACGGGCGCCAGCGGTCCGCCGCCCTGCGACCGGTAGATCCGGAACAGTGCGAAGTCGCCCCACATCGGGCCCTGCCAGCTCAGGCGTACGGAGCTGTCGGTGATCTCGGACGCGGCCAGTGAGAAGACCGGCCCCGGCGGTTCCAGGTCCCCCGGCAGCGTGGTCACCGTGAGCACCCCGGAGGGTGTCGAGCGGTTGCCGGCCGCGTCGAAGGCGACGACGTAGAACCGGTTCACCGAGCCGCGCGGCAGGCCGGTGACCGTGGCGGTGGCAGTGGTCGGGCTGGCGACGCGGATGACGTAGTCCGTGTACTGACGCCAGACCTCGTAGTGGTCGACGCCGACGTCGTCGGTGGACGGGGTCCAGGTCAGGACCACGCTGGTCTCGGTGAGGCCGGAGGCGACCGGGGTGCCGGGCGCGGTGGGCGGCGTGTTCGGCACGCCGGTCACAGCGCACGGGTGGTCGTTGATCGTGAACTCGGTCGGTGGCGGGTTGTCGCCGGTGTACGAACCGGTGAACGTCACCGATCTGGTGCCGCCGGGCTGCACCGGGCCCGCGCCGCTGGACCACAGCGAGACGAACGTCTGACTCCAGCGGGTGCCGTTCTGCTGGAAGCCCCACTCGGGCCGGACCTGCTGGCCGGGCGCGAGGGTGAAGGCGAGCGTCCACTCCTGCCACACGCCGGGGGTCAGGTTGGTCATGTCGAGCTGCGACTGGAACGAGCCGCCGCCGGAGCTGACCGGCCGGAACGCGATCGAGCACATCGTCCCGGCGGTGTGGCGCAGGGTGCGCACGCCGGCCGCGGCCGAGGCGGCCGAGGTGTTGCCGGCGGCGTCGGTGGCGACGATCGAGAACGTGTACTGGTTGTTCGGAGTCAGGTCCCGGATCGTGATCGTGGTGGTGGTGCCGGGGGTGCTGTCGACCCAGACGCCGCCCGTGGGCAGGGTCCGGCGGACGAGGTAGTCGGCGACCCCGACGTCGTCGGCCGACGGCGACCAGCTCAGGGTCACGGCGTACGGCGTCACCTGGGTGAAGCTCGGCGTGCCGGGCGCGGTGGGCGCGGTGGTGTCGGCGGCCGCGTGTGCGGCGGGCGCCGGCGTCAGCGACATCGCGGCGGCGACGAGGAGGGTGAGCGCGGCGTGCGGCCACCGTGGTCTCACGTGGGATGCGGGCATGGCAGACGTCTCCAGCGAAGTGAGGAGTTACCGGTACTGATCACCCGGCCAACGGCCCGCCCTGTAGGCAGCATAGGCCCCGACGGCCCACCTGTCATCGACCTCCGTCGCTGGAATTCCGTCGTCTTCTTTCCGGGATCGGACCCCACCGAACCAGCCGTCCGGACGGTAACCACTGGCATGAGAGCCATCACCACCGCCGCCCGTGGCCTGGTCGCCGCCGTCCTGCTCGCCGCCGCCGGCTGCGGCCAGGGCACCGCGTCCCCCGCGCCGCTCGACCCGACCGCGGCGGCCCGCCAGCGCGTCATCGACACCGCCAATTTCGACTGCCTGGACGACCGCGGCCCAGTGGTCGCGATCACCGGAGCCGAGCAGGAGATGACGGCCGCGATCCAGGTGGGCACGGGCGACACCGCGGTCGTCCTGCTGCACCAGGTGGACGGCACCGCGTGCCAGTGGTACGCGTTCGCGCTGCTGCTGGCGCAGCGCGGCTACCGGGCGATGGCGCCGGACATCACCTCCAGCGACGCCGTCGAGGTCACCCAGGCCGGCATCGCGCAGCTGCGCAAGGACGGAGCCAAGCGCGTGATCGTCATCGGCGCCTCGCGCGGCGGCACGATCGCCCTGGCCGCGGCCGCGGCCACCACCCCACCGGTCGACGGTGTGGTCGCCCTGTCCGCCCCGACGGTGTACGGCGCCGACGCGCTGACCGCCGTCGCCAAGCTGGACGTGCCGACCATCCTCATCGCGGGCGACCTCGACGAGAACTTCGCCGCCCACGCCAAGGAGCTGTACGGCCTGTCGATCGCCGAGCACAAGAAGCTGATCATCCGCTCCAGCGTGAGCCACGGCGTGACCCTGCTCAGCGGAGACATCGAGGACACCGTGCTGGCGTTCCTGGTCGACCCGGTCGCCACCGCCGACGCCCCGGATCCCGCGTAGCGCCACGGGTCGGGTCGAGGGCGGCGCTGTCGCCGCACTCGACCCGACTCAGGAGATGTCAGTAGTACTTCAAAGCCGCGCCCTGGCCGCGGTGGTCCGAGTACTTCGGCGCACGGGCGCCCAGGCCGCCGGACGCGTCGTAGGCCTGGCCGTAGTCGACGGTGCCGGTGCCCGAGGCCGTGTAGGCCTTCGCGAACAGGAAGTCGATCCGGCGATCGCCAGGGCCAGGGACAGCCGCAGGGAACGTTGAACGATCATCGGGACGGGCATCGGGCTCCTCGGAGAGACGGGATGCCCCGCGACGCCGGTGCGGGGCGCGCAGTGATCTGCGAACCGAGAGTCGCAGCCGGACCCCGGTCACGTATTGAACAAATCCGAACTGTCAGGCGAGGAACACCGATGTGATCTCGGTCTGCGAGCGGTCGGTGGGCCGCCAGCTCGCCGCCCGGCGCCGGGTCAGCGTGGCGGGGGTCAGCCCGGTCATGGCCTTGACCTCCCGGATGAGGTGCGCCTGGTCGCTGTAACGGGCCAGGCAGGCGACCCGGCTGGCGGGCAGTCCCGCGTCCAGGGCGCGCAGCGCCCGCTGCAGGCGGGCGACGCGCTGGGCCGCCTTCGGGGTCAAGCCGAAGTGGTCGCGGAACCGCGACTGGAGGTGTCGCTCGGACCAGGTGGCCGCGCTCTGACGTAGTCATACCTGACGATATAAGCGGGTCCGTCGCGACCAGCCGGGCGAGCCGGCGCCTGGGCCGCTCGTCACACCGGAAAGACTGGACGCGGTGACGGCCGGTCTTGTAACTTGCAGCTGACCGTGACCCGCCCAAGGAGGTGAGACCCATGAACGCTGTATCGATGTGGGTGCTCCCCCTTCCCCTGACGGTCGGGCGATTGACGTAGGTGTCGCCGGGAGCCCCGACAAGGCACTCCCGAAAGGCAACACCTGTGGACTCTCGAATTTCCGGCGAACCGTCGCCGGCCTCCGGCGCCGATCGCGCGCCCCACATGTTCGACGTGATCATCGCCGGCTGCGGGCCGACCGGCGCGATGCTGGCCGCCGAACTGCGGCTGCACGACGTGCGGGTACTCGTCCTGGAGAAGGAGACCGAACCCGTGTCGTACGCCCGCATAGTCGGGCTGCACATCCGCAGTATCGAGCTGATGGCGATGCGCGGGCTGCTGGAGCGCGTTCTCGAACGCGGCAGGAGGCGTCCGGCCGGCGCCTACTTCGCCGCCATCGACAAGCCCGCGCCCGAGGACCTGGATTCCGCGCACGCCTACCTGCTGGGCATCCCGCAGCCGGTCATCGTCGACCTGCTCGAACGGCACGCCATCAGCCTGGGCGCACAGGTCCGGCGCGGCGCCGCCGTGACCGGCCTCGAACAGGACGGCGACGGCGTGACCGTCGCGCTGGCCGACGGGCAACGGCTGCGGGCGGGCTATCTCGTCGGCTGTGACGGCGCGCGTAGTACGGTGCGCAAACTGCTCGGAGTCGGCTTCCCCGGCGAGCCCTCGCGCAACGAGACGCTGATGGGCGAGCTGGAGGTCGGCGTGCCGCCGGAGCAGATCGCCGCGAAGATGTCCGAGATCGGCCGGACCGACCGGCGATTCGACTTCAGGCCCTTCGGGCAGGGCATCTATCGCGTCGTGATCCCCGTCGCGGGAGTCGGCGATCGTACGCAGCCAACCACCATCGAGGACTTCCGACGACAGCTGCACGCCATCGCCGGAACTGATTTCGGTGTGCACTCCCCGCGCTGGCTGTCGCGCTTCGGCGATGCCACCCGGCTGGCCGAACGGTACCGGGTCGGGCGGGTGCTGCTGGCCGGCGACGCGGCGCACATCCATCCGCCCATCGGCGGGCAGGGCCTCAACCTGGGCGTTCAGGATGCGTTCAACCTCGGCTGGAAACTGGCCGCGCAGGTCCGCGGCTGGGCGCCGGAGCCGCTGCTGGACACCTACCAGACCGAACGCCATCCGGTCGCCGCGGACGTGCTGGACAACACCCGCGCCCAGCTGGAACTGCTGTCCACCGAGCCCGGCCCGCGGGCCGTACGCAGGCTGCTCACCGAACTGATGGACTTCGACGAGGTGAACCGCCGGCTGATCGAGAAGATCACCGCGATCGGCGTCCGGTACGACTTCGGCCCCGGCCCCGACCTGCTCGGCCGGCGCCTGCCCGACCTCGATCTGAAGCACGGCCGCCTCTACGACCTGCTGCACCACGGCCGCGGCCTGCTCCTGGACCGCACCGGCCGCCTGACCGCCGACGGCTGGTCCGACCGGGTCGACCACCTCCCCGACCCCTCCGCGGCCCTGGACGCCCCATGCGTCCTGCTCCGCCCCGACGGCCACGTCGCCTGGCTCGGCGACGACCAGCAAGCCCTGAACCACCACCTCACCCGCTGGTTCGGCCACCCCACCCCCTGACCGGGGAAAGGAAGGGCACCTTCACATCGCTATGTGTTGTAGAAGGTGCCCTTCCTTTCTTGCCTGTCCGGGTGCGGCTGGTCAGGCGGTCAGGAATCGGTGTGGCTGGAACACGCAGATGTTGGCCTCGCCCTGGGCGTTGCCGTCGGTGATCTCGACGAACAGGCCGTAGGTGTTCCCCGGGGTCAGCTCGATCGGCAGGTCGACGGAGCCCTTGTTCAGGCCCGCCAGGGGCTCGACGCCGCGGGCGCGGCGGATGTAGATGTTGTCCCACCACAGCAGCTTCTGGGTGTCGAACTCGCGCAGCGACGCGGCCTGGGCCAGCCGGTACACGTAGTAGGCGTCCGGTCCGCCGAACTCGGCCAGGGTCGACCAGCTGGTCAGGGTGTACGCCATCCGGTCGCGGTGGGCGAGGTAGCCGTCCACGATCGCGCGCGACGGCGCGCTGCGCTGCTCCCGCGAGCGGGTCAGCACCTCGCCGTCCTTGGTCGTCACCTCGATCGTGTACGTGCCCTCGGCCAGGAACCCGGCCGGGACGTTGAGCATGTACCAGTGGTAGTCCAGCGACGGGTCGTAGATCCACCCGTCGCGGTTGGCGTTGGTGAACATCTGGTTCGTGAACGCGGCCTGGTAACCGCCCGGCCCGCGCGCCACGATGCTCTCGATCTGGTCGGGCACCGGCGTCTCGGACGGGAAGAAGGAGACCAGGAACTTGTGCTGCTCCTTGGGCAGCCCCACGCTGTCCTCGAAATCCCAGTACACGTCGCAGGCCATGATGTCGTAGATCCGCACCGTCATCGGCCGAGTATTCAATCCGGCACACGCACCACGCATCGGCGAAACCACCGGCACGAGCTCGGGCGTGTGCTGCCTAGACTGTGCGGGCGAGCACAGGTGACTTCCATAAGCGACGTTTCGGGAAGCGGTGTGGTGTGCAACATTTCATGATCCCTTGTGACTTCGGTGGCAGGCGGCTGCCGTTTCCGATCTACGCGGGCGAGCCGGTGCTGGACGCGCATCCCCTGGAGCAGCAGGCCGCCTGGCTGGAACGAGAGCGCGGCGGCACGGTTCCGGCCGAGGTGATGGAGTCGTTCGCCAAGCTTCGGGTGATCGCCGCGGACAATGACGTCGACTTCGGCGAACTGACCGCGTACGCGATGAACGAAGCGCTCAGCCAGCAGTCCGAAGCCGACGGGGCGGATAGCGCCGAAGCGCCCGGACCTGGCTGATCGCGACGTCAGGGCTGCAGCGCTCGCGCCACCGATGCCATCCGGCCACCGGCGGTGGCGACCGTGTCACCGATCCGGTTGAGCCGGTCGATGTCGTCCTGCACGAACTCGACGGACTGGGCTTCCTGCAGATATCGGACCTGGTGCTTGATCGGCTCCTGGGTCGGCACGCCGGCAGTCAGGGCGATCGGAACGGGCCTGCCGTGGGCGTCGCGCAGGTGGACCACGAGGTGCGGGGTGTGCGTCGCGGCGGCGGCCACGCCCGGCGCATCGCGCAGCGCCGACAGCATCCGGCCGCAGGTGCCGGCCAGCGTGCCGATCGAGACGACGGCGCCGGAATGGATCACCTGCACGTGCCGCTCGGCGTCGGGGCGCCGCGCCGCGCCGGCCACGGCGTCGAGCGCGGTCTTGCGTTGCACCGGTGACAGGCCCGCCCGCTGGAGCACCGAGCCCAGGATCTGCACGGCGAGGTGCGCTTCGGTGAGGTAGGCGCTCGCGGTCGCCGTCACCAGCTCGACCAGACCGCAGTCGGTCACGTCGTCCAGCCACGGGACGACCGAGAGCACAGCCGCATGCACGATGCTGGAGTCGCGGGCGAGCCCGACCACGGCACGCAGCCGAGGCCCGTCGGCGTGGCCCAGACACAGCAGCAGGACGCCGGCCGACAGGCGCGTGGTCCAGCCATGGTCGATGTCGATGACCTCCACCAGACGGTCGGGCAGGTGGGGCGCCCGCAGACGCGCCGCCTCCCGGACGGCGGCGGGCTGCCGCCGCGCGATCTCGGCGAGCACGAGCAACGGCGTGTCCTCCGGCATGACCGGCTCGCCCGCGGCCACGCGCCGCGCCCCGCCGCTGCGGCACCTTTCGAGGTGGCCGGTCAGCCACGCCATGACGTCGTCGATGAGCCGATCGGCCAGCGGTGTCTGATCGTCGTGGTGGCGCAGCGGGGCGAGGACGAAGCTCCCGGCTCGACGTATCGAGCGCCGCTGCTGCTCGCCGACCAGGTAGGGGTCGGTGGCGGCCATCAGGCCACGGGTGATCGTGTATGCCGGGACCTGGTCGAGGGATTCGATCAGGACGCCCCCGCGGGTCAGCGCGCCCAGCGCGGCCGCGGCGACCTGGGCGTCGGGTCCGGTCGCGAACGCCATCAGCCGGCTGTGCTGTGCGGGGTCGAGCTCCCACCCGTCGACGGGTCCCCGGTCGAACACGAAGCCGACGGCCTCGCAGGCCGCGTCGGCCACCTCGTCGTCGGCGGCCGCCTCGTCGAGCAGGAGCCCGACCGAGGCGCGCTCGGCGGGCAGGATGTGCCCGAGCAGCCGCAGGCAGTCGCGCGCCGCCGCCGTGCCGCTGGCCCCGAGCAGGCTTTCGATCACTGGCACGATCCGTCTCAGCTGGTCGACCTGCACCCCGTAGCGGACCGGGTTCGCCGCTGCGCACTGCAGCCCGTACAGCAGGTGGCAGACGTCGCCCTCCGCCAGCGGAGCCAGGATCTCGCCGAGGCGGTCGAATACCTGCCTGCCTGGCTGGCATATCGATCCGAGCAGCAGTCGGCGGGCGGCGTCATCACGGTCGAGCGCGGCGAGTGTCGTGATCAGGACGTCCGCCGAATCGTGCACGATCTCGGTCAAGGCCCACATGACGTCGGTGTAGAAGTGCGCGAGCCTCGCGCGGAGATCCGCGGCCAGGCGCACGAACGCGGTCAGCGCCGGCGCGCCGAGCGCGCTCGCCCGAAGCCGAGGCCTTCCTTCGCCGAAATTGTTCACCGGCGCGATCGCCAGCCGCGTGCGCAGCCGGATCCGGTCGTCGTGATGGGTCAGCAGCGAGGCGAGCCGGCCGATCGCGGCGAGGTCGAGCCGGCCCGACTCGATCAGCAGCAGCGTCGCTACCTCGCCGGCCAGGCCGTCGAAGGTCCGCCAGGTGTGCAGCCGCTCGTCGCGCCCGACCGACGAGCACAGGATGAGCAGCTCAGCGGCTTCGTCGTAAAGCCCGCCACCGAAGAGCGCGTCGATGCCGGCGATGGCGACATCGGTCAGCTGCAGCGGAGTGGCGCCTTCGCGCCGGGCCGCGGCCTCTCGCAGCACGGCCGTCGCCGCTCCGCGCCGGGCCGGGTCGGCCAGCGCCGGCCATGCCTGGGCCTCGTTCGGCGGCGCGTCACCGGCGCGGCGCAGCGACTCGCGCCCGGCGCGGCAGAGCACGGCGCCGCTGAGCACCGCCCACGGCAGCAGCTCCACCTGGACCTCCGCCGGCCGGTCGTCGGCTGCCGCGTCCGGTCCCGACCCGGCATCCGCCGCCGGGCCCGCCTCGTGGCCGAGCAGCAGACCCGCGGCGTCGCCGGTGGCCAGCTGCCGTTGGCGGAGCAGGGGTAGCGCGTCGACGTACTGTCGCCAGACCGCCTGACCCGCGGCACTGACGATCGCCGGGCCGAGTGCGGCGAGCAGCGGTGCGGCGTCATCCGGGTGCGCGCCGTTCAGGGCCGCGACCGCTGCGACTCGGAGGTCCTCGGCGCGTTGCCCGGTCGTCCAGCGGGACAGGCGGGCGAGTGCGCGGGCCTGCTCGACGAGGATGTCGATCTGTCGAGCGGTCGCCGTCGCGGCGTCGAGCAGGCCGTCGTCGGAGTCGGCGAGCCGGAGCTCGACGGCCAGGTCGAACAGCCGCATCCGTTGCCAGGCGTCCTCGACGGGCGCGAGCACCTCGGCCAGACGGACGGCGCCCCAGACCGCCCCCAGCTGGGCCGCGTGCCGCATGCGCCCGCGGATCCGAGAGTAGGGATGGCCGGCGTCGTCGACGAGCCGCTGCACGTCGGCCGCCAGGGCGCCCGCGTCGACGAGGGTCTCCTGCCGGTGGGCGTCGGCGTCGGCATCGCCGGCCGTGCTCGGGGTATCCCCGGCGAGGACCTGGCTCGGGCGCGGGCGGCTTGCCTCGTAGATGCGAGTCACGGTGCGCAGGGCGCTGACCCGGTCGGCGCGGGCGACATGCGCGGCGCAGAGCATCGCCTCGCCCGCGTACCCGCCGTCGACCAGCGCGCCGGCGAGGCGGTCCAAGAGCCAACAGCGGACGAAGGAAAGGCGTGGGTCGATGTTCCAGAGCGCGGACAGCGCCTCGCCCAGGTCGGCGACGACCGGCGCGAACGGGTCGATCAGCCAGCCGGCGCCGGTCTGCTCGCCGAACGCCGGTGACAGGTGCAGCAGGCTGAGCCGTCCGATCAGGAGGTCGGGGTCGCCGCCGATCGCGCGGCCCATCGTGTCGAGCGCGACCGCGAGCTGGTAGGTCTTGTCCGGGACGGTCGCGAAGATCAGCAAGCCGAATGCGTGGACGACGTGGTCCTGCGCGCCGTCGCCCCAGGTGCCCGGCTGGTGTCCGAGGCGGCGCATCGCCCGGACCACGTCGGCGGCCGCCTCGGGCGACGCCGACGCCGCTGACGTCACGACGGCGCTCGGGCTCAGCCGGGCCACGGCGTCGGTGAACATGACCTCGGCGCGGCCCAACCGCCAGGCGGCCCGCTCGCGCACCGGCGCGGCCGCCCGCACGTCGACCGGCGAGGTGGCCGGGTCGGCGACCGCCAGGTTGGCGGCAAGCGCGTCGCCGCGTGCCGTGTCGTCGAGGCCGGGGTCGGTGGACCACCCGGCCAGCGCGGCGAGCAGGCCGGCGCCGTCGACGCCGCGGCGCAGCAGCCCGATCAGCAGCGGTGTCAGCGGGGATTCGCCGGTGATGTGGGCGACGCTGAACGCGATGGACCGTTCGGCGCGCGCGGCGAGCGCCGGCTCCGTCACCGTGTCGAGCACGATCGCGAGGCGCCGGCGTTCGGCGTCCCCGGTCGTCGGCGCGTCGAACGCGTTGACGATCTCGCGGTGGGCCTCCTGCCAGCGCCGGGTGTCGAGGAAGGCGATACCGCCGTACAGGCAGAGGACGGTCCGGGTCCAGGTCACGTCGGCGAGGACCCGGGCGGCCAGGGACGGATCGAGTTCGAGGGCGCGGCGCATCGGCAGCCGGTCGCCGAGTCCGCCGCTGCCGCGCAGCGCCGAGCGGGGCTGTGGCTTGTCCGCCGGCGGCAGCAGGATCTCCTGCTCGGCCAGCCAGGACCGGTCGTCGTCGGTCAGCTCGACCGCGGGGCTCGCGGTGACGGTGGTCAGCCGCCGGGCCTGGATGGACATCAGCGAGCGGGTCAGCTGCCAGCCGTGCCGTTCGCCGTCGCGTTCCTGGGCGTCGAAGAGCGCTTCCGCCACGCTCCTGTCCTCGATCTGCGTCGCGTCGACCAGGCGGGCGGCGGCGGCCGCCGCGGCCGGGTCGCCGCCGGTGATGAACCGGGTCAGCGCCTCTCGCACGTGGACCGCGCAGGAGCGGCCTTGGACGGTGACCGGCCAGCCGAGCAGCGGGGCGAGCAGGGCCGCGTCCGCCGTCGCCGCCGACCCGGCACGGTCGTGCCGGTCGGTCTCGACGGCGACCGCGACCAGCTCGCCGACGTGCCCCGGCTCCAGGGTCACCAGGTCGGCGAGGCACGTGGTCAGCAGTTCCGCGCCGGCACGCCGTCCGGACCCGTCGAACAGCGCGCGGGCCACCGCGTCGAAGGCCGGCCGGTCGGTGCTGCTCAGCTCCCCGAGCGCCAGCCGGAGCGCTTCCAGCCACCGCGGGTCGGCGAGCAGCTCGACGACGCTCGCGGCGATGCCGGCCGGATCGGGGTCGCGGGCGAGCAGCCAGCGCGCGGCGAGGTACTCCTCGACGGTCAGGTGCCGGAAGCCGTAGAGGCCCTGCCCCCGGTCGACGAGCAGGCCGGTGTCGGCCACGAGCTGCCGGGCCGAGGCGACGTCCCAGGACCGCCCGGTGGGCCCGAGCTCGGCGAGGACCTCCGCGACGCAGGAGTCGAGCAGGTCGCGTTCGACGACGCCGCTGCGGGAACGCTGATGGATCCGGTGCGCGAGCGCGCCGTGCAGCCGGACCGCGAACTGCGGTGCGACGTCCGGGTAGCGTTGCAGGCCGCGCCGGATGGCGTCGTCGACCATCAGGTGGTACAGGTCGGCCCGCACCCAGCGGTGGCCGTCGGGTTTGCGGCCGCTGCCCCAGCCGGTGAACGACGCCGAGATGAGCGACACCAGCAGGTACGGGTTGGTGGCGAACTCGCCCACCGGCAGCGACGGCCGCCGTACCAGGTCGTTGACGCGGATGCGCTGGGCGGCCGCGTCGCCGGGCAGGGCACTGTCCCGCGGGGTGTCCGGCGCTTCGACGAGCCAGTAGTCGACGATCCGGCCGGCGCCCTCGGGCGTCAGCGGGCCGATCAGGAACTGGCTGAAGCGTTCGCCGAGTGGTGAGCTGTGGTAGCCGGCGATGCGGCTGGTGACCAGCATCTGGTTGCCCGGCGCCCGCTCGGGACGGTCGATGCGGGCGCCACCCGCCGCCGCGAAGCGGTCGAGTGCTTCGGCCAGTGATCGCCGCTCGGCCTGGGTGGGCACCTCGTCGAGCCCGTCGACCACCAGCAGGATCCGCCGGTCGCGCACGGTGGCGCGGGCGAGCCGCGCCAGATCGGCCGCCGCGATCGGGTCGCCGCTGCCGGGGTCGTACGGCGCCTGGCCCGCCCAGCCCGACGAGATCGCGGCGGCGGCGAGCCCCTCCGCCGACAGCGTGTGCTCGTCCAGCGCGGTGATCAGGTCGGCTGCCCGGCAGAGCACCGGCAACCGGACCACGGGTCCGCCGGCCGCGTCCGGGGCGGTGTCGTCGGCCGCCGCGGCGGCGAGGTCGGTGACGAGGCGGCGTACCAGGCTGCTCTTGCCGCTGCCGGGGTCGCCGAGCACGATCGCGCGCCACACGTCGGCCAGGATCGCGTCCGGGGAGATCGCCGGCCGCCCGCTCAGGTCCAGGTGGTCGAGGTGGGTGGCCGAACCCAGATATGTCGGCAGCGGCCGGTCGGCCAGCGCCGCCAGCTCGGCCGCGTCGGGCCCGCCGTCGTCGCCGAGCAGGGAGCCGCGGCGGTCGGACCGGGCGTGCAGGTGTGCCAGCTCCACGGCTCGCGAGCCGTGATGTGACTCGTCGGAGACGAGGTCGCCGGGCGGCGGGCAGGAACGCAGCGGGCGGACGACGGCACGCCCGGCGATGACCGCTTCCAGGGTCGCGTGGCAGCGGCCGAGCCAGCGCAGATAGGCCGAGCGGATCGGAGCGAGGGAGCGGCGCTCCTCGTCACCGGCCCCGGCGACGGCGAGGGGGACGACGGGCGTCGCTCGCCGCACCGCCCTGACCAGGTACGCGCCCGGACCCCCGGCGACGTCGTGCGACCACACGACCACCGGATGCCGGGCGAGCCGGTCGTCGGCCGGCTGCGGCAGGCTCGCCGATCCGCTGACCACGACCACACTGGCGGTGTCCGGATGGGAGTCCAGCCAGTAGGCGACCTGGCTGCGTACCACGGCGTCGCGCAGCGCCGCCGGGTTCGAGGCCACCACCAGCAGCAGGTTCGCCCGGTCCATCGCGCGGTAGAGCGGTTCCCACGCGTCCGCGTGGCCGGCGGTGTTCACCGCGTACCGGATGCGCAGCGGCAGCGGGTCGAGCGCCGGGAGGATCGCGGTCTCGACGAAGGCGCGGTCGGCATCGGCGCAGACGACGAAGACGCTGCTGGGGGCGGCCTCAGGCTGGGCGCCGAGCGTGATCGTGAGGTGTTCGATGACGCCGCTGTTGGCGACGTTCGCGCCGCCGGAGTTGGCCTGGTCGATCGCGCCGGTCGGCCGCCCGGCGAGCGCGGCGCGGATGTCGGCGAGGTCGTGTTCGGCGATCGCCGAGGCACCCGGTTGGCCGCCGGTGTCCGGCATGGTCGCTCCTCATCGGTATGTCGGACGAACGGTGCTACTGCGAGAGGTCGATGCTGCCGATCACGCCGCTGTTGGCGATGTTGACGCCACCGGTGTTCTGCTGCCGCACCGGCCCGGTGCTCGCCGGTCCTGCGCCCGCGCTGCCGCCCGGTGCCGGCTCCTGCGCCGCTGCGGGCTCGCGCGCCACCGCCGGCTCGCGGGCCGCAACGGGCTCAGGCGCCACCACGGGCTCCGCCGGCACCTCCATCGGCGGCCGCTCGGCCTGCGCCGCCACCGGCACCGGTGCGGGCGCTGTCGCGGGCGGGGCGAGCGGCCGATCGGTCCGGTTCGGAGCCGGCCACACGACGACCAGCGCGACGACCGCCACCAGCAGGCTCGCCGAGCCCGCCAGCCAGCTCATGACCTCGACGCCCTCCAGGCCCGCGACGACGGCCGCGCCGACGAGCCCCGCGACGATCACCGCACCCGCCCCGACAACGACCCAGCGTTGTGTGTTCGTCACCAAGACATCATGCCCAATCGTCGCCACAGCGTCGATGCCGCCGACGGCGGGCCGGGTCGAAAGTGACCGTTCGGAGTGTCCGACCGGCCAGGTGTCGCGCCGCCGCACGTCTTGAATCACCTCCGACGATCTGCAAGCATCGACAACCATCGCGCTCTACCGACATCCGGCGACTATCCACCACCCCCTGGAAGGAAGCCCATGCGGTTCCCCCACCGCGTCACACTCACCCTTGCGCTGCTCGCAGCCGCCCTCCCGATCCCGGCCACCCACGCGAACGCGGCGACGCCGGCTCAGGCCGCGCTCGCCCAGATCGAGGAGCGGGTCTACGTGGAGTCCGGTGTGGACTCCAACGGCGACGGCCGGCTCGACCGGATCGCCATCGACATCGCCCGGCCCTCGACCGGCGGGCCGGTCCCGGTCGTGTTCGAGCAGAGTCCGTACCGCAACGGCCTGGCCAACGCCGCCAACCACGGCGTCAACGTGAGCGCCCTGCCGCAGGAGGGCCTGTTCCCGCTCGTGCCCGGCGCGCAGCCCACGGCCGGGATCAGCGCCGCCAGGCCGGTGCCGGACCTGCCCGACTGGTACGACGACTACTTCGTGCCCAAGGGGTACGCGGTCGTGCTCGGCCACAGCCTCGGCACCGGCGCCTCGGAGGGCTGCCCGACCAGCGGGGACATGCAGGAGACGCTGGCCACCACCGCGGTCGTGGACTGGCTCAACGGCCGGGCCCGCGGCTTCAGCGCCTCGGGCGCCCAGGTGACGGCGTCCTGGAGCACCGGCAACGTCGGCATGATCGGGATCTCGTACAACGGCACGCTGCCGAACATGGCCGCCGCCACCGGCGTCGCCGGGCTCAAGGCGATCGTGCCGATCTCGGCGATCTCCAGCTGGTACGACTACTACCGGGCCAACGGGCTCGTCGTCGCCCCGGGCGGCTACCAGGGCGAGGACGCCGACGTGCTGGCCCGTGCGGTGGTCGACCGGACCGACTGCACGAGCCGGATCAACCGGATCGAGACCGACCAGGACCGGGTGACCGGCGACTACACGCAGTTCTGGGCCGACCGGGACTACGTCGGCAAGGCGAACAAGGTCACCGCGGGCGTGTTCGTCATCCACGGCCAGGCCGACTGGAACGTCAAGGGCCGGCACTACGCGCAGTGGTGGGACGCGCTGCGGGCCAACAACGTGCCGCGCAAGATCTGGCTGCACAACAGCGGCCACGGCACGACCTCCCGCACCGACTACAAGGCGACGGTCGAGCGCTGGTTCGAGTACTTCCTCAAGGGCGTCGACAACGGCGTGCTCACCGGGCCCCGGGCCGAGGTGCAGTTCAAGGACGGCACCTGGCGGCAGTACACCGACTGGCCCAACCCCGCCGCCACCGAGGCCGTGTTCAAACTCGACGCGACCTCGGCCACCGCGCCCGGCGGGCTGACCCTCGGCACCCCGAGCGGTGCCACGGCGCAGCAGTTCACCGACAACGGGCGGACCAGCACGGCGACGACGCTGGTCGCGAACCCCGACAGCGCGAACGGCAACCGGCTGGTCTACCGGACCGGCAACCTGCCCGCCGCGGTCACGCTGACCGGCTCGCCGAAGGTCTCGCTCCGGCTGGCGGTCACCAACCGCAACGACGCCAACGTGACCGCGCTGCTGGTCGACTACGGCGGCACCGGCACGAGCGCCACCCCCGTGATCGTCACCCGCGGCTGGATCGACCCGCAGAACCGCAGCAGCCACGCCGCCGGAGAGAAGGTCGTGCAGGGCACCGAGTACACGCTGAACTTCGCCATGCAGCCCAAGGACTACGTGTTCGCGGCCGGCCGCCGGATCGGCCTCGTGGTCATCTCCACCGACTACGACTACACGCTGCGCCCGCCGGCCGGCGCCGTGCTGCGGCTCGACCCCGTCGCGAGCACTCTGACGATCGCGCAGACCGGCCTGGCCACCGGCAACGACTACTCGGTCTCGGTGTCCCCGGCGGCGGGCGCGACCAACCCCGGCGGCTCGCTGAGCGCGACGGTCACCACGGCGGTGACCAGCGGTTCCACGCAGAGCGTGGCGCTGTCGGCGGCCGGGCTGCCGGCGGGGGTGAGCGCGTCGTTCAGCCCGTCGACCGTGCCGGCGGGCGGCAGCTCCGCGCTGACCCTGAGCACCACCGCGGCGGTCGCGCCGGGCACCTACCCGATCACGATCACCGGCACGGGCTCCGGCACCACCCGCACCGCGGTCTACACGCTCACGGTCAACGGGACCGCCGGCTGCCGGGCGAGCAACCCCACTGACGTGGCGATCCCGGACGCGGGGGCGGCGGTGGACAGCACGATCACCATCAGCGGCTGCCCGGGGACGGCGTCGGCGTCGTCGACGGCGGAGGTGCACATCGTCCACCCGTACCGTGGTGACCTGGCGGTCAGCCTGGTCGCGCCGGACGGGTCGAGCTATTCGCTGAGCAACCGGTCCGGCGGCAGCGCCGACGACATCCACCAGACCTTCACGGTGAACCTCTCGAGCGAGACCGCCAACGGCACGTGGCGGTTGCGCGTGCAGGACGCGGCGGCTGCCGACGTCGGCCGGATCGACACCTGGACGTTGACGGTCGGCTCGTAGCCGTGGCCCCGCGCCGACCGTCCGACGGCGGTCGGCGCGGGTTCTCCGGTTCAGCCGCCGCTGGCGGAGAAGTGCATGTAGTCCTTCAGGGTGCGGTAGTCGCCGCCCCACTTCCAGCCGATCGCGGCGAAGGCCTGAACAGCCTGCTCGCGGGGCAACGCCATGCCGGGCCGGGCATCGGCCCGGTCGAGGTAGGAGGTGGCGAGTTCCGGCAGGACGACCTTGCCCTTCTGGTACGGGTTCTGGAACGGGTTGAGATCCACGGCGAGCCCGTACGCGTGCTGGGACCAGCCCTGGTGGCCGCGCACCGACCGGCAGGCGAACACCTCGGTGGTGTTCTGGTCGCCGGTCGACGGGGCGTTCAGCCGCGCGGCGCTGGAGATCCGCATCCGCTCGATCGGGAAGTCCGCGGCGAACAGCCGCTCGAACACGGTGACCAGGTCGTCGGCCACCCGGGCGTTGGCCAGCAGCTCGCCGGTGTGGGCGCGGCCGTCGAAGCCGCGGAACCCGACCGTCAGGTAGCGCAGGTCGGCGGCGGCGACCGGGCACTTCTCGGTCCAGCTGGAGCGGGCGAGCACGTCGGCGGGCACCGCCCGGACGGTGGCGTGGAAGCGGCCGTCCGCCGGTGGCGGCAGGTAGTCGACGGTGATGATCGACCGGTTCCGCAGTTCGGGCGGGGTCTGCCGGGCTGCGGCGAAGCCCTGCGGCCCGGTCGGGAGCACCCGCTTTCCCAGCCAGGACGGCCCGGCGGTGGCGTCGCCGAAACGGATGGGCGCGGGGCTTCGATACTCGGTGTGCGCTATCGGCACAGCAGCTGGTGTCTGCGCTACTTTGTCCGCTTCCGCGGCGGCCGGAGTTCCCGAACACGCGGCCAGCGCGCAGCCCAGGAGCACCGCCACGGCCGGCAGGACCGCCGCCCGTCCGGTTGCGCGGCGCCGTACACCGGCAGCCGCGCGGGCTGCGGCACGGGCGGTCGACGAGAGGCGTTCGGGGGTGCGCATTTCGCCAAGAATAGCCTTCGACCCGGTCAACACCATGATCATCGTGTTGCCGGTCATGCCGGGACGGCCCCGCGATCCCGCGTGGCGGCGAGATAGCGGGGCCGTGACCGTACGCCACCGCCCCGGCCCTGTGTGGCGACAGGGCCGGCGACGGCGAGCGTACGGCGGTCAGCTGCCGCCGAGCTTCGCGTAGACGTCCTTGGCGTTCTCGGCGGTGATCTGCTGCGTGCCCAGGGTGGTGGAGCGCGGCACGTCCTTGCTGCAGTCGATCAGGATCTTCTTGGCCAGGTCCACGGCCTCGCGGCCGCCGGTGGCGTACTGGAACGTGGCGGCCAGGCGGCCCTCCTCGACGGCCTTGATACCGCCGGAGGGCACCGGCAGGGCGTCGATGCCGGTGAACTTGATCTTCTTGTCCAGGCCCGCGGCCTTGGCGGCCAGGTAGGCGCCCTCGGCCATCGGGTCGTTGTGGGCATAGATCGCCGCGGCGTCCGGGTGCGCCTTGAGCAGCGCGTCGGCCACCGACTGGCCCTTCTCGCGCAGCCAGTCGCCGGGCTGCGACGCCACTATCTGGATCTTCGGGTTGGCCGCGATGCCGTCGCGGAAGCCCTGGGCGCGCTCGGCCGCGGGCGTCGAGCCGGGCAGGCCCGCGATCTCGATCACCTTGCCGCCGTCGGGCAGCAGCCTGGTGGCGTAGAACTCCCCCGCCGCCTTGCCGATCGCGACGTTGTCGCCGCCGATGAACGCGGTGTAGGCGTCACCTTCGACCTTGCGGTCCAGCACGATCACCGGGATGCCCGCGTCGTAGGCCTTCTTCACCACGGCGGTCAGCGGCTTCGCCTCGTTCGGCGAGATGATCAGCAGGTTGATCTTCTGCGTCAGGAAGTTCTCGACGTCGGCGACCTGCTTGCTGTTGTCCTGCGCGGCGTCGGCGACGACCACCTCGAACCCCTTGACGGCCTCGGCCGCCGTGGTGACGTCGTTGTTCATCACCTGCCGGTAGGGCTCGGCGTTGTTGGCCTGCGACATGCCGATCAGGTACTGCCGGTCGGGTCCGCAGGCCGCGTTCGCGGCGGCCGGGTCGTCCTTCTCCACGCTGCACGCCGCGGAGGCGAGCAGCGCGCCGGCGGCGACGGCGGCGAGGATGGCGGTGCGTGTGCGCATCGGTGACTTCTCCTTGAGGGAACGGGCGTACGGTCAGGCGACGCCGCGGCGCAGCCGCTGCAGACCGGCCGCGGCCACGATGACCAGGCCCTTGATCAGCAGCTGCACGTTGGCGTCGATGTTGTTCAGGGCGAGGATGTTGTTGAGCACGCCGAGCATCAGCGCGCCGGCCAGGGTGCCGCCCATCGATCCGGAGCCGCCGGACAGGCTCGTCCCGCCGATCACGACGGCGGCGATCGCGTCGAGTTCGTAGCCCGCGCCGTCGTTCGGGCTGCCCTGGTTGAGCTGGCCCGCGTGGATGACGCCGGCGACCGCGGCCAGCAGGCCGCAGACGGCGAACACGGCGACCTTGACCCGGGTGACCGGGACACCCGAGAGCCGGGCCGCCTTCTCGTTGCCGCCGATCGCGTACACGTGGCGGGCGAACGCGGTGGTCCGCAGGACCACGATCGCGGCGACGCCGACGGCAAGGAACAGCACGGCCGGGACGGGGACCACGCCGTTGATCGAGCCGTTGAGGATCTCGAACGCGGGCGGGGCCTGCAGCGGGCCGTCGCCGTACGCGATCGGGATGCCCAGCCCGCCCGACCAGATCCGGGCCAGTCCCCGCGCGACCTGCAAGCCCGCCAGGGTCACGATGAACGACTGGATGCCCAGCCGCGCCGTGGCGTATCCCTGCAGCGCGCCGATCACCGCGCCGATGGCCAGCACCGCCGGCACCGTCGGCGCGATCCCGTACCCGGAGTCGACCATCAGCGTGGCGGTGCCGACGGCGCTCAGGCCGAGGATCGCGCCGACCGACAGGTCGATGCCGCCGAGCAGCACGACGAAGGTCATGCCGACCGCGATGATGCCGATCTCGGACACGGCCCGCACGATGTTGCCCAGGTTGCCGGCGGTCAGGAAGAGGATCTCGCCGTCGCGGGTCGGGCTGGCGAGGATCGCCACGATGAACACGACCAGCAGCGCGACCAGGCTCTGCACGGCGAACAGCCGGTCGACCAGCTCGCGCCTGCCGCCGGTGAGCCGCGCGAGCGCGGGCGGGGTCTTGAGCAGCGTCATCGGTCGGTTCCTCCTGGGGCGGTCATGGCGGCGGCGAGCACGTCGTCGCCGGTGACGTCGGCGGGGTCGAGGTCGGCGGCGACGGCGCCGCGGCGCAGCACGACGACGCGGTCGCAGACGCCGAGCAGTTCGGGCAGTTCGGAGGAGGCCAGCAGGATGCCCATGCCCTCGTCGGCGAGCCGGTGCAGGATCTGGTAGATCTCGGCCTTCGCGCCGACGTCGACGCCGCGGGTGGGTTCGTCGAGCAGCAGCAGCCGCGGCACCGTCATCAGCTGCCGGGCGAGCACGACCTTCTGCTGGTTGCCGCCGGACAGCGAGCCGACGGGCGCGGTGGGTGCGCCCGCCTTGACGGCGAGCCGGCGCATCATGTCCAGGACCGAGGCGCGTTCCCGGGTACGGCGCACGAAGCCGAGGGTCGTCAGCCGGGACAGCGCGGACAGGACCATGCTGTGGTCGACCTGGTGGGGCAGGGTCAGGGCGGAGCCGCGCCGGTCCTCGGGCACGAGCCCGACGCCGCGGGCCAGGGCCGCGCGGGGACTCTTGGGCGCGTACGGCAGACCGTCGAGCGTGACGGCTCCGGTGACCCGCGCGGCTGGACCGGCTCCGAACAAGGTCTCCAGCAGTT
Source organism: Catellatospora coxensis (assembly GCF_016862635.1). Taxonomy (GTDB): domain Bacteria; phylum Actinomycetota; class Actinomycetes; order Mycobacteriales; family Micromonosporaceae; genus Catellatospora; species Catellatospora coxensis. Next base: position 65,913 of record NZ_BONI01000021.1, on the reverse strand, counting down.
CGGTGCGTCCGGAGCCCATCAGGCCGGCCAGCCCGACGATCTCGCCCGCGTCGACGCTGAGGTCGATGCCGTCGGGCTCGGCCCGCCCGGGGCGCGGTGTGCGGGGCCGCACGGTCAGCCCGGCGACCCGCAGCAGCGGCCTGGCCTCGGCAGCCGGCTTCTGCGTCTTCGGCCGGGCGAACATCGCCTCGACGGACCGGCCGACCATCAGCGAGATGAGCTGCGGGCGGTGCTCGGGTGCTGGGGTGAGCGAACCCGCGACGGCGCCGTTGCGCAGCACCGTGGCCCGGTCGGCGATGACCTCGATCTCCTCCATGCGGTGCGAGATGTAGACGATGCCGACGCCGCGGCGGCGCAGCCCGTCGATGATCTCGAACAGGCGGCTGACCTCGGCGTCGGCGAGCGCGGCCGTCGGCTCGTCCATCACGAGGACCTGGGCGTGCAGCGACAGCGCCTTGGCGATCTCGACGAGCTGCTGCTCGCCGACGCGCAGGGAGCCGACGGGCCGGTTCGGGTCGAGGTCGATGCCCAGGGCGGCGAACTCCTCACGCGCCAGCCGCTGCATGGCGCGGCGGTCGAGCAGCCGGGCGCGGGTGCGCGGTTCGCGGCCGAGGACGAGGTTCTCGGCGACGGTGAGCTGCGGGACGAGGTCGAGTTCCTGGTGGATGGTGGCGATGCCGTGACGCTGGGCGTCGGCGGGGTCGCGCAGCCGCACCACCTCGCCATGGACCGCGACGTCGCCCTCGTAGTCGGTGTGCACCCCGGACAGGATGTTCATCAGCGTGGACTTGCCCGCCCCGTTCTCGCCCAGCAGGGCGTGGACCTCACCGGCGCGCACCGTGAAGTCCACCCCGGCGCAGGCGAGCACCCCGCCGAAGCGTTTGGTGATGCCGCTCATGCGGACGAGCTCGGGCACCACATGGCCTCCTTGCCGGGACGACAGGCCAAGAAATCGATTTCTCAGAACGTAGGCAAGTTCGGAGAACCTGTCAATACGTCGATGGCGTCGCTCGGCACTCCCGGACGCGCCGGACGCCTGCATCGCTGTACAAGAGAGCAGGCTGGAGGCGCGTAGGGGAAGCAGCCGACCCGGACAGCGGTGCCAGTCCGTGACGAAATCGATTTCCGACCGTCATCGTTCGGGGGCAGGCAGCGCCCGCCCCCGAACCTGCGGTCAGCCCGCCGAGCCCGGCCAGGTCTGCGGATCCTCCGCATCGCCGGACTGCTCGAACCGGCCCGCGAACAGCAGCAGATCGTCCATCGTGTACCCCCCGGTCGCCTGGGCTTCCAGGTGCCATGGCTCGTGCACCCGGATGACGGCGTTGGGCGCGCCGGGCATGCCGCTGTCAGTCGACATGACGGAGTACTTCCAGCCGTTGGCCAACGTCGTTTTCGCCTGCGTGGAAGGCTCCGGGCCCTGCGGACCCAGGTAGCGAACCTCCAGCGTGGAACCGTTCGGGCCGCTCACGAGCAGGTCACCGCGCCCACGGCCGGCGCCGGGCTCCGCGGCGAAGTTGGACAGGCGGAACGCGCAGCCGGTCACCCGTGCCCCGGACGGCAGGTCGCCCAACCGCAGCGGGACGGCGCACCGGCTGGCCCGATCGAATCGCAGCCCGGTCGCGAACGCGAGCACGTCGGCGGGCTCGATCTCACCGCGTACGGACACGACCACGTCGACGCGGGCGACCGGCTGCCAGCGCACCGTGGTCTCCTGCTGCCCGTCGAACATCCCACCGCGGTGGACGACGGTTTCCGCGACCGCGGCCACGCCCGCGATGGACGGTCGCTGCGTGGCGACCGGCGACGGCGTACCGAAGTCGGCGGCCGTCCGGTCCGGCCGGGCCCGGTCGGCGCTCGCCGTCGACATCGTCACCATGGCGTAGTACTCCGATGCCGAGTCTCCCTTCGGGCCGCCGACGCCCTCGGTGTCGCCGTAGAAGGTCAGCTCCTCGACCCCGTCGGCGACCGACCACCGCGCCGTCGCCACGGGGTGGGCGAACCGCCCGGTGTCGAAGTGGACGGCGAACGGATCGGCGCCGACGTCCGAGGCGTCGTTCAGCGAGCCGATCCCCGGCAACGCGGGCACCTGGTGGACATCGCCGGCACGGGCCGCGCCGCTGGGCAGCACCGGGCGCGGGCCCCCCGTCCCCGGCGACCCGGGCGGGGACGACTGCCCGTCGTGGGGCGCGAGCGTCGCGAAGGCCACCGCCATGACCAGCGACACCGCCGCCACGGCACCGACGACAGCCCGCCGTGACCGCCGTCGGCGATACACGAGCTCCACCCTGGCCAGCAGCGCCCTCGAATCCACCGGGCCTTCCGCACGGCTGTGCAACTGCTCGACCAGCGTATTGATGTCGATGTTCATACGGTCGCCTCCACATCTGCCGTGAGCTGGATACGCATCGCCTTCAGCGCCCTCATGGCATGAGTGCGCACGCTCGCCCGCGAGCAGCCGAGGATCTCGCTGATCCGGTGATCGTCGAAGTCCTCGTAGTACCGCAGCGCGATCACGGCCCGCTGCCGCGCCGGCAGCCCGTTGATCCGCTCCCACATCAGCATCCGGGCGACGCTCGTCGCCTCCGGCCCCGCGCCGACGGCCACCGGACCGTGCGCACGCAGGTCGGCCGGCAGCTCGCGGTTGGACAACCTACGCCACCAGGCGGAGCTCAGGTTGACCATCACCCGCCGCACGTAGACGTCCGGATGGTCGGACCGCACGATGCGCTGCCATCGCGGATAGGTGCGCAGCAGCGCGTCCTGCACCAGGTCCTCGGCCCGGTGCGGATCGCCCACCAGCAGCCGAGCGAGGCGGACCAGCGCCGGGCCGCGCGCCAGCACGTACTCTTCGAAGCTCATGCCCTCAGTCACAACAGGTAAGAGTGTCTGAGGCGACCACGCTGTTGACCGGCCGGCGAAGGTCACGGGACCGTCCACGGCGGAGATCGACGGACGCCTTGACAACCGGGGAGCGCTTGCCCGATCCTCGTCGAGAGAGCGCTCCCTCGAAGATCGACAGCGATCGCCCACCCCGGGGCAGGACACCGTGACGACGACAGCTGGACACCCGGACCGTACGGTCGCGCGGGCCGCTGTGGCGCGGGCGGTGCTGCTCGGGCGGGCGGCGGCGACCCTCGCCGTCGCGGGCGGCGGCCTGCGCCTGCACGCCCGTCCCGGCCCGCTGCTCGCCGTGCTGGTGCTCGTCGCGCTGACCGCGGCCGTGGCGCTCGTGGCACTGACCCGCGATCCGCACGTCGTCGCCCACCCCCTGCCGGTGCTGGCCGCCGACGCCGCGATCGTCCTGGCCGTGCTCGGCATCGGCGGCGGCGACGTCGCCTTCTTCTGCTGCGCGGCGGGTGCCGCCGCGCTGGCCGGAGTGCTCGCCGGCTTCTGGGCGCTGCTGCCTGCCGCGTGCTACACCGCGCTCGGCTACCTGGTGGCCGGACACGTGCTCGGCGCGGCACCGGACGCGGCGAGCCTGGCCGGGTTCGTCCTGGCCTTCCCCATCGTCAACGTGCTGGCCGCCGTCGGGGCCGCGGTGGCGACCGCCGCGCTGGCCGCCCATGTCGAGCTGTCAGTCCGGCTGGTGGCCTCGGCGCAGCGCAGCGCAGCGGCGGCCGAACGGTCCCGGCTCGCCCGCGAGCTGCACGACTCGGTCACCAAGACGCTGCGCGGGGTGTCGTTCGCGGCGCTGGCGCTGCCGACGTCGCTGCGGCGGCAGCCCGCGCTGGCCGAGCAGCTGGCGGCGACGGTGTCGGCCGGGGCCACCGCGGCGGTGCGCCAGGCGCAGGAGGTCCTGGAAGGGCTGCGCCTGGACGACCCGAACCACGAGTTCGGCGCGACGGTGGACCGGATCTGCCGCAGGTGGACCGAGCGTACGGGCGTGCCGGTGCGCTGTGCGGTCGCGGCCGGGGACCTGCCGGTGGAGCTGCGCTACGAGCTGGCGCAGATCCTGCACGAGTCGTTGGAGAACATCGCCCGCCACGCCGGGGCGAGCCTGGTGACCGTGGAGTTCGGATACGCCGGGGGCGGTGTCCGGCTGCGGGTCGCCGACGACGGGGCCGGGTTCGCCGTGCCGGCCGACTGGCGCGGCTGCTTCGGACTGATCGGGATGGCCGAACGGGCCGCCGCGATCCGCGGCGCGCTACGGGTGCTGTCCGCGCCGGGTGCGGGCACGACCGTCGTCGCGGACATCGCGCTCACGCCGGCCGGAGCATCCGCATGATCTCGGTGATGGTCGTCGACGACAATCCCATCGTCCGTGCCGCGCTGTCCGGCTGGCTCGGGCTCTGTCCGGGGATCCGGGTGGCGGCGCAGGCCGCCGACGGGCGCGAAGCCGTCGCGCTGGCCCGCCGCGACCGGCCCACGGTGACCCTGCTCGACCACCGCATGCCGGTCGCCGACGGGCTCGCGGTGCTCGGCGAGCTGGTCGCCCACACCCGCGTGCTGGTGCTCACCAGCGACGCGAGCCCGCAGCTCATCGCCGGGATGCTGCGCGGCGGCGCCCGCGGCTACCTGGTGCACGGCGCGTTCGATCCGGCCGAACTGCACCGCGCGGTGCTGGCCGTGGTGGCCGGGCACGGCTGGCTGTCGCCGGTGGCGGCCGCGGTCGCCGCGTCGGCCGTACGCGAGCAGGCCGAACGCGAACGGACCGAACGCGACCTCGCCGAGCGGCGGCGGCTCGCCAGGTCCCGGTTCGGGCTGACGCGGCGGGAGCAGGAGGTGCTCGGGCAGGTCGCGCAGGGCCTGTCGAACGCCGCCATCGCCCACCGGCTGATGCTGGCCGAGAAGACCGTGAAGAACCACCTGCAGCACATCTTCGCCAAGCTGGGCGTGGCCAGCCGCACCGAGGCGGTCGTCGTGTGGACCGGGCGGCGGTGACGGTGCCCGTCGTCTACAGGCGTGTGCTGGGCTGGGCGGCCCTGGGGCTGGCCGTCGCGGCGACGATCGCCGTCGTACCACCGCTGATCATGCCTGCCCCACCGCCGGCTCCCGGACCTGCGGCAGGCGGTGCGCCCAGCCCGCCGACCGTGACAGCGACGACCGTCCCACCGTCACCCGCTCCGTCGGCGGTGCACGAGCGCACAGGCGGGGCCGAGCCACCGGCCAGGGCGACCAGCCCTGCGACGTTCGAGCCGATCACCGTGCACGCCGCCGACCCGGCCAACATCCGCGTGGGCGCGCGGGTCATCGAGTGCCCCACCTGCGTGGACGGCAGCCGGGTCGGCTACATCGGCGGCCCGAACACCCTCGCGGTGCGCGTCACCGGCGTGCCACAGGCCGGTGAGCGGACCCTGACCGTCGTCTACGAGACCGAGCAGCCGCGCACCCTCAAACTCGCCGTCGACGACGGCCCGGTCCGCGAGCTGACCCTCGCCGGTGCCCGGAGCTGGCTGATCCCGGCACGGACGTCGGTGCGGCTGCGGCTGCCGAAGGGCGCCTGCTGGATCAGGTTCTTCAACGACACCGGCTCGGCCCCCGACATCAACACGGTCACCGTCAGCTGACGCTGCGAACATGCTGCCCGGGCGGGCGTCTCGCACACCGCCCGCCCGGGCAGCCGCTCAGAACTGACCGGCGCTGTTGCACTTGGCGGACTGGACGATGCAGTTCTTCACCCGGTGTCCCTGCGCGTCGTTGTCCCAGACGTTGACGAAGTCGCCGTGCATGGACGAGGCCATGCCCGAGGCCAGCGTGAACCCGTCGGCGCTGCCGACGGCCGGGTACGCGATGACGAACGAGACCGACGGGATCGCCACCGGGAACGCGCTCGGGCACGTCCCGTCCGCGGTGTACGCCACGTGCGACTTGTGGTCGGGGCTGTCCAGGTGCGCGCCGTCCCAGCAGTCGGGGAAGACGAGCTGGAACATCAGCGTGCCGCCCGGCGAGCAGATCGGCCAGTTGCCGTCGGCGCTGCGGCCGATCTCACCGCCGGTGGTCCCGCCGACGCAGTAGAACTGGTTGACCGCACCGGCGGGCGTGGGGACCTGCCGGCTCGCGCTGCCCGCGATCATCTCGAAGCCGAGCGGGAACGGCACCGTGCGGCTCGGGTCGGCCAGCCGCGAGCCGTAGTAAACCACGACTCCCTTCGGCTCCACGGCCGTGCCGCGGTCGTACAGGGTCGGCACCCAGTACGCCGACAGGTCGGCGGGGGCCGGGGTGCAGGTCGTGGTGGTGTTGGCGCGCAGGCTGTCCAGGGTGGAGCCGGCGTTGGTGCTGCGGTTGCCGAAGAAGCTGTGCATGTGGGACGCGCCCGGCAGGCCGGGGAACACGATGGGGTCGTCCTTGACGGAGTGGCTGTAGGTGCAGGTCGCGTTGAACTCCGGGACCCGCACGGCGTTGGCCGGCGCGGGGGCCATGGCCATCGCCCGGAACGCGGCCAGTTGCGCGTTCCACTTCACCGGGTCGACGTCGACCCAGCCGGTGCCGCTGCCGGTGCCCCCGGTGCTGAACGAGAGCCAGTTCAGGTTGACGAAGTCGGCCCCGCTGCCGGTGTTGGCCATGACCGCGTACACCGCCTGGACGCCGGCCGGGTGGCTGGTCAGGTTCACCGTCCGGGTGACCCACGCCTGCCAGCCGCCCGTCGCCGCGATGGTGAACCGGGCCAGCACGGGCCCGGTCGTCGACGCCGTACGCAGCTCGATCGCGCCCGAGCCGCCGACGGCGGAGGCGACGCGCACGGAGACGGCCATCGTGCCCGACGCGCCCAGGTCGACGCCGTCGTAGCGCAGCCAGTCCCCGCGCGCCAGGTAGCCCACGGCGGAGCCGCCGCCGGCGTCGACGGTGGGCTCGACGACGGCGCCGGACTGCGCCGCGTACGCCTCAGCCTGCACCACCAGCTCGGCGGCGGCGCCCGCCGACGGCGTCAGCGCGACGACGGCGACCGTGAGCACCATCGCCGCGCCACCGGCCGCGAGCCAGCCCGCCCGCACCCGCTGTCTGATCCAGTCCCTTGTCATGCGCGACCTCCTGCGTACGTGAAAGAGCGAGTCGTTTCAACGTAGTTACGGACGTGGATCGCTTCATGAGGCGAAAGCCTCAGGGACCGTCGGCGCCGGGGCCCACTTTCGGGACCGCGCGCGTCAGGTCGTCCATCCGCGACGCTGCCAGCTGGTGTCCCACGCCGACCATCCACAGGATCGTCATCGCGATCACCGTCGGGTTCTTCACGCTGACCAGGATCGCCTGCAGCAGGTCCTTGCGCTCCTCGGGCGCCCAGAGCGAGATCGCGGTCTCCGGCAGCACGTCGAAGATCACGAACGCGATGCCGAGCACCAGGAACTGCAGCAGAAAGTCGCGCATCCGGCCGTCGATACCCTGGCCGAGCCGCTGCCAGCGCTCGCCGATCCCGAGGTGGGACCAGCCCGCCTCGACCACCGTGATCCGCAGGATGAGGTAGACGAGCAGAATCCGCACGCCCGCGGTGAGCACCTCGCTCGCCGGGCCGACTCCCGACGGCAGCCGGTCACCGTAGTTGATCACCATGAACCGCTGCAGGCTCGGGATCAGCGACAATCCCAGCACCAGCGGCCAGTGGGCCGCGTAGAACCGCGCCGCCCAGCGCGCCGCCTCGACACTCAGACTCCAGGCCGATCCCATGTCAGCCGCTCCCTTCCCCAGGTATTTCACGACACTAAACTATTCACAGACATGAAGTAAATACCGGCGGGTTAGGGTGTGCGTCGTGAGCGATCTGGGCTGGGAGCTGAGCACCGCCAGCGTGCTGTTCCACGAGGCCGTAGCCCGCCGGCTCGGGCTGACCGCCGTCGAGCACAAGGCGCTCGGCATGATCGTGCGCGGCGGCCCGCTGCCCGCGGGCGCGCTCGCCCCGCAGCTGTCGGTCGGCGCGAGCGCGGTCACCGGCATCGTCGACCGGCTGGTCCGGGCCGGCTACGTCGAGCGCCGGCCGGACCCCGACGACCGGCGGCGGGTGCTGATCGCCGCCACCGCCGACCGGCCCGACCTGAGCGCCATCTTCGCGGACCTGACCCGCGAGATGGGCACGGTGGTCGCCCGGTACGACGCCGAGCAGCTGGCGACGATCGCCGACTATCTGGAGCACACCATCGCGGTGCTGCGGGCACAGACGGCGAAGCTGAGCGACCCGGCCTGACGCAGCCGAGACATTCACCGTTACCACTGTTCAAATATGTCGGGACGTGGTGGAATCAGACACGCTCTCAGCGGGAGCGCCTGAAGTAATCACGTCACGGCGGACGTGTGACCCGTCATCTTCGAAGGAGACGGCATGTTCCGCCGCAGACTCCGCGCGTGCGTCGCGTCGCTCACCGCCCTGGCCGCGAGCGCGGCTCTGGTCACCCTCACCCCCGCCGCCGCGAAGGCCGCCGTCACCTGGACGGTCGCCGGGCCGTCGGGTGTGATCTCCGCGCAGGTCACGCTCGACAACGGCGCGCTCAGCTTCGGCGCGTCCAGCCGCGGCAGCGCCGTGCTGCTGCCCTCGCCCATCGGCATCGAGACCGCGACCGCGGACCTCACCCGCAACCTGGTCTTCACATCGCGCGCCGATCAGACGATCACCGAGTCGTACACCATGCCGACCGGCAAGAAGCGCAGCCGGCAGACCACCTACACCCAGGCGACGCTGTCGTTCACCGGCACGGGCGGCGCACGGCTCGACGTCGTGGTGCGCGTGTCCGACGCCGGGGCCGCCTACCGCTACGTGCTGCCGGGCAGCGGCCCGGTCACCGTACGCCGGGAGGCATCGTCCTGGACCCTGCCCGCCGCGGCACCGGCCTGGCTGGTGCCGCCGGACCGCGAGGACCAGGGGGTCTGGTTCGAGACCACGGCCGGTGGCGCCGCATCCAACGATTACGGGGTGCCCGCCCTGTTCGACGTCGGCGGCGTCTTCGTCCTGCTCGCCGAGTCCGACCTGGACGGCCGGTACGCCGCCGGCGCCCTGGCGCACCAGGCCGGCTCCCCCACGTACACCACCTCGATCACCGCTGCGCCGGTCACCGCCACGCTGCCGCTGGCCACGCCGTGGCGGACGGCGGCCATCGGCGCCCTGAAGACCGTCACCGAGTCGACGATCGTCGACGACCTGTCGGCCCCGGCCCGGTTCGCCGACACCTCGTGGGTCAGACCCGGCACCGTGGCCTGGTCCTGGCTGACCGAACACGCCAGCCCCGCCGACGCCGCCCGGCAGCGGCAGTACATCGACTTCGCCCAGCGCAACGGCTGGGGCTACGTCCTCATCGACGAGGGCTGGCAGTCGAGCTGGCTGCCGGGAGTGGTCGCCTACGCCCGGGACCGGGGCGTAGGGGTGATCGTCTGGTTCAACTCCGCCGACCTGCAGACCGCCCAGCAGCGCGAGGCCTGGTTACCGCTGGTCAAGAGCTGGGGCGTCGCCGGGGTGAAGATCGACTTCAGTTACCAGTTCACCCAGCCCACCCTGAGGTGGTACGACGCCGTGCTGGCCCGCACCGCCGAGCTGAAACTGATGGCCAACTTCCACGGCAGCGCCACCCCGCGCGGCATGCAGCGCACCTGGCCGCACGTCATGACGGCCGAGGCGGTCTTCGGCGCCGAGCAGCAGCAGAACCGGGCCGCCCTCAACACCATCCTGCCGTTCACCCGCAACGCGATCGCCGGCATGGACTTCACCCCGGTCACCTTCAGCGTCAATCGCGACACCACCGACGCCCACGAGCTGGCGACCGCCGTCGTCTTCGAGTCCGGCTGGCAGCACGACGCCGACAACCCGGCCAGCTATGAGGCCCGGCCGGAGGCGCTGCGCATCCTCAACCAGCTACCCGCGGCCTGGGACGAGACCCGGCTGCTCGGCGGCCGCCCCAACCGGGAGGCCTACCTCGCCCGGCGCAGCGGCACGAGGTGGTACGTCGGCGGCATCTCCGCCCTCGCCGCCAAGACGTACCAGACCCCGCTCGCCTTCCTCGGCGCCGGCCAGTGGCTGGCCGAGACCGTCCGCGACGGCTCCGGTGGCCTGCTCCGCGAGACCAGGGTCGTCACCAGCGCGGCGACGCTGTCCGTGCCGCTGGCGACCCGCGGCGGTTTCGCCACCGTGCTGTGCCCGTACACCGCCGGGATGCTGAGCTGCGGCACCGGTGATCCGGGCGGCATCCTCAAGGGCCAGGAGTCCGGCAACTGCGCCGACGTGCCGAACAACAGCCAGACCAACGGCACGGCCGTCGCCCTGTGGGACTGCCACGGCGGCGCCAACCAGAAGTGGACGATGAACCCTGCCGGGCAGCTGCTCGTCTACGGCGCCAAGTGCCTGACCGCCGCCGGGACCACCGACGGGTCCGCGGTGCAGATCAACGACTGCGCCGCGGCCGCCACCCGGCAGTGGACGGTCGGCGGCGACGGTTCCGTGGTCAACGCGGCCTCCGGCAAGTGCCTCGACGCGTACGCCAACGGCACCGGCAACGGCACCGCTCTGATCGTCTGGACCTGCAACGGCGGCGCCAACCAGAAGTGGTATCGCAACAGCACCCCGGCCCCGCTCAAGGGGGCAGCGTCGGCCCGCTGCGTGGACGTGCCCAACAGCAGCCAGGCCAACGGCACCCGCCCGGTGCTGTGGGACTGCCACACCGCGATGAACCAGACCTGGACCTCGACGCCCGGCAACCAGCTACGGGTCTTCGACGGCAAGTGCCTGGAGGCGGCCGGCGGCGCCACCGCGGACGGGACCGCGGTGCAGATCTTCGACTGCAACGGCTCCGCCGGTCAGCAGTGGCGGGTCCGGTCCAACGGCTGGGTCGTCGGCGTCGGCTCGGGCAAGTGCCTGGACGCGTACGACAACGGCACGGCCAACGGCACCCAGCTGATCATCTGGCCCTGCGGGCCCGGCGCCAACCAGAAGTGGAACCGCGCCTGACGATCCGAGCGGCGCCTGCCGACGCCGATCGGGGTCGAAGAGCGGACGCCGCCCTTCGACCCCGATCGGCAGGTGGTCACGACCACCGCTCGCGGAAGCGCGCCTACGGGGTGGCGTGCGGGTGGCCCGGCAGGACGGTGAACGGCCCGTTGTCCGCGATGGGGTACTCCGACTCGCCCGCCTCCAGGCAGTCGGCGCTGAGGCCCGGCGCGGGCCCGCGGCCGGTGCAGACCCGCTCCGCCATGGTCACGAAGAGAGTGCTGGTGTGCGTGCCGGGGCGAAGCGGCCGGAAGACCGGAGACACCGGCACGACGTAGGGAAGGCCGGCGGTTCCCGCAGGCAGCACCACGTCGGCGGGAACCGTCCCGGACTGCAGGACCTCCGGGCCCACCGTGATGGTCCGCTCGCGCGCGGTCCCGGCGTCGATCACGTACCGGGCGCTCTGGAAGCTGGTGATGAACGCCGTCTGCTCGGTCGCCGTCGCCGTGAGCCAGGGCGGGACCGCCCGGACCCACTTCTCCCCCGCCAGCGCCGTGCGGCAGCCAGGCCCGCCGGGCGGGACGGTGATGTCGCTGGTCGCGGGCGCGGGCGGGCCGATGATCCGTTCCCGGACGTCGTAGCGCTGGTTCAGATCCCTCCATTGCTCGCTGCCCCCGGTGAAGATGGGGCTGATGCAGAAGCGGTCGCGGTGTGGCTTCGCGTGCGCGGCGCCGGCCATGAGACCCAGGCTTATGCCCAGCGTCGTCAGGATCGCCGCAGCTCTCGCGGAGCGCAGTACAGCATTGGTCATGGTTGAACCCCCGTAGCTCGTACGCTGACCTCGTACGTCGTCGAGCCAGGCCCCCTGGCCCGGTGCGAAGCGTATGCGCAGCGACACCGATGGCTGCCGCCTGACACGCCGAAGTCGCGTGGGATTCGGTCGAGCTTAGGGGAACGTCTTCCCAGGTGAGAAGCTTCTCGGCAGCAAGATTACGATCAGCTGCGTCGATGCTTTGCGGCGAGTGCTCCGCCGCGCCGGTCGGCCCGGTGATGAGTTGTCGCGCCCGCGCCCGTCATACCTACGACAGGACATGACGAGGCGGAAGGATGACGTGATGAGTGCGGACACACGGCTGGAGGAGCTGGGCGTGAGCGGTCTGGGCAAGGTCGACGAGCCGACGTTCTCCGGGCTGGCGGAGCGGCACCGGCGGGAGCTGCACGTGCACTGCTACCGGATGCTCGGGTCGTTCGAGGACGCCGAGGACACCGTGCAGGAGACGCTCCTGCGCGCCTGGCGGCGGCGGGAGACCTTCCAGGGGCGGTCGACGTTCCGGGCCTGGCTGTACCGGATCGCCACCAACGCCTGCCTGGACCTGCTCGCCAAGTGCCGACCGGAGCCGGCGGCCGGCGGCGAGGTGCTGTGGCTGCAGCCGTACCCGGACCGGCTGCTCGACGAGCTGCCCGCGGCCGACACCGACGACCCGGAGACCGTCGCCCTCGCCCGCGAGACGATCGAGCTGGCGTACGTGGCCGCGGTCCAGCACCTCGCGCCGCGGCCGCGGGCCGTGCTGATCCTGCGCGATGTGCTCGGCTGGCCGGCGAGGGACGTCGCGGAGCTGCTCGGGGACTCCGTCAACTCCGTCAACAGCGCGCTGCAACGGGCCCGCGCCGGCCTGCGCGAGCACCTGCCCGCCGAGCGGCAGGACTGGACCGGCGGCGAGCAGGACTCCGGAACGCGCGAGCTGGTGCGCCGCTACACCGAGGCCAGCGTGGCCACGGACATCGCCGGGATCGCCACGCTGCTGCGCGACGACGTCCGCTGCTCGATGCCGCCCACCCCGGGCCTGCATGTCGGCCGCGACGCGGTGGTCGACGACTGGATCGAGAGCGGATTCGAGGGTATGGAGCACCTGCGCGCGGTCCACACCCGGGTTAACCGGCAGCCCGCCATCGCCTTCTACCACCGGCGGGAGCCGGCGGGCGCGTACCTGCCGCTGACGATCGACGTCCTGCGCATCACCGGCGGGGCGATCACCGAGATCGTCACGTTCCACGACGACCGGTTCCCGGGGCTCGGACTGCCGGATCACCTGGCCGCGGACGACATGCAGTCCGATATGGAGTGACTGGGCCGCCGCGCAACCTGGCAGCTTGCGCGGAAGCTTTGGGCCGGGACTCGACCCGAAGGGCGTGTCCCGGCCCGAGCCACGCGTGGACGCGCTCGGAACGCCCTCGGTCGCGGAACGTTCAGCGCGCGGGACCGTACAACCGGGCGACATCGGGCGAGTCGAGCCAGCCGCTGTAGGTCGGCTGCTGCGGCCAGCCCTCCGGGGAGTCCTGCCACTCCTCCTGCCGCCCGTAGGGCAGGAGGTCGACCAGCGCGAAGGTGTACGTGAGCTGTTCGGCACCGCGGCCGGTCGTGTGCCAGGTGCGGTAGACCTGCTCGCCGTCGCGCAGGAACACGTTGAACCCGAACCCGCCGCCCGGCGGGGCGTCGACGTCAGCCCCGAACGGGCTGTCGGCGGTGGAGTACCACGTCATCTTGTTGCCGACGCGCTCGGCGTAGGCCAGGGCCGCGTCGATCGGGCCCTGGGTGACGATCACGAATCGCGCGTCGTAGTTGTCGAGGAAGTCCAGCCGGGTGAACGACGAGGTGAGGCTGGTGCAGCCGCCGCACTGCCATTCCGCGTCCGGGTCCCACATGTGGTTGTAGACGATCAGCTGCGATCTGCCGCCGAAGATGTCGACGAGCCGGACCGGCCCGTCGGCCCCGACCAGGGTGTACTCGGGCATCCGCACCATCGGCAGCCTTCGCCGCTGCGCCGCGATCGCGTCGAGTTCCCTGGTGGCCGCCTTCTCGCGGACACGCAGTTCGTCCAGTTCCCTACGCCAGGTCGCCTGGTCGACGACAGGTGGAACGGCCATGATCACCATCTCCTTCGTGAGCCCTTCAACCCTATGACCGCTCCAGGCGGGAAAACTCATCGAACCGCCGCCGATCCGGACGCGTACGACGTTCCCGGCCGATCATGCACCCACCTTCACGCCGGGCCAGCGCGTACAGGTATGCGCATGTCTGTCGCAGGCGGTGGCACGGCCCGGAGCCGGCCGCCCCGGAACTGCGGGGACCGCGGTCGCGGGGGCGCCCGGGGTAGGCCCGCCGGAGGAGCACGTGAAACAGGCGCACGACACCGACCCGCCCGACCCGGCGCGGGCGGCCGGCCTCGACGACCTGACCGCGCGGCTACGGCTGCTCAAAGCCTGGGCGGGTGACCCGTCACTCGGCGTGATCACGGCCCGGATCAACCGGGCACGGGCCCGCGCCGGGCTGCCCGCGCACGAGGCGACCAGCAAGAGCACCGTCGCCGGGTACTTCTCCCCCGGCCGCAAGCGGCTCGACGAGGACCTGTTCACCGCGATCGTGACGGCGCTGCACCCGGCGCGCGGATACGCGGCCCGATGGCGGGCGGCCCTGCGTGCGGTCCGGCAGGAGGCCACCGCGGCGGCCCTGTTCGTCGACGTGCGCGGCCACCTGCCCGACCAGGCGGGCGCACTCCTCGGGCGGCAGGCGGAGCTGGCCCGGATCGCGCGGTGGGCGGCCCGGCCCGACCCGCGGCACGGTGCCGTCGTCGCCGTCGAAGGCATGGCAGGGGTCGGCAAGACCAGCCTCGCGCTGGCCGCTGCCCGGCAGGCGCTGGCCGCCGGGCATCCGGCCGGCCATCACCTCTACGTCGACCTGCGCGGGGTCGACGCCGAACGCGGGCCCGTCGACGTCGCCGTCGTACTCGGTGAGTTCCTGCGCCTGCTCGGCGTGGCCGGTGACCGTGTCCCGGCGGGCGCGGCCGCCCGGTCGGCGGCCTATCAGCGCATCACGCGGCAGCAGCCGGTGCTCGTCGTGCTCGACAACGCCGCGGACGAGGCGAGCGCTGCCGCGCTGCTGCCCGGCGGCGAGCACTGCCTGACCCTGGTCACCAGCCGCCGGCAGCTGCGCGGCCTGCCGCAGCGGCGGCGGATCCAGCTGGCCGGGCTCGATCCGGCCGATGCGGTGGCGCTGCTGCGCGCGGTCGCCGGCCCGGCCCGGGTCGACGCCGAACCCGTCGCGGCGGCGCAGCTGGCGCGGCTGTGCGGGTATCTGCCGCTGGCGCTGGCGGTCAGCGGCGCGCGGCTACGCGAGCACCCGGAGCTGTCGGTGGCCGACCATGCCGAGCACCGCCAGGAACTCGGGCCCTGCGACGAGGTGGAGGCGGCGCTGGCGCTGTCCGTACGCGGGCTACCCCCGCCGGTGGCGGGCACGCTGCGCCTGCTCGGCATCGCGCCGGTCGCCGGTTTCACGCCCGCGGCCGCGGCCGCGCTGAGCGGCGTCGATCCGGACACCGCCCGGCGGCACCTGGCCGAGCTGCGGCAGGCCAACCTGTTGCACGACGGCGATCCCGGCCGGCTGCACGACGTCGTCCGGGCCTTCGCCGGCGGCCAGGCGCGCCGGCTCGACCCGCCGAGCCGGCGTCGCGCGGCCCGGCGCAGGCTGTTCGAGCACTACCGGCACGCGGCGGCCGCCGCGATGGACCTGCTGGTGCCGCAGGGGTCCCACCCCCGCCCGGCGGGCGAGCCACCCGGCGGTGACGTCGTGCACGGTTCGCGGGCCGGCGCGCTGGCGTGGCTGGACCGCGAGCGCCCGCACCTGGTCGCGGTGGTGCGGCAGGCGGTGGAGACGGGCGAGCCCGAGCACGGCTGGCAGCTGGCGCTGTGCCTGTGGCGGTACTTCTTCGCGGGCCGGTACGTCGAGGAGTGGCTGCTGACCCACGAGATCGCCCTCGGTGCGGCACGGGCCGCCGGGGAACGCGGCGTGGTGGGGCAGCTGCTGGTCGGTCTCGGCTCGGCGCAGGCCAGCGCCGGACGGGCCGAGGCCGCGATCGAGCTGTACACCGCGGCGGCCACCGCCCTGCGGGAGGTCGGCGACCGGCTCAACGAGGCGCGGGCCGTGGCCAACCTCGGCACCGCGCTGCTGCGGCTGAGCCGGTTCGCCCCGGCGCGGGCGCGCTACCGGGAGGCGATCGCGCTGTTCCGCGACCTGGGCGATGACGCGGGGCTGGCGCTGCAGCTGGGCAACCTGGGCGGCGTCGCGGGGATCTGCGGCGAGCACCGGCGGGCCGCGGCGGCGTTCGAGGAGTCGCTGGCGCTCTGCCGGCTGGCCGGGGCAGGATACGGCGAGGTCAGAGCGTTGATCGGGCTCGGGGGCGCCTGCCGGGAACTCGGCGACGGGACCGCCGCGGACCGGCACCTGCACGCGGCGCTGCGGCTGAGCGAAGCCCAGGGGCTGCGCAACGAGCAGGCCGAGGCGCTGGTGGAACTCGCCCGGCTGCGCGTCCGCGAGGGCGATGCCGCAGCGGCGGTGCGGTTGTCCGCGCGGGCGCTGGACATCGCGCGGTCGCTCGGCGACCCGAACCTGCTCGGCACGGCCTCGATCTGGGCCGCGGCGGCGCGGTGCGCCGCCGGGCGGCCGGACACCGCCGTGGCGCTGCTGCGCGACGCCGTCCGGTTAGGCGCCGAGACCGCGAACCGGCTGCTGGTGGCGTACGCCTACGGAGAGCTCGGCCGGGCCGCGGCACTGGCCGGCGACGAGGCCGAAGCCGACCGGTGCCGGGTCCTCGCCGGTGAGCTGTCGGTCGAGCTGGGTGTGCCGGTGACCGGCTGAGGGCGCACCGGTGTGCGCACGTCCAGGCGTACGAGATCGTACGAGATCACCGCCTCGGCGCCGGCGCGTTGCGACGATTCCGGCACCTGTCAGGAAGGCCCGGGGTCGCCGGGCAGGCAGCGGGGAGGCAGTCGTGCAGACGATCGGCATGTTCGGGCCCATGGTCGCCAGCAGTGTCGACCTCGCCGAGGTCGGCGTGCCGCCCCGGCGGGTGCGGGCGATCCTGGCCATGCTGCTGCTGGAGAAGCGGCACCGCGTACTGCGCCGGCGCATCGGCGACGAGCTGTGGGGCGACCGTCCCCCGGCGTCGGCGGCGGGCAACCTGCGCAACCACCTGGCGACGCTGCGCGAGTGGCTCAACGGGTGCCTGCGACCCGCCCCGCAGCTGACCACACAGGACGGTGTGGTGGCATTGCGGCTGCCCGGCGACGTCAGGTTCGATCTGGACGAGTTCCGCGCCGCGCTCGACGCGGGACGCGACGCCCGGGGCGTGGACCCCGACGAGGCCGAGCGCTGCCTGGACCGCGCGATCCTGCTCCGGCGCGGGCGCCCGTTCCAGGACGTCCCCTGCGGCCCGGTGCTGTCGGCGACCGGGGTGCTGCTGGAGGCGTGGTGGCAGGCCGCGGTCGAGGAGCACGCCGGCCTGCTGCTGCGGCTGGGCCGGCCCGAGCAGGCGCGGGAGCGGCTCCAGCTCTTCGTCGCCGAGCATCCGACCAGAGAACGCGCCTGGGCGGTGCTGATGGCGGCCTGCCAGGCGTCGGCCGACACGGCGGGCGGCCTCGCGGTGTACCGGGCTGCCCGGGCCGCGCTGAACGACGAACTCGGCGTCGAGCCAGGCGCGGAACTGCAGGCCGCGCACCGGTCGCTGCTGCGCCGCGAGCCCGTCGCCCTGCCGTGGCAGCCGATGACCGCGAGGGTGTGACAGACCGGCCGAGCTCCCCTTCGGACGGTGCCGAAGGGGAGCCCAGCCGGCCCGACGTCGCGTACTCGGGCCAGCTCGGTTCAGGCGTCGTTGCGAGCCCAGGTGGCCCATTCGCCGCAGGTGGTCAGGGTGCAGGCGCGCCACCGGATCCGGCTGCCCGACCAGCCGTACAGGTGCTCGGTGCTGTTCTCGTAGAAGTCCTTGTTGCAGACGGCCCAGAGGCCGCCGTGGCCGCTGGCGCAGTAGCCCTGCCGGTACAGGCTCCAGGAGCCGCCGCCGACGTAAAGCTCGTTCTGCCACTGCAGCTCGACGGTTCCGCTGCTGGGGGTGCCGCGGACCCACAGCTGGTCGCCGGTCTTCTTGAAGCAGGTCCCGATTCCGGCGTGCTCCGGGAAATGGCAGATGGTGTCGCCGGACCTCACCCCGGTGCTGGCGAGGTTGTACTCCGGCGGCGGCCAGCCGGGCAGGTCCACCGCCGCGGCCGGCCCGGCCACGAGCAGGCTCGCTGCCACGAGCAGTCCCGCTGCGATGATTGATAGCGCGCGCCTCATCTTGCTCCTCTCGGCGACCCGTCGGTCGGATCTCCTCCATCTCAGCCCGACGGCGCACAGACCCGCGCACATCACGCGACGCGGTGCCGATCGTGGCTGCGGGACGGCGATCGCTCAGCCGTACCGGTAGCCGACGGCTTCGTCGCCGCGCGCCGCGTCGGCGTAGAAGCGGCGCAGTTCGCCGAGGAGCTGCTGCAGGTCTGCCAGTGATCTGGCCGGCCTGCCGCCGCCTGAGCTGTAGGCACCGGTGAGATCGGCGGCTTGGACCGGGAGCGGCGGGTGGCGCACCTCGGTCCGGTCTGCCTTGTGCCAGGCCCCGCCCGACCGCGCCAAACCGCTGCGCCATGCCGGCGATGATCACCCGTGGGTGTTGCGCGCACTGTGACCCACGCCATAGTCGGGTCCTGTCAGGAATCGGTGAGCTGTCCCGCTCAACTCGCGGGAGTCAAGCAAGCACACCGACAGGAGCAGCACATGAGACACCGCATCGTCGTCCTCGGCGCCGGGTACGCCGGGGCCTTTGTCGCCGGGACCCTGGCCCGCCGGCTGTCCCCGGCCGGTGCCGAGATCACCGTGGTCAACGCCGAACCGGACTTCGTCCAGCGGCTGCGGCTGCACCAGCTGGCGGCCGGCCGGGACATCGCGGCCCCGAGACTCGCCGACGTGTTCGCCGGCACCGGGGTGCGGTTGCGCGTGGCCCGCGTCACCGCGATCGACCCCGACCGGCGGGTCGTCGCGGTGGCCGACGCCGACGGCGGCGGCATGCTCGATTACGACACCCTGTTGTACGCGCTGGGCAGCCACGCCGCGGGCCGTGGCGTGCCCGGCGCGGCGGAGCACGGCTTCGACGTCGCGGCCCGGCCCTCCGCGCTGCGCCTGCGTGAGCGCCTGGACAGCCTGGACAGGCGCGGCGAGGGTGGCCGCGTGCTGGTCGTCGGCGACGGGTTGACCGGCATCGAGACGGCCACCGAGATCGCCGAGGCCCGGCCCGGCCTGTCCGTGACGCTGGTCGCCGCCGGCGAGCTGGGTGCCCGGCTGTCCGCCGGTGCCCGCGGTCACCTGCGCCGGGCCTGCGACCGGCTGGGCATCACCGTCGTGGAACACACCGTCGTCCAGGCCGTCGAGGCGACGGGAGTGCTGTGCGCCGACGGCACCGCCCTGGCGTCGGACGCGACGGTGTGGACGGCCGGGTTCGCGGTCGACCCCATCGCCGCCGCCGGCGGGCTGGAGGTCACCGGCAGCGGCCTGATCGTCGTCGACCGCACCATGCGGTCGGTGTCGCATCCGGACGTGTTCGCCGCCGGCGACAGTGCCTACGCCGTCGGCGACAACGGACTGCCGCTGCCGATGTCGTGCGCCTCGGCCGGCTACACCGGCCGGCAGGCCGTCGAAGCGATCCTGGGGCGCCTGACCGGCCGCAAGGTCGCGAACACCAAGCTGAGCTATGTCGGCAACCACATCAGCCTCGGGCGGCACGACGGGATCCTTCAGCCGGTCGACGCCCGAGCGCAGGCCGGTGCGAAGTACGTCGGTGGCCGCAACGCAGCGCGGATCAAGGCAGGGATCGTGTGGATGTCGCTGTGGGCCGTCGGGCACCCGACCTTCGGCCTGCCCCAGCGCGAGCACCGCCTGGCCGTCGCGCACGACGCGTCCGCCGCCAGGTCGCTCGCGTAGGCGCCTAGGGTGTTGCGTGTGGACGACACCGTCGCCGATCGGTTCGACACCGACCGGTTCGAGGCCAGCCGCACCCGGCTGGCCTCGCTGGCGTACCGGCTGCTGGGCTCGGCGGCCGACGCCGAGGACGCCGTGCAGGACGCGTACCTGCACTGGCAGGCCGCAGACCGGCGGCTCATCAACGTGCCCGAGGCGTGGCTGACCAAGGTCGTCACCAATCTGTGCCTGGATCGGCTGCGCTCGGCGCAGGCCCGCCGTGAACGGGCCGTCGGCGCGTGGCTGCCCGAGCCGCTGCTGGCCGGTGACCCGATGCTCGGCCCGGCGGACACGTTCGAGCAGCGCGAATCGGTGTCGCTGGCCGTGCTCACCGTCATGGAACGCCTGTCCCCCCACGAGCGGGCCGTCTACCTGCTGCGCGAGGCGTTCGCCTACAGCCATGCCGAGATCGCCGGAATCCTCGACATCACCGAGTCCGCGAGCCAGCAGCACCTCCACCGGGCGCGAAGCCGCATCACCGCCGTACGCCGCCGCGGCGCGGAAGCCGATCCGGCATCGGCGCGCAGGATCGTCGAGGAGTTCCTCACCGCCGCCGCCTCGGGGCGCACCGAACGGCTGGTGGCGCTGCTCACCGACGACGCGACCGCGATCTCCGACGGCGCCGGGCTGACCGCGACGCTGCTGCGCTACACCACCGCCCCGCGCATCGCCGCCGTCGCCCGAGCCGGGTTCACATCGACACCCGCCAAACGGCGACTTGCCGGCGGCACGTCCGCCGTCCACTACGCCGTCGTCAACGGCGCCCCCGCGATCCTGTTCGTCGTCGGCGACCAGGTGGTCGGCGCGGTGACGTTCGACATCGCCGACGGCAGGATCACCACGGTGCGCGGCATCGCCGCGCCCGCCCGCCTGACCCGCCTCGCCGCGGCATGGCAGCGGCACGAGCCGGACACGCCGCTCATCGCCCAGTGGTGACCCGGCCCGTTCGCGACCAGGCCGGCACCGCACAGCGACGCACCGCCGCCGCGGGTCTGGCTGGGACACGCGACGGCTGCTTCACGACTGGGCAGGTGGCCTGACCCCTGCCAGGAGGGCCATGCGGTGGCCGCGCACGGTACGGCCTCGCGGCTTGAACACGGCCAGCGCGGTGGCGATGAGCAGGACGACGATCGCGGCGGCGGCGTCGGCGAGCAGCTGGGTCTGCATGCCGCGCAGGTCGCCAGCGGCCAGTGCGGTGGTGTTGGCGGGGTCGGCGAGCTGGGCGATGGGCCCGGTGTGCAGCAGGAGCAGTCCGGTCGCGGGCAGGGCCAGGACGAGCTTGGCGATGATCCACCAGTGGCGGACGAGTCCCCAGCTGGTGCCCAGCGACTGCAGAAGGCCGGTGGCGCAGGAGGCCACGGCGAGCGGAACGATGACGGTCCGGGTGACGAGGTCGCCGGCTAGGTAGAGGGCGTGGGCGCGGTCGCCGTCGGTGGTGGTGAGGCCGGCGACCGCGATGGCGAGGAACGCGGCGACGGCTCCGAGCCAGCCGATGGATGTGCTGACGTGCGCGACGAGTGCGGTCTTGCGCAGGCGCGGTGGCATGCGCGTCAGTGGGCGCCGTGCGAAGGGCTGTTGCCGGTCAGGTGCAGGGCCACGAATGCCGCGGCGAGCACGAGCAGCGCCAGTGCCGAGAGCTTGACCCAGCGGGGTGTCTTCGGTGCGCGGTCGCGCGTGGCGTCGGGTGAGGTCATGGTGTCCGTCCTGACGGGTGGAGGAGGGCGGTCGCCGTCCCGGGGCAGACTTTAACGAGACACAGTGTCTTACACAATACGAGGTGTATCTCTCACGACGTCTCGTACACTTCTCGGGTGCCGAAGCTGTGGAACGCCACGATCGACGCGCACCGCAACGCGGTGCGCGAGGCGGTGCTGGATTCCACCGCGCGCCTGGTCGCCGACCAGGGCGTGGCGTCGGTGACGATGTCCCGGATCGCCGAGGCGGCCGGGATCGGCCGGGCGACGCTGTACAAGTACTTCCCGGATGTCGAGTCGATCCTGCGGGCGTGGCACGAGCGGCAGGTCGGGGCGCACCTGCACCAGCTCGCCCAGGTCCGTTCCCGGTACGCCGAACAGCCGTACCAGGCGCTGTCGGCGGTCCTGGACGCGTACGCGCACATCTGCCGGGCACAGCACGGTGGCGGCCCGATGGCCGCGTCGCTGCACCAGGGCGAGCACCTGGCCCATGCCCACGCGCATCTGCGGGAGCTGGTCGCCGGCCTGGTCGGTGACGCGGCCGCCGCCGGTGACGTACGCGGCGATGTGCCGGCGGCGGAGCTGGCCGCTTTCTGCCTGAACGCCCTGCAGGCGGCAGCGGGTCTGGCCTCGAAGGCCGGTGTCGGGCGGCTGGTGACCGTGACCTTGGCCGGTCTCCGTCCGCCGGCTGCCTGACACCGGCAGCCGAGCTCAGCCGGCCCGCGCCGGTGCCGGCGTGGCTGCGGCCCGCTGCGCGGGTGGGTTGTGGCGGCGCAGGAGCAGGGCGTTGAAGGTGACGATGATGGTGGAGGCGCTCATCAGCAGCGCCGCCCACTGCGGCTGCAGCAGGATCTTCAGGCTCGGGTAGAGCACGCCTGCCGCGACGGGGATCGCGAGGAGGTTGTAGATCGCGGCCCAGAACAGGTTCTGCTTGATCTTGGTGCGGACGGCGCGGGCGATGGACAGGGCGTAGCCGACGTCGGCGGGGTTGTCCCGGATGAGCACGACGTCCGCGGTCTCGACGGCGACGTCGGTGCCCGCGCCGATGGCGATGCCGATGTCGGCCTGCGCCAGGGCCGGGGCGTCGTTGACGCCGTCGCCGACCATCGCGACCTTCGCTCCCTGTCGCTGCAGTGCGGTGATGTGGCCGGCCTTGTCCTCGGGCAGGACCTCGGCGATGACGGTGTCGATGCCCAGCCCGCGGGCGACGGCTTCGGCGGTGCCGCGCTGGTCGCCGGTGAGCATGACGGTGCGCACCCCGGCGCGGTGCAGGACGCTGATCGCGGTCGCGGCCGACTCGCGGACCGGGTCGGCGACGGCGACGACCCCGAGCGCGGCGCCGTCGCGGGCGACGTACATCGCGGTCTTGCCGTCGGCGGCCAGTGTCGCGGCCGCGGCCGTGAGACCGTCGACGGCTACGTGCTCGCGCTGCATGAGCCGCAGGTTGCCGATGAGGATCCGCCTGCCGTCGACCGTGGCCTGCACGCCGTGGCCGGGGACGGAGTCGAACCGCTGCGGCGGCGTGACGTCCAGGCCCCGCTGCCGGGCGGCGTCGACGATCGCGGCCGCGAGGGGGTGCTGGGAGGGCTGGTCGGCACGTGCCGCCGAGGCGAGCAGGTCGGCCTCGGTCGCGCCGTCGGAGGGGACGAGATCGGTCACGGCGGGTCTGCCGGCGGTCAGGGTGCCGGTCTTGTCGAACACGACGGTGTCGATGGCGGCGGTGGCCTCCAGGGCGGTGGCGTTCTTGAACAGCACCCCGCCGCGGGCGCCCTGCCCGACGCCGACGGTGATCGCGGTCGGGGTGGCCAGGGCCAGGGCGTCGGGGCAGGCGATGACGATCGCCGACACCGCCGCGGTCACGGCGAACGCGACCCCGTGCCCGCCCCACAGCATCCACGCGGTGAAGGTGAGCGCGCCCGCGGCCAGCGCCACGTAGACGAGGTACTTTCCGGCGGTGTCGGCCAGGCGCTGGGCCGGGGCCTTGGACGCCTGGGCGTTCTGCACCATGGCGACGATGCGGGCCAGCGCGGTGTCCGCGCCGACCGCGGTGGCGGTGAACGTGAACGCGCCGGTGGTGTTGATGGTGCCGCCGACGACCGGGTCGCCCGCCTTCTTGCCCACCGGCACGGGCTCACCGGTGATCATCGACTCGTCGACGTACGACTGCCCGTCGGTGACCGTGCCGTCCACCGGGATCTTCGCGCCGGGCCGGACGACGATGACGTCTCCGGCGACGACCCGGTCGAGCGGGACCTCGGTGTCGGCGCCGTCGCGGCGTACGACCGCGGTCGGCGGGGCCAGGGACAGCAGGGCCTCGACCGCCCGGCCGGTCGCGAACCGGGAGCGCATCTCCAGCCAGTGCCCGAGCAGGCTCAGCGTGGTCAGCATCGCGGCGGCCTCGAAGAACACCTCGTGCCCGCCGAGCAGCGTCGAGGCCAGCGAGTAGAGGTACGCGACCAGGATGCCGACGGCGATCAGGGTCATCATGGTGACCTCGCCGAAACGCAGCGAGCGGGCGGCTGAGGAGATGAACGGCCAGCCGCCCCACCACACGACCGGGGTGGCCAGGATGAGCCCGAACCAGCCCATGGACAGCCCGAAGGGCGGCTGCTCGGGCAGGCCGATCGCGCCGCCGATCGGCGAGAACAGGACGATGGGAATGGTCAGCAGGGCGCTGACGACGAACCGGCGCAGCATCGAGGCGACCATGTGCTCGCCGTGGCCCGCGTGCTCCTCGTGGCCCGCGTGCTCCTCGTGCCCGCCGTGTGCGCCGTGGTCTGCGGCGGCGTGGCCGGGGTGGCGGGTGTCGGTCTGGTCGGCGGGTCCGACGGCGGGGTGGTCGGGCTGGCAGCACGAGGCGGGGCAGTCGGCGCACGCGCAGCCGTAGCCGTGCCCGGCCAGCAGCTCGCGGATGCCGTCGGCGTCGATGCGGCCGGGGTCGTAGGCGACGTGGACGACGGCGCGGGTGCGGTCGGCGTGCGCCGCGCTGATGGCCGGTTGCCGGATGAGGAGACGTTCGACGGCGGCCAGCTCGGTGGCGCAGAAGCAGAAGTCGAGGGCGACCTCGGCGACGCGGCCACCGGCGTCGTGGTGATGGTGGCCGATGTCGTGGTCGTGTTTCATCGCAGGCTCCCCAGTCCGTTCTCGATCAACTTCCAACATACCCCTTGGGGGTACCTTTCGCGGTCGCGTTTCGCATGAGGCCCGAGGCCGGAGCTTTCGGGTACCCATACCCCCTAGGGGTATCGACTCGGCCGAAGCTAGCATACCCCCCAGGGGTTTGACTACACTGGTGGCATGACGACGCAAGCGCACACTCCCCCGGCGGCCACGACCCGCGGTTACACCGCGAGCAAGGACCAGCTGCTCACGCGTATCCGCCGCATCGAGGGCCAGGTGCGCGGCATCGAGAAGATGGTCGAGGACGACCGGTACTGCATCGACGTGCTCACCCAGATCTCGGCGATCCAGGCGGCGCTGGACAAGGTCGGCCTGGGCCTGCTGGACGGCCACGCCCGCCACTGCATGCAGCACGGCGCCGAGGAAGGCCGCGGCGACGAGATGGCCACCGAGCTGATGGCCGCGGTCGGCCGGCTGATGAAGCGCGGCTGACGCCGCCCCCGATGTGACGCGCGGCATCTCCCTCCGATACACAAACCCCCCGGGGGTATGTTACGGTCGGCTCAGATACCCCACAGGGGTATAGTCTGAGGAGGGATCGCGATGGAGACCGTATACACCGTCAAGGGCATGACCTGCGGGCACTGCGTCAACTCGGTCAGCACCGAGATCGGCAAGCTCGACGGGGTGACCGGTGTGCGGGTCGACCTGGCCGGCGGCGCGGTCACCGTGTCCAGCGCCGGCGCCCTCGACGAGGCCGCGGTCGCTGCGGCCGTCGACGAGGCCGGCTACGAACTGGTGGGAGCACGGTCATGAACACCCCGCTCAAGCTGAGCCTGTTCGGGCTCGGGCTGGCCGCGGTGTTCGCAGCGTCATACGGGGCCGGCCACGTGGCCGGCCCCGCCCCCGCCGCCGCTCCCGCCGGGCACCAGAGCACCGCCCACGGCGGCGAGCACACCACCCCCACCGCGCGGACCGGCCCGGTCGAGGTTCCCGGCGGGCTGCAGGTCGCCCAGGACGGCTACCGCCTGCAGCCGCTGTCGACGCAGCTGTCGACCGCGCAGCCGCAGCCGCTGCGGTTCCGGATCCTCGGACCCGACGGGACGCCGGTCACCGCGTACGCCCCCACCCACGACAAGGACCTGCACCTGATCGTGGTCCGCCGGGACCTGGCCGGGTTCCAGCACGTCCACCCCGTCCTCGGCGCGGGCGGCGTGTGGGAGATCCCGATGCGGGCCGGCGCCGGGGCCGGGCAGTACCGGCTGTTCGCCGACTTCCGGCCCGCCGGACGCGACCAGGGCCTGACCCTCGGCGTGGACCTGCCCGCACCGGGCGCGTACCAGCCGGCAGCGCTGCCGGCCGCCGCCCGTACCGCCACCGTCGACGGATACACCGTGACCCTCGGCGGCGACCTGGTCCCCGGCACGTCGTCGAAGCTGACCCTCACCGTGGCCAGGGACGGCAAGCCGGTCACCGACCTGCAGCCGTACCTGGCCGCCTACGGGCACCTGGTCGCGCTGCGCGACGGCGACCTGGCCTACCTGCACGTGCATCCTGACGGCAACCCCGGCGACGGCCGCACCTCCGCCGGGCCGCAGATCGTTTTCCACGCCGAGGTGCCGTCGGCCGGCGCTTACCGGCTGTTCCTGGACTTCCAGCACAACGGCGTCGTACGTACCGCGGCGTTCACCGCCGTGGCCGGACCGGCGGCACCGGCCGCGCCGACCGTGGCGCCGGCGCCGAGCCCCACCCACGCCCACGGAGGGCACTGATGAGCACCGACAGCAAGCCCCTGGTCCTGGCGACGCAGCAGGTCGAGCTGGCGATCGGCGGCATGACCTGCGCGTCGTGCGCCGCCCGGATCGAGAAGAAGCTCAACCGCATGGACGGGGTCACCGCGACGGTCAACTACGCCACCGAGAAGGCGTCGGTCAGCTTCCCGGAGACCGTCTCCACCGACGACCTGATCGCCACCGTCGAGGCCACCGGCTACACCGCGGCCGTTCCCGTCGCCGAGCCGGAGACCGGCGCGGAGCCGGTCGACGAGCTGGCGGGCCTGCGCCGCCGCCTGTGGACGTCGCTGGTGCTCGCGGTGCCCGTCGTCGTCCTGGCCATGGTCCCGGCCTGGCAGTTCACCAACTGGCAGTGGCTGTCGCTGATGCTGGCCGCTCCGGTCGTCGCGTACGGCGGCGCGCCGTTCCACCGCGCCGCCTGGACGAACCTGCGCCACGGTGCCGCGACGATGGACACCCTGATCTCGGTCGGCACCCTGGCCGCGTTCGGGTGGTCGCTGTGGGCGCTGTTCTTCGGCACCGCCGGGGAGCCCGGGATGACGCACCCGTTCACGCTGTCGATCTCGCGCTCCGACGGAGCGGGCAACATCTACCTCGAGGTCGCCGCCGCGGTCACCGTGTTCATCCTGGCGGGCCGGTTCTTCGAGGCGCGGTCCAAGCGCCGCGCCGGCGCGGCCCTGCGGGCGCTGCTGGAGCTGGGCGCCAAGGACGTCACCGTACTGCGCGACGGCCGCGAGCAGCGCATCCCGACCGGGCAGCTGGTGGTCGGCGACCTGTTCGTGGTCCGTCCCGGGGAGAAGATCGCCACCGACGGCGTCGTCGACGACGGCGCGTCGGCCGTGGACGCGTCGATGCTGACCGGCGAGTCCGTGCCGGTCGAGGTGGGCGCCGGAGACGCCGTCGTGGGCGCCACGGTCAACGTCGGCGGCCGGCTGGTCGTCCGCGCCACCCGGGTCGGCGCGGACACGCAGCTGGCGCAGATGGCGCGCCTGGTCGAGCAGGCCCAGACCGGAAAGGCCGCCGTACAGCGGCTGGCCGACCGGATCTCGGCGGTGTTCGTGCCGATCGTCATCGCCCTGGCCGTGGCGACGCTCGGATTCTGGCTCGGCACCGGCAACGGTGTCGCGGCGGCGTTCACCGCCGCGGTCGCGGTGCTGATCATCGCGTGCCCGTGCGCGCTCGGGCTGGCCACGCCGACCGCGCTGCTGGTCGGCACCGGACGCGGCGCCCAGCTGGGCATTCTCATCAAGGGCCCGGAGGTCCTCGAGTCGACGCGCAAGGTCGACACCGTGGTGCTGGACAAGACCGGCACCGTCACCACCGGCCGGATGACACTGGTCGACCTGGTCACCGCCGGAGGCGTCGGTCAGCAGGAAGCACTGCGGCTGGCCGGCGCCGCCGAGGCCGCCTCCGAGCACCCGATCGCCCAGGCGATCGCCGCGGCCGCCGCCGAGGACGGCGACCTGCCCGCCGTCACCGGGTTCGCCAACACGCAGGGGCTCGGCGTGACCGGCGTCGTCGACGGCACGGCGGTCGTGGTGGGCCGGGCCGCGCTGCTGGCCGAGCACGGCCTGCGGGTGCCGGCCGAGCTCGACGCGGCCAGGCAGGCCGCCGAGGAGGCCGGGCGCACCGCGGTGCTGGCCGGCTGGGACGGGCAGGCGCGGGCGGTGTTCGCCGTCGCGGACGTGGTCAAGCCGACCAGCGCCGCGGCGATCGAAGGCCTGCGGGCACTCGGGCTGACGCCGGTGCTGCTCACCGGCGACAACAGCACGGTCGCGCACGCCATCGCCGCCGAGGTCGGCATCACCGAGGTCGTCGCCGAGGTCCTGCCGTCGGGCAAGGTCGACGTCGTCAGACGCCTGCAGGAGCAGGGCAAGGTCGTCGCGATGGTCGGCGACGGGGTCAACGACGCCGCCGGCCTGGCCCAGGCGGATCTGGGCCTGGCCATGGGCACCGGCACCGACGCCGCGATCGAGGCAGCCGACCTCACCCTGGTACGCGGAGACCTGCTCGCGGCGGTCGACGCGATCCGGCTGTCCCGGCGGACCCTGTCCACCATCAAGACGAACCTGTTCTGGGCCTTCGCCTACAACGTGGCGGCCCTGCCCCTGGCGGCGCTGGGGCTGCTCAACCCGATGATCGCGGGTGCGGCGATGGCGCTGTCGTCGGTGTTCGTGGTCTCCAACAGCCTGCGCCTGCGCGGCTTCCGCACCGTCACCGGCAACTGACGGTCCCGACCCGGTGGCGTCGCCCGACACTGGCGCCGCCACCGGCGGGAACGGCCCGGCTTCGGTCGCCGACCGGCGGCTCCACACGACTCGTCCTGCCCCCGTGGACCCGGGCGACCCAGCCCAAGCCGCCCCCGGCTGACACCCCCGACGAGCCACCTCCGCGTTGATCATGAACTTATGGCACGGCTCGTCGGCGTTTCGTCGCCACAAGTTCATGATCATCGCGGGAGATAAATGGCTTGCCCGAGCGCCGAGCAGGGAGTTTGACTGCTCGCCATGCTCTCCCCCGCACCGGTCTTCGTGGCCGGAACCGGTCGTTCGGGAACCTCACGGATCGCCGACGTCATCGGCGAACATCCGCTGATCCATCGAATACCCATGGAGACGAAGTTCATCGTCGACCCGGGCGGCCTGCGGGACCTGGCCGCCGCGCTCACCGAGCGATATGACCCGCACGTCGGTGAGGACGCTCTGCACCGGCTGAGTGAGCTGCTCACCGTACGGTTGCCCGGCCGGCGCGACGATCGCGGCAAGACGGTTCCCGAACTCGTCGGCCGGCAGCGCTACCGGAACGCGGTGCAACAGCTCTGGCAGCAGCTGATCGCGTGCACCTTCGTCGAGCCCGCACCCGCGGACGGCTTCGCGGACGCCGACCGGCCTGCCGGGGCGTTCGAGCCGGTGGGCCGACGGCGGGTGGTTCCCCGGTACTTCAGCGACCGGGGCGAGTTGCTCGCCATCCTGCGCGGCCTGGTCGACACCCTGTTCGGCGGAGCGGCCGCCGACGCGGGCAAGCCGATCTGGTGCGAGAAGACACCGTTCAACCTGCTGGCCATGGACTTCCTCTGGGAGCTGTTCCCGGAAGCGACCATCGTGCACATCAAGCGCCACCCGGTCTCGGTGCTCGCATCCCACCTGGCCCAGCCGTGGGCGCCGTCCACCGTCGACGACGCGCTCGTCTACCTGAAGCCGGTCTACCACCGATGGCTCACCTGGAAGGGCGGGGCCGACCTGGCCGGCAGGCGATACATCGAGGTGAGGGCGGAGGACCTCGCCGCCGACTGGCCCGGCCGGCGCCGAGCCCTGTTCGAACGGCTCGGCGTCGACGATTTCGCCACCCCTTCGACGTTCCAGTCGCAGCAGCTGGCGCACCGCAACGACCAGTTCGACGAGGAAACCCGCCGCCACATCGAGGAAGCATTCGACACGATCATCCCGGCCATGGGATACGAGTGACGGCTTTCAGCGCCGACCCTGGCGGAGGACGGCCGGCGGATCCTCGTGACACACCCGGGGCGGCCCCCGAAGCATGTTCCGCACAGAAGTGGACCCCGGGAATCCTCCCGGGGTCCACTTCGTCATGTCATCCGCGACCTGGCGTCGGCGCGATCACCGGCGACCCTGGTGCAGCTGCGTCACCTGCTCGGCGGTGAGTTCGTAGCCGTACAGCCGGAAGTCGTCGATCAATCCGTCGAACCTCGAATCCCCCCAGCTCGTACCTCCGATGAAGTTGGCCGTGGTGGTGCCGCCCACGCCCACGTCACCGATGCCGATGGTGAAATCGGTGCGGGTGGCCTGCAGGACGCCGTTGAAGTAGATCTTCCCCGTCGACCCGTTCATCGTGAACACCACGTGCGTCCACTCGTTGAGCGGCAGGTCCCTGCCCGCACCGAGCAGCAGCCGTTCCTGCGTGGCCACCCCCGGTGCCTTGAACGTGGCCCCGAACCCGGTGGTCGTGCCGTTCGTCGACGACTGCATCAGGAAGAACGTGTCCGTGCTGCTGCCGATCTGGACCAGTGGGACCCAGCTCGGCAGCGTGTCCGGCCGCGCCCAGAAGGACACGGTGAACTGCTCGTCCAGTCCGGCCGCGATGTTGTCGGCCATCTTCACGTGGTTGTTCGTGCTCGCGGCGCCGCCCGGCAGCGAGACCGCGCTGCCGTACCGGCCGGCTGCGCTCCAGCCGGTCGTGCCCAGGAAGGAGGCTGTGCCGATCGACGACTTCGTTCCCGTGTTGGCGGCGGTGGTGCCGGTGTTCTCGTCGAAGGTGTAGCGGACGGCGACGCCTTCGTTGTACACCTTGGCGATGTCCGCCGCGGTCAGCGTGGACGTGTACAGGCGCACGTCGTCCATCAGACCGTCGAACGGCGCGTCGCCGTAGCCGTTGCGGCCCAGCCAGTTGTTGGCCGTCGGACCGACCTCGGTCATGCCGACGGTCAGGTCGGTCCGGGTCGCGATCACCACGCCGTTGAGGTACAGCGTGCCGATCGAGCCCGACCGGGTGAAGGCCACGTGGCTCCACTGGTTGACGGCCACGTCCTGCGCCGGGGTGGCGAAGACCCGCTCCTCGGGACCGGTCTTGCCCTTGAAGGTGACGGCGAGTCCGGTGCTGCCGCCGGCCTGGGTCTGCATCTGGATCTGGTAGTAGCTCCCGGCGGAGCCGAGTCCGTCACCGATGTGGAACAGGCCGGTCCAGTTGGACTTCGTGTCGGGGCGTACCCAGAAGGCGGTGGAGAAGTTCGCCGCGCCCTGCAGCAGGTTGTCCGGCAGGTCCACCGCGTTCGTGTTGCTGCCGCCGGGCAGGTTGATCGCCTTGCCGAGGACACCGTTGACGGACCAGCCGGTGGTCCCGGTCAGGACGGCCGACCCCACCCCGGTGACGGAACCGGTGTTGGCGGCCGTGGTGCCCTGGCCCTCCTCGAACTCGTACCGCACCGGGATGCCCGTGGCGGGCGGCGGCGCGTTGTCGCCGACGATCACCAGGTCGTCGATCATCAGGCCGGTGCCGGTCCCGGTCAGGGTGAGCGTCTGCGAGGCGGTCGCGGCCGTGAAGGTGCCGGAGTAGGTGCCGTAGGCGGCCGTCGACGGCAGCGCTGTCGTGGCGGTGAGCGTGGTGCTCAGGCTGCCGATCGACAGGGTCGCCGTCGCCGCGGCGGTCCCGGCTGCCCGGGCGTCGCGGGCGTAGCGCAGCGATATCCGGTACGTGGCACCGGGGGTGAGATCGCTGACGGTGCGCCTGACACTGCCCGAGGCGCCCAGGGACAGCTGGTAGCCGGTGAAGCCGAGGCCGCCCTGTCCGGTGGCGTTGCCGCGCACCAGCTGGACCTGGCTCTGGACCGTCCACGGCACCATCCGGCTGTTGCCGGCGGCGACGTCGACCGTCGCGGGCGGGTTGTCGGTGCGCCACTCGGCGGGCAGGCGCGGGTACTCGAACTGGTCGACCACCCGCGGGTTCAGGTTCGTCATGATGACCGCGGGGTCGATCTTGACGATCTTCGCGACCGACGGGGTGCCGGCGGCGTCGAAGACGAACAGCATGTACGCACCGGCCGGCGCGTAGTTGCCGTTGAGCGGCGAGTTGACGGTGACCGTCCCACCGGACTGGCTGAACGCCAGGTTCTGGAAGTTCTGGTCGTTGTTGAACCCGTGCGTCACCGAGCCGTTGCGGATCAGCGCGACCTTGGAGATCGTGCCCGTCGCGCTGATCTGGAAGGTGCCGTTGTAGCCGATCTTCGCCGGCGCGGTGTTGATCACCGGGCGAGGAGCGGGGTTGTTGCCGTCGAACAGGTACGACGGGGAGTAGTACTCCACATCGGTGTAGTTGCGCGGACCGGGGGCGCCGCCGCCGCCGATCATCACCCGGCCGTCGGGCAGGAGCAGGGCCGTGGAGTGGTAGAGCCGGGCGCGCTCGCCCGGGATGACGACCTCGGTCCAGCCCCCGGTGTCCGGGTTCCAGATCTCGGGGTTGGTGACGTACCCGCCGTTGCCGTTGTTCTCCCGGCCGCCGCCGGTGACCAGCACGCGGCCGTCGGGCAGCAGCGTCGAGGTCGCCCAGTGGCGCTGGTACTTCATCGGCTGGGTCGCCGTGACGACCGGGTTGGCGGTGCCGCCGGTGATGTCGACGACGAAGCCGGCACGGGCGCCGTCGGGGCCGCCGCCGTTGCCCCACCAGCCGCCGCCGACCTGCAGGATCTTGCCAGGGCGGAACATCGTCGCGGTGGAGGTGGCACCGACCGGGTTGCCGTTCGTGCCCTGGTTGGAGATGTTGGTCGGCAGGGTGCCGCGCAGCGTCAGCTGGCCGGTCCCGCTGTTGCCGTACGGGTTGAGCTCGTACATCTGGGTGCCCGTGATGTTGAACAGCGTCCCGGTGGTCGGGGACACGAACGCCCGCGGGTACCACCAGCGGTTCTCGTCCGCGCCGGCGTGGTCGGAGCCGCCGTCGCCGTACGCGGCCGGGCTCCGGGCGCCGTCGAGCTTCTTCCAGCCCGAGCCCTGCTCCGGGGTGTAGATCTCCGGGGTGAGCACACCGCGCCCGCCCGGTCCGCCGGTCAGGCTGCCGCCCTGGACGACGACGTCGCCGTTGGGCATGGTGGTGCCGGTCGGGTACCACCGGGGGAAGTTCATCGGGGCTTCGTTCTGCAGCCCGTTGTTGGTGGTGTAGCTGGTGACACCGATAGCGCCGTCGTTGGGCGAGTTGCCGCCCATGCCGTCGTCACCGCCGACCGTCATCGTGGAGTGGTCGTGCGGGGACTGCACCTGCATGGCGCAGAACAGGTCGGTGTACGTGGTGTTCGGCAGGATGCCGTTGCGCAGGTTCGCCAGGGTGCGCGGCTGGGCGGGGTCCCAGACGTCGACCTCCATCTGGCCGCCCTGCGTCACCGAGTCGTTGCCGGTCCAGTCGTACGGCGTGGTGTCGGTGCCCCAGCCGCCGACGCTGCCGAACGACTGCACGCGGCCGTCGGAGGTCAGCGCCATGTTGATCGGGACCAGCGGCCACGGGGTGACGCCGCTCCAGGAACCGGCCTGGTCCTTGACCGGCGGCGAGCAGTCCGCGGGCAGCAGCTTGGCGGCGTAGGCCAGGCCGTTCTTCATCTGGGCGCGCATGTACGCCTCGGTGTACGCGGTGCCCTCGTGGCCCATGGAGGTGTACCAGGACCGGCCGGAGTCGATCGTCTGGCACCAGGTGAGCGGGTGCATGGAGCCCTGCCGGCCCATGCCGTACGAGGACTCGTCGGCCTCGATGAGGGTGCGCACCCACGGGGCCGGGTTGACGACCCAGTCGTACCACTCGTCGCTGCGGGTGATGCTCGCCGTCACGCCCTGGGTGAGCGGGTGGCTGGTGTTCGTCACGAACACCCGGCCCGGCCGCACGCCGGGGTTCTCCGGGTGGCCCTCGGAGGCGGCGCCGATGAGGCGGGCGTAGAACGGGTTGACGTCGTGCTCGCTCTCACCGGCCGACCAGCCGGTGTAGTGCATGCCCATGAAGCCGCCGCCGCCGCGGATGTAGGCCTCCAGCGCGCTGCGCTGGGACGCGTTGAACAGCACGCCACCGGTCTGCGCGAAGACGACCGCGTCGCGGACGGCGAGGTTGGCGGTGTTGAAGACCGCGGGGTCCTCGGTCTCCTGGATCTCGACCGGCTGGTTGTACTGCGTGCCGAGCTGGGTGACCAGGGCACGCACCGCCTCGCGCGCCTGCACGTGCGAGGCGTGGAAATTGGACTTGTAGAACAGCAGGATGTTGAGCCGGCCGTCGTCGGCAGGCGCGGCCTGCGCGGCGGCGGGAACGGTCAACCCGGTGACGGCCAGCGTCAGCGCGGCGAACGTCGCGACAGCTCGGCCGGAGAGTCCGCCGAGCAGTCGATCGAGGTGGGTGAACAGGTGAGAGCGGGCAGACCTGCGGGGCACTTTCATCAGAGATCCCTTGAGGTTCGGCGGGCGCGGCGGCGGGAACGGAGACCGCCGCAAGAGCCTGAACGTAAGACACTCGTGAATGGCGTGTCAAGAACTGGGTCTACATATATGAACGCATGTTTCTAGGAGTTCATATATGCGAACCAGAACTTGATACACGATCATTCGCACCCGTTCAGGCGACGACCGATACAGAGGTAGGCCCGCCGGAAGGATTCCGGGGGCCTACCTCTTCAGGTCACGCGCATCGCTCACCTCGACGGCGAGCTGAGGTCACCGCAGCTCGGCGATGACGGTCTTGAGCTCGGTGTAGTCGTCCAGCCCGAAGGATCCGAGCTCGCGCCCCCAGCCCGACTGCTTGAACCCGCCGCGCGGCAGCGTGACGTCGTCGGCGTGCCACGTGTTGAGCCACACCGTGCCGGCCCGCAGGCGGGCGCCCACGCGGTGCGCGGTGCCGATGTTCTGCGACCACACGCCCGCGGCGAGCCCGTACACCGTGTTGTTCGCCGCCGCGACGACCTCGTCCTCGGTGTCGAACGGGATCGCCGTCACGACCGGGCCGAAGATCTCGTCGGTCTGCACGGCCATCCGCTCGTTCACCGACGTGATGAGCGTCGGCGCCACGAAGAAGCCGCGGTCGCCGACCGCGTCGGCGCTCCCCGCGTTCAGGACGGCGCCTTCGGCCACCGCCCCGCGGATGTAGCCCAGCACCTTCTCGTGCTGCTCCTTGGACACCAGCGGCCCCATGTGGGAGGCCGGGTCGAAGCCGTCGCCGACCTTGATCGCGCGAGCGGCCGCGGCCACGCCTTCGACGACCCGGTCGAAGACACCGCGCTGGACGTACAGGCGCGAGCCGTTGACGCAGCACTGCCCCTCGTTGAAGTAGCCGCCCAGCACCGCGCCGGCGACGGCGGCGTCGATGTCGGCGTCGTTGAAGATGATGTTGGGCGCCTTGCCGCCGAGCTCCAGGGAGACCTTCTTGAGGTTGCCCGAGGCCGCGGCGGCGATCTTCTTGCCGACCTCGGTGCTGCCGGTGAAGGCGACCTTGTCGACGCCGGGGTGGTCGACCAGCGCGGCCCCGGTGTCGCCGAAGCCGGGCAGGATGTTCACGACGCCGGCGGGCAGGCCGGCCTCCAGCAGCAGCTCACCGAGGCGCAGCGCGGTCAGCGGGGTCTGCTCGGCCGGCTTGAGGATGACGGTGTTGCCCGCGGTGATCGCCGGGACGATCTTGAAGCAGGCCATCAGCAGGGGGAAGTTCCACGGCACGATGCCCGCGACGACGCCGACCGGCTCGCGGCGGGTGTACGCGTGGAACTCGCGTCCCGGCACGGACATCGGGATGGACGTGCCCTCCATCTTGGTGGCCCAGCCCGCGAAGTAGCGGAACAGCTCGGCGGAGGTCGCCACGTCGCCGTCGCGGGCCGCCTCGACGCGCTTGCCGTTGTCGAGGGCCTCCAGCTGGGCGAACTCGTCGGCGTGGGCGTCGATGAGGTCACCGATGCGCCACAGCAGGTGGGAACGGTCGCGCGGGGTCATTCTCGACCACGGGGAGCCGGACTCGAACGCCGTACGGGCCGCCACGACCGCGCGGTCCACGTCGACGGCCGACGCGTACGCGACCTCGACGAGCACCTCCTCGGTCGACGGGTTGACGGTGGCGAACGTCCTGCCGTCCTTCGCGTCCACCCACTCGCCGCCGATGAGCAGCTGCTTCGGTGCGGACAGGAACGAGCGGACGGCGGGCAGGAGCGCGGAGTTCTCGTTGGGCATGATTGCCTTCCCTTTGTGCGGTTACCTTGGTCGTGGCATCGGATTCGGACCGGTTATTTGATGATCGACACCTTCGACCAGTCGAGGGTGAGTGCGACGGCGACGACGATGATGACGCCGTAGAGGATCTGCTCGTAGGCGGACGGCACACCGACGATCGGCAGGCCGACCCGCAGCAGCGTCACGACGAACGCTCCGGCGAGACTGCGCCACAGGCTGCCGTGGCCGCCGGTGATCGCGGTGCCGCCGACGACGATCGCCGCGACCGCCGGCAGCAGGAGGTTGTCGGCCATGGTGGGGCCGCCGCTGAACTGGCGGGAGACCAGCATGACCGCGGCGAACCCGGCGCAGGCGCCGGAGACGCAGAACGCGCCGATCTTCACCAGGTCGACGGGTGTGCCGGCCAGGCGCGCGGCCGACTCGGAGTAGCCGGTGGCCGAGATCCAGCTCTGCAGCGGGGTCACCTTGAGGACGAGGGCGATCAGGGCGACGACGAGCAGCGCCATCGCGGCCGACATGGGCACGTAGCCGGCGAGATAGAGGTCGAGCCACGCGACCGGCGAGTCGTCGACCACCCGCACGGTGCCGGCGCCGGAGACGACGAGGGCGACCGCGGACAGGATGCTCATCCCGCCCAGGGTGACGATGAACGACGGAATCCGCAGCAGCACGTGCGCCACGCCCTGCACCGCGCCGATCGCCGCCGCGACCCCGATGACGGCCGGTGTGGCCAGGCCGCCGAGGTGCGGCAGCCAGAGGGCCAGCAGGACCGTCGTCAGCGAGGCGAGTGCCGCGATGGACAGGTCGATGCCGCCGCACAGGACGACGAGCGTCGCCCCCGCGGCGAGCACGATGAGCGGCGCGGCGGTCCGCGCCACCGCGGTCAGGCTCCGCGCGGTCAGGAAGTCCGGGTCGGCGATCGTCAGCGCGGCCACCAGCGCCACCAGGGCGATGAGCGGCATGAACCCGGTGAGCCGCTGAGCCGGGCGAGGGCCGGTCCTGCCGGTCGCGGGTTCGGCGACCGGTTGCATGGCGACGGGAGTGCTCATACCATCTCTTTCACGAGGTCCAGAGGGCTCGGCTTGCCGCCGTTGGGGCAGGCGACCTCGGTCACGACCCGGCCGTCGTTCATGACCAGGATGCGGTCGGCCATGCCGATGGCCTCCTCGAGGCTGTCGCCCAGCAGCACGGTGGCGACCCCGCTCGCGGCCAGCTCGCGCATCAGCCGGTAGACCTCCGAGCGGGCGCCGATGTCCAGGCCGCGGGTCGGGTGGTCCAGCAGGAGCAGCCGGATGTCGCCACCGACCAGCCACCGGGCCAGCACCACCTTCTGCTGGTTGCCGCCGGACAGCCGCTGGATGGGGGTGTCGCGGCCCGGCGTGCGGATGGACAGCCGCTCGATCCAGCGGTCCACCAGGCCGGCTTGCTTCTTCGGCGCCACGAAGGGGCCCGCGCAGCGGGCCTTCTGCTTGGTCAGGGTCATGTTCTCGGCCACCGACATCGGGCCGACCATGCCCTCGATCTTGCGTTCGGCCGGCACGTAGCCGATGCCGGCGGCGCACGCGGCCCGGGTGTTGGGCAGGCTGAGCTTCTTGCCGTCCATCCGGATCTCACCGGCGGTCGTCGGCTCGATGCCGAACAGGGCACGGCAGACGTCCTCCCGGCCGGACCCGTGCACGCCGACGATCGCCACGATCTCACCGGCCGCGACGTCCAGGTCGATGTCCTGGAACGACTTGCCCGACAGCCCGCGCACCGACAGCCGGGGCTGCTCGGCCGCGACAGGCGTGGCGGCGTTCTCGTGGTAGTGGTCGTCGGATCCGGTGGAACCGATCATCATCCGGTGCAGCTCGCGCGGGACGGCGCCGGCGGTGGCGACCTCGCCGACCGACTGGCCGCTGCGCAGCACGGTCACCCGGTCGCACACGTCGAGCACCTCGTCGAGGCGGTGCGAGACGAACACGACCGAGGCGAACTCGCGCAGCCGGCGGATCTGCGCGAACAGGGTCTCGATCTCCTTGGACTCCAGGACCGAGGTCGGCTCGTCCAGGATGATGACCGGCGGGTGCTGGCTGCGCTGCTCGATACGCAGCACCTTGGCGATCTCGACCATCTGCCGGTCGGCGAAGGAGAGCGAGTCGGTGCGGGCCAGCGGATCGATCTTCGAGCCGATCTTGTCGAGCTGCTCCTGGGCCAGCCGGCGCATGACGTCCCAGCGGTAGACACCGCGACGGACCGCGGGGCCTTCGCCGCCGAGCAGGATGTTCTCCGCGGCGGTCAGGTTGGGCACCAGGGACTGCTCCTGGAACACCATCCCGATGCCGTGGTCGGCGGCGTCGACGACGCTGCGCAGCTTGACGGCCCCGCCGCGGACGTAGATCTCGCCGGCGTCGGGGGTGACCAGGCCGACCAGCGCTTTGAGCAGCGTGGACTTGCCCGCGCCGTTCTCGCCGGCCAGGCCCAGCACCTCGTGCTGATGGACCACCAGGTCGACGCCGTCGAGCGCCTTCACCCCCGGGTAGTGCTTGACGAGGCCGCGGACCTCCAGCGCCGGCACCGGCGCGGACGTGGTGGGCTCCCGTTCGGCTGGGACGCTCACTTGACCACCTGGTTTCTACGACGCTGGGGGATGACCGCGGCGGCGACCGCGGCGACGACGATGAGGCCCTCGACGCCACCCTGCCAGTACGGGCTGACCCCGACCTGCACTAGACCGTTCGTGAGCACCATGACCAGCACGACACCCACGGCGGAGTGCAGGATGCCGCCCCGGCCCCCGGTGAGCAGGGTGCCGCCGACGACGGCGGCGGTGATGGCCGAGAAGTCGTAGCCGTTGCCGGCCTGGACGAGGCCCGCGCCGAGCTGGCTGGTCACCATGACCCCGCCGAGGCCGTAGAAGGCCCCGGCGAGGGCGAAGACCGCTACCTTGTACGGCTTCACCTTCACGCCCGACAGCGTGAGCACCTCCTCGGCGCCGCCGATCGCGAACGCGTACCGGCCGAGCCGGGTGTAGCGCTGGATGAGCCAGCCCACCAGGATGCACGCGGCGGCGATCCAGGTGAGATAGGACAGCCCGAGGAAGCGCTCGATCGCCCAGCTCTTGAGCATGGCGTCGGTGATGTTGGGCTGGACGCCGGCGAACATGAGGGTCGCGACGCCGAGCCCGATGGCCGACACCCCGAGCGTCGCCATGAACGACGGCACCTTCAGCAGGACCAGAGCGAGCCCGCTCAGGCAGCCGAACGCACAGCCCAGCACCACGGCGACCGCGATCCCGGCCAGCCCGAAGTCGTTGTCGTTGCGGTTGTTGGCCACCAGCAGCGACACGGTCAGCGCGGACGCGCCCATCACGCCGGCGGCCGACAGGTCGATGGACCCCATCATCAGCACGAACGTGATGCCGCAGGTGACCACGGCGAGCACCGCGGCGGCGTCCACGATGTTCTGGACGTTCTCGATGCTGCGGAACTGCGGGCTCAGGGCCGCGAAGATCAGGAACAGGACGACCAGCGCGACCGGTGGCCCGGCGTCTCGAAACGCCGCGCCCCGCCGGAAGATCCGGCGAGACGCGGCGACCCCGGATGTGACCGTCACTTCAGGGGCCCGGCCACACGCTTGAAGACGTTGGCGCAGTCGAAGTCCGACGGGTTCGTCTTCGGCTGGGCGAAGTCGGCGGCGTTGTCCTTGGTGATGAGGAACTGCTCGGCGAAGAACGCCCGGTTGTCGGCGGCGATGTCCTTGACCTGCAGCTTGCCGGTGGCGACACAGAAGCCGATCGCCAGGCCGATGCCGCCCTGCCAGGTGCCGTCGCTGGAGACGGTGGCGGTCATGGTGCCGTTCTGGACCGCTGTGACGGCGTCGGGCACGGCGTCGATGCCGACGACCGCGACCTTGCCGGACTTGCCCGCCTGCTGGAGTGCTTCCAGAGCGCCGAGCGCCATGTCGTCGTTGGCGGCCCAGATGCCCTTGACCTTGTCGCCGTGCTTGGTCAGCAGCGTCTTGGTGACCGTCAGCGCCTCGGCGCGGGAGAAGTTGGCGGTCTGCTGGTCGAGCAACTGGACGCCGGGGTTCGCCTTGAGCGACTCCTGCAGGCCGGCGAACCGGTCCTTGGCGGCCGCGGTGTCCAGGACGCCCTGCAGCGCGATGATGCCGCCCGAGCCGCCGATCGACTTGGCCAGCGCGTCACCGATCTGCTTGCCGGACTCGACGCCGTTGTAGGTGATGTGGCTGATCCACGTCTTGTAGTCGGCCGGCTTGAGGTCGGCCGGCTTGTTCCACTGGGTGACGAGGAACGCGCCGGCCTTGTCGGCGCCCTTGACGATCGGCGCGGTGTCCGAGTCGCCGTTGGGGAGCACGTTCATCACCAGGCACTTGGTGTCGCCGGCCAGGATCTGGCTGATCTGCTCCTGCTGCTTGGTGGAGTCACCGCCGTAGGTGAGGCGCTGCTGGGTGAGCCCGACCGTCTTGGCGAAGGCGTCGCCGCCGGCCAGCCACGAGGCTTCGTAGGGGTT
Organism: Catellatospora coxensis; assembly: GCF_016862635.1. Classification (GTDB taxonomy): domain Bacteria; phylum Actinomycetota; class Actinomycetes; order Mycobacteriales; family Micromonosporaceae; genus Catellatospora; species Catellatospora coxensis. The sequence continues at coordinate 25,397 of NZ_BONI01000021.1, read as the reverse complement.
GGACTCGTTGCGGACCTGGCCGACCAGCTTGACGTCGGCCGGCTTGCAGGCGCCCGCGCCGGCGGGGTCGTTCTCCCCGGCCGGGGCCTCGCTGCAGGCGGCCAGGCCGACGACTGCCAGGGACAGGGTCAATAAGACTGCGGTGGGACGAAACGCGATCTTCACGGTGATCCTCGATCTCTTCAGTGCCGGAGAATCCGGCTGGGGGTGGCACAAATCGAGCGAGAAACCTGCCGCCATTTGGGCGGATGGCGGTCGGCGGATCGTACGGGTTTGGTGCGCTGGAGGCCAGGGTCAGCGGGCCATCCAACCTCCGTCGACGACCAGGACATGGCCGTTGACGTAGTCTGCGGCGGCGGAGCTCAGGAAGACGGCCGCTCCGGCGATGTCGGCGGCGTCTCCCCAGCGACCGGCGGGGATGCGTTCGAGGATGGACCGGGAGCGGTCCGGGTCCGCCCGCAACGCGGTGGTGTTGTCGGTGTTCATGTAGCCGGGCGCGATGGCGTTGACCTGCACCCCGAACCGGCCCCACTCGTTGGCCAGGGCCTTGGTGACGCCGGCGACGCCGTGCTTGCTGGCGGCGTACGCCGCCACGCGCAGTCCGCCCTGGAAGGAGAGCAGGCTGGCGATGTTGACGATCTTGCCGTGCCCGCGCTCGGTCATCGGGCGCCCGAACTGCTGGCAGAGCAGGAACAGGCCGTTCAGGTTGACGTCCACCACGCGGTTCCACGACTGCCGGCTCACGTCCACCGAGTCCTCGCGGTCGATGATGCCGGCGTTGTTGACCAGGATGTCGACCTGGCGGTCGGCGGTGACCCGCGCGGCGACCCGCTCGACGGCGTCGTGGTCGCTGACGTCGAGGTCGACGAGCTGCACGTCCCGGCCGAGCTCGGCCACCCGGTCGCGGGTGGCCGACTGGCTGCCCGGCCGGCCCAGCAGGACCAGGTCGGCTCCCGCCTGGGCGAGCCCGTAGGCGATGGCCTGGCCCAGGCCGCGGCCGGCCCCGGTCACCACGGCGCAGCGACCGCTGAGGTCGAACGGCGACCGCGGTGGCGCGGCGGGCGGGGTGGTCACAGGTCCTCCAGCGCCACGGCCTGCAGATCGGTGTAGTCGTTGTTCTCGCCGGCCATCGCCCAGATGAAGGCGTACGAGCCGGTGCCGACGCCCGAGTGGATCGACCACGGCGGGGAGATGACGGCCTCGCGGTCGCGCACGACGAGGTGGCGCGAGACGCCGGGCTGGCCCATCAGGTGGAAGATCCGGTCCTTCTCGTCGAGGTCGACGTACATGTAGACCTCGGTGCGCCGGTCGTGCAGGTGCGGCGGGAACGTGTTCCAGACGGAGCCGTCGGCGATGACGGTCACGCCGAACTGGAGCACCGAGGTCTGCAGCTCCTGACCCCAGGCGTACCGGTAGAGGCTGCGCTCGCTCGCGCCCTGCGCCGTGCCCAGCTTGACCGGCTCGATCGCCGCGTGGCTGAGCAGCGCGGTGGGGTAGGACGCGTGCGCCGGAGCGGAGACGAAGTAGAACGCGGCGTCGGCCCCGGCGAACACGACCTCGCTGCCGCGGCCGACGAACAGCCCGTCCAGGTGGCGCAGCTCGAACTTCTCGTCGTCGACGAGCACGTGGCCGGCCTGGCCGACGTTGACGATGCCGAGCTCGCGGCGGGCCAGGTGCGAGTCCGTGCCGAGCACGTCCCAGGCCGGCAGTTCGAGCCGGCCGGCGCCGGGAACCGCTCCGCCGACGACCAGCCGGTCGTCGTGGGTGTAGACCCCGTGCACCTCGCCGGTGCGGAACAGGCTGTCGACGAGAAAGTTCTTCCGCAGGTCCGCATTCGTTGCCGTCTCCACGCTCGACGGCGATACGGAGTGCCTTACCTCGATCAAAACTGCTCCTCGTTTGTGAACCCGGTTCCGCTATGTGAACTGAACGCGACGATACCTATGGCCCCGATCACGAGTCAAGGGGCCGAAATCAGTCCCTCCATGTGAACTGTGGTTTAGTGGTATAACGTCGGGAACATGCACTGTGACGATTGATGAGGAGGCCGCGGTGGACGCGGACAAGACGGTCAACGGCAGCTCCGCCACCTCGGCGGTCAAATCCGCTGCGCGTGTCCTCGACGTCCTGGACGACATCGCGGCCAACGGACCCGGCACCCAGTTGCAGCTGGCGACCCGCCTCGGCATCCCGAAGAGCAGCCTGCACGCGCTACTGCGCACCATGTGCGCCCGCGGCTGGCTGGACACCGACCAGACCGGCAGCGTCTACCGGCTCGGGGTGCACACGCTGACGGTCAGCTCCGCCTACATCGACGGCGACCCGGTGCTGGCGCGCGCCAGCGGCGTGATGGACGAGATCGCGGCGGCCACCGAGGAGACGGTGCACCTGGGCCGGCTGGAAGGCGCGGAGGTCATCTACACCGCCAAGCGCGAGTCCAAACACCCGCTGCGCATGTACTCGGCCGTCGGCCGCCGCCTGCCGGCCTACAGCACGGCCCTGGGCCGGGCGATGCTCGCCGAGATGCCCGAAGACGTGCGCGGCACGTTCGTCCCCCACCAGATCAAGGCCATCACCTCTCAGACGATCACGAACCGGGACGCGCTGCTGGCGACGATCGACAAGGCCGCCCAGCTCGGCTACGCGGAGGAGACCGAGGAATCCTGCCTGGGCGTGCGCTGCTTCGGCGTCGCGCTGCCGTTCTCGCACCAGTCGGTCGACGCGCTGAGCATCGCGGTCCCGATCAGCCGGCTCAAGAAGGGCCGGGAGGACTTCATCATCGAGACCCTGCTGAGTGTGAAAGCCCGCCTGTCGGCGATGCGCGACAACCGGCTGGTGCGCTGACCCGGCGCACGGGTCGCGCTCTGCCGGCGGCACACCACCCGACCGGCCCCGACAACGACGATGGGGCCGACCCTGCCCATGGGTCGGCCCCGCTCCTCCACCCGCTCGCGCCCGCACAGTGCGCGAACGAGCGGTGGTCTCAGCGCTTCTCGAGCGCGGCCACCACCCCGGCGCGCGAGGCGTCCTCGCTGGCCAGCACACCTCCGTTGGCCACGACGTCCGCGGTGATCTCGGTGAACACCATGCGGACATCCTGCTCACGGGCTCCGAGGATCTCGACGGCGCTGTCGGTCACGGCTCGGGCGAACGCCCTGCGCTGCTCCACGGACCGGCCCGCGAGCAGTTCGACGGTGATGTTAGGCATGGCGCCCCTCCCATTTAGCGGCTGTCCACGATATGGACCTCAGTTCATCAACGTGAACTGACGCTACTGTGCTGTCTGAGACGCCGCAAGGCCAGGGTCCGCCGAGAGTTCACATACTTGACATCGGTTCGGCCTGTTGGTCGAATCACTGCGACCCCGAATCGGCGAGCCCGCACAGATCAACACCGGCGAGCCGGCTCGTCCTGAGGCGCGAGGAAGCGACATGCGGCGCAATGACATCGGATCCGCCCGGATCCAGGCCGGCCGGCACGACCGCCGTTCGACCCGAACGCAAGCCCGGCGCGTCCTGCAGACCAGCGCCGCCACGCTGATCGTCAGCGTGTTCGGCTTCGCGGACCCGGCCAGTGCGCACGTCACCGTCACCCCGTCCACGACCGCGGCCGGCGCCCACGCCGTCCTGCAGTTCAGCGTCGGGCACGGCTGCGAGGACTCGCCCACCACCAAGATCACCATTCAGATCCCGCCGCAGATCACCTCGGTGACCCCCACCCGGACGGCATTGTGGACGATCGCGAAGCAGACCGAGACGGTCGACCCGCCCGCGGTGGACGCCCACGGCAACAAGATCGTGCAACGGGTCGCCTCGGTCTCGTTCAGCACGCAGTCCCCGCTCCCGAACGGCTACCGCGAGGTCTTCGAACTCTCGGTCCAGCTGCCCGAGACCGCGGGGACCGAGCTCGTCTTCCCGACCATCCAGACCTGCGAGCAGGGCGAATCCGCCTGGATCGAGGTCGCCCAGGACGGGCGGAACGCCGAGGCGCTCGAACTGCCCGCCCCGAGCTTCACCACCTCCGCGCCCGCCGCGGGCACGCTCCACCACACGGCCACCGGGGACGCCCACGCCACGCACGCCCCCGCCGCGGCGCCCGCGCCGGGAACGGACCGCGCACTGACGATCGCCGCGCTGGTGGCCGGGGTCCTCGGCGCGCTGCTCGGCGGCACGGCGCTCGTCCGACAGCGCCGCCGGCCATGACCGGCCAAGGGGCGCGGCGGATCCGGACGACGGCATTGCTGGTCCTGGTCCTCGTCTCCGCGATGCTGCTCGGCCTGCCCCAGCCGGCGCACGCGCACGCGCACCTCACCAGCACCGACCCGGCCGAGGGCGCGGTGCTGCAGACCGCACCCGAGCGGATCCTGTTCACCTTCGACGAAGCCGTACGCGCTGTCCCGGGCGGTGTCCAGGTCTACGGCCCGCAGGGTGAGCCGGTCCAAGCGCAGCCGACCGTCACGGGCGCTGAACTCGAAGTCGAGCTGCCCGCCCGCCTGGGCGACGGCACGACCGTGGTCACCTGGCGGGTCGTGTCCGAGGACGGCCATCCCATCAGCGGCGCGCTCACCTTCTCCGTCGGCGCGCCCACCCCCGTCAACACCCCGGCCGCGGCTGAACCGAGCAGCATCCCCGAGGTCCCCTGGACGCTGACCCTGGCCCGCGTGCTGGGCTACCTCGGCCTCCTGCTCGCCGCCGGGCTCGTCGCGTTCGCCGCCCTGTTCCTGCCCGCCGACCCCGGCGCCGATCGCCCACGACGCCGGATCGCCGCCCTCGCGCGCGCCGCCGGTGCCGCCGCGGCCGTGGCCTGGCTCGCCGCGTTGCCGATCACCGCGGTCTACCTGCTCGGCGGCGGGCCGTCCCTGCTCAGCCAGGGTGCGACCTGGTCCTCCCTGCCGCTGACCGAGTACGCCGTCACCGGGGCCGTCGTGGGTGGGCTGGCGCTGGCCGTGACGCTGCTCAGCACGGGCTCGGCGGCACGACGGCGGCACGTCGCGGCGGCAGCAGCCGCCGCGCTCGCGGCCATGGCCCCCGCCCTGGTCGGGCACACCCGCGCGGCCAGCCCCGAACTCCCCGTCGTCGGCGCCGACGCGCTGCACCTGCTCGCGGGCAGCGTCTGGCTCGGCGGGCTCGCCGGACTGGCGCTGACCCTGCCGGCCCTGGCCGGCCGTGGCACCACCGCGGCCGAGGTGCTCGCCCGGTTCTCGACCGCCGCCGCGGGCGTCCTCGCGGCCCTGGTCGCCACCGGCACGCTGCTCGTGTGGCGGATCCTCGGTTCGTGGACGGCTCTCGTCGACACCGGCTACGGCCGGCTGGTCCTGGCGAAGATCGCCGTCGTGCTGGCGGCTCTGGCCATCGCGGCGTGGAACAGGTGGTCGCTGCTCCCCCGCCTCAGGCGGGCGGCGAGCAGGACCGGCCCGCAGGCGCACTCCCGACCGGTGGTGCGCGCGACCGCGATCGAGGGCGCATTCCTCGCCGTCGCCCTGCTCATCACCGGATTCCTCGTCGACACCAGCCCCGAGGCCGACCCCCGGCCCGCGAGCGCGTCGGCCGAGGCCGATCCGGACACGCACGAGACGACCCTGGGCGACATCAAGGTGCGCGCCTCCCTCAACCCGCTCACCCGCGGCTCCAACACCATCACCCTGCGGCTGACCACCGCGGCCGGCGAACCCACCGAGGGCGTCGCCCCGCCGGTGGTACGCCTGTCCTCCGGCGGGACGTCGCTCGGCGCCGTCCCGCTGACGCAGGTGTCGGCGGGCCTGTACACGGCGCAGGTCATGCTCCCGGTCGCCGGGACGTGGCGGATGCAGGTGTCGCTGCGGGTCAGCCAGTTCGCCAACCCCGTCGGTGAGCTGGACTTCGTCGTCAGAGGTTGAGCTCGCCGTTCCGGGATGCGCGACCGGCATGGACACCGGCCGATCACCGTCGCTACTGTCGTCGCGGATGATCGTGCGGCGGCGATCAGTGACCTGTCCTGCCTTCGCCAAGGAGCATCCCGATGTCACGCAAGACCGGCAAGCCGTCCTACACCACGCCCGCCGCGTCGCGGCCGGCCCGTCCAGCCGCGCAGGTGCTGCGGATCCTCGCCGGCTTGGCGGTGGCGGTGCTGGTCGGGGTGTTGATCGGGACGCAGGTCGCCGCGCCCGGAGCCGCGGACACCACGGTGGAGCAGCTGCGCGAGCAGGAGGCCCGCCGGGACAAGACGCAGATCGCCGAGCTGACCACGCATGCGCGGGCCACCGCCGGGGTGATCACGCCGATCGCCGAGGGGCTCGCCGAGCCGGGCAAGGTCGATGACGCCCAGCTGGCACAGTGGAAGAAGACCATGACGGCCGAGATCGCGTGGTATACCACGACCGTGTCGGGAATGACGGCCACCAATGTCGCCCGGGGCGCGCTGCGCAACGCGGTCGAGCAGCTGGCCGCCGCGCTGGACACGCTGTCCGCGGCGCGGGCGCTGCCCGAGTCGTCCCGCCGGCCGGTGGAGGCCGCGGCTTCGCGGCAGCGCGAGCTGGCGGTGGCGGCCTGGTCGGTGGCCGCGACGCAGCTCGACCAGATCAACGTCGATGCCGGAAACGGCCACCAGCACGTCTACCTGAGCACCACCGGCGTGGACGGGCTGATGGCCGGCGACGGCCTGCCGGACGGCACCGGCAAGTGACGCCGTGACGCCTGCCGGGCGCGGAGGACCTGAGCGGTCCTCCGCGCCCGGTCGGTCTACCCGATCAGCTGTAGACCTCGAACTCGAACAGCGAGTAGCCGTACGCGGTGCCGCGGGCCGTGCCGTTGATCCGCACGTATCGGCCGGTGGCCCCGAGTGCCGTGTTGTCGTCGACGCCACCGTTGCCGCCGGTCACCGACCGCACCGTGGTCCAGGTCGTGCCGTTGGCCGAGGTCTGGATCTGGTACGCCGAACCGTACGCCGCCTCCCAGGTCAGCTTGACCCGGTTGATCGCGTACGACTGGCCGAGGTCCACCTGGATCCACTGCGGATCGGCGAACGCGCTGCCCCACCGGGTGGTCAGCGAGCCGTCGACCGCCGCCGTCGCCACGAACGCGCCTTCCACGCTGGACGCGGTGGCCGGACGGTTCAGCGCGAGGTTGTTCGTCGGCGGCGGCGGGCTGCCGTCGCCGTAGACCTCGAACTCGAACAGCGAGTAACCCCAGGCGGTGCCGCGGGCCGTGCCGTTGATCCGCACGTACCGGCCGTTGGCCGTCAGCCCGGTGTTGTCGTCGACGCCGCCGTCACCGCCGGTGACCGAACGCGCCGTCGTCCAGGTCGTGCCGTCGGCCGAGGTCTGGATCTGGTACGCCGAACCGTACGCCGCCTCCCAGGTCAGCTTCACCCGGTTGATCGCATACGACTGGCCCAGGTCCACCTGGATCCACTGCGGATCGGCGAACGCGCTGCCCCACCGGGTGGTCAGCGAACCGTCGACCGCCGCCGCCGCCGTGTAGGCGCCCTCGACACTCGACGCCGTCGCCGGACGGTTCAACGCCAGGTTCGTGCCCGTCGGCGGCTGGGTGCCGCCCGCGGTGAACGTGAAGTCGTCGATGTCGAACAGCGAGCCGGTGGCCGCGCCGGTGAACACCAGGTACAGCTGCTGGGTTCCGGCCGGCACGGTCACCGTGCCGGTCACGTCGACCCAGGTCTCCCAGCCGCCGGTCGGGGCGACCGGCACCGTGGACACGACCGTGCCGGTGGGTGAGCCGACCCGGACGGTCAGCGTGCCGCCGACACCGGCCGAGGCGACCCGCGCCTTGAACCCGGTGACGCCGGTCAGGTTGTACGTCGCGAACGAGATCCAGTCACCGTTCTCGATGTAGCCGACGGCGTTGCCGCCGTGCGCGCTCGCCTTGGCGGCGATCTGGACACCGTTCATGGTGCTGTAGTGCTCGGCCTGCCGGGTCCTGGGCTGCAACTGGTGCTGGGCCTGGACCGCGACGCCGGTCGGCGGGGTGTACACCGCGGCGAGCACCCCGAAGATGTTCGCGGCCGCGTCGTGCTCACCGTCGACCGTGGTCTGGATCGAGCCGGTGCAGCCGTTCTTGCTGGTGATGGGGTGTCCGTGGCTGTCGTGGCCGAGGACGTAGTTGAGCACGACCCGATTGCAGTCGACGGTGCCGACGTTCGGGTCGGTGACCCGGATCTCGTAGGGGATCAGGTCGCCGAACTGGAACACGGTGCCGTTGCCCGGGATGACGATCTGGATGCCGGGCCGGCCGACGCCGACCACGACGCTGGCCGTGGAGATCCGGCCGCCGGTGTCACGGACCGTCAGCGTGGCGGTGTACTCGCCGTTGGCCGCGTACGTGAACGTCGGGTTGGCCGCCGTGGAGTCGGTGCTGCCGTTGCTGGTGAAGTCCCAGGCGTACGTGATCGCGTCGCCGTCCGGGTCGTTGCTGCCCGCCGAGCTGAACTGCACGGTGAGCGGGGCAGCTCCGGTGGACGGGTTGGCCGCGGCCTGGGCGATCGGCGACCGGTTGCCGCCGCTGTTGTACTCGATGCGGTACACGGCCGAGTTGGCGTCGCCGCCGAACCAGGTCGTGCCGTAGTCGAGCACGTACAGGGCGCCGTCCGGCCCGAACTCCATGTCCATGATCGCGGTGCCGGACCACGGCACCGGGTCGATCGCACCGGCGGTGCCGTTGGCGTTGATCGTGGCCGCCTTGATCCAGCGGCTGGTGAACTCGCCGAGCATGGCCTTGCCGTTGTAGGAGGCCGGCCACTTCACGTCGGAGACCAGGGACGGGTTGAACTGGTAGACCGGGCCGCCCATCGGGCCGCCGCCGCCCAGTTCGGGCCGCCAGGGACCCGCACCGCCGTACGGCAGCCAGGCGGCCTGCGACGGCGGGAGGGTGGTGATGCCCGTGTTGTTGCGGGAGTTGTTCGTCGGACCGCCGGCGCAGTTGAACAGGCCGGTCGACGGGCCGCTGGGGAACGTGTACTCGTGGTAGGGGGTGTTGTAGTTGGAGCAGTACGGCCAGCCGAAGAAGCCGGGCTGGGTGATCCGCTCGAACGAGACCGTGCCCGCCGGGCCGCGGTTCGGGTCGGCGCCGCCGTCGGGGCCGTAGTCGCCGAGGTAGACGACCCCGGTGGCCTTGTCGACGCTCATCCGGAACGGGTTGCGGAAGCCCATGGCGTACACCTCGGGCTTGGTGTTGGGAGTGCCCGGCGCGAACATGTTGCCGGCCGGGATGGTGTAGCCGCCGGTCGCTCCGGGCTTGATCCGCAGCACCTTGCCGCGCAGGTCGTTGCTGTTGCCCGCGGTGCGCTGGGCGTCGAACGCCGGGTTGCGGTCGGGCCGCTCGTCGATCGGCGCGGAGCCGCCCGAGTCGAACGGGTTGGTGTCGTCACCGGTGGACAGGTACAGGTTGCCGGCCGCGTCGAAGTCGATGTCGCCGCCGACGTGGCAGCACTGCCCGCGGCTGGTCGGCACGTCGAGGATGGTGACCTGCGACGCCGGGTCGATCGTGTTGTCGTCGCGCACCGTGAACCGGGCCAGCTTGTTCGAGCCGTTGAACGGGGCGAACTGCGCCGCCGTGCCGGTGGTCGGGGAGTCGCCGCCCGGGGTGCTCAGCGGCGGCGCGTAGTACAGGTACACCCACCGGTTGGTGGCGAAGTTCGGGTCGGCCTTGATGCTCTGCAGACCCTCCTCGTCGTGGGTGTACACCTGCAGGCTCATCGCGATCTTGGTGTTGCCGTTGACGTCGGTGTACCGGACCACGCCGTCGCGGGAGGTGTGCAGCACGCCCCGGTTCGGCAGCACGGTCAGGCCCATCGGCTCGCCCGTCTCGGCCACGCCCTTGGCCAGCGTCACCTGGCTGAACGTGCCGACCGGCGGGGGTCCGCCGACCGTGCAGCTGCCGGTGCCCTGGGCCGCGTAGCGGATGCCGCCGAGCAGGTGGGTGCGGAAGTTGGCCTCGTTGAAGCTCTCCTGGGTGTGCCCGAGGCCGGTGTACCAGGAGCGTCCGCCGTCGTAGGCGCGGCACCACGAGATCGGGTGGTCGGCGCCCATGCTGCCACCGGTGTACGTGGACTCGTCCAGGTTGGCCAGCACGTGCACCGACGCGCGCGGGTTGGTGCGGTAGTTGTAGAGCTCGTCGGTCCGGTTCCAGTTGGCCGGCAGGCCCGCGGTGGACGGGTGGGCCGTGTCCTCGATGCGCACCGTGACCGGCTGGATCGCCGGGTGGCTGGCGAAGTACGCGCCGACCAGGCCGCCGTACCAGGCCCAGTCGTACTCGGTGTCGGACGCGGCGTGCACGCCGATGTAGCCGCCGCCGGCGCGCACGTAGCGCTCGAACGCGGCCTGCTGGGTGGCGTCGAGCACGTCGCCGGTGGTGGACAGCCAGATCACGGCTTTGAATCTGGCCAGGTTGGCGTCGTTGAACTGGGTCGCGTCCTCGGTCGCCTCGACGGCGAAGTTGTTGGCCGTGCCGAGCTGCTGGATCGCGGTGATGCCCACCGGGATCGAGTCATGCCGGAACCCCGCGGTCTTGCTGAAGATCAGCACCGTGAAGTCGGGGGCGGCCTGCGCAGGGGCGGCGTTGAAGCCGAGCCCGGCCAGCATGAGGGCGACACAGAGCAGCACTCTGCGTAGGAACATGATCGGTTGGCACCTCTCCCGTAGAGAGAACTGATGAAGACGTGCGCCGATCACGTCTGTTCGGTGAGCTGTCGGCCGCACCGTGACTCGGTGGGCCTCAGAATTGGTGCGACTCGATGGGTGGCGCCGCACCGCCCGGCAACGCGGGCGTGCGCGCCCTCACCTCCGTCCTGATCGGAGCCGATGGGAGAGCGCTCTCCTATAGGGGTGCAGACAGTTAAACAGACTCCCCCGCCGTTGTGAAGGCTCAGCACGTGCCGACCGCCCGCAGTGCCTCCGATCCGGACCGGCCGCCCGCCGTCACCTCATACGACGTTGGCATCGACCAGGACCTCCGGGTTCCCGTACCCTCCGATCTGGTGGGATGCGGGCTCGAGACACGTCGCCGTTCTGTCGAGTGGAGTCGTCATGTGGGTCTATGCGGGAGTGATACTGCTCGGCGGCACCGTGCTCGGACTCGTCGACGTGAAACTGGCCGTCCTGTGGCTGATCGTCACCGGCGTCCTCGTCATCGGCCGTGCCGCGCTGGTCGCCCGGGAGTCCGAGGTGCTGCGCGGCTTGACCGGCGAATGGTGGATCGCCGCCGCGCTAGTGCTGATCTTCGGCGTGGCCGCTTGCCTGCTCGCGTAGTGGTCACGCCGCATCAGGCGAACGCGCCGCCACCGGCGGTCAACCGGATGCCGGCACCGCGCCTGGCCAGCACCTCGCCGACCGTACGCCTACCGCTCTCGACGTCACCGACCAGCGTGATCGACGCCTGCCCTAGCCCGGCACCTGCAGCCGAGGCCATCGCGGGATGGCTGTATGCGAAGCCCATCGCGTCACCCTGCCACCGGCAGCGCAACGCCACGTCGAGCTCCAGCACCAGCTCGCCGAAGCGGGCCATGGACTCGCGGTCGAGATCGAACTGCAGTGTCAGCTCCCGGCTCGGCCGGGGATGAAACGGGCTGGGTCCGCAGTGGGAGGCGAGCAGCGTGCCCCGGCGTACGCCGGTGAGCAACTCGGCCACCCATACCGCCTCCAGCGGATGCACCGGCTCGCGCAGGGCCCGCAGCACGGTCGGGTGACGGCAGCCCGCCCGCGCCAGCAGCGCGGCCAGCACCGGGCCGCTGCGCAGCTCCCCCGCGAGCAGGTCGCCCAGGTGGGCGCTGATACGGGGGTCGGCCCGCCACGCCGGATCCGCCGCGTTCGCCAGAGTCAGCTCCGCGGCCGCCAGCATCGCCCGCCATCCGGGCCACGGAAATTCGCCTGAGCCGTCGTCCGGTCGCCCCGCGTCCGGCCCATGGTCGTCGCCCGGAGCGGCCACGGCACGCGGCTCGCTGCGGCGACGGAGTGTGTGGAGCGGCCAGAGGGTGTCGGTCCGCTGCCGGTGGTCCTGGTCCGCAGTGAGGTCGCCCGCCGTGTCACGGTGCCATGTGACGCCGGTGCCGCGCAGATCGCGCATGCGAAGCCAGTGACCCGCACCGGGCCAGGCGCCGTACAGGCCCAGCGACTGCGGGCGGGTGGCGTGCAACGAAGCGTCGAGCACGGGCGTCACGGCGTCCAGATCCTCTTCCTCGGACAGGAAGGCGAATCGGCACAGCAGCGCCGCGGCGGGTCCGGGATAGCGCAGGGCCGGATCGTTCAGTGCCATCGCGCGACATAGCAGGTCGAACTCGTCCCAGCGGAACACGTGCGGCACAGGATGTGCGCCGTCGTCGCTGCCCAGCGGGCCGAGCAGCGACCCAGGGCCGGTGAGTTCGAGCAGATGGAACCAGAAGCCGTACCGGCCGCCCAGCCGCAGACCGTAGCCTCCGGCCACGGGGAGGTCCACCGGCGGTCGGTCCTCGAACCAGAACGGCGGGTCCGCGCCGTCGTCGGCGGCGTCGAACTCGCGGCAGTCGGGGAGGTAGGCAGCCCACCAGACCGGATCGGCCATATCGGCCAGCAGGGACTCCGGAATGGCCATCCGGCCATGCTACGGCCTGCTTCATGACTCGGTGGAGTCGCGAGACAGCGGCCTTCTCGGGCGTCCGTGCCTCACCCGGGACCGGGCGGGTGCGGTCGGCTCTTCTCCGCCGGCCGACCCGCGCTCGGCGGCGCGGGCGGACAAGGGCTGCGGCCCGGCCGCCGTTCGCCGCCGAACCGGCGGAGGCGATGATGAGGGTTCCGGTTCGGCGAAAGCGGGTGATCATGAGGCGACCGACACTGTTCCTGACCGTGGGGCTGCCCTGCACCGGGAAGACCACCGCCGCTCGGTGCATCGAGATCGAGCACCAGGCACTTCGCCTCACGAAGGACGAGTGGGTCAAGGCCCTCTACGGCCACGACAATCCGACCTCGGCCGGCGACGTGATCGAAGGGCGGCTCATCCAGATCGGGCTGCGCGCCCTGGAACTGGGCAACAACGTCGTGATCGACTACGGCCTCTGGAGCCGCGACGAGCGCTCCGCGCTCCGCCGGGCGGCAGCGGACCTGGGCGCGGCGGCCGAGCTGCGCTACTTCGAACTCGCCCCCGCCGAGCAGCGCAGACGAGCCGACCGGCGGCTGGCCGAAGCGCCGCACACCACCTGGCCGATGTCCGACGAGGAACTCGCCGAGTGGGCCGCCTTCATCGAGATCCCCACACCGGGCGAGCTCGACGGCAGCGAACCCATCGACGACCCGCCGGCCGGGTTCGCGACCTGGGACGAGTGGCGCGAACACCGCTGGCCACCGGCGGTCTCCTGACGCCCGCCTCACGCGGCGGCAGCGTCGTCCGGGCCGGTCGCGGGCACCTGGATCACCATGAGCAGGTCGGGTTCGTCGACCAGGCGGAGCTGGAACACGTCCACGGCGGTGTCCGCGCTGTCGCCGTGCAGGACGAGGCGTGCCGCGCGGAACGGACGTACGTCGTACTCGGCCCACCACGTGGCGAACTCGCGGCTCGACCGCCGGAGCAGATCCACCAGGTAGGTGTACCGCGGGTCGCCGGGATGCTCGCCTGCCGCGATGCGGAACTGGCTGAGCACCGCGCGGGCCGCGACCTCCCAGCGCGCACCCATCACCGCACGGTTCGGCTGGTACGTGAACATCATCCACAGCAGATTGCGCCGGTCCGCGGGCAGCGTCAGCGGGTCGAGCCGCGCCTGGGCGTACGCCCTGTTCCACACCACATAGTCGAAGTGGCGGTCGTAGACGACGGCGAGGACCGTCGTATGGGCGTCGACGAGTCGTTGCAGCCGGCGGTGCGGCTGCGGCTGCGGCGCCCGGACCGGCGGTCTGGGGCCGACGAGGCGGCGCAGGTGGTGGTGCTGGTCCTCGTTGAGCCGCAGGGCGCGCGCGAGCGCGTCCACGACCTGGGTCGACGGGGTGACGTTACGGCCCTGTTCGAGCCAGGTGTACCAGGTGAGGCTGACGCCGGACAGCTCGGCGACCTCCTCGCGGCGCAGCCCCGGCGTGCGCCGCCGTCCGGGCTGCAGGTCGGGCGTCAACCCGACGTCGGCGGGTGTCACGGCCGCCCGCATAGTACGCAGGAACAGGCCGAGTTCGGCTCGACGCGCCGCCGCTTCGTCCATGGACAGTCCCCCGGTCTCGGCGGGAGAGTAGCAGCTTCTGTACCAGGACCAGGTGTCCAGGTCTCGGTAGCGTCTGTGGGGCGAGACCGCGGCGGCGGTGGACGACGTGGACGGTGGTCCGCGCGACCGGGCGCACCACCGCCGAACCTGTGCCGTTGAAGGGATGACACCGATGACTGCTGGACTTCTGCTGCCTCCCGGCGCCGGACGGCCCATCGCGGGCTCCGGCATGACCATGAAGGTCGGCGCCGAGCAGACCCCGACCTGGTCGATGTTCGAGACCGTCGTGCAGCCCGGCTTCGATGTGGGGGCGCACTTCCATCACCATGCCGAGGAGCTGTTCTACATCCTGGAGGGCGAGCTCGACCTGCTGGCGTTCCGTCCCCGGGCGGGGTCGCCGACCGCCGCGGGCGACTGGCGCGGCTGGGAGTCCGACGACGGCGCCAAGGTGCTGCGTGGCGGCGCGGGTAGCAGCATGTTCGTGCCGTCGGGGGTGCCGCACGCGTTCTTCAACCCGGGTCCCGCGCCGGCACGGATGCTGTTCCTCGTGACCCCGGCCGGACACGAGGTGTACCTGCAGGAGCTGAGTGACCTGATCGGCGGCGGCCGACCGGACCAGGCCGCGATCGCGGAGCTGCGGGCACGGCACGACATCCAGCAGCTGACCCCGCTCACGCCACGGCTGGGATAGCGGCCCGATGACGGCCTCGGATCCTACGGCGTGCCGCGGGAGCCGAGGTCGTCATCGGGTGCGTGTCAGACCGCCGGCTCCGAGGTGCGGAAGGTGGCCGACTTGATGTCAGATCCGGCCGGTCCGGACCGGTCGAACGTGGTCACGCGATGATCGGCGGGCCGAGGCGCCTTACCACGTCCACGACGGCGGTCACCGGCCCGTACGCGGTCGTGCCGTTCACCACGATCTCCCCCGGTGCGCTCGTGGCGCCGCTCGGGACCGCGTCCCACGTGACGGCGACGGGTGCGATCGAGCCGTCGGCCGTCGTCAGCACGTCGACGGTCGCGGGCAGGCGCGGCGCCCGCCGGACCGGCGTCGCGGTGTAGACCGTGTCCTGCAGCACCCGCTCGGCGTCGCTCTTGCGGTAGACCTCGACCGACCCGAAGACGTTCAGGACGGGCCAGCTGGAGTTGCCCCAGTCGACCATCTCCTGCCAGTTGGCCGGCTCCCAGACGAGCGCGCCGATGCCGCGGTTGTCCGGCAGGTCGTTGGCGATCTGGAAGACCCGCTGGTACGCGTCGGCCTGCCCCTGCGCGGTCTTCGGGTACGGCGAGTTCGGCACCGGGATCCCGTCCCAGTCGTTGGCCGGGTGGGAGGTCTCGGCGATCTCAAGCTCGTAGCCCGGGTGTGCCGCGGCGATCGCGTGCAGGTTGCGCTCGTAGTCCTCCGCGCTGCCGTGCCACTCCGGGTAGTAGGAGTGCGCGATCACGTCGATGTCCTGGCCCTTGGCCTTGAGCCGGGTGAGGAACTGGCTCCAGAACTCCAGCGTCCGGTCGAGCCTGCCGTCGTCGATGATGACGTGGGTCTCGAGCTTGATGTCGAGGCCATTGGCCGCCGACACGTCGCGGACGGCTTTGATGCCCGCGGCCTGCAGGGTCGTGAACCGGTCCCATGCCGCGTCGTACGCGGCCCGCTCGGTGGCGTCCGACGAGCCGAAGTAGTCCCACAGCAGGCCGCCGCCCGGCTGCGCGACGAAGGCGGGATCATTGTTGAAGTAGCAGGTGAAGCACCAGTCGGCCGGGTCGGCGAACCACGGCTGCGGCCGCTCGCTGCCCCAGAGGAACCCGTTGATGAGCTCGTTGCCGACGGCCACCTTGTCCGGCGTCGTGCCCTGGTCGACCAGCGCCTGGACGTAGTCGTGCGTGTAGTCGTAGACCTCGGCGGTGAGGTCCGCGAAGGACAGGCTGGTCCAGGCGGTCGGCTTGGCCTGCTTGCTCGGGTCGGCCCAGTGGTCGGAGTAGTGCAGGTCGATGCCGAGCCCCATGCCCTTGTCCGCGACCGACTTCGCGACCGCCGCGGTTCGCTCGAGACCCTGGTAGGCGGGGTCGAGGTACTCGTGGCTGCGCTCGTCGCGCGGGTCGTTGAACACCCGCAGGCGGACGTACTCCATGCCGGCGTTCTTGGCGAAGGACAGCAGGTCGACGGCCTGGGCGGGATCGTCGACGTGGTAGGTCAGGCCGTCCCTGGCCGTGTTCTGGTCGGCGTAGGACAGGTCGGCGCCCAGCACCAGGTCGTCGCGCAGGTAGTTGAAGGCCGAGAGCTCGCTGATACCGATCTTCGCGCCCGGCGAGGCGCGGGTGATGGTGACGCGCAGGTGGGCGGTGCCGGGGCGGGTGAACAGGTGCACCCCGCCGCGGCCCGGCACCCAGGAGCCGGTACGGTCGACGACCGTCGTCCAGGTGGTCCCGTCGGAGGACGCGTCGATGACGTACTGGTAGACGGCGCCCTTGTCCGGGAAGACGACCTCGACCTTGCGCACGTTGTCATAGCGTCCGCCGAGGTGCAGGGTCAGCCACTCCCCCGCTCGCTGGCGCGAGGCCAGCCACGCGGTGCCGGGGTCGCCGTCGATCGCGCGGGCGGCCTTGGCCGATGCGCTGCTGGCCGCGGCCGAGACCCAGGGCTTGCCGGCCAGGTTGCTCTCGACCGGCGTGATGGTGACGTCGCCGGCCGCCGCCGTCGCGGGCGCCGCGGTGCCGGCGACGGAGCCGGCGAACGCCACGGCCGTGGCCACGACGACCGCCAAGGGGGCACGGATGGTGTGCTTGCCGCGCATGTACATCCTCCTGGTCAACCTGCTCGAAACGCGGGCTCTACCTGACTTCTGTGCACGTTCACAGTTCAAGGTAACGATGGCGCTGCGGCTGTCAAGAGGTGATCGTGTCGCCGCCGCTTCGTCCTGATTGCTGGAATAAGCAGGTGAACATGCGTTGCGGGCAGCCGAGACGCCGGACCGGCGGAGCAGCAACCGGCCGTCCGGTCAGCCCGCGACCATCCGCTTCTGCGGGCCGAATCGCCTGTGAACGTGCACAGTGCACGTGCTCCACGACCGGGCGCACGTCCATTGCTCAGGATGCGCAGGCTCTGCACGCTGAAGGCAGTTAAGATCCGCGATGTGCGACTCCCGGAAGTCATCCCGATCAAGTATGAGCCCGGCTACCGCACTGACCGGATCGGCCGGTACGCAGGCGGACAGTTCTTCGCCGACGTCACCGGCGCGTACCGAGAAGGTGCCGTCCTCGGCGACGATTGGCGGCAGGAGCAGCGGATATACGCGGTCCTGCACCGCTTCGACGACACCGGACAGCACCTCGGCTCGGACGTGTTGTTCGCGGGCGTCAGGGCCGACGGAGACGCAGTCGAGCGGGCCGACCAGACGGTGACGGGTTGGCTGTCGGACATCGGGCCGGTCACCTTCTGCGACATCGCGATCCGGCCCTTCCGGGTCGACGTCGACGAAGTCGTCTTCGGCCTGATCGACGAGACCTCCGACGATCCGGAACAGAGCCGCAGCGGCCCATGGGCGGAGCTCTACCCGCAACGGCTCGGCTTCCACGAGCCCTGGAACGGCGAGTACGACACCTGAAGCCCTCGCCGCCATCTTCGTTCAGGCATTCAGCCGGTCATCGCCCGTACCGCCGCCGCGCCAGCGCCACCAGCGCCCCCACCGCGGCCAGAACACCGAGCGCTGCGGCAAGCCGACCCGCGCCAATGGCATCGACGGAGGCGGCGAGGGCTGTCTGTACGGTGGCGGCGGCGTCGATGACCGGGTCGGTGGTGTCCGGGTCGGCGAAGATGCGGATCTCGTACCAGCCGTACCAGGCGACATATGCCCCCGCGAGGACCATCAGCAGTCCCGCGGCGCGTGACAGCAGCGGCGCCGCGCGGCGCATCGCCCTGATCACCGGCTGCTGCGCCAGCGCGACGGCGACCGCGACGGTGCCGACGACCAGGGCCATGCCCGCCGCGTAGGACAGGAACAGCCCGACGCCGGCCGCCGTGGAGCCGGCGCTGAACCCGATGACGACGACGCCGAGGAACGGTCCGATGGTGCAGCCGAGCGACGCCACCGCGAACGACATCCCGAACAGGTACATCGGCCAGAACCGGCGCCGCAGGTCCGGTGCCCGGCCGAGCTTGGGCACCGGCGAGGCGAGCTCGCGTCCGGACAGCAGCCACCCGCCGAGGGCCACCAGCAGCAGGCCGATGACGACCGTCAACCAGGGCAGGCGCTGGGACACCCAGTCCGCGGCCGGCGCGGCCAGCAGGCCGAACGCCCCGAACACGGTGACGAACCCCGCGGTCATCGCCCCGGTCATGGCCAGCGCCCGCAGCACCGGCAGCGCCCTGCGCCCCGGTGCCTGCTGGTCGACGACCAGCAGCGACACGTATGCGGGCAGCAGAGCGAATCCGCACGGGTTCACCGCGGCCAGCACCCCGGCGGCCAGCGCCAGAGCGTAGGGGGCGTCGGGCATCAGAGCAGCCCGTCGACCTTCTGCTTCAGCTGCGCGACGGTCAGCGGACCGGAGTGGGCCACCTTCCCGGAGCTGTCCAGGATGACGTAGTAGTGCTGGCTCGGCACCTCGAAGCGCTGCCACACCTTGCCGGCGTCGTCGGCGAGCTGCGGGAACCCGTCGAGGCGGTAGTCGGCGACGAAGTCCTTCATCGCGGCGGCGCCGCTGCCGAGCCCGGCCACGCCGACGACGCCGGCCTTCCCGGCGTACTGCTGCTGCAGGTCACGGATCTCCGCGGCGTCGCCGCGGCAGCGTGGACACCAGGCGGCCCAGAACCACAGCACCGCGGGCTTGCCGGCGAGGGCGGCCGCGTCGAAGGTCTTGCCGTCGACGGTGGTGGCGGTGAACCGCAACGTCTGCGGTGTCTCGCCGGTGCCGCCAGGGTCCGGCGCGGGACTGGCCGGTGACGCTGACGTGGTCACTGATCCGCTGCTGGGAGGTGGGTCGGCCGCAGGTTCAGGGGCGTCGCTGCATGCGGCCAGGGCGAGGCTTGCGGCAGCGCAGACTGCGGCGAGAACCTTCTTCATGTCCATCGACCCTAGTCGCGCTGAGGACGGCGAAATCTTACGGCTTCGTGACATCGACTGCCGCGCACCCCCTCCACAGTGGATCGCCACGTCCTCGCAGTCGGCCTGTCGGGTCCGCTGCTCAGATCCTCGCCGTCCGGAACCCTGGCGGAAGCACCTCGGCAGGACCAACCCCCCGTCATGTCCCGAGAAGTCAGGGTTGGCCGGTCACGCGGTGCACGGACAGCCGGCCGCTGTCACCGCCACAGGCAAGCAGGGTGCCGTCGGCGGAGAAGACGACGCGGTGGGTGCGGCCGGTGTGCGACAGCGCCAGCGGCACCGGTGAAGGTGCGCCGTCCGGCAGGTGCAGCGTGGCGCCCAGCCGGCCGCCGATCGCGAGAAGGTCCCCCGACGGGGAGTACTGCCAACCGAAACAGGTGCCGTAGCGGTCGGTCCGGTACGGATCGGGCACCGCCCAGGCGAGCGTGTCCCCGCCGACGGGTAGTGCGAAGGGTCCCTCGGCGAAGCCGCCGGCAGCGACGAGGAACCTCTCGCCGGGGTCGAACCCCAGGTCCCTGATCCCGGTGCGGCCGGTGGTGCCGGAGAACGGGAACGGGAAGGGGGTGCTGTGCAGCAACTGACCGGTCTCGACGTGCCACACCTGCACGATGGAGTCATCGACGCCGAAGGCGAGGGCGAGCAGCCGCCCCGAGGGCGACAGGGCTCCGGCGCGGCACTCGGGGCGGTCGGCGACGGGCACGACCAGCACGTCCTCGCCGGTGCCGGTGTCGCGGACCCGGACCTGGTCGCCGGCATCGAACAGCAGCAGCCGCCGCCGGGTGGCGTCCTGCGCCGGCCGGGTGCAGAAGTGGTTGAACCGGGCATTGCCGAGATGCTCGTAATGTGCGAGGACCCGGGTGGTGCCGGTGGCGAGGTCGAGGTGACGGGTCTCGCCGTTGAGCGCGTATACCAAGCCGGTGCCGTCGGCGTCGAACAGCACGGCATGGATGAACGTCTGTCCCGTGGGTCCCGAGCCTGGCGCCTCGGTGTGCACGAGTCGGCGTCGGCCGGTGGCGACTTCGACGAGGTGCAGGTCGGCGCCGTACGCGTCGCGGCGCAGGGAGGCGACGGCGAGGGTGTGGCCTTGCGGGTGCAGGTCGAATGTCTGTGGACCGTAACGGTTCGGCGGGGCGCACCGCAGGACGGGCTCACCGGGCGGGGTGCCGGCCGCGTCTCGGACGTAGGCGAAGCCCTCGCGCATACGGGCCGCGGCCTCACGCGCCAGGGCGTCGCGGGCGGCCTCGTGATTGGGGAAGTCGCGGGAGCTGCACCTTTCCTTGCCGGAGCCCCTCCAGGTGCAGCGTCGCAGCCGGGCCCCGTCGACCTCGAGGCGCAGGTGCCGCGGTGTTGGCGGATCGGGGTGAGTAAGCAGCAACTGGTCGGTCGACACGGGCGGACTGTAACGGATCGCCGGCTGCGTTTCAGGCCACACCACCAGCGCGGCGGTGAGCTGCGCCTCGCGTGCGGGGCTGGTCCGCCAGGCCCCCGGTCAGCCCCGGACCAGCCGGCCGCCCTCGCGACCTTCGGTTCGCATGACCACATTGGAAGCGTCGAGATCACAACCTGGGGGCAGGTGGTCCGCGTCTATCCATAGTGAAAGCAACGTTTGTCGTCGACGCCGTCGAGGCAGTCGACGACAGACAGACGCGGGTGCTCCCGCGCAGAGCAGAGGATGAGTTCTTGGACGTCACGCTCAAGCACCGCATTCGTCGAGCCGGGCTGCTGCTCACGTCGACGGTCGTCGCGGCCGGCCTCGGGATCTTCCCGGCAGGCCCGGCACACGCCGTCGCGAACGGCGAGATCGTGCCCAACGGCCAGTTCCGGTTCGCGGTCAAACTGACCATGACCGGGATCCCGACGGCCGACGGCGGTCGCCGTAACAGCGCCTGCTCGGGTGCGCTCATCGCACCACAGTGGATCGTCACCGCGGGACACTGCTTCCGCGACTTCAACGGCGTCCGGGTGGAGCGGCCGGTCGCCGACCTGACCACCGCCACCGTCGGGCGGGCCGACCTGACCACCGACATCGGTCACGTCGCCACCGTCATCGCCGTGCGCCAGTCGCCCACCACCGATCTGGCGCTGGCGAAGCTCAGCTTCCCGATCAAGGACATTCGGCCGCTGGCCCTGAGCCGCAAGGCGCCGGAGGTCGGCGACGTCCTGCGGATCACCGGTTTCGGGTCGATCACCAGTTCCAACCCCGTGCCGTCGCCGCAGCTGCGGACCGGCCAGGTCACCGTCGTCTCGGTGACCGAACCCACCGTCGGGGTGACCGCCCTGGCACCGGCGCCCGACACCAGCGCCTGCCCGTACGACTCGGGTGCGCCGTACTTCATGGAGCACGGCAGCGGGCGGCCCACTCTGGTGTCGGTGGAAAGCGGCGGACCGTCCTGCCCGCACTCGCTGGAGGAGCGGACCTCCCGGGTGGACAACATCTCCGGCTGGATCAAGGAGATCATCCGCGGCTGACAGGTAGGCGACCGGGCCGGCTTGCTCGCCCGGTCGCCGAACCACGCCCGCCCCTGACTCTGGATGGCTCACCACCACCTCGTCGATCCCGGCGTGGGCGGCCGCGCCGGCGGCACGCTCGCGCGGCGGAGCGCACATCGCGATCATCGTCGGTCAGCACCGTCCTGCCAGGCCGAACCTGGGTGGAACCGGCGGCAGAACGCGGCTCGGGGGCGATGGGAAATGACCAAACCGCCAGCCGTTGTGGTCAATACCGGCAATCCGGACGCTTTGGCGTTCTAGTGTTCGGCGTATGGGTGTGGTCTCGCTCAAGGAGATCGTCGACCGGGCCATGCGGGAGCGCTACGGCGTGCCCGCGATCAACATCGTCAACGACCTGACGCTGGAGAGCGTGCTGGCCGCCGCTGTCGAGCGCAGGTCCCCGATGATCGTGCAGACGTCGGTGAAGACGGTGAAGTCCATCGGCTCCGACGTGCTGTCCGCGATGTGGCGGGCGATGACCGCCGGGATCGAGGTGCCGGTCAGCCTGCACCTGGATCACTGCCCCGAGCGGGCGGTGATCACCGAGTGCCTGGCCAGGGGCTGGAACTCGGTGCTGTTCGACGCCTCCACGCTGCCCGTGGCGGAGAATCTGCGCCAGACCGTCGAGGTGGTCGCCGAGGCGCGCGCCCACGGCGCCCACGTCGAGGGCGAGATCGAGGCGATCACCGGCGTCGAGGACGGTGTCGGCAGCGACGAGGCTGCCCACCGGCAGACCCTGGACGTCTCGGTCCATTTCATCGAGACGTCGGGCGTCGACGTGTTCGCCCCGTCGATCGGCAACGCCCACGGCGTCTACTCGGCCGAACCGCACCTGGACGGCCAGCGCGTCAGCGACCTGGTCGCCGCGACCGGCGTGCCGATCGCGCTGCACGGCGGCACGGGCCTGACCGATGCCCAGTTCGCCGACCTGATCGCCCGCGGCTGCGCGAAGGTCAACGTGTCCACCGCCCTCAAGATGACCTACATGCAGTCGAACCTGGCGTTCCTGCGCGAGGCCGAGACGCAGCACAAGTGGGATCCGCCGTCGCTGTTCCGGCACGTCGCCGCCGATGTCACCGCGATGGCCGCCGGCTACGCCGACCGCTTCGGCAGCACGGGGCGCGCATGGTGACGGCACTGATCTTCGACTGCGACGGCGTGCTGGCCGACACCGAACGCTACGGGCACCTGCCCGCGTTCAACCAGACCTTCGCCGAGTTCGGCCTGCCCGTGCGGTGGGACGAGCAGGAGTACGGCCGCAGGCTCGCGATCGGCGGCGGCAAGGAACGCATGGCCAGCCTGCTCACGCCCGAGTTCGTCGCCGCCGCCGGGCTGCCGGCCGACCCGGCCGGGCAGGCCGAGGCCGTCGCCGCCTGGCACCGGCGCAAGACCGCCATCTACACGGCCATGGTCGCCGCCGGTGACCTGCCGCCCCGGCCCGGCATCGCCAGGATCACCGAACAGGCCCACGCCGCCGGGTGGCGGCTGGCAGTCGCCTCGACCTCGGCCGAGCCGTCGGTGCGGGCGGTGCTGGAACATGCTGTCGGCCCGGACCGGGCCCGCGACTTCACCGTGCTCGCCGGCGACATCGTGCCCCGCAAGAAGCCCGCACCCGACATCTACCTGCTCGCCCTCGACCGGCTCGGCCTGAGCGCGCACGACGCGGTCGTCATCGAAGACTCCCACAACGGCCTGGCCGCCGCGGTCGCGGCCGGGATCGCCTGCGTGGTCACCGTCAACGACTACACCGCCGACGAGGATTTCACCGGCGCCGCGTTCGTCGTGGACTCCCTCGGCGAGCCCGACGCCGCCCCGATCACCGTGCTGGCCGACCACAGCCCGGCCACGCCCGGGGCGTACGTGACGCTGGACGACCTCGCCGCCGTCCTGGCCGGAAGGGACAGGCGATGACCGGCAACCCGATGCCGCAGGTCGAGTTCGTGGTCCGCACGATCGCGCAGACCGCCGTGGCCAACGAGAAGTACTTCGGCGACCTCGACGCCGTCGTCGGCGACGGCGACTTCGGCTACTCGCTGGCCCGCGGCTTCGAAGTCGTCCTCGCCGACTGGGACACCTTCGACCGCGCCGACGTCGCCACGTTCCTGCGCAAGATCGCAGTCGTCATCACCAGCAAGATCGGCGGCACCTCCGGGCCGCTGTGGGGCACCGCGTTCCTGCGTGCCGCCACCGCCGCCACGGCCCAGCCACAACTGGACGGCGCCACCGTCGTCGCGATGCTGCGCGCCGCCGCGGAGGGCATCCAGGCCCGCGGCAACGCCAGCCTCGGCGACAAGACCCTGCTCGACGCGCTCGTGCCGGCCACCGACGAGATGGCCCGCCAGCTCGAACTCGGCAGCGACGCCCAGACCATGGTCCGGGCCGCCGCGACCGTGGCCCGCACCAGCGCCGACGCCACCGCGCGACTGGAAGCCCGCCGCGGCCGGGCCAGCTACACCGGCGAACGCAGCATCGGCAGCGTCGACCCCGGCGCCACCGCGGTGGCCGTGATCATCGAAGCCCTCGCCGACGCCTGGCCCACCACCTTCTGAACACGGGAGCGCCGCCATGAAGAAGTTCGTCAACGACCCGCGCCAGTTCGTGCCCGAGATGCTCAAAGGCGTCGCCCTGGCCAACCCGGACACCCTGCGCTACGTCCCCGAATACAACCTCATCATGCGCGCCGACGCCCCACGCGACGACAAGGTCTCGATCATCCAGGGCTCCGGGTCCGGGCACGAACCCGCCCACGTGATGATCGTCGGCAAGGGGATGCTCGACGCGGCCTGCCCCGGCGACGTGTTCGCCGCCCCGCCGATGGACTACGTGCTGGAGACCAGCAAGCTGCTCGCCACACCCAAAGGCGTACTGCACCTGATCAACAACTACACCGGCGACCGGATGGCCTTCGACATGGGCAAGGAGATGGCCGAAGCCGAAGGCGTGCAGATCCAGACCGTGCTCATCGACGACGACGTCGCCGTGGCCGACTCCACCTTCACCATCGGCCGGCGCGGCGTGGCCGGCAACTTCTTCGTCATCAAGGTCGTCGGCGCGGCCGCCGAAGCCGGCGCAGACATCGACGAGCTGGTACGCCTCGGCAACAAGGTCAACTCGGTGACCCGGACCATGGGCATGGCCCTGACCTCGTGCACACCGCCCGCCAAAGGCTCGCCGCTGTTCGAGATCGGCGACGACGAGATGGAGATCGGCGTCGGCATCCACGGCGAGCCCGGCCGCCGCCGCGAGAAGCTCGCCAACGCCGACACCATCATCGACGAGCTCCTCGAAGCCGTCGTGACCGACCTGCCCTACGAACGCGGCGACGACGTCGCCCTGATGATCAACGGGTTGGGCGGCACCCCGATCGGCGAGCTGTACCTGCTCTACGGCCGCGCCCACCAGCAGCTCGAAGCCCGCGGCATCCACGTGCGGCGCAACTACGTCGGCGAGTACTGCACCTCCCTGGACATGGCCGGAGCCTCACTGACCCTGGTCAGACTCGACGACGAGATCGTCAAGGGTCTGGCCGCGCCGGCCGAGATCGCGATCCGCACCTTCTGACGCGCGGTGACGTTTGAGGTTTTTGGTCGCGATCGATCGTACGGACTGGCGGCGGGATGGTCAGACATCCGCATCCGAGGCGAGCCAGCGCTGCCAACTCTCTCGCTTGACGGC
>NZ_BONI01000020.1 GCF_016862635.1 Catellatospora coxensis | reverse complement strand
GTATCCGGTTCAAGCGCGTAGCAGGTCCAGGAGACGAATGGCCTGAGCCTTTACCGTGCCCGGCGGGTTGCGGTGGGCGGACCGGCCCTCGGTCAGCACAAGCCGGAGCCAGAACATCGCCCACAGCCGCCGGCCCGCGCGTAGGCGGTTGCCGTCCACGTCGAATCGTGCGCAGAACGCCTCGGTGTCCGTCGTGCGCAGGGACAGATGCTCGGACAGGACTGCCAGTTCCATCGCGCGATCGGAGACCGCGGCATCCTCGAAGTCGACGATGCGCACCCGGTTGCCGTCCCACAGGTAGTTGGGCAGGTTCGGATCACGATGCCCGATGACCGTCGCGGCCGGTGGCCGGCTCAGCAGCTCCGGATCGGGGCCGTCCCACCAGGACACAGCGGCGTCGTACGCCGCGGCGGCGATGACGTTGTCAGGTCGCGGCCCCTCCGTCAGCCGCCGGGCGAAACCGAGGTCGTCGGACCACGGCCAGGCCTCGGCCAATTCGTCGTGCGGTATGCCCCACAACCGGGTGAGGGCCGCGCCGAGCGCGAGTGACTGGGCGGTGCCGAGTCCGCCGGAGAGCGGCTCCCCGGGCAGGAGTGACATGGTCACCGTGGGCGGGTCTGCGGTGAGGTCGGCGTCCAGGGGTTCGGGCGCCAGGTCGGGTTCGTGCCGGTGGACCAGCCGGAGTGCCGTCCACTCGCGGAGAGGCTCATCTCGGTCCCAGGAGACGTAGCGCTTCGTGAGCCGCGTCCCGTCGACCGTCACATCATGGGTATGGACCACGTCCGTGACGCTATTCGATGCTGAGCCCCGGTGGTGTCCCGCCGCCCGCGGGCGCAGGCGTCCCCCCTCGGCGCGCGGTTCTCGAATCCGCCGGTAATCATCGAGCCGCCGCCGACACAAGCAGGGTGACGATCGCCATCGCAGTAGGGAGTTCGCATGGGCCCGCCGCCCGGCCGCGACGAAGGCTGGTTTACCAAGATCTACGACGACCACTACCAGCAGATCCTCCAGTACGGCAGGCGTCGCCTGGCCGACGGCGACGGACCGGCCGAACTCGCGCAGGAGGTGTTCGCGGTCGCCTGGCGCCGGCGCGATGAGGTGCCCGACCGTTGCCTGCCCTGGTTGTACGGGGTGTCTCGTCGGCTGCTGGCCAACCAGTGGCGGGCTCGCCGGTCCGCCGGCCGGCAGGTGCCGATCGCCGAGGCGGACGCCCTGCGGGAGCCCGGCTCGGCAGGTGCCGACGCGACCCTGGGGGTGGCCGACGTCCGGGCCGCCATGCGTTCGCTGTCCGACCTGGACCAGGAGATCCTCCGCCTGATCGGCTGGGAGGAGCTGACGGTCGCCGAGGCCGCGCAGGTGCTCGGCTGCAGCCGTACGACCGCGGCGGTGCGGCTGCACCGTGCCCGGGGACGGCTCACCGCCGCCATGTCCGCCCCGCTCACCCCGTCCCTGCCACACCGCAAGCTGGCCCGATCGTGAAAGGACCTGAGATGTTCGGAGTACAGCGCACCCGTACCCTGCTCGGCCCTGCCGACCCGGCACGTGGCGCGCCGCCGGAGGCGCCCCGGCTCTCGGCGGCCGAGTTGATCACCTGGGCGGAGGCGACCGCCGAGCCGAACGCCGGGCCGGCAGCCGTGCGCCGCGACGCCCGGCTGCCGCGGCGCATGGTCCTCGCGACCGGGGCGATCACCCTGGCTGCGGGTGCCATGGCCGTGATCGCGGCGTCGGAGGTGCTCGTCGAGGTGGAGCCGGGCCCGACCGATCCGCCTGGTGCGGCGGCGGGCCGGGTGCTCGTGCCGGTGGCGTACCAGCCGGGCACGGACGAGGCGGCGGGGCCCCGGCTGCGGGCGCTGGCAGACACGCTGGTGGACGCGGCGTACGAGAACAGCGTGGGCAGGTTCACCTACCACCGGAGGCAGGTGTGGGGTGATCCCGTGATGACGTCGCCCGATGGCCGTTTCTCCGTCGCCTTCTCCGAGGAGACGGAGGTCTGGTGGGCGGCCGGCGAGCCGGGTCGGCAGACCACCGTCATGGGGGAACGCGAGTACCCGGACCAGGCATCACGTGACTACTGGGCAGGCCGCCTGCAGGTCTCGGCCACTGCCTCGGCCGACGCCCTCACGCTGCCGCCGTTCGAGCCGGCGGCGCTGCCCTCGACGCGGCCGGAGCTGTCCAGGATGCTCATGACCGAGCTGGGGGCCGCCGGTGCCGTCGGCAAGCAGACCAGCAAGGTCTTCGGCCGGTACGCCGTCGCGCGGCAGACCCGCGCGGAGATCCTGCGCATCCTCGCCGACGTGCCGGGGTTCCGCTGGCGGGGCGAGGTGACCGACCGGGCGGGCCGCGACGGGCTGGCTGTCACGTTCGACGACCGCGAACACGGCCAGCAGCACCTGCTGATCTTCCACCCCCGCACGGGGGAGTTGCTCGCCTGGGAACTGCTGACCCTCGGCCCGGTACGCATGAACGCCTACGTGCTGATCCTCGAGACCGGCCGTACCGACCGCCTCGGCTGATCGTCGCCTGCCGGGCTGCCTACGGGCGGCCCGGCGGGCACCCACCGGCCGCTATCGATCATGAAGTTATGGCAGCGACACGCCGTCGAACCGTGCCATAAGTCCATGATCAACGCGGAGGGCGGGGTCAGGGGCGGGTGAGGGTGGTGGTGCGGATGGTGGTCATGAGGGGGGCGGCTTCGGCGGGAGTGCGGCCGGGGAAGAGGGCCAGGGCGAGGCTGCCGTGGTCGGCCCAGCCGCAGACGGCCATCTTGCCGTCGGGGGCGTCGGCGGCGCCGCACTTGAGGACGCCGCCCAGGTCGCCGGGGTCGTACTCGGTGAGGCCGGTGACGCCGCCGGTCTCGTCCTCCATCAGCTTGAGCACCGTGTCGAGTTCGCGTTCGGGGCTGAACATGGTGGTGGTGCCGCCGAAGACCATGACACTCTTCGCCGCGCCCTCGGCCGGGTCGGTGTAGATGCCGGTGGCGGTCGTGTCGAGCTCGATGTCGGCGGCGAGCGCGGTCAGCAGGTAGCCGGCGGTGTCCTTGGCCGCGGGGCTGTCGTCGCGGACCATCGCGCCGATCTTCTCGGGCATGGTGAGCTTCGCGTCGTTCTGCTGGGTGATCCGGATCAGCGTGGGGCCGAGCGTGAACGCGGCCGCGACCGCGCCCGCGCCGAGCACGGCCATCGCGGTGAGGGTCCAGCGGCGGCGTTTGCTGTGCGCGGCGGGCTCGTCCGCGGGCTCGGCCGGGTCAGGGCCGGGCATCAGGCGCACGGCCGGCCGGGCGTACTGCGGGATCTCGACGGCTTCCGGCGCCGCCGATTCCTGGCGTACCTTCGCGTCCTGCTCTGACATGTGCCCACCTTCCGCCGACTCGCGGAGCCTAGCAAGCGATGGCCTGCCAGCGGTGGACCCAGCAGCGCTTCGTAGACTTGGCGGGTGACCGAACACAGCCAGCAGCCGCGCGAGCCGCGCGCCCCGTCCTCGTCCGAGCTTGCCGCCGCGTACCAGCCCGGCGAGGTAGAGCAGCGGCGGTACGAGCAGTGGGTAGCCGCCGGTCACTTCGACGCCGACGCGAAGAGCGACAAGCCGCCGTTCGCCATCGTGATCCCGCCGCCGAACGTGACGGGTTCGCTGCACGTGGGCCACGCGCTCGATCACACCATTCAGGACTCGCTGATCCGCCGCAAGCGGATGCAGGGCTTCGAGGCGCTGTGGCTGCCGGGCATGGACCACGCGGGCATCGCCACCCAGAACGTGGTGGAGCGCAAGCTCGCCGCAGAAGGTCTGTCGCGTCACGACCTGGGCCGCGAGATGTTCGTGGAGCGGGTGTGGCAGTGGAAGGCCGAGTCCGGCGGCGCGATCCTCGGGCAGATGCGCCGTCTCGGCGACTCCGTGGACTGGTCGCGCGAGCGGTTCACCATGGACGAGGGCCTGTCGCGGGCCGTGCAGACCATCTTCAAGAAGCTGTACGACGACGACCTGATCTACCGCGCCGAGCGCATCATCAACTGGTGCCCGCGCTGCCTGACCGCGCTGAGCGACATCGAGGTGGAGCACAGCGACGACGAGGGCGAGCTGGTCTCCATCCGGTACAGCGACGAGATCGTGGTCGCCACCACCCGCGCCGAGACGATGCTCGGTGACACCGCGGTGGCCGTGCACCCCGACGACGAGCGCTACAAGCACCTCATCGGCACCGAGGTGGAGTTGCCGCTGACCGGCCGGCGCATCCCGATCGTGGGCGACGCGCACGTGGACCCGGCGTTCGGCACGGGCTGCGTGAAGGTGACCCCGGCGCACGACCCGAACGACTTCGAGATCGGCCAGCGGCACAACCTGCCCTCGATCACGATGATGGACGAGCGGGCGATCATCACGGTGCACGGGCCGTTCCTGGGCCTGGACCGGTACGAGGCCCGCCCCGCCGTCGTCGCCGCGCTGCGCGAGCAGGGGCGGATCGTGGCGGAGAAGCGCCCGTACCTGCACGCGGTGGGGCACTGCTCGCGCTGCAAGACGACGGTCGAGCCGCGGCTGTCGCTGCAGTGGTTCGTCAACACCGGCCCGCTGGCCAAGGCCGCCGGGGACGCGGTGCGCGACGGCCGCACCAAGATCGAGCCCGCGGAGCTGTCCAAGCGTTACTTCGCCTGGGTGGACAACATGCACGACTGGTGCATCTCGCGCCAGCTGTGGTGGGGCCACCGCATCCCGGTGTGGTACGGCCCGGACGGCGAGGTCGTCTGCGTCGGCCCCGACGACGAGGTGCCGAGCGGTGACGGCTGGCGGCAGGACGAGGACGTGCTCGACACGTGGTTCTCCTCGGCGCTGTGGCCGTTCTCGACGCTGGGCTGGCCCGAGCAGACCGCCGACCTGGCGAAGTTCTACCCGACCAGCGTGCTGGTCACCGGCTACGACATCCTGTTCTTCTGGGTCGCCCGGATGATGATGTTCGGCCTGTACGCGATGAAAGAAAAGGACAGCCCTTCGGCAGTGCCTTTCAAGACCGTGGCGCTGCACGGCATGGTCCGTGACCAGTACGGCAAGAAGATGAGCAAGTCGTTCGGCAACGTCGTCGACCCGCTGGACTGGATCGAGCGCTTCGGTGCCGACGCGACCCGGTTCACCCTGGCCCGCGGCGCGAACCCGGGTTCGGACGTGCCGGTCAGCGAGGAGTGGTGCCAGGGCTCGCGCAACTTCTGCAACAAGCTCTGGAACGCCACCCGGTTCGCCCTGATCAACGGCGCGCACACCGACGGCGAGCTGCCCACGCAGCTGTCGACGATCGACCGCTGGATCCTGTCCCGGCTGCAGCACACCATCACCGAGGTCGACGAGTACTTCGAGAACTACGAGTTCGCGAAGGTCTGCGACAGCCTGTTCCACTTCGCCTGGGACGACGTCTGCGACTGGTACGTGGAGCTGGCCAAGCCGGTGCTGACCGGCGACGACGCCGCTGCGGCCGAGCGCACCCGCCGGGTGCTGGGGCACGTGCTGGACCAGCTGCTGCGCCTGCTGCACCCGGTCATCCCGTTCGTCACCGACGAGCTGTGGTGCGCTCTGAACAAGGCCGAGGGCGACGCCTCGGTGATGGTCGCGGCGTGGCCGGCGGCGAACCCGGCGCTGGTCGACGACGCGGCCGAGGCGGAGCTGGAGACGCTGCAGCGGGTCGTCACCGAGGTGCGCCGCTTCCGCGCCGACCAGGGCCTCAAGCCGGGTCAGCGGGTGGCCGCGCAGCTCGACGGGCTGGCCGCCGCGGGCATCGCCGCGCACGAGCCGCTGATGCGCTTCCTGGCCCGGCTGGACGTGCCCGGCGACGGCTTCACGGCCACCGGCACGGTCGCGGTCGCCGGCGGGGTGACGGTGTCCCTGGACACCCGGGGCAGCATCGACGTGGCCGCCGAGCGGGCCCGCCTGACCAAGGACCGGGCCGCCGCGGAGAAGGAGATCGCGCAGGCCACGGCGAAGCTGGGCAACGAGGGTTTCCTGGCGAAGGCGCCGGAGCAGGTCGTCGCGAAGCTGCGCGAGCGGCTCGCCACGGCGCAAGCCGACGTGACTCGCATCGACGCGGCGCTCGCGCAGCTAGGGTGACATTCGTGAGCTCTTCCGCTCAAGACGGACAGGACATGTCGTACGCCGAGGTGGAGGCCGCGCTGGACCGGCGCGGCTTCACCCGGATGGTCTTCGACCTCGGCCGCATCGAGGACCTGCTGGACGTGCTCGGCAGCCCGCAGCGGGCGTACCCGTCGATCCACCTGACCGGCACCAACGGCAAGACGTCGACCGCCCGCATGATCGACAGCCTGCTGCGCGCGCACGGGCTGCACACCGGCCGGTACACCAGCCCGCACCTGGAGACGGTCCGGGAGCGGATCAGCCTGGACGGGCAGCCGGTCGACGAGGAGCGCTTCGCCGCGGTGTACGCCGAGGTCGGGCCGCTGGCCGAGCTGATCGACGCGCGCAGCGACGAGCCGCTGACGTACTTCGACATGACCACCGCGCTGGCGTTCGCGACGTTCGCCGACGCGCCGGTGGACGTGGCCGTGGTCGAGGTCGGCCTCGGCGGCGCGGAGGACGCGACCAACGTGATCCAGGCCGGCGTCGCCGTGATCACGCCGATCGGGCTGGACCACACCGAGTGGCTCGGCGACACGATCGCCGACATCGCGCTGGCCAAGTCGGGCATCGTGCACGAGGGGGCCACGCTGATCTGCGCGCTGCAGCCGGAGGAGGCGATGGAGCCGATCCTGGAGCGCTGCGCCGAGGTCGGCGCGACCGTCGCCCGGGAGGGCAGCGAGTTCGGCGTCATCGAGCGCAACCTCGCCCTCGGCGGGCAGGTGCTGACGCTGCAGGGCCTGGGCGGGGTGTACGACGAGATCTTCCTGCCGCTGCACGGCGCGCACCAGGCGCAGAACGCGGCCGTGGCGCTCGCCGCCGTCGAGGCGTTCCTCGGCGCGGGCAAGAACAAGCAGCTGGAGCTGGAGCTGGTGCGGGAGGGCTTCGCGTCCGCGTCCTCGCCGGGGCGGCTGGAGCGGGTCCGCAACGCGCCGACGGTGCTGGTCGACGCCGCGCACAACCCGCACGGCATGGCCGCCACGGTCGCGGCGCTGACCGAGGAGTTCTCCTTCCGACGCCTGGTGGCCGTGGTCGCCATGCTCGGCGACAAGGACGCCGAGGGTGTCCTGGAGCTGCTGGAGCCGGTCGTCGACGAGCTGGTGTGCACCCGCAACTCCTCGCCGCGGGCACTGCCCGGGCAGGAGCTGGCGGCGGTCGCCGTGGAGATCTTCGGTGAGGACCGGGTGCACGTGTACGACGAGCTGCCCGACGCGATCGAAGCCGCGGTGACCCTGGCCGAGTCCGACATCGACGCCGGCATCAGCGGCGTCGGCGTACTGATCACCGGCTCCGTGGTCACCGTCGCCGACGCCCGGAAGCTGTTCCAGCGATGAACCGCCGGGGCGAGGAGCGGGGATGACCGAGCACAGCCACCCGAACGAGGCCGGCGCGGGGACGACACCGGAGGGGCCGGCCGGGCACAAGCCGGGCGAGGCCCGCGAGCGTGAGCTGCAGCTGAGCCTGGGCGGCAAGCCCAGCGGCCTGCGCAACCCGTCCCGCGCGGTGCGCGGCCTCGGCGCGGGCACGCTGGTGCTGGAGGCGCTGGTGCTGCTGCTCGCGCTGATGCCGATCTGGGTGCTGCGCCCCCCGGGCGGCAGCATGGCGGCGGTGACGGTCGCGCTGGTCGCCGTCGTGGTGTCGATGGCGCTGACCGCCACCCTGCGCTTCCCGTGGGGCTGGCACCTGGTCTCGGTGTTCCAGGTGGCCCTGCTGCTGCTGGGGTTCCTGCACTGGGCGTTCGCCGTGGTGGGCGTCGTGTTCGGGCTCACCTGGGCGTACGTGCTGTACGTGCGGCGGACCGTGGCCCGCTAGGCGCGCGCCTTCCACTCGATGACCGCGATGCCGTGGCCGTCGGGGTCCTTGAACGAGGCCGCCCACAGTTCGAGGCGCTCGCCGTGGTTGACGACCCGGGGGGCGTAGGTGAACCTGACCCCGCGCACCTTCAGCTCCCGGTAGATCGCGTCGATGTCGCCGACCTCCAGGTTGAGGTGCACGTGCCGGCGGTTGACCGGGGCCAGCTCGGGGGTGGTGCGCAGCACGAGCCGGGTGTCGCCGGAGGCGAGCACCAGGTTGCCGGGCCCGCCGTCGATCTCGTAGAAGCCGAGCAGGTCGTGGTAGAAGGCGCGGGAGCGGTCCAGGTCGGTGACCAGCAGCGTGATGCCCACGCCCTGGATCGACCCGGCCGAGGCGGGGCGGGCGTGCGGTGACGAGACGAGCAGATCGTCGATGCCGGCTCCGGACGGGGGCGGCAGTGCCACGGGCCCGGTGAGTTTGTCGGAGATCGCGGGCGCGGCCGGTTCCGGCACGTCCGCGAAGTCGATCACGTCGATGGAGGCGAAGTCCGGCGACTCCTCGTCCATCGGGGTGCGGGGTCCGGGCACGTCGCCGCTGTACAGCTCGCCCTCCAGGACGGCGACCGGCGCGGGCTCCTCGCGCGGCGCGGGCGGGCGGCGGTGCGGGCTCGGCTGGCGGCGGGGCAGCGGATCCGCCACGGGCACCGCGTCGAGGTCGACCGGGTCGTCGTCGCGGAAGCCGGCGTAGGTGTCGTCGGACCCGTGGTGGTCGTCGTGGCCGGGGTCGCCGTAGTGGCCGAGGTCGTCGTCGTGGTGCGGGCCGTCGAAGTGCGGATCGTCGTAGTCGTCGCCCGGGTCGTGGTAGAACTCGTCGTCGCCGTGGTCGAACGCCTGCTCGTAGCGCTCGCCGTGGGTGCCGACCTTCTCCCACTGGATCTTGATGCGGCGTGCGTCCGCGACGGCGACCAGGGCGGGCAGCGTGTCGCCCGCGTCCGGCCACTTCAGCACGGGAACCCGCGGGTCGTTCATGATCACAGTCTGGCCGGGGTGGCCCGGCGCGTCGACCAGCACCTGCATCTCGCAGCGGCCGAACTCGGCGCTCAGCGGCGGCTCGGAGGCCTTCACCACGTGCACCGTGCCCGCCACGTACGCCTTGTCGGCGCCGAGCATCGACGCGGTGGTCAGCAGGGCCACGGCGACGACGACCATCGCCGCGCCGACCGCCCCCAGCGGCCAGCTGCCCAGACCCGCGGACATCGAGATGACGAACAGACCCAGCGCGCCGAGGCACACGGCGGTGGTCACCCGGCCGGGCCGGACCGGTTTGCGCCCTAACCGTGCCAACGCGTGCCTCCCCGAGCGCTGTGTGCACGACCACAGCGCGCCGCCTCCCCGCAACGCTGTGTCTTCAATCCATGACCTTAGGCGGGTCCGTCGATCGAGGAAAGTGCAGTTCGGTAGGCTGATGAGCCCACCTCGTGTTGCCGCAGGTGGGGACATGTGTCGCCTTCAAGGAGGAAGTTCGTGGCGGAACGTTCGCTCGTGCTGATCAAGCCGGACGCGGTGCGCCGTGGCCTGGTCGGGGAGATCATCTCGCGTTTCGAGCGCAAGGGGCTGACCGTCGACGCGCTCGTGCTGCGCACGATGGACGCCGACCTCGCCGACGCGCACTACGCCGAGCACGTGGAGAAGGCGTTCTACCCGCCGCTCAAGGCCTTCATGACCGCCGGTCCGCTGGTCGCCGCGATCGTGTCCGGCGACGAGGCCATCGCGGTGATCCGCCTGCTGGTCGGCGCGACCGACGGCCGGGCCGCGGCCGCGGGCACCATCCGCGGCGACCTGTCGCTGTCGAACCGGGAGAACCTCGTGCACGCCTCCGACTCGGCCGAGTCCGCCGAGCGCGAGATCAAGCTCTGGTTCCCCGAACTGTCGTAGCCCGTCCCTACGGTGGCCGCCATGTCGGTAGCCACCTATTCGTACCCGGGGCCCTCCGCGCTGACCGCGGAGGGTCTCGCGTTGCAGACGTCCGGCGGGTGCGCCCCGCACCCCCGGTTCTTCGACGGGTTCATGACCACCCCGCAGACCGTCGCGGCCGGCCTGCTCGCCGTCGCCGAGGTCGCCCGCGCCCGCTACCACCAGCGCACCGACTGGACCAGCCTCGACCCGGTGGTCACCGGCAGCGAGGACATGCTGCGGTTCGAGTCGTTCAGCGGCTGCTGCGGGGTGTACGCCCGGATG
Organism: Catellatospora coxensis; assembly: GCF_016862635.1. GTDB lineage: Bacteria > Actinomycetota > Actinomycetes > Mycobacteriales > Micromonosporaceae > Catellatospora > Catellatospora coxensis. Next base: position 103,082 of record NZ_BONI01000020.1, on the reverse strand, counting down.
GACGTGCTGCCGTCCGGCCTGGACGGTGAACGCCCCGAGCACGGCACCACGAACGTCGACGTGAACGTGCCGCTGCAGCTCGCGCTGGCCCGGGTCGGCGGGCTGGACCCGCTGCACCTCGCCGTCGGCCCCCAGGACCTGACCGTGTCCACCATGGACGGCTCCGTGGTCGAGCGCAAGGTGCCGCTGCCCGGCCGCTGGCTGCGCGGCTTCGCGCAGGTGCACGCGGTCACCGCGGGCATGGAGCCGCGGGTGCGGATCGGCGCCGCGGCGGCCGCCGAGTTCCTGCGCCGCCTGCCGAAGGACCGCAGCACGCTGTGGGCGGTGCCCGCCGGGCAGGGCCTGCGGCTCACCGCCCGGCCCGTGCCGGGAGCGGTCTGCCTGACCGGCGCGGACCGGCTCGGCGCGCTGCGCGGGCTGCTGCGGCACGCGACCGCCCTGACGGTGTACGGCCCGGCCGTGCGCGCCGGCAGCGCCGCCGTCGCCTCGGTGTGGGAGCTGGAGACGCCGACCCTGCGACTCTCGCTGACGCTGTCGCCCGAGCCCTACCGCGGCTTCTCCGGCGAGGGCGCGGTGCTGTCCGCGCTGGCCTCCGACGACGCCGCCGACGCGGCCGACCGGATCAGCGAGCTGCTCAGCCTCGCGCCCACCCTCGACGCCGACGCGCTGGCCACCGCCACCGGGCTCACCGCGGCGCAGGTCCGGTCCGGGCTGGCGCTGCTGGGCACCGCCGGGCGGGTGGGCTACGACGCCGCCGAGGCCACCTACTTCCACCGGGTGATGCCGTTCGGCACCGCGGCCGCCGAGAAGCTCAACCCGCGCCTGGCGGGGGCCAAGGCGCTGCTGGAAGCCGGGGCGGTGACCGTGTCCGGCGACGTCGCCGCGGTACGCGGCACCGAGGGCGTCTACCAGGTCCGGCTCGTCGACGGCACGCCGGCGGGCTGCACCTGCCGGTGGTGGGCCAAGCACCGGGGCGACCGGGGACCGTGCCGCCACCAGCTCGCGGTGCGCCTCACGGTGGCGCAGGAGGTGCCGGCGTGACCTCGGCCGATGCGCAGGAACCGGAGCACGCCGTGGCGACGGGCGATGTCGCGGCGGGTCCGGAGGAGCTGCGGCGCGCTGTGGAGGCCGCCGACGTGACCGGTGTCGTGGCCTGGGTGCGCCGAACCGGCGAGAAGCAGCGCCGGGCGGCGTTCGCCGAGCTGGCCGCCGCCGCCCGGCAGCCGGCGGAGGACTGGCAGACCTCGCAGCGGCGGGCTCCGGCCCGGATCGTCGCGCTGGTCGGCTGCGCGTCGACCGCGAAGAAGGCCGTGACCGCGCTGAACCGCGGGCAGCTCCGCTGGGGGCTGCGCGCGGCGCAGCCCGCCCCGGTGCTGGAGGTGCTGCGCCTGCGGCAGGTGCCGTGGATCGGCGAGTTCGCGCAGCTGATGGCCGACCGGCTGCCCGTCGACGGGGGGTGGAGCGCATCCGGCCACTGGCAGCTCGTGGACTTCCTGGTCCGGGAGAGCGGCTGCGCCGTGCCGACCGGGGAGGCGTTCACCGCCTGCTGGATCGACGCGATGCGGAACGCCTCCGATGCCGACGTCGCGGTGCGGGACAGCCCGTACACGGCGGCGCTCGTGCCGATGCTGTTCACCCATGACCGGCTCGGGTCGCGGCTGGACTACGAGTACGAGCAGGACGCGCGGGGGTTCGTGCCCGCTCTGATCCGGCTCGGCGCGGGGGACGCCGCCGTGCGCCGGCTGCTCGTCGAGGGCTGCCGGTCGCGGCTGCTGCGCGGGGGCAAGCCGGGGGAGCTGCGCGCGTACACCCGGCTGCACGAGGCGCTGGCCGTGTCGCCGCAGGAGGCGGCGGCCGGGGCCGGGGACTACCTGCGCCTGGTGGAGGCCGGCAACTCCACGGTCGCGGGCATGGCGCTGAAGGCGCTGCGCGGGGTCGATGACGCCGGGCTGCTGGCCTGGGACACGCTGCGCGACGTCGCCGGGCTAGCGCTCGCCCGGCCGGAGAAGACGCTGGTCAAAGCACAGACTACGTGGCTGCGGCAGGTGGCGCGGCGGCGACCGGAGCACGCGGCCGAGGTCTCCGCGCTGCTGTCGGGTCCGGCGTCGACCACGTCCGAGCCGGTGCCGGCCGCGCTGCCGATTCCCGTCGCGGCACCGCTGGGGCCGCCGCTGGGCAGCCTCGCGGAGCTGGCCGAGGAGCTGTCGGCGCTGCTCGCGGGCGACCGGTCGGTGCCGACCGTGGAGCGGGTGCTGGCCGCGATCGCGTACTGGCGGGTGAAGGACCAGGAGGCGCTGGCGCTGACGGTGCGGCCGCTCGTGGACGCGGGCCGGGCCTGGTGGGGAAAGCTGGCTGAGCAGATGCGCGAGATGCTGCTCACCGTGACCGTCGTGGGCGGACGGTCTGCCCGCTGGTGGCAGCTCGCCGACCTGTTCCGCGGCGACGGCGCGGTGCAGGCCAAGGCGCTGCGCAAGATGCGCGGCAGCAGCAGCGGCCTGCACCTGGTGCTCGCGGCCCGCCTCGCGGAGATGTCCGTGCAGCTGGTCCGGCAGCCGGTGCCGCTGCTGATGGCGACGCCGACGCACGCCAACGGCCGGCTGGAGGCCGCGGAGCTGCTGCGGCGGCTGGAGCAGGCCGAGCGCGAGGGGTGGCAGCCGTGGGCGCTGGACTTCGAACAGGCCCTGCTGCGGTTGCCCCGCGAGACCGACCCGCAGGTGGTCGCCGCGGCACTGCGGCTGCGCTCGCCCGCCGGGGCCGCCTTCGCCCGCTGGGTCAGCGGGCCGGTGCCCGACCCCGTGTCGCTGCGCCGCCAGCAGCGCGCCGACCCGAAGCCGTCCAGCTACTACTCGTGGCAGCGCCAGCCCGCGGTACGCCGGGTGGTGGGGCTGAAGCCACCGGAGCACGCGGGCCCGCTGGTCCTGGAGACGATGACGGTCGTCCGGCCCGACCACCCGGCCGTGGCCTCGGGAGACGTCGAGGAGCCGCAGCTGTGGGCGGCGGCGCTGCCGTCGCACCGGGAGGTGGTGGCCGCATCCGCGCTGCCGATGCTCGCCGCGAACGCCGACCTCGACCACGAGGGCGGTGGCGTGCTGCTGGCCCACCTGGCAGAGGGCGAAGGCCCGGTCGGTCCGGCGGTGCACCTGGCATTGGCGTACGGCCTCGCGGCGCGCGCGGCGGCCGACCGGATCGCCGCCGTCGACGGCCTGCTGGGCCTGGCCGCGACCGGGGACCTCGACGCGGCGGCGGTCGGGCGGGAGCTGGGCGAACTGGCCGCGGCGGGCGTGCTCAAGGTGAACCGCTTCGCGTCGGCGCTGGACGAGGCCGCGCAGGCCGGTGCGGTCGCCGCCACCTGGCAGATCGCCGTCGCGGCACTGGCACCGCTGGTCGCGCTGGACAAGGCACGCCCGGCCACGGCCGACCTGATGGCGCTCGCCGTACGGTGCGGCCGCTCGGGCGATGCCGCGCAGTTGCCGCCGGAGGTCACCGCGCTGGCCGAACGGGGTGGTTCGAGCCGCCTGGTCGCGCACGCCCGCGAACTCCGGGCACTGGTCGCGGCCTGACCTACGGTGAACCGCCGGCACCCGGCGAGGGCTGCCCGCCCGCCGGACCGATGGCCGCCGCAGCCGGCTGCGGTGCAGGTCAGAGCCCTCAGATGTTAAGAAGGGCACCTTCTTCTACGCGTAGCGTGAAGAAGGTGCCCTTCCTTTGTGGAGGGTCAGCCCTTGCCGTTGCTGACGCTGGTGTTGGTGAGGATGATCTCCGTGTCGGCGGCGACCTTGGTGCCGGCCTTCACGGACTGCTTGACGACCTTCCAGCTGACGAGCAGCGTCAGGTCCTTGCCGTCCTCGCCGACGAACTTCACGTTGGTGAAGCCGGCGTCGGCCAGGATCTTCTCGGCGTCGGTGGCCTTCTTGCCGACCACGTTCGGCACCGCGATCAGCGTCGGCCCGGGGGTCGGCGACGGCGACGGGGCGGCGGTCGGCGACGCGGCCGCGGTGGGGCTGGCGACGGCACTGGGGCTGGCCGCGGCGCTCGGGCTGGCGGCCGGGGGCGCGACGGTGGCGGTGGCGACCGCGGACGGGGACGCCGACGGGTCCACGTCCTTCTTCTGCCACCACTTCATGTACGCGAAGCCGCCGCACAGCAGCAGGAGCAGGATCAGGAGCAGCAGGAGGAGCAGGAGCAGCCAGCGCTTGCGGCCGCCCTTGTCGTCGTCGTCCTTGTCGTCCTTGTCCTTGTCGTCCGCGCCGTGCGCCGGCTTGTAGTCGCCGCCCTTGTCGTCGGCGGGCGGCGGGGTCGGGGCGGGGGTGTTCTCGTCGGGGTCTGACACGTCAGGTGCCTCTCGATATCCGATGTGTACTCACGCAGCAGCACGTATGCAAACATCGGCCATGATGGCGGTCCACGCAGCTCCGGTCACTAGACCGCTGGTAGCGTCCACAGCCGCCGAACGGTCAGCCATCGACCCAGGCAGCGGCGGAGAAGTGGCCACGCGGCCTCCGTGCCTGCTGACAGCGGTCCTGGTGGCAGGCAAGTCGATCACTGTCGGATTCCGGCCAGCAATGCGACGTCGGCAGGGGCAGCGGCTCTCACGCTTCGGCGCCCCGGTCCATGATCGTTCGACTTGCCTGGCACCTGTGCGTATCTTGAGCCCGCTTTCGACCACCTGCCTGGCAAGTCGAACGATCATGGTGCGGGATGCGCCCGTGCACAAGAAACCGGGGCTATTGTGCTACTAGGCTAGTAGCATGGTGGGATGCTGCTGCAGACCCCGAAGCTGGACGCCGACGATCTGCGTGTGCTGGGCGAGATCGACCAGATGCGCGCGGACCTGCAATTGCACGTCCGCGCCCGCCCGCACTGGACCGGCCAGCTGCGCCGTCAGCTCACGGCGGCCGCCATCCAGGGGTCGAACACCATCGAGAAGATCACGATCGGCATGTCCGACGCACGTGCCGTGGTCGAGGGTCAGCCAATGTCAGTGGACGTGGCCGACGACACGCAGTTGGCGATCCGCGGGTATCGCGACGCGCTCACCTATGTGCAGCAGGCCCCGCACATCGCCGACTTCGAGTACCACCGCTCGCTGCTCTCGGCGCTGCATTTCATGATCGTCAAATACAACATGTCGAAGTGGCCGGGCCGCTACCGCAGCGGCGGCATCTTCGTGACGGGCTCCGACCCGCTACGGCCGGCCTACACCGGGCCCGACCCGGAAATGGTTCCCGAACTCATGGACGAGCTCGTCGACTGGCTCAATGCGGGGGACCTGGATCAGCCCGCGCTGGTGCGGGCGGCGATGGCGCACCTCAACCTGGTCTCCATTCATCCCTGGCGCGACGGCAACGGCCGGATGGCGCGTTGCCTGCACACGCTGGTGCTGGCCCGCGACGGGGTGCTCGCGGCCGAGTTCTCCTCGATCGAGGAGTGGCTGGGGCACGAGATCAACACGCTGGCCTACTACCAGGCGCTGCAGAGCCGGGGCGAGACGTTCCAGCCGGACGCCGACTGCCACACCTGGGTGCGGTTCGTGCTCTCGGCGCACCACCAGCAGGCGCAGACGGTACAGGCGCGGATCGACTACACGGTCGTGCTGTGGCGGGCACTGGAGGCGGTGGTCGCCGAGCGAGGGCTGCCCGAGCGGACGGTGTCCGCGTTGTACGCGGCGGCGCTGGGGGAGTTGCGGCGGGCCACGTACCAGGGGGACGAGGAGCTGAGCCGGGATCAGGCGATCCGGGACGTGCAGGCGCTGGTGAAGAACGGGCTGGTGAAGCCGAAGGGCAACGCGGTCACCAGGGTCTACCTGATCGACGGCGTGGCCCGGGAGGCGCACCTGGCGGCGATGGACGCGGTGCGCAAGCCGATGCGGGAGCCGTACCGGCGCTGAGGTGGCACGCCGGGGGGATTGACATCGATCTTTGCCACTTGTGTAATGGATCGTGAACCCATCGTGATGATGGCCTGCGCTGTTCTGCGCCGCCGTCGCCCCCCGTGCACCGCCTCCCGGAACGGAGGACCGCCGTGTTCGCCATCCCCCCGGTCGACTGCCCTCTCGCCTCGCGCATGTCACCCCACGTCGCCCTCGCCGAACAGGACCTGACCGGCTGGGCCCGCAAGTGCGGGCTGATCAGCGACGGTGACGGGCAGAGCTGGCTGGCCGGCGAGGCGTACGCCGGACATGCCGGCCGGATCTTCCCCGACGCGCGACCGGACGACCTCGCCCTGCTCGCCATGATCTTCGCCTGGTTCTACCTGGTGGACGACGTCTGCGACGGCACGGCGCACCCCGAGCCGCCCCGGCTGCGCCGCTTCGTGACCGAGCTGCTGGCCCTGCTGCACGGCTCCGACTCGCCGACCGAGGTCTTCGCGGGCCCGGCCCGCCTGATGCTCACCGAGATCTGGGCCGTGCTGCGCGAGCGCATGCCCGAGAGCTGGCAGGCCCGCTTCACCGACGCGGTGGCGGTGCACCTCGACGGCGTGATCACCGAGGCGGAGAACAAGGCCGCGGGCCACCTGCCCGGCGTCGACGAGTACGTGGAGCTGCGCCGGGCGGCGTCCGCGGCGGAGGTCTCCCACCTGCTCACCGAGCTGGCCACGCACACCCACCTGCCGGACGCGATCTACCACCACCCGGCGCTGCGCGAGGTGCGGCTGGCCGGCACGGACCTGCTGTCCTGGTTCAACGACCTGTACTCGCTGGACAGGGACATCGCCACCGCGGGCGGGCACAACCTGGTGCTGGCGATCTCGCACGAGCGGCGGCTGTCCGTCGAGGCGGCGGTGCAGGAGGCGGTGGACATGTGGCAGGAGCGCATGGACGGCTTCGCCCCGCTGCGGGCCCGGGTGCCGTCGTTCGGCACCCAGTTCGACCCGGCGGTGCACGCCCACCTGGACGGGGTGGCCGGTTCGGTGCGCGGCACGCTGGACTGGACCGTGGTCAGCGGGCGGTACCGGGGTGAGACCCGGTAGGGCGACTCACCCGAAACCCGGTGGACGGTCGGGGCGGTGGCGGCGGTAACCTGGAGCGCACAGGCATCGACCCGGCCATCACCGGTGAGCCTCCGGAAGAACGGGTCGCACCGGCCCCAGTAGAACCGGACGGGACGGCCCGTCACAGCCGACACGAGCGGTCCGCCGTGCACCTGCGGCGGGCAAGCGAGGTGGTACCGCGGGCCCCGGCTCGTCCTCGCACTGTGAGACGACAGTGACGAGTGTGACGAGGAGCCCGCGATGGCTTACCCACTGCACGACGCGGCGGCCGACGGCGTGACCGCGAGCCCCGACCTGCCCGCCCTGGAGCGGCGCGTGCTCGACTACTGGGCCGCCGACAAGACGTTCGCGGCCAGCGTGGAGCAGCGCGACGCCGGGGCGAAGGGGTCGAACGAGTTCGTCTTCTACGACGGCCCGCCGTTCGCCAACGGCCTGCCGCACTACGGGCACCTGCTGACCGGCTACGTCAAGGACGTGGTGCCGCGTTACCAGACCATGCGCGGCCGCCGGGTCGAGCGCCGGTTCGGCTGGGACACCCACGGCATGCCGGCCGAGGTCGAGGCGGAGAAGCAGCTCGGCATCACCACCAAGGCCGAGATCCTCGACATGGGCCTGGCCGAGTTCAACGAGGCCTGCCGCACGTCCGTGCTGCGCTACACCAGCGAGTGGGAGCGGTACGTCACCCGGCAGGCCCGCTGGGTCGACTTCGCCAACGACTACAAGACCCTCGACCTGGACTACATGGAAAGCGTCATGTGGGCCTTCAAGACCCTGCACGACAAGGGCCTGGTGTACGAGGGCTTCCGGGTGCTGGCGTACTGCTGGCGCTGCGAGACGCCGCTGTCCAACACCGAGACCCGGATGGACGACGTCTACAAGGACCGGCAGGACCCGACGCTGGCGGTGAAGTTCCAGCTCGACAGCGGCGAGAAGGTCGCGGTGTGGACGACGACGCCGTGGACCCTGCCGAGCAACCTGGCGCTGGCCGTCGGCCCGGACATCGACTACGCGGTGATGGAGAAGGACGGCGAGAAGCTGCTGCTGGGCGCGGCCCGGGTCGGCTACTACGCCAAGGAGCTGGAGGGCTACGAGCAGACCGGCACCGTCAAGGGGTCGGACCTGGTCGGCAAGCGGTACACGCCGCTGTTCCCGTACCTGGTGGACCACGCGGGCGAGCACGCGTACCAGGTGCTCGGGGCGGAGTTCGTGACCACCGAGGACGGCACCGGAGTGGTGCACCTCGCGCCGGCGTTCGGTGAGGACGACCAGAACACCTGCAACGCGGCGGGCATCCCGACCGTGGTGACGGTCGACGAGCGGGCGCGGTTCACCGCGCTGGTCCCGGCGTACGAGGGCCAGCAGGTCTTCGACACCAACAAGGCGATCATCCGCGAGCTCAAGGACCGCGGCGTGGTGCTGCGCCACGAGACCTACACCCACTCCTACCCGCACTGCTGGCGGTGTGACACCCCGCTGGTCTACAAGGCGGTGTCGAGCTGGTTCGTGAAGGTCACCGCGTTCCGCGACCGCATGGTCGAGCTGAACCAGCAGATCAACTGGACCCCGGAGCACGTCAAGGACGGCTCGTTCGGCAAGTGGCTGAGCAACGCCCGGGACTGGTCGATCAGCCGCAACCGGTTCTGGGGTTCGCCGATCCCGGTGTGGGTCTCCGACGACCCGAACTACCCGCGCACCGACGTGTACGGCTCGCTGGCGCAGCTCGAAGAGGACTTCGGCGTGAAGGTCACCGACCTGCACCGCCCGTACGTCGACGAGCTGACCCGGCCGAACCCGGACGACCCGACGGGCAACTCGACCATGCGCCGGGTGCCGGAGGTGCTGGACTGCTGGTTCGAGTCCGGTTCGATGCCGTTCGCCCAGGTGCACTACCCGTTCGAGAACACCGAGTGGTTCGAGAACCACTACCCGGGCGACTTCATCGTCGAGTACATCGGACAGACGCGCGGCTGGTTCTACACCATGCACGTGCTGGCCACCGCGCTGTTCGACCGGCCCGCGTTCCGCAGCTGCGTGAGCCACGGCATCCTGCAGGGGTCTGACGGCCGCAAGATGTCCAAGAGCCTGCGCAACTACCCCGACGTGTACGAGATGTTCGACCGCTACGGCGCCGACGCGATGCGCTGGATGCTGATGAGCAGCCCGGTGCTGCGCGGCGGCGACATGGCGGTCAACGAGGCGGGCATCCGCGACTCGGTGCGCCAGGTGCTGCTGCCGCTGTGGAACGTGTACTACTTCTTCACGCTCTACGCCAACGCCGCCGGGCACACCGCCCGGCCCCGGACCGACTCCACGCACGTGCTGGACCGCTACGTGCTGGCCAAGACCCGGGAGCTGGTGGAGACCACGACGGCCCAGCTCGACGCGTACGACCTGTCGGCCGCCTGCGCCGGGGTGCGGACCTACCTGGACGCGCTGACCAACTGGTACGTGCGCCGCAGCCGGGACCGCTTCTGGGCCGGTGACGCCGACGCCTTCGACACCCTTTACACGGTGCTGGAGACGCTGGCCCGGGTGGTCGCGCCGCTGGCGCCGCTGACCGCGGAGGAGATCTGGCGCGGCCTGACCGGCGAGCGCTCGGCGCACCTGGCCGACTGGCCGGACGCGGCGGCGCTGCCGGCCGACCACGACCTGGTCGCCACCATGGACCGGGTGCGCGAGGTCTGCTCGGCGGCGCTGTCGCTGCGCAAGGCCAAGGGCCTGCGGGTGCGCCTGCCGCTGTCGTCGCTGACCGTGGCGACGCCGGACGCGTCCGGGCTGCGCGACTTCGCCGAGCTGATCGCCGACGAGGTCAACGTGAAGTCGGTCGAGCTGAGCGACGACCTGACCGGCCACTGCGAGCAGGTGCTCACGGTGGTGCCGCGGGTGCTCGGCCCGCGCGTCGGCGGCTCCGTGCAGCAGGTGATCAAGGCGGTGAAGTCGGGGGACTGGTCGCTGGTCGACGGGGCTCCGGTCGCCGCGGGAGTCACCCTGCAGGAGGGCGAGTACGAGCTGAAGCTGGTCGCGGCCGACGCGGAGCACTCCGCGCCGCTGCCCGGCGACGCCGGTGTGGTCGTGCTGGACACGGCGGTCACCCCGGAGCTGGAGGCCGAAGGGCTGGCCCGCGACGTGGTCCGGGTGGTGCAGCAGGCCCGCCGCGAGGCGGACCTGGCGATCACCGACCGGATCGCGCTGACCGTGCAGGCGTCCGACGAGGTGGCCGCGGCGGTGCGTACGCACCAGGCGTTCCTGGCCGCCGAGACGCTGGCCGACAGCGTGAGCTACGGCGCGGTCGACGGCGGCTTCACGGGTGAGGCCGGCGACGGCGGCAACGTGACGGTGGCGGTCACCCGCAGCTGACGGGTTCACGAACGGGGCGCGGCCTGTGCCGGAAATGTCACAGGCCGCGCCCCGGTCCGTATGCGGCGCAACGTCTGCGCAGCTCAGAGCCATGTTCCAGCCCGGAGGGCGGGCGCGGAGTATCTCAGACTCCGGGCGCGTAGGCGATCTGTTCCGGGGGTATGGGCAGGCTCAGGGGACTACGGTAAGTTCATCGCCCGGCTAGCTCATCACCTGTGGAGGCAGAAAGTGCCGGTGCTCTATACGGTCGGATTGTGGACGGTGGCGCCCGCGATCAAGCTCGGCTGGCGCCCCACCATCGAGGGTGCGGAGCACATCCCCGCCGACGGTGGCGCGATCTTCGCGGGCAACCACCTCTCCGTGGCCGACGAGCTGTTCCTGGGCTCCGCGGTCGGCCGGCACATCTCCTTCTGGGCCAAGGAGGACTACTTCGTCGGCACCGGTCTGAGCGGCCTGTTCTTCCGCACGCTGATGGGCGGGCTGGGCGCGATCCCGGTGCACCGCTCCGGCGGCCGGGCCGCGCTGAGCGCGTTCGACGCGGCGATCCCGGTGCTCCAGGAGGGCGGCCTCGTCGCCGTGTACCCGGAGGGCACCCGCTCGCCCGACGGCCGGCTCTACCGCGGCCGCACCGGTGTGGCGCGGCTCGCGCTCGCCGCGGACGTGCCGATCATCCCGGTCGGCATGATCGGCACCGAGAAGGTGCAGCCGATCGGCCAGGCCCTGCCGTCGCTCAAGCCCGGCCAGGTCACGGTGAAGTTCGGCAAGCCGATCGAGGTCGGGGCGTGGAAGGACGCCGAGTCGGCGAGCACCGCCGCGCGCGAGATCACCGACACCGTGATGATGGCCATCCAGCAGCTCACCGGGCAGGAGTACGTGTCCCGATACGCTCCGAAGCGAAGCTCCGGCGACGCGGAGCAGTAGACACGCAGGTGGCAACCGGACATCGGGTTCACAATCGCCCGAGGTCCGGGTGCTCCGTGCGACCGCGTACCCTTGATACCCATGCGTGGCGAGTCGGTCTTTCCCCAGCTTGAGCAGTTGCTGCCTCTGATCAGCAAGCCGATCCAGTACATCGGCGGTGAGCTGGGCTCCGTGGTCAAACCATGGGAGTCGGCCACCGTCCGCTGGGTGCTGTCGTACCCGGACGCGTACGAGGTGGGCCTGCCCAACCAGGGCGTGCAGATCCTGTACGAGGTGCTCAACGAGCGGGACGACGTGCTCGCCGAGCGCACCTACGCGGTCTGGCCCGACCTCGAGCAGCTGATGCGCGAGCGCGGCGTGCCGCAGTTCACCGTCGACAGCCACCGCGCGGTCGGCGACTTCGACCTGTTCGGCCTGTCGTTCTCGACCGAGCTCGGGTACACGAACATGCTCACCGAGCTGAGCCTGGCGCAGATCCCGCTGCTCGCCGCCGACCGTGACGAATCGCACCCGATCGTGGTCGCGGGCGGCCACGCGGCGTTCAACCCGGAGCCGATCGCCGACTTCGTCGACGCCGCCGTGCTCGGCGACGGCGAGGAAGCCGTGCTGGAGATCACCGACATCGTCGCCGCGTGGAAGCGCGAGGGCAGCCCGGGCGGCCGGGACGAGATCCTGCTGCGCCTGGCCAAGACCGAGTCGGTGTACGTGCCGCGCTTCTACGACGTGGACTACCTGCCCGACGGCCGCATCCAGCGCGTCGTGCCCAACCGCGCGGGCGTGCCGTTCCGGGTGCACAAGCGCACCACCATGGACCTCGACGCGTGGCCGTACCCGAAGAAGCCGCTGGTGCCGCTGGCCGAGACGGTGCACGAGCGGTTCGCCGTGGAGATCTTCCGGGGCTGCACGCGGGGCTGCCGCTTCTGCCAGGCCGGCATGATCACCCGTCCGGTGCGCGAGCGCTCCATCACCACGGTGGCGCAGATGGTGCACGACGGGCTGGAGTTCTCCGGCTTCACCGAGGTTGGCCTGCTGTCGCTGTCCAGCGCCGACCACTCCGAGATCGGCGACATCTGCTCCGGGCTGGCCGACCAGTACGAGGGCACCAACGTCTCGCTGTCGCTGCCCAGCACCCGGGTGGACGCGTTCAACATCGACCTGGCGCAGGAGCTGGCCCGCAACGGCCGCCGCACCGGTCTGACCTTCGCCCCCGAGGGCGGGTCCGAGCGCATCCGCAAGGTGATCAACAAGATGGTGTCGGAGGAGGACCTGATCCGCACCGTCACCACGGCGTACTCCAACGGCTGGCGGCAGGTGAAGCTGTACTTCATGTGCGGCCTGCCCACCGAGACCGACGAGGACGTGCTGCAGATCGCCCGGCTGGCGCACAACGTCATCAAGTCCGGCCGCCAGGCGACCGGCAGCAAGGACATCCGCTGCACCGTGTCGATCGGCGGGTTCGTGCCCAAGCCGCACACCCCGTTCCAGTGGGCGCCGATGGAGCGCCCCGAGGTCATCGACGCGCGGCTCAAGGCGCTCAAGAACGAGATCAACTCGGACCGCTCGCTGGGCCGGGCCATCGGCTTCCGCTACCACGACGGCGAGCCGTCGCTGATCGAAGGCCTGCTGGCGCGCGGTGACCGCCGCGTCGGCGCGGTCATCCGCAAGGTATGGGAGGACGGCGGACGCTTCGACGGCTGGAGCGAGCACTTCTCGTACCGCCGCTGGGTCGACGCCGCCGAGGCGGTGCTGCCGGGCTTCGGCGTGGACCTGGACTGGTTCACCACCCGCGAGCGCGAGCAGTCCGAGGTGCTGCCCTGGGACCACCTGGACTCGGGCCTGGACAAGGACTGGCTCTGGCAGGACTGGCAGGACGCGCTCACCGAGTACGAGCAGGACGACTGCCGCTGGACGCCGTGCTTCGACTGCGGCGTGTGCCCGTCCATGGACACCAGCATCCAGATCGGGCCCACCGGACAGAAGCTGCTGCCCATCACGCCGGTCAACACCGGCCTGCGCGTGCCCGCGGAGGCCTGACGTGGGACGCACCAAGAACCAGCCGACGGGCGGCCAGGCTCCCGTCGTGCAGCGCATCCGGCTGCGGTACACCAAGCGCGGCCCGATGCGCTTCACCTCCCACCGCGACTTCGCCCGCGCCGTGGAGCGGGCGATCCACCGGGCCGGGATCCCGATCGCCTTCTCGCAGGGCTTCACCCCGCACCCGAAGATCTCCTTCGCCAGCGCCGCGCCCACCGGGGTGGCCTCCGAGGCGGAGTACCTGGAGATCGGCCTGCGCGAGCGGGTCGATCCGGCGGACCTGTGCAAGGCGCTCGACGCGGCGCTGTCGCCCGGCCTGGACGTGATCGAGGCCGTGGAGGCGAACACCCCCGGCAGCCTGGCCGACCGGATCACGGCCTCGTCGTGGCGTATCGAGCTGCCCGGCGTGAGCGACGAGCAGCTCGCCGCCGCCGTGGCGGCGTTCGTCGCGCAGAGTGAGGTCCTGGTCGAGCGCATGACCAAACAGGGCCGCCGCACGTTCGACACCAGGGACGCCGTGGCGTCCATCGCGGCTGTCTCGTCACAGACCTCACCACCTGGCGTGGTCGGGGCAGTCCCGTGTGCGATACTCGACCTTGTCGTGCGGCAGGTCACTCCCTCCGTACGGCCCGATGACGTCCTGTCCGGCCTGCGCGTGGTTGCGGACCTGGAGCCGTCGGCGCCCCATTCACTGAAAAGTGCCAGGGCGACCCGGCTGGCACAGGGCACGCTGACCCCCCAGGGGGAGATCGTGGATCCGCTCGACGTGGATCGCGACCCCGTCGCCATCGGCGAGCGTTGACCCGACCGGTCTCCGCTCTCGGCAGACTTCGGCGGATGCCCGTCCGAGCGCCTCGACAGGCGCTCTGACGGGCGACCCCGGCGGCAAACACCGGTGCTCCTGAGTGGCTGCGTTGTGACGCGCCCGGGACCGCCAGAACTGGAGAACAGTCCGGATGCTCGACCACGAGCCCGCAGATCGGCACGAGAATGCCGACAACGTTTCGCAGAACCCGCCGAGCGCGGCGACTGACCAGCCCGGTGCCGTGACCGGCGAGAACACCGGCGGCGACGCCGGCATGGGCGCCCCTGTGACGCCTGAGCCCGCTGCCGTGACGCCTGAGCCGGTGATGGCCCAGCCCGCGATGCCGGAGGCGGCCGCCGCGGAGGGCGCGGCGGAGCCCGAGGCCGCGCCCACCCGTCGGCGCACCCGTAAGCGTGCCGCCGCCGCGGCCCCGGAGGCCGTCGAGGACGGCGCGGGGGAGTCCGTGGAGGAGCCCGCGCCCGTCAAGAAGGCGACTCGGCGCCGGAAGAAAGCCGCAGAGCCGGACATCTCCGGCGAGTCTGGGGCGAATGACGTAACGGAGCCCGTGCTTCCGGCTGTCGAGGAGCTCGCGCCCACCGTGGCCGACGCGCTCGACGAGGAGGCCGAAGAGGACGAGGAGGCGGCCGAGGCCGCCGCCGCGGCCGCCGAGCAGGTGGGCGAAGCCCCGCGCCGGCTGGCCCCGTCCGTGCTGTTCATGGCTCCTGAGGCGACGGCAACGCCGGTGCGCCCCGTGGCCGCCGCGCGGCCCGCGCCGGTCGAGGAGCCCGTCGAGGCAGTCGAGCCGGCCGAGACCGGCCGCCGCCGCAAGCGCCGCCGTGGCCGGGACGAGGAGGAGGCCGTCGTCGAGGCGGAGGCCGCCGAGCCGGTCGCCGCCGACGAGGAGCAGGACGAGGACGAGGGCGAGGAGAACGGCCGCGCCCGCCGCCGCCGGGGCCGCCGTGGCCGTGGCCGGGGCAAGGGCGGCGCGGACGACAACGGCGACGAGGAGCAGCCCGAGGCCGTCGAGGCCGAGGAGGAGGCGACCGACGAGGACGGCGAGCCGCTGACCCGCCGTCGCCGTCGCCGCCGCCGCAAGGGCGCCGGGGACGAGGGCGCCGAGGCCGAGGACGGCGTGCACACGGTCGTCCGCATCCGCGAGCCGCGTGCCGCCAGCGACGAGGTGCAGGGCGTCTCCGGCTCGACCCGGCTGGAGGCCAAGCGCCAGCGCCGCCGGGACGGCCGCGAGCAGCGCCGCACCCGCCCGCCGATCCTCACCGAGTCCGAGTTCCTGGCCCGCCGCGAGGCGGTCGACCGGGTCATGGTCATCCGCGAGAACCCGGACCGCACGCAGATCGCGGTCATGGAGGACGGCGTGCTCGTCGAGCACTACGTCACCCGCGCCTCCACCGCCACCATGGTCGGCAACGTGTACCTGGGCAAGGTGCAGAACGTGCTGCCGAGCATGGAGGCCGCCTTCGTCGACCTCGGCCGGGGCCGCAACGCGGTGCTGTACGCCGGTGAGGTCAACTGGGACGCGGCCGGGCTGGAGGGGCGCCAGCGCTCCATCGAGCAGGCGCTGAAGTCCGGCGACTCGGTGCTGGTGCAGGTGACCAAGGACCCGATCGGGCACAAGGGCGCGCGGCTGTCCAGCCACGTCGCGCTGTCCGGCCGGCACCTGGTGTACGTGCCCAACGGCAACGCCTCCGGCATCAGCCGGAAGCTGTCCGACGTGGAGCGCAAGCGGCTGCGCGACATCCTCAAGAAGCTGGTCCCCGAGGGCGCGGGCGTGATCGTGCGCACCGCCGCCGAGGGCGCCTCCGAGGAGGACCTGGAGCGCGACGTGCTGCGCCTGCAGGCGCAGTGGGAGGACATCCAGGCCAAGGCTGCCGAGGGCGGCGCGCCCGCGCTGCTGTACGGCGAGCCCGACCTGGTCGTCCGGGTGGTCCGCGACCTGTTCAACGAGGACTTCAAGGAACTCGTGGTGCAGGGCGACAACGCCTACGACACCGTGCAGACCTACCTCGGGCACGTCTCGCCCGACCTGGTGGACCGGGTGCACCGGCACACCGGCGTCTCGGACGTGTTCGCGACGTACCGCATCGACGAGCAGATCCTCAAGGGCCTGGACCGCAAGGTGTTCCTGCCCTCCGGCGGCCACCTGGTGTTCGACCGCACCGAGGCGATGACCGTCGTCGACGTCAACACCGGCAAGTACACCGGTGTCGGCGGCAACCTGGAGGAGACGGTCACCCGCAACAACCTGGAGGCGGCCGAGGAGATCGTGCGCCAGCTGCGGCTGCGGGACCTCGGCGGCATCGTGGTGATCGACTTCATCGACATGGTGCTGGAGAGCAACCGCGAGCTGGTGCTGCGCCGGCTGACCGAGTGCCTGGGCCGGGACCGGACCAAGCACCAGGTCACCGAGATCACCTCGCTGGGCCTGGTGCAGATGACGCGCAAGCGCATCGGCGCGGGCCTGCTGGAGGCGTTCAGCGAGCCGTGTGAGCACTGCAAGGGCCGCGGGGTCATCATCCACACCGAGCCGGTCTCCGAGCGCCGCGCGCCGGTCCACGCCGCGCCGCCGGCCCAGCTGCCGCCGGCGCCGGTCAAGCAGGCCGCCGCGCCGCCCGCGCCGAAGCAGCAGAAGGCGGCGGCCGCGGACGCGGGGTACTACGACACCGAGGGCTACGACCTGTCCCGGTACGAGACGGCGGCGGTCGAGGACGACGACGAGGCGGGCGAGGAGCCCGGCGAGGACGGCGGCGACACCCCCACCAGGCGGCGTACCCGCCGCGGCGGTCGGCGGCGCACCCGCCCGTAGACCGACCAGGATCGTCCGCGGTCGATATGCCCGCGGAGAACTCGCATAAGCTGCCCGGGGTATGTGTGCACCACATCCCCGGGCAGTTCGCTGTCCCGGCACCCCCGCAGAGCCTGGAGGACCCCTATGCGACGCATCCTTGCCGCCGCCGTGCTCGGCGCGGCGCTGCTGACCGCCACCGCCTGCTCCGGTGACCCGACGCGGCCGAATGCGGGCTCGGGACCGTCGGCCGGGGCTACGACCGAGGCGAGTCCGGGCGCGAGCGCCGCACCGGGCGTCTCCGGCGCCGTCACCGGGACCACCGACCCGAAGGCGACCTGCGCCGCGGTGATCGCCGAGAGCAAGAAGTTCGTCGCGAACCTGGTGGTCAGGGCCGAGGAACTCGGCGCCTCGCTGAGCGACCCGGAGAAGGTCAAGGTCTTCTTCGACGCGCTGGGCAAGGACTACGTGGCGCTGTCCAGCACGGTGAAGGCCGAGGCGGCCAAGACCGCCGATCCGAAGCTGCGCAAGGCGCTGGAGGACCTCGCGAAGGCCCTGGACGCCGCGGTGGCGCAGCTGAGCGACCCGCAGAAGCTCGCCGAGGACCCCTCGAAGATGCAGCAGATCCTGTTCAGCCCGGACCTGACCGCGGCCAACGAGGCGCTGAACGAGATCTGCCCGGCAGCCTGACGACGTACGGCGACCCCGCACCACCCCTCTGGAGGCAATTCCCATGCGACGTTTCCTGACCGCCGTCCTGGTGGGCGTGTCCCTGCTCGGCGCGAGCGCGTGCGCCGACGACACACCCGGCCCGGCGTCCTCGCCCAGCGCGGCCGCCGCGCCCGCGCCGAGCGGCTCGACGGCGGCCACGGCGGTCTGCGCCGAGTTCGACAAGGTCTTCAACGGCAAGGCCCGGACCGACCTGACCACCGCGATCGGCGGTGTGCTCAAGGCGCGGGCCGGCACCGACGCGGCGAAGACCCAGGCCGCGGAGACCAAGCTGCGCGAGGCGCTCACCGCGCTGGAGACCCAGATCACGGGGGTCGGCGCGGTCGCCGCCGACCCGGCGGTCAAGGCCGCCTTCGACCAGGTCGCGGCGAACGTCCGGCAGACCGCTACCGATCTGGCGTTCCTCGACGGCGTCACCAAGATCTCCGAACTTGAGGCGAAGCTCACGCCGGCCCTGCTGTCCTGGATCATGCCTTTGGCCAGGATCTGTCCCTGAGGCCGTTATCAGGCCGTCATCAGGCTTCCCTAAGCTGCCCCGGGGCTATCACGCCGCCCCGGGGCGGCTTTGTCCGCCACCGTCACCTCTCACGTGCCAAAGGACCCTCTCGCACATGCGCCGCGTTCTGACCACCGCCGTCCTCAGCCTGACCCTGCTCGGCGCCGCCGCGTGCGCCGCCGACCCGGCCGAGACCACGGCCACCCCCTCGTCGTCGGCCGCCCCGGCTGCCTCCTCCGCCGCTCCGGCCGCGCCCACCGGCACCCAGAGCAAGGAAGCGACGTGCCTGGCGTTCAACATGATGGGCATCAGCGAGGAGAGCCTGGGGGTGCTGGCGGCCACCACCAAGATCATCGGCGCGGCCATCGACGACGAGGAGAAGGCCAAGACCCACGTTCCGGCACTCGTCACGGCGATCGAGGCCTACCGCGCCCAGCTGGCCAAGCTCTCCGCGGACACCGCCGATGCCGAGGTGAAGGCGGCTCTGGAGGCGGACATCGCCACGGTGGCCGGTGCCGCGCAGGCCCTGACGGCCGCGAACGGCGACTTCGACAAGGTGATCGCGGTCCTCGAAGGCACCGCTCTGGACATCCACGAGAACAAGACCTCGAAGCTCTGCGCCCCCTGAGGCTGCCGATCCCGTTGTCGGCCACCGTGGCTAGGCTGCCACGGTGGCCACAAACGAGGGTTCGGCGTGTACGAGGCTGAATCCCCGGCCATATGACAAGTAAGCACGGGTGTCGCCGCCGAGGTGGCGCACCCGATCACCCCGCATAGACAAGGAAGAACATGCGACGGATTCTGGCTACCGCCACCCTCGGTCTCGCGCTGCTGGGCATGACGGCCTGTGCCGACACCGACACCCCGACCCCGGGCGCTTCGGCTTCGGTCCCGGCCGCCGCCACCAGCGCCGCCGCTGCGGCCATGGACAAGGCTGCGGCCTGCGCCGCGTACACCAAGGCGGAGGACGCGGCCAAGGCCCCGCTCATGGAGCTGGCGCTGCAGCTGGACACCATCAAGGCCGACCCGGCCAAGGCGCAGGAGGCGGTGGGCAAGCTGACCAAGGCGTTCACCGACTTCCAGGCCGCCCTGGAGCCGATCGCGGCCGGCGTGAACGACGCCGAGCTGAAGGCCGCCGTCGAGTCCGACATCGCCACCCTGAAGAAGGTCGGCCCGGCCATCGCCGCCTCCGGCGGCGACGTCACGAAGGCGATGGCGGCCCTGGAGACCCCGGAGTTCGAGAAGGGCGGCGAAGCCGTCCGCGCGCTCTGCGGCAAGTGATCGCCGCCCCGGCGCGCGGTGACCGCGGTCACCGCGCGCCGGGCCAGGGGGTGCCCGGTTTGGGCATCGGGCCGGGCATGACGTAGTCTTCTCCACGGTGCCCATGACAGGGCGCTGCATGCGTGCGTGTGTGCCGGCCGTCTTCGGCCAGGACTGCCGAGCGCAACAAGTAGTAAAGAGTCGACCCGCCTCGCGGGTCGATGAACCAACCGCCAGCACCTACGACAGGAGTCCGCGTCCCATGTACGCGATCGTCAAGACCGGCGGCAAGCAGTACAAGGTCGCCGAGGGCGACGTGATCGAGGTCGAGAAGCTCGCGGGCGCGCCCGGCGACGTGGTGGCGCTGTCCGCAGTGCTGCTTGTTGATGGCAGCGACCTGGTGACCGACGCGGCGAAGCTTGCCAAGGTTTCTGTTTCCGGTGAGGTCGTGGCCCACACCAAGGGCCCGAAGATCCGGATCCACAAGTTCAAGAACAAGACCGGCTACCACAAGCGGCAGGGTCACCGTCAGCCGCTGACCCAGGTCAAGGTCACCGGCATCAAGAGCGGGAAGTAGGCCTCGAGATGGCACATAAAAAGGGTGCATCCAGCTCGCGCAACGGTCGCGACTCCGCCGCCCAGCGGCTCGGCGTGAAGCGCTTCGGCGGTCAGGTCGTCAGCGCCGGCGAGATCCTCATCCGCCAGCGCGGCACCAAGTTCCACCCGGGCGACCTGGTCGGCCGTGGCGGCGACGACACGCTGTTCGCGCTCGCCGCGGGCTCGGTGCAGTTCGGTCTCAAGCGGGGCCGCAAGACCGTGAACATCGTTCCGGTCGAGGCCTGACAGTTCGTCGGAGGCGGGAGGGCGCGCGAAGCGCCTTCCCGCCTTTGCCGTTTCCGGCCCCTGGCCACGCCGCGATGAGACGCGGCTAACGCCCCGACCCGGAACACCCGGCCCCCACCGCGCGCTGCCCTAGGGGCACGCCCCACGGACACCCGCGCCCCGGCTCTCGCCGACCGGCCGAGGCCGACCCCCGCGCCGCAAGTCTTAAAGACATGCGGCTTAGGGAGGCCACCTTGGCCGCGACTCTTTAAGAGTTGCGACAGGGGGTGGGTGGGCGGGCCCGGGGTGGGCGGGCACAGGCGGGCATATGCTGTTTTTCGGTTGAAGTATGTGGAGGATGGAACGTGGCTACGTTCGTGGATCGTGTGGTGCTGCACCTGCAGGCGGGTGACGGCGGCCACGGCTGCGTGTCCATCCACCGCGAGAAGTTCAAGCCGTTCGGCGGGCCGGACGGCGGCAACGGCGGGCACGGCGGCGGCATCCTGATGGAAGTCGACCCCAACGTGCACACGCTGCTGGACTTCCACTTCCACCCGCACATCAAGGCGACCAACGGCAAGGGCGGCGCGGGCAACAACCGCGAGGGCGCGAACGGCGGCGACCTGGTGCTCAAGGTGCCCTCGGGCACCGTCGTGCAGACGCTGGACGGCGAGGTCATCGCCGACCTGGTGGGTGCGGGCACCACCCTGGAGATCGCCCGGGGCGGCCGGGGCGGCCGCGGCAACGCGGCGCTGGCCAGCGCCCGGCGCAAGGCCCCCGGTTTCGCCGAGCTGGGCGAGCCCGGTGACCGGCTGGAGGTGGTCGTCGAGCTCAAGAGCGTCGCCGACGTGGGCCTGGTCGGCTTCCCGAGCGCGGGCAAGTCCTCGCTGATCTCGGTGATCTCCGCGGCCAAGCCGAAGATCGCCGACTACCCGTTCACCACGCTGGTGCCGAACCTGGGCGTGGTGCAGGCCGGCGAGCACGTGTTCACCGTCGCCGACGTGCCGGGCCTGATCCCGGGCGCGGCCGCCGGCAAGGGCCTGGGCCTGGAGTTCCTGCGCCACATCGAGCGCACCGCGGTGCTGGCCCACGTGGTGGACACGGCGACCCTGGAGACCGACCGCGACCCGGTGGCCGACATCGAGGCCCTGGAGGCGGAGCTGGCGCAGTACGGCGGGCTCGGGGACCGGCCCCGGATCATCGTGCTGAACAAGATCGACGTGCCGGACGGCCGCGACCTCGCCGACATCACCACCCCTGACCTGGAGAAGTTCGGCTGGCCGATCTACCAGGTCAGCGCGGCGACCCGGGAGGGCCTGCAGGACCTGGTGTACGCGCTGGCCCGGATGGTGGAGCAGCACCGGGCGGCCGCGCCGGTGCTGGAGCCGACCCGCATCGTGCTGCGCCCGAAGGCGGTCGACGACTCCGGCTTCGAGATCGTGCAGGACCGCGCGGGCGTCTGGGTGGTCCGCGGCAACAAGCCCGAGCGCTGGGTGCGCCAGACCATGTTCGACAACGCCGAGGCGGTGGGCTACCTCGCGGACCGGCTCGCCCGGCTCGGGGTCGAGGAGAAGCTGGGCAAGCTGGGCGCGCAGCCCGGCGACCCGGTGCGTATCGGCGAGCGCGAGTTCGACTGGCAGCCCACGATCTACGCGGGCAAGGACTTCACGCCCGGCAACCGCTTCACCGACGAGCGTCTCGAGGACGACATCACGCGTCCGAGGGCCTCGGAGCGGCTCGCGGCCCGCAAGGCGCGGCGGGAGCGCCCGGAGGGCGACACCGCGGGCGACGAGTGGCTGCCCGACGAGCGGGATCTGCCCGCCGCGGGCGATGACGACGACGATCTCTAGGCGGCGGTACCAGGGCGGACACTGTTGAGTAAAGGTTCGGCGACAGTGTCCGCCATCTCACCGCGTACCGCCTTACTGTGCGGTTTGTGAAACAACGCGGAAACAAGCCCTGGCTAGCGTGCTGACGGTGTTGATCCAGCACCGTGAGATCACCCACCCTGATGTCACCGCGCTCGTGCTCGCCGCTGAGGACGAACTCTTCACGCGGTATCCGGGCACCACCCGATCGCCCCTGGACCCCCACGCCCGTTTCGTCGTGGCGTACGTGCTGGGCAGGCCCGTCGGCTGTGGCGGCATCGTGCCGTCCGCGTCGGGTGTCGGCGAGATCAGGCGACTTTTCGTACTGCCGGCGCACCGCCGCGCCGGGGTGGCCCGCCGCATCCTTGCGGCTCTGGAACGACGGGCCACCGCCCAGGGCTGGGACTCGATCATCGGCGAGACCGGCGTGAACCAGCCTGAGGCGATCGCACTGTTCGACTCGTCCGATTACCAGCGGACCGAGCCGTACGGCAGGTACATCGGCAACCCCTACTCGGTCTGCTTCGCGAAGAAGCTGCTCAGAAGCTGACGAGTCCGATCGCTTCGCCGGCTCGCCGCAACGTGGCGGCGGCCCGCGGGCGTGCCCGGGACGCGCCCTCCCGCAACACCCGCTCGACCGTCTCCGGCCGTTGCCGCAGCGCCTCGTAGCGCTCCTGGATCGGCCGCAGCACCGCCACCACGGCCTCGGCGGTCTCCCGCTTGAGCTGGCCGTACGAGGCGAAGTCGCCGGCGGAGCCGGTGCAGGCCTGGTAGATCTCCAGCAGGTTGGTCACGCCGGGCTGGTTCTCCCGGTCACGGCGCACCGTGCTCCCGCTGTCGGTCACCGCGCGCATCACCTTGCGGCGTACCACCTCGGGTTCGTCGAGAATGCCGAGCACACCCACGCCGACCACATTGGTCTTGCCCATCTTGGCCGTCGGGTCGGCCAGGTCCATCACCCGCGCGGCGACCGGCGCGGGCACCGCCACCGGCACCGTGAAGGTCGGGCCGTAGCGGCCGTTGAACCGGTTCGCGACGGCGCGGGCCAGCTCGACGTGCTGCAGCTGGTCGTCGCCGACCGGCACCTGCTCGGTGTCGTGCAGCAGGATGTCGGCCGCCATCAGCACTGGGTAGGTGAGCAGGCTGAGCCGCACCTGCTCGGCCCGCGCGGCCTTCTCCTTGAACGCGACCATGCGCTGCGCCTCGCCGTAGCCGGTGGCGCATTCCAGCAGGTAGTGCAGCTGGGCGTGCTCGGGTAGGTGGGACTGGACGTACAGGGTGCAGCGTTCCGGGTCGACGCCGGCGGCGAGCAGCACCGCGGCCTGTTCCAGGGTCAGCGCGCGTACCGCGGCGGGATCATGCTCGACGGTGAGCGAGTGCAGGTCGGCGAGCATGGTGATCGTCTCGCTGTCGTCCTGCCCGGCCACCAGCGGCGCGATCATGCCGAACAGGTTGCCGAGCTGCAGGTGGCCGGTCGGCTTGCAGCCGGACAGGCGGCGGGCGCGGACGCGGGTCGGGGCGATGGTCATGTCGGTCTCCTCGGGAGTCGGACCACCCCGTCCGGAGACCCCGGCCCGGCGGGAGCCGTGCACGAAGAAGGCCGCCCGGAGGGGCGGCCTGGGTCGTCTTGCTGGGTTCGCGGAAGCGGGCCGCCCGTCAGGGCAGCCACCACATGGTGTTCGGCTTCTGCATGGCGACCATTCTCCCCGGACCGGGCCGGAACGGCAAGAATGAAACCGCGCTCAGGAGTCCACCGCAACATGCGGGGCGGACTCCGCATGTTGCGGGTGCCGGTTGTTCAACACATGCTTCGCATCAGGCAGGATGGGCCTCATGTCGCATCGTTGCCTCAGCCACCTCGAAGCCGTCGCGCGGGCCGCCACCGTTCGGAACCTCGCGTACGCCCTGGACGTGGATCTGACCACGGGAGACGAACTCTTCCGCACGGTCACCACCGTCCGCTTCACCGCCGACCCCGGCGCCGAGACGTTCCTGGAGGCGCGGCCGGAGCGGCTGCTCGGCGCCACCCTGAACGGCGTCGAGCTGCCCGCCGAGGCGTTCGCCGAGGGGCGCCTGCGGCTGGCCGACCTCGCCGCGGACAACACCGTCGTGGTGTCCGCCGAGTACGCCTACACCCGCTCCAGCGAGGGGATGCACCGCTTCGTCGACCCGGCCGACAAGCAGGTCTACGTGTACGCGCAGCCCTCGATCACCGACGCGCCGCGCTTCATGGCCTGCTTCGACCAGCCCGACCTCAAGGCGCCGGTGGCGCTGTCCGTCACCGCAGACCCGTCCTGGCTGGTCCGGGCCAACGCGGAGGGCGTGCAGAACCCGCCCGGCCGCTGGGAGTTCCCCGCCACCAAGCCGGTGGCGACCTACCTGATCACGCTCGTGGCCGGTCCTTACGTCGAGGTGACCGACAGCCACGACGGCATCCCGCTCGGCCTGTACGCCCGCGCCAGCTACGCCGAGGTGCTGGAGCGCGACGCGCCCGAGATCCTCTCGCTGACCAAGGCGTTCCTGGACCGCTACCACGAGCTGTTCGGCGTGCGGTACCCGTTCGGCAAGTACGACCAGGCGTTCGTGCCCGAGTTCAGCTGGGGCGCGATGGAGTTCCCCGGCTGCGTGGTGTTCCGCGACGAGCTGCTGTTCCGGGCGGCGGTGACCGACACCGAGCGGCTGGAGCGGGCCGCCATCATCGCCCACGAGATGGCGCACATGTGGTTCGGCGACCTGGTGACCATGCGCTGGTGGGACGACCTGTGGCTGAACGAGTCGTTCGCCACCTACATGGGCTACCGGCTGGTCGCCGAGGTCACCCCGTGGCCGCAGGCCTGGACCCGGTTCGGCGTCGGCCGCAAGGCCTGGGGGTACGCCGCCGACCAGCGCCCGTCCACGCACCCGATCGCGCCGACCGAGGTCGCCGACACCGACGCCGCGTTCGCCAACTTCGACGGCATCTCCTACGCCAAGGGCTGCTCGGCACTGCGGCAGCTGGTCGCGTTCATCGGCGACGAGGCGTTCTTGAACGGCCTGCGGGCGCACTTCGACAAGCACGCCTGGGGCAACGCCACGCTGGCCGACCTGCTCGGCGCGCTGTCGCTGGCCAGCGGGCGCGACCTGGACGCCTGGGCGCAGGCCTGGCTGCGCACCGCGCAGGTGAACACGCTGCGGCCGGTGATCGAGTGGGCGCCGGACGGCTCGTACGCCTCGGTGACCGTCGAGCAGACCGCGGCCGAGCAGTACCCGACGCTGCGCCCGCACCGGATCGGCCTGGGCTGGTTCGACGAGCACGGTGCCTGGCAGCGCACCGAGATCGAGGTGACCGGCGCGCTCACCCCGGTGCCGCAGCTGTCCGGCGTACGCGGCCGCGGCCTGCTGCTCAACGACGGCGACCTCACCTTCGCCAAGGTCCGGCTCGACGAGCGCACCCGCGCCGAGCTGCCCGCGCTGCTGGCCGCGCAGCCCGACCCGCTGTCGCGCTCGCTGTGGTGGAACAGCGCCTGGGACGCCGTACGCGACGCCGAGTGGCCCGCCACCGAGCTGGTCGAGCTGGCCGCCGCGGCGCTGCCCGCCGAGCCGGACGTCACCATCGTCGAGTCGGTGTTCGGGCTGGCCCGGTACGCGGCCACCCGTTTCGTGCCCGTGGACGGGCAGGCGGCCGCCCGTGCGGCGCTGGCCGGGGCGGCCAAGACCCTGCTGGCCACCGCGGAGCCGGGCAGCGGCCACCAGCTCGCCGCGGCCCGCACGCTCATCTCCACCGCCGCCGAGGACGACCGCGCCGTGCTGCGCGGCTGGCTGACCGGCGCGGACGTGCCCGCGGGCCTGGCCGTCGACGCCGAGCTGCGCTGGGCGATCCTGGGCCGGCTCGCGGTGCTCGGCGACGTGGCCGAGGAGGAGATCGACGCCGAGCTGCAGCGCGACACCAGCGACAAGGGCGAGCAGGAGGCCGTCCGGGTGCGGGCGAGCCGCCCCGACCCGGCCGCCAAGGAGCGGGCGTTCGACCTGGTCGTCACGGAGCAGGGCCAGTCCAACCGGATCGCGGTCGCAGCCGGGGCGGGGCTGTGGCAGCCGGAGCACGCGGAGCTGACCGCGCCGTTCGTGGCCCGGTTCTTCGCCGAGCTGCCGCGTTCGGAGGGCCGCTCCGGCGACATGCTGGCGCACCTGTCGAAGGCGGCCTACCCGTCGTACGCCGTGTCGGAGGACACACTGGCGGCCGCGCGGGTGGCGCTGGCGGGGGACATGCACCCGCTGCTGCGCCGCGCGCTGGCCGACGAGACCGACGACCTGGCCCGCGCCCTCCGCGCCCAGCAAGCCGCCTGACCAGCCCGTCCAGCTCTCCACCCGCCGCCTCGGCCCCGGTGGCCCGGGCGGCGGGCGGCCGCCCGCGTCCCCGGCCCCGCCCGACGTAGACGCCGGCCTATGACATCGAATCCGGTCGCCGATTTTTCGATGTCATAGGCCAGCGTCGATGACAAGCCGGGGCGCGACGCGCGCAGGCATAGAATCGGCGCGTGGCGACACGTATCGGGATCATGGGCGGCACCTTCGACCCCATCCACCACGGTCACCTCGTCGCGGCCAGCGAGGTGGCTGACCGGTACGCCCTGGACGAGGTCGTCTTCGTGCCCACGGGTCGGCCGTGGCAGAAGACCGAGCACGCGGTCACCCCGGCGGAGGACCGCTACCTGATGACGGTCATCGCCACCGCGTCGAATCCCCGGTTCAGCGTGAGCCGGGTGGACATCGACCGGATCGGGCCGACGTACACCGTCGACACGCTGCGCGAGCTGCGCGACCAGTACGGCGAGAAGACCGAGCTGTTCTTCATCACCGGCGCCGACGCGCTGTCGAAGATCCTGTCCTGGAAGGACGCGGAGCAGCTGTTCGAGCTGGCCCACTTCGTGGGGGTCACCCGTCCGGGGTTCATGCTGACCGACGCGCACCTGCCCGCCGACGTGGTGAGCCTGGTCCAGGTGCCGGCGATGGCGATCTCGTCGACGGACTGCCGCCGCCGGGTCGCCGCGGGCCAGCCCGTCTGGTACCTGGTACCGGACGGCGTGGTGCAATACATCACAAAGCGGCATCTATACCGCTGATGTCCGGGTGTCCCGGCCCACCGCGTGTCTATCTCAGCGGCAGACCGGGTAATCACTGTGAGACTCTGGATGCTGAGCCTGATCGCGAGCATCGCGACCGGGCCACCGACGAAAGGACCAAGGTGCCCGCAACCGAGCGTGCCGTCGAGATGGCCCTGGCCGCCGCGCAGGCGGCCGCCGACAAGAAGGCCGAGGACATCGTCCTGCTGGACGTGGGCGAGCAACTCGTCCTCACCGACGTCTTCGTGGTCGCCTCCGCTCCGAACGAGCGCCAGGTCCTGGCCATCGTCGACGCCGTCGAAGAGGCTCTGCTGAACCTGCCCGAGAAGGCCAAGCCGGTGCGCCGCGAAGGCGAGCGGGCCGGCCGCTGGGTGCTGCTGGACTTCGGCGACATCGTGGTGCACATCCAGCACAGCGAGGAGCGCGAGTTCTACGCCCTCGACCGCCTGTGGAAGGACTGCGCCCGGATCGAGTTCGTCGACCGCGACCTGGCGACCCAGGACGCTGCGTGATCCAGCCCCGCGAGGAGACCCGCAGCGAGGAGCAGGCGTGAGCTTGGAACGGGGCCAGGAGTCGATCACGCGTGTGCTGCTGTGGCGGCACGGCAACACCGACTGGAACGCCGCGCAGCGGGTGCAGGGCCAGCTCGACGTGCCCGTCAACGACCGCGGCCGGGCCCAGGCCCAGGCCGCGGCCGCGGTGCTCGCGCGCGGCGAGGCCCAGCTCATGATCACCAGTGATCTCAGCCGGTGCGTGATGACGGCCGCGCCACTTGTCGAGCTGACCGGCTTGACCCCCGAGCGCGACGCCCGGCTGCGCGAGCGGCACTTCGGCTCGTGGCAGGGGCTGACCACCCCGGAGGTGCGCGAGCGCTTCCCCGAGTCGTACGCCCGCTGGCGCGCGGCCGACCCGGACCCGGGCGACGGCATCGAGTCGCTGCCCGACCTGGGCAAGCGGGTCAGCGAGACGATCCGGCAGGCTGCCGAGCGGGTGCCCGGCGGCACCGCGATCCTGGTCAGCCACGGCGGGGCCATCAAGTACGGGGTGGCCGCGCTGCTCGGCTGGCCCGAGGAGATGCTGCCGACGGTCGCGCCGGTGCAGAACTGCCACTGGGTCGACCTGATCCTGCAGCCGTCGTACGGCTGGCGGGTGTCGGCGTACAACGTCGGCGCGTGAGGTCACTCGCGCAACTTGCCCCCGGGCGGTAGCGTCCGAACTGACATGACCACACGAACCCCCCTCACTCATCTGTTGCTGACCGGCGCGCTGCTGGGCGGTCTCCTGCTCACCGCGTGCGCCCCGAGCGAGGAGCCGGAGGTGGGCAGTTCCATGACCCCGCAGCCGTCGGCCTCGGCGGTGCCGCCGAGCACCGGCAGGCCGAAGCCGAGCCTGTCCGGGCCCGTGGTGCCGCCGCCCGCCAAGGACGGCGAGGTCGTCTCGGTGCGCGGGCTGGTCGAGCGGGTGGAGCTGGAAGGCGGCTGCACCGTGCTGCGCGCCGACACCGGCGCCACGTACCAGCTGATGGGCGGCGACCCGAACGTCGTCAAGCCCGGAGCCACCGTGACGATCCGCGGCCGGCTGCGCGGCGACGTCATGACCATCTGCCAGATGGGCCCCGTGCTCGAGGTCGTCTCGGCGCAGCCATCGTGACGGGGGGCCGCATGTCCGTGGCGGTCGTCACCGACTCCACCGCCTACCTGCCCGCCACCGTCGCGGACGGGTCGCTGACCGTCGTGCCGCTGCACGTCGTGCTGGGCGGCGTGTCCGGGCGGGAGGGCGTCGAGGTCTACCCTGCCGAGGTCGCCGTCGCGCTGGCCGCCCGCCGCGTCGCGGTGACCACCTCGCAGCCCACCCCGGCCGAGTTCGCGCAGGTGTACGACAAGCTGTTCGCGACGGGGGTGGACGGCATCGTCTCCGTGCACCTGGCCGGCGCGCTGTCCGGCACGCTCGGCGCCGCGTCGACCGCGGCGGGCGAGGCCGCCGGGCCGGTCGAGATCGTCGACTCCTGCTCGGCCGCGATGGGCGTGGGCTTCCCGGCCCTGGCCGCGGCGCGGGCCGCGGCGCAGGGCGAAGACCTCGCGGGGGTACGCGACGCCGCCCTGCACACCATCGACCGGACCAGCACCTTCTTCTACGTGGACACGCTGGAGCACCTGCGCCGCGGCGGCCGCATCAACGCCGCCTCGGCCCTGCTCGGCACCGCGCTGGCGGTCAAGCCCCTGCTGGAGGTCTCCGCGGGCGGCATCACCATGCGCGACAAGGTGCGCACCGCCGCCCGCGCGCTGGACCGGCTGGTCGCGCTCGCCCTGGAGGCGGCCGGCGACGGCCCCGTCGAGGTCGCCGTGCACCACCTGGCGGCCGCCGAGCGGGCCGACTGGGTCGCGCAGGCGCTGCGGGAGCGGCTCGGCGACCGGCTGTGCGAGCTGTACACCAGCGAGGTCGGCGCGGTGGTCGCCGCGCACGTCGGCCCCGGCCTGGCCGGCGTCGTCGTGCACCGCCTCCCCGAGGCGGCCCAGTCCCTGCTGGACGACCAGCTCTGAGCGTCGCGCCCGGCACGGCGGCTCGGCCTTTTCACAGACGTTGGCCTATCTCATCGATTTTCCGTGCCCCGGATTCGCCGAGATAGGCCAACGTCGATCAGAGGGCGCGCGCCGGCCGAGCCGTTCCCCGAACACGGGTGGCGCTGGGGCGGGGGCGTGGTGATACTCAGCGTTCATGGAGAAGGCTCGTTCTGAACTTCTCGGCCGGGACCTGGCGCATGCGCTGCGCACCGGCCCGTTCTCCGCCGCGTTGCACCTGGCCATCGAGGATCGGGGCATCCGGCCGGAGGAGATCCAGGAGAAGCTGTCCGCCGCCGGCATCAGCGTCAGCCTGGCCACCCTCAGCTACTGGCGGCGGGGACGCAGCCGCCCGGAGCGCCCCGAGTCCATGAAGGCGGTGCGGCTGCTGGAGCAGATCCTGTCGCTGCCCGCCGAGTCGCTCATCGCCCAGCTCGGCCCGCGCCGCCCCCGGGGCCGCTGGCTCAACCAGCCACCGGGGACCATCGACATCGACCGGCTCTTCGAGGACGGCAACAGCGTCTCGAAGATCATCCGGGAGCTGGACCGGTGGATGTACCACGAACTCACCCGGATCAGCCTGCACGACCTGTACCAGGTCGGCGCGCAGCGCCAGGAGCTGCGGCTCAACTGCCGCCAGGTGCTGCGGGCCAACGTGGACCGGGTGTCGCGCACCGTCGGCATCTTCCGCACCGACGACCTGGGCGCGCCCACCGGCGTGCACGCCCTGCGCAACTGCCGGCTGGGCCGGGTGCGCTCGGACCCCGAGTCGGGACTGCAGGCCGCCGAGATCATCTTCGACCGGATGCTGTCCCAGGGGGACACCGTCGTGCTGGAGTACGAGTTCGAGAGCGGCTCGATGATCGCCACCGACAACTACTACCGGGGCTTCTCGGTGCCGGTCGGGGAGTACGTGCTGCAGGTGCAGTTCGACCGCGACGCGGTGCCGGCCCGCTGCTACCGCTTCGAACGGCGCGGCCTGCACGCCCCCGACCAGGGCGTACGCGAGGTGTGGATCGGCTCGACGCACGGCGCGCACCTCGTCGCGACGGACATCCCGCCGGGCATCGTCGGCATGCGCTGGGAATGGGAGTGAGCGGCCGGGCATCGTCGTGAGATGCCCGGCCGCTCGGCCCCCCGTCGGCCTCCTGATCAGGAGGCCCCCCGGATCAGGAGACGCTGATGGTCACGTCGTCGATGACCCAGCTGGTCTGCAGCGACTGGTCCTCGACGCCGTTGAACTTCAGCGTCACCGTCTGCCCCGCGAACTGGCTGACGTTGACGACCTTCTCCACGTAGGCGGAGTTGGCGTCGAGGTTGGTCTGGGTGGCCACGGTCGTGCTGCCCATGGTCACCGTCAGCCGGTCCCAGATCTGCCCGTCGGTCTCGGCGGTGCTGATGCGCACCCAGTACCGCAGCGTGGCGCTGGTGCAGCTCGCCGGGATGGTCACCGACTGCTGGACCCAGTCGGTCTGGGTCTGGCCCTGGCCGCCCAGCCAGGCGCTACGGGTGCCGGTCTTGCCCGGGTAGCCGTAGCTCGACCAGGCGCCGACGACGCCCGTGTCGGCCGTCCACGGCGTGGTGCCGCTCTCGAAGCTGGAGTTGCCGACGACCTGCGCCGCGGTGCAGCCGCCGCCACCGGTGGTGATCGTCCAGGTGAAGTTCGCCGACCCGGACTTGCTCGCCGAGTCGGTGACCGTCACCGTGACGTTCGAGGTGCCCGCGGTGGTCGGGGTGCCCGAGATCAGACCGCTCGACGAGCTGATCGACAGCCCGGCCGGCAGGCCCGACGCGCTCCAGGTGTACGGCGACGTGCCGCCGGAGGCCTGCATCTGGAGGCTGGCCGCCTGCCCGACGACGCCGCTCCGGTTGCCCGGGTTGGTGACCGACGGGTTGTTCGGGTTCGTCCCGCCGTTCATGAAACCCGTGTAGAGCAGCCGGTTCGGCGAACCGGTGCCCGGCGAGGTGACCTTGCCGGTGGTGGCGTTGTTCACCAGCGCGTCACGCACCTGGGCGGGCGTCGCGTTGGGGTTCAGGCCCAGGTACACCGCGGCCGCGCCGGCCGTGTGCGGCGAGGCCATCGAGGTCCCGGTCATCGTCGCGCTGCCGTTGTTGCTGGAGTACGACGCCGACACGATGCTCGTGCCCGGCGCGAAGATGTCCAGGCAGGAACCGTAGTTGCTGCTGCTGTTGCGGGCGTCGGAGCTGTTGGTGTTGCCGACGGTGACCGCCGCCGCGACCGCCTGCGGGCTGTAGTAGCAGGCGTCGTCGGAGGAGTTGCCGGCCGCCTGGACGAACTGCACACCCGACGAGATCAGGCTCGACACGGCGCTGTCCATGGCCTGGCTGGTGCACCGGCTCTGGCAGCCGATGCTGTAGTTGACGACGGCCGGCTTCTGGGCGTTGGTGCGCACCCAGTTGATACCCGCGATCAGGTCGTCGTTGGTGCCGCTGCCCTGGCAGTTCAGCACCCGGACGGCCACGACGGAGGCCTTCTTGGCCACGCCGTAGCTGGTGCCCACGGCGGTGCCGGCCACGTGCGTGCCGTGTCCGTGGCAGTCCGTCGGCGAGCTGTCGTCGTCCACCATGTCCGTGCCCTGCTTGACGCGGCCGGTGAACTCGACGTGGTTGGCGTTGATACCGGTGTCGAGCACATAGACCGTCGCCCCCTGACCCGGGTTGGTGGGGTACGTGTACGCCTGGTTCAGTGGCAGGTTCGCCTGGTCGATCCGGTCGTCGCCCCAGTTCGGCGGGTTGTTCTGGGTGTCCAGCACGCCGATGCGCTGCACCGCCTCGACCGAGGCGACCGCGGGGTCGGCGGCCAGCTTGCGCGCCTGCGCCGCGGTCATGCCGACCGAGAAGCCGCGCAGACCGGCGGTGTAGACGTGGCGCGCCTTGCCGCCGAAGCGGCCGGCCAGGTCACGGGCCTTGGTGCCGACGGTGCTCGCGGGCACCGCGGAGTCCTTGAAGACCACGATGTAGCGGTCGGCGACAGCGCTCGGGCTGTCGGCGTACATGATGCTGCCTTCGGCCCCGGCGGGAGCGGCGTTGGCCGTCCCACCCGCGCCGAGCGCCCCGGCGAACGCGACGATGATCGCGAAGCCGAGAGCGGAGACTCGATGCCGCAAGGTTCTCTCCTCCCAGAGATCCCCGCTGCGCGGCCGGGTCCCGATGACACCGACCGCGTAGGGGTGACGCAGAACCTAGGAGCGGATGAATCCGTTGCGGCAGAGCGGTTAACAGCGATCGATGATTCGTAACGTCAAAACTGTTTATAGAACATGCGCCATGCCCCAGGTCGTGATCGGACGTCCTGCGTGATGTTCTGCGGCCGTGGCACGCTCCGGCTGTGATCAGGTCGTTGTCCACCGACGGCCCGCCGTTCACGAGCAAGAGAATTGCCGTCCTTGGCGGAGCTCAGGAACGCGGTCCACTCCTCGCGGTGAATACGACGACGCCCCGCCACCTGTGGGCAGCGGGCGCATTTCGCGTGGCGGCGCGCTAGGAGATTCGGCGCAGGATCATGTAGTCGAACTCCACGATGATGTTGACTCCAGGTATTGGTGGATCTCCGGTACGTGAGCGTGGTGTGATCGGGGGTGCCGACCCAGGAGTCATCCATGCCACTGCCTATGAGCTATCTCAAGATCGCCGAAGACCTGGCCGCCCGGATCAAGTCCGGGGAGTACCCAGCCGGATCCCAGCTGCCGACCTACAACGAACTCGCGGACCTCTACTCGGTCTCGTTCTCTACGATCACGCGCGTCATCGGCGTTCTCCGCCTGACCGGCGTGGTGGTCGGCGTGCCGGGACGCGGGACATTCGTGCCGGAGAAAGACTGACCTCCTAGCTGATCGCGCCATGCCGGGTGCGCAACCTGTGGCGTACCGGCGAGCTGCGTGTCGCGTAGGAGATCAAGTTCTGCCCCGCCAGCTGGTCGAGCACGACGCGTCGGTGATGATGCCGCACGGGGACGGCAACTTCGGCGGCATCTGTGACGACCTCGCCCCGGCCGTCGACATCACCGAGCGGGTGCACCGGGCACGCGTCCTGCAGGATGTCTCAGCGCGGGCGGAGCACGAAGGTTTACCGGTACAGCGGGGCCAAACACGATGGCTCGGGCCTCTACCTGCGGAAACCATCCACATCGTTGACGGGGCGCGCGTGGTCGCCTGGGGGCGCCTACCACTCCCTCGTTTTTGTGGCAGGTCTTCAGGGTCGAACCAGGGCCGGACCCTCAGAGGGGTGCGCTAGCGTTTCTGGCGTGGAGCTGAATCCGAGCTGGAGGCTGGCTGATGGCATCGCTATGACGTCAACGCCGACGCCGTATCGACGCCACTCTGACGAGTGGCGTGACGGGGCGTCGGTATCGCTATTCGGCCAATGGCGGCTATATCCCGCCAGCAGGTCGGCGGCCGCAGGCACATAGAATCCGATGCGTGACAACGGTTTTGAAGCCCTCCGTGCAGCTGATCGCCTGGACGAACTTCCAGGCTGCGACCGAGGTGCCGTGGGACACGGACACCGAGGGCGGCCAGCTGCACAAGGAGTTCGCTGACTAGCCGCATCACCGAGGTGGGCCACCTGTCGGTGCTCGAACAGGGCTCCGCGACGTTCCACTTCACGGGCATCTCGCGAACTTTCACGAGAAGTCCGAACGCCGGCACGGACAACGTGCCGGACACCGGCTCCGCAAAGCGGAACGGCACCCGCTGCGAACGGGTGCCGCCCTCTGGAGCGCATCAACCCGGCTTGCCCGCCAAGATTGGAGTTCTCCGTGTTTTCTGTGCCCAGAGTACAGAACCACAAGCAGCTTGTTGAGCCGCCCGACGGTTCAGTGGGCGACATCGCACCTGACCAGGGGCCTGAGGAAGGCGCAAGTCAGGCCAACCGTGCCGTGCTGTGGGTCGGCCTGGCAACTGCGGCTGCAGCGTTCGGCGCGGCGTGCTGCGGTGCGTTCGGGTCCGCGGCCGCGCCAGCCGTGGACCTCATCAAGACCCTGATGGACTCCTAGCGCCAGCCCGGGTGCGCACGATCGTGCGCACCCGGGCACCTTCCGCGAGGTGCGGGAAATCTCGACGTGCTCTCGGGCGGTCCGCCGTGCCAGCGTCTACACCTCGGAGTCCCGAGGGCCAAGTCCGCTAGGTTATGTGCACGACGAACGACGCTCACCCGCCTCGGCGGAGGGGTCCGCTCGGCGGAGTCGCCTCCATGGACCTTCAGGTCGACCAGACCATCGCTTGTGCCGGTGCTGGCGGCACAACCAGCTGGTACGTGTCGGTCCACTGCTCCTGTTTGCGGGTGCCGTGGGCTGTCACACGGATCCGAAGGTGGGCTGGCCGCTCCTCGCCGAGATGGATGCGCCGGGCGGTCCGCTCACCCAGTCCGACCGGCTCGAACCCGCAGGCCCGCAGGCCCGCCACATCGGACCTGCTTATCCCGTGCTGATCAACCTCGAAATAGACCGACTCGGGGTCCAGGATCTCCACGCGTATTGAGGTGAGCGTGCCCTCGCTCTTGGTCCGGAGTAGGCACAGCTTGAACCAGACGTCGTTATTGATCGACTCCACCTCGGGGGTGAAGACCGGTGCCCGTTCGGCCAGTCGGCGCGCGGAGTCGTTCGTCGCGAGGGAGCGTGCGTACCACGCGCTGAACCCTGCGAGGATGACGGCGAAGAGCGACACGATGAATGCAGCTACGACCATGACGGAAACGGTAATCGTGGCTCGCGTTCCGTCTGACCAGCGACTCGGTCAGAGTTATCTACAGGTCACCGAGCGCCGCTCGCGCGAGGACTTCCTCAGCGCCACGATCGGCGCACATCCCCGATCGCTCACCCTGCACCCGGGGCTCGACAATGGCGGGCATGCGGCCGCCGTTCCTGGAGTCCATATCGAATGAGATGCGCCGTTCCTGGCGGCCATGGCACAGCGAGGTCGCCGATCTCCATCCGTGGTCCCTGCGAGTGCGGGTCAGCCATAGCACGTCGAGCTGTAGATCAGGCGGTTGTCCACAAGCGGCCCGTTGTCCACAGGCAAGAGATTTGGGGCGTTCGCGCACCGCGCGCCCGCCCCTAACGTGGCCGCGTGCCGCCGTCCCCGTTCCGTAAACTGCCGCCCGCCGAGGCCAACCTCGACCGGCTGCACCGCGTGCTCAGTCCGAACGCCGCGCCGTCGCCGTGGCCCGATCCGCTGGACATGCCGTTTCTCGACGTGCTGCCCGACTTCCCGCTGTCGCGTCCAGCCCGGCGCTTCCTGCCGCTGGACCCGGCCGTCGAAAGCGCTTCGCCGATGCGTGCCGAGGCACAGCCGTTCGGGCATTCGGCAGCGGCCTTCGACGCCGCGTTTTCGGTGACGATGCCTCCCGCTGTGGTTCCGGTGACGGCGTCCGGCGCCGTGCCGAGCGCCGCACCGGTCGCGTTTTCGGGTGGAGTGCCGCCGGATGCGGACAGCCTGCCGATGGCGGACTCCCCGCCGAGCGCGTTGCCAGGGCGGGCGGCGTTCGATCCGGGGCGGCGCGGACTGCGGGCGCTGGCAGCGGTGGCTGCGCTGGTGGTCGCCGTTGCGGCATACCTGGCCTGGCAGGCGCGGCCGTCCGTGGAGCCCGCGCCCGAATCGGTGCCGCTGCCCGTGGCGGAGTCGGGGCGACCGGCGGTGTCGCCCTCGCCGACGACGCTGGTCGTGGCGGTGACCGGGCGGGTACGCAAGCCGGGCCTGGTCAGGCTGCCGCCCGGTGCTCGGGTCGCGGACGCCATCGAGGCCGCGGGCGGGGTGCTGCCCGACACCGACCTGTCCGCTGTGAACCTGGCCCGCAAGGTCACCGACGGTGAACTGATCGCGATCGGGGTGCCGGGCGTGGCCGCCGCGGACGGTCCGGCCGCCGGGGCGGGGACCGGCGCAGGTCCGGTGAACCTCAACACCGCGACCCTCGCCCAGTTGGACGCGCTGCCGGGAGTCGGTCCGGTGCTGGCCCAGCGCATCCTCGACCACCGGGCCCGGCACGGCGACTTCCGCAGCGTCGGTGACCTGCGCCAGGTCGAGGGCATCGGCGAGTCGAAGTTCGCCCAGCTCAAAGATCTGGTGACGGTCTGATGGAGCGCCCCACCGGACCGGTTCACCGGCCGCTGGACGGCCCCGATCTGCGGCTGGCTCCGTTCGCGCTGGGCTGCTGGGCGGCGTCGCTGGCCGGGCTGTTCACCGGCCTGGCATTCACCCTGGCGCTCGGCGCGGCGGGAGCCGTCGGCGCGACGCTGGTCGCGGTCCGCCGGACCGGCCTGGGCCGGGCCGCGCGGGCATCGGACCGGTGGCCGTGGGTTCCGTCGGCGGTCAGGCGGTCCGCGGCGCGGATGCGATGCCGCCGGCCTTCCGAGCCGGACAACCGCTGTGCTGCCCGGCAGTCAGACCGGCAGCCGTCACCGCAGCGGTCGGGTGGGCGGCACGGGGTGTGGACAGCCTGGCGGCGGGTGCTCTTGCCGGTTCGGCGAGGGGACAGGGAAGCGAAGCCGGGCACTTGGCGGTGGATCGTGGCGGGGGCGTTTCTCGGGGTGCTGTGCGGGGCGGCGGCGACCGGGGCACGGCTCGCGGCGAGGGATGCCGAGGAGATCGCCGC
This sequence comes from Catellatospora coxensis, assembly GCF_016862635.1. Taxonomy (GTDB): domain Bacteria; phylum Actinomycetota; class Actinomycetes; order Mycobacteriales; family Micromonosporaceae; genus Catellatospora; species Catellatospora coxensis. The sequence goes on along the minus strand of NZ_BONI01000020.1, from coordinate 65,735 downwards.
GTTGGTGGACAGGCGGACGTCGGTGACGGTGACGCTGGTCGTGCGCGACGACCCGCGCCGGTCGCCCGGGATCGTCGGGCGGCCCGCGACCTGGGTGGTGGCGGCTGACCTGGAGCAGGCCGGTGACCTGCGTACCGACGTCGGGCTGCTGGTGTTGGCCAGTGGCGACGGCTGGGCGGGGCTGCTGCCAGGGCAGCGGGTGCGGGTGCCTGGCCGGTTCGGCCCGTCCCGGGGCGGTGACCTGAGGGCGGCGGTGCTGTCCACGGAGCGGCCGCCGGAGCTGCTGGGGGAGGCGTCGTGGGCGCAGCGGGCGGCGGGCGGCCTGCGCTCGGGGCTGCAACGGGCCTGCGCGCCGCTGGACGCCGCCACCGGCGGGCTGCTGCCGGGACTCGTGGTGGGCGACACCAGCCGCCTCGACCCGGCGGTCGAGCAGTCCTTCCGCGACACCGGGATGACTCATCTGACGGCCGTCTCGGGCAGCAACGTAGCCATCGTCACCGGGGCGGTGCTGCTGCTGGCCCGGCGGACCCGGGCGGGGCCGCGGCTGACCGCGGTCGTGTGCGCGGTGTCCGTGGTCGGGTTCGTGATCCTGGCCCGGCCGTCGCCGAGTGTGCTGCGGGCTGCGGTGATGGGCGGGATCGCGCTGCTGGCGCTCGCCTCGGGCCGGTCGCGCGCGGCGCTGCCCGCGCTGTCGGCGGGTGCGGCGGTGCTGCTGATGGCCGACCCCGAGCTGGCTGCCGACGCGGGTTTCGCGTTGTCGGTGCTCGCCACGGCCGGGCTGCTGCTGCTCGCGCCGCCGATGCGCGACGCGCTGCGCCGCCGGGGGATGCCGGGCGGGGCCGCCGAGGCGCTGGCCGTGCCCGCCGCCGCGCAGGTGGCCTGCGCCCCGGTGGTCGCGGGCATCAGCGGCACGTTGAGCCTGGTCGCCGTACCCGCGAATCTGGTGGCGGTGCCCGCGATCGCGCCCGCGACCGTCACCGGGGTCGCCGCCGCGCTGCTGTCGCCGGTGTGGCCGGGCGGCGCCGAGTTCGCGGCCTGGCTCGGCAGCTGGCCCGCGTGGTGGCTGGTCACCGTGGCCAGGGTTGGTGCGCAGGTGCCGGCCGGGGTGTTGCCGTGGCCGGGCGGGCCGCCGGGCGCGCTGCTGTTGGCCGGGTTGACCGTGCTGCTCATGGTCGGTTTCCGGCGTCCTGCGGTACGCCGGCTGGCGGCCGTCGTGGCGCTCGCGGGAGTGCTCGGCGCACTGCCGGTGCGCGTGCTCACCGGCGGGTGGCCGCCTGACGGCTGGCTGGTCGTGGCCTGTGACGTCGGCCAGGGCGACGCCACCGTGCTCAACGCGGGCGGCGGTGCGGCCGTGGTCGTCGACGCCGGGCCCAAGCCCCGCGACGTGGACCGCTGCCTGCGCGAGCTGGACGTGGACGAGGTGCCGTTGTTGCTGATCAGCCACTTCCACGTGGACCACATCGGCGGCCTCGACGGGGTGCTCGCCGGGCGGCGGGTCGGTGCTCTGGTCACCACGCCCTGGCCGGAACCCGCCACCGGTCGGGAGGCGGTGACCCGGGCCGCCGCCGCGCACCGGGTGCCGGTGTCGGACGCCCCGGAGCCCGGTGGCTGGACCGTCGGCGACGTACGGCTGGAGGTGCTGCCCGCGCCACCCGAACGCGGCACCCGCAGTGACCCGAACAACAACTCCCTGATGCTCGTCGCGACCGTACGCGGGGTGCGGGTGCTGCTGACCGGCGACGCCGAGACAGAGCGGCAGCATGCGCTGCTGGCGGCGGGCGTGGACGTGTCCGCTGCCGTGCTGAAGGTCGCCCACCACGGCAGCGCGTTTCAGGAACCGTCCTTCCTGGACGCCGTCGCTCCGCGGATCGCCCTGGTCAGCGTGGGGGAGGGCAACGACTACGGGCATCCGAGCGGCTCGGTGCTGGCACGGCTGTCGGGGCGGGGCGCGCTGGTGCAGCGCACCGACGTCAGCGGCGACCTCGCGGTGGTGCTCGACGCGGGCAAGCTTTCCGTCGTTCTCCCGACGCGCCCGTTGGAGTGACGGCGGGCGGGTGCCAGTTCGCACGTGCGACGATAGCGAGGTGGTGAGCCAGGTTCCGTCCCCCGTCCTGACACCCGTGGTCCTCGTGCTGGGCGACGAGGAGCTTCTGGTGGCGCGCGCGATCGCCGACGCGGCCGCGCAGGCGCGTGCCGTCGACCCGTCGGCCGAGGTCCGCGAGGTGGAGGCCGGCACGATGCTCGTCGGCGAGCTCGCCGAGCTGCTCAGCCCGTCGCTGTTCGGCGGGGTCCGGGTGGTGGTGCTGCGTGCCGGGCAGGACGCCAAGAAGGACGTGTCGGCGGTGCTGCTCGACTACGCGAAGTCGCCCGACCCGGACGTGACCCTGGTCGTCGCGCACGCCGGCGGTGCCAAGAACAAGGCGCTGGCGGACTCGCTGACCAAGGCGGGCGCGTCCGTGGTGCCCGCGGCGAAGCTGAGCAAGCACCGTGACCGGGTGGACTTCGTCACCGGCGAGGTGCGCCGGCTCGGCGGGCGCTGCGCGACCGACGCCGCCGAGACTCTGATCGAGGCCGTCGGCAACGACCTGCGCGAACTCGCGGCGGCCTGCTCGCAGTTGATGGCCGACACCGGCGGCCGGATCGACCAGGCCACGGTGGCGCGTTACTACCGGGGCAAGGCCGAGGTGAGCGGGTTCGCCGTCGCCGACGCCGCGGTCGCCGGGGACGTGCCCGCTGCGCTGGAGGCGCTGCGCTGGGCCCGGCACAGCGGCGTGGACCCGGTGCCGATCGCGGACGCGCTGGCCGACGGCGTACGCACCGTGGCGCGGGTCGCCTCGGCGGGGCGCGGCAACGCGTACCAGCTGGCCTCGACGCTCGGCATGCCCGCCTGGAAGATCGAGAAGGCGCAGCGGCAGGCGCGCGGCTGGACCCCGGACGCGCTGGTGCTCGCGATGCGGGCGGCCGCCGACTGCAACGCCGCCGTGAAGGGCGGCGAGGAGGACCGCGACTACGCGCTCGAACGCGCCATCGTGGCGTTCGCGCAGGCCAAGCAGGCGGGAGGCGGGCGATGACAGCGGGTATCCGTTCCCGGCGCGCCGGGGGCATCAGCCCCGAGGAGGCGCGCAACCGGCCGCTCTACGCCCGGGTGCTGGGCCTGCAGTACGTGCGCCCGAGCAGCCTGCTGTGCTTCCTGTACTTCGAGGGCACCGTGGCGCTGGCCGTGCTGCTGTCCCTGGCCGAGCTGACCGGCTGGTGGGCGGTCGCCGTGCTGCCCGTGTCGGTGGCGGTGATGGTGAAACTCAACGACGTCATCGCGGGTGCGACGACCCGGTCCGGTGGTGCGACCACCCGGTCCCGCGGCCAGGCGACCCGGCCGAAGTCCGCCGCGCGACGGGCCCTCGCCCAGCCGACCGTACGGCTGCGAGTGGCCGCCCCGGCCGAGGGCACCCGACCGCCCCGCCGCGCGGAGCGCCCCACCGATGACGACCGCGACCCGTTCCCGACCCGCCCGACCCACCAGGACCCGTCTAGCCCGCGAAACGGGACCGGCAACGACATCCCGGACCCCTACTCCGGCCCCACCGGCTACGGCGAGCAGGGCGGCTACGGCCAGCAGCAGCAGGACCCCTACGCCGACCGGACGAGCTACCCCGGCCAGGACACATACGCAGGCCCGACCGGGTACGGCGCACCGGCACCAGCACCGTCGGCGACGGCCGCCTCGGACGCCGACGAGCCCTGGCTCAGCACCGCCGAGCAGCGCGCCCGCCAGTCCGCCGCCTACCGCTACGAGTAGCCCGCGCCCCCTCGCACTGCCACCCCCGCCCCACCGCGTTGATCATGAACTTATGGCACGGCTCGACGGCGAGTCATGTCCACAACTTCATGGTCATCCGACGTGCGGCCGACGGGTCGCCATCGATCATGAAGTTGTGCCTCGGACACGCCGCTGACCCGTGCCATAAGTTCATGATCAACGCGGTGGGGCGGGGGTGGGGAGACACCGATGCCCGGCTCCCCGATGGGGGGCCGGGCATCAGGTGATGTCTTGGCGGTGCCGGGAGGGCACGCTGCGACGATCAGGCAGAGAGCGAAGCCAGCTTCTTGGCGATCGACGACTTGCGGTTTGCCGCCTGGTTCTTGTGGATCACGCCCTTGCTGACGGCCTTGTCCAGCTTGCGCGAGGCGTCGCGCAGCAGCGCGGTGGCGTTCTCGACGTCACCGGCGACGGTCGCCTCGTGGAACTTGCGGACAGCGGTCTTCAGCGACGACTTGACCGACTTGTTGCGCAGCCGGGCCTTCTCGTTCTGCCGGTTGCGCTTGATCTGGGACTTGATGTTCGCCACGCGACAGCCTCGTCCTGCTCGTTTCGGGTGATTGGTTCGGATGGGCCGGCGCAACGAAGCACCAGCCGCGACGTGCCAGGTTACCAGGTGGCCTGGGTGTCGGCCAAAACGGGCCGACGTGACACCCGTCGCGGTGCCCTGCCCGGACAGCGTAGCGCAGCTGCGACGATCACTGTTTGCGGGCGGGAAGTGAAGGCGGACCGCACTTCTCGTCCGGAGCAGTGATCTTGCCATGGGCCCCGGCGGTGGCCGGGTCCGGCGACCATATCGGGTGACGGGACGCGACACCCGTTCGTAGATCGAGGGCGGGCGCGGTCCGGATGGCAGACTGTGTTGTCGTGGACATCGAGCGGTTCTGGGCTCTGATCGAGCAGGCGCGTACGGACGTCGAGGGTGACATCGGCGAGGACGGCACCGGGCTGGCGAAGGCGCTGACCGCGCGGCTGTCGGCGCTGAGCCTGGCGGACATCGCCGGGTTCGCGACGCGGTTCGAGGAGTTGCGGGCCGCGGCCGACCGCTACGACCTGTGGGGCGCCGCGCACCTGATCGGCGGCGGGTGCTCCGACGACGCGTTCGTCGACTTCCGCAGCGGGCTGATCGCGGCGGGCCGCAAGTGGTACGAGGCGGCGCTGGCCGACCCGGACTCGCTGGCCGGGCACCCGTCCGTGGTTGAGGCCGTGGAGTGGGACGACGACAGCGCGATCTTCGCCGAGCTGGTCGGGTACGCGGCCGCCGACGCGTTCCGCGAGGTCGCCGGGGCGGAGCTGGTGCTGCCCGAGGTCGCGAAGGCGCCGATCGCGGGCGAGGACTGGGACTTCGAGGACGACGACCAGATGCGGCACCGGCTGCCCCGGCTGAGCGCGCTGGTGCTGGGCTGGCCCGCGAACGAGGGCTGCCGCTGCTGAACGAGGCCGCCGCCGGAGCGCCGGCGGCGGTAACGTTGAAGCCCGCTTCGGCACGGTCGGCGGGCGTGGGATCATAGGGGCGGCAAAAACCGCCTCACGCCGAACGCGGCCCGTCGCCAGCGACCCGCTTTCCGCGCCTCACGCCCTATAGAACGGATCACCGTGCCTCCGCTGCTCGGATCTAACAAGCCCGGCGACACTGACCCGGCCGCCATCCGCAACTTCTGCATCATCGCCCACATCGACCACGGCAAGTCGACGCTGGCCGACCGGATGCTGCAGATCACCGAGGTGGTGGACCCGCGGCAGATGCGGGCGCAGTACCTCGACCGGATGGACATCGAGCGCGAGCGCGGCATCACCATCAAGAGCCAGGCGGTACGCCTGCCGTGGACCGTGCGCGAGGGCGAGCGGGCCGGTGAGCAGGTCGTCCTCAACATGATCGACACGCCTGGCCACGTCGACTTCACCTACGAGGTGTCGCGCAGCCTGGCCGCCTGCGAGGGCGCGATCCTGCTGGTGGACGCCGCGCAGGGCATCGAGGCGCAGACGCTGGCCAACCTGTACCTGGCGATGGAGAACAACCTCACCATCATCCCGGTGCTCAACAAGATCGACCTGCCCGCGGCGCAGCCGGAGAAGTACGCCGAGGAGCTCGCGCACCTGATCGGCTGCGAGCCGGAGGACTGCCTGCGGGTGTCCGGCAAGACCGGTGACGGCGTGTCCCACCTGCTCGACGAGATCGTCCGGCAGCTGCCCGCCCCGACCGGCGGCGACCCGACGGCCCCGGCCCGCGCCATGATCTTCGACTCGGTGTACGACGTCTACCGCGGCGTCGTCACCTACATCCGCGTGATCGACGGCCGCCTCGACGCCCGCGACCGGATCAAGATGATGTCCACCGGCGCGGTGCACGAGCTGCTGGAGATCGGCGTCATCTCGCCGGAGCCGATCAAGTCGCCGTCGCTCAGCGTCGGCGAGGTCGGTTACCTGATCACCGGGGTGAAGGACGTGCGGCAGTCCCGGGTCGGCGACACGGTCACCCTGAACGCCAAGCCGGCCACCGAGCCGCTCGGCGGCTACAAGGACCCCAAGCCGATGGTGTACTCCGGCCTCTACCCGCTGGACGGCTCGGACTACCCGGAGCTGCGCGACGCCCTGGACAAGCTCAAGCTCAACGACGCGTCGCTGGTGTACGAGCCGGAGACCTCGGCGGCGCTGGGCTTCGGCTTCCGCTGCGGCTTCCTCGGCCTGCTGCACCTGGAGATCATCCAGGAGCGGCTGGAGCGCGAGTTCGGCCTCGACCTGATCGCGACCGCGCCGAACGTGGTCTACCGCGTGGTCACCGACGACGGCAAGGAGATCACGGTCACCAACCCGAGCGAGTACCCGCACGGCAAGGTCGCCGAGGTGTACGAGCCGGTCGCGCGCGCGACGGTGCTGACGCCCAACGACTACGTCGGCGCGGTGATGGAGCTGTGCCAGGGCCGGCGCGGCGTGCTCCAGGGCATGGACTACCTGTCCGCCGACCGCGTGGAGCTGCGCTACACGCTGCCGCTCGGTGAGATCATCTTCGACTTCTTCGACCAGCTGAAGTCGCGCACCAAGGGCTACGCCAGCCTGGACTACGAGCCCAGCGGCGAGCAGGCGTCCGACCTGGTCAAGGTGGACATCCTGCTGCAGGGCGAGCCGGTCGACGCGTTCAGCGCGATCGTGCACAAGGACAAGGCGTACACGTACGGCACGACGATCGCCTCGAAGCTGCAGAAGCTGATCCCGCGCCAGCAGTTCGAGGTGCCGATCCAGGCGGCCATCGGCTCCCGGGTCATCGCCCGCGAGACGATCCGCGCCATCCGCAAGGACGTGCTGGCCAAGTGCTACGGCGGTGACATCAGCCGGAAGCGCAAGCTGCTGGAGAAGCAGAAGGAAGGCAAGAAGCGCATGAAGATGGTCGGCCGGGTCGAGGTGCCCCAGGAGGCCTTCATCGCCGCGCTGTCCACCTCGGAGGCACCCGAGGGCGGCAAGAAGAAGTGACGTTCGCGGGACACTGCTTCCGCTGCGGCGCGGCCCTTCCGGCCGCGCCGCCGTCCGTCTGCGGGAGCTGCGGGTACGAGCAGTACCTCAACGCTCGCCCGACGGCGAGCCTGATCGTGCTCGACGGCGCCGGGCGCTTCCTGGCGCTGCGCCGCTCGCGGCCGCCCCGCGAAGGGCTGTGGGAGACGCCGGGCGGCTTCTGCGACGCCTGGGAGGAGCCTGCCGACGCGGCCCGCCGGGAGGCCCGCGAGGAGCTGGGCGTCGACATCGAGCTGGGCGCGTTCGTCGGCATGTACGTCGGCGACTACGAGTTCCAGGGCGAGCGCCTGCCCGTGCTGGACTGCTTCTTCCTCGCCACCCTGCCCGTCGGCGCCCACCTGCGCCTGGACCCCGACGAGTCGTCGGAAGCCGCCTGGCTCCCCCTGGGCGACCCGCCACCGATGGCCTTCACCACCATGGACCGCGCCCTCCGCGACGCCGCCACCCTCCTCCCCGCCCTCTGATCCCACCCCCATTCGGTGCAGTTTCCCCGAAACCGCATCACCGCGCCGCGCCGCGCTACGCCAGGTGCCGTGCCGTGCCGTGCCACGCCGCGTCAGGCCGTGCCGTGCCGGGCGGCGCGGTCTCGGGCCGATGGTCGGCGGGGTGCGCATGATCGCCCGACTTGCCTGGCAGGTGGGCGAATGGCCGGTCAAGATACGCACGTTTTCCCGGCAAGTCGGGCGATCATGAGGGGTCGCCCGTGTGGGTTATGGCTGTTCGGTTGGCGGGGGTGGTCGGTCGGCCAAGATCTGCTGACAAAAGGCCTGGAGCCGTAGTAACTGGGCAATCTACCCATCGTTACCCCAAGTGCAGTGTTTTGCCGCTTTCGCCCGATATGAGGGCATAGCAGGTTCCAAAGTCGCACAAGGAGTGACGATGCAGATGAAGAAGGCCGGAGCCGTCGCCACGGGCGCTCTCGCTACAGTGGCGATCATGGGGGCTCCTGCCGCTGCGGCGCCCAGCACGGACGCCTCTGCGCTGACCCAGGCCAGCACCTCCACCGAGGGCAAGACCACCTCGATGCGCCAGGTCGGGGCCAACCAGCTGAAGCTCGCCCGCGGCGGCGGCTTCGACAACAACGGCTGGGACGCGCCGTGGGACATCGACTCGGCGTCGGTCGTCGCGCTGCTCAACGGTACGGTCGTCAACGTGGCCGCCCTCCAGCAGTGTGGCTCCACCAGCGGCAACGTGGTGGGCATCTCGGTGCCGATCACCTCGCCGAACACCGTGGTCTCGGGCTTCGGTCACGACGACGGCTACGGCCACAAGAACGACATCGCGTGCGCCAACGCCAACGTCAAGATCAAGCAGACCGACAAGCAGGCGGCGATCCTCGGCGTCGGCAACGACTCCGCGGTCAACATCGCGTCGATCCAGTCCTGCGGCTCGACCGACGGCCAGATCGTCGGCATCACCGTGCCGATCACCTCGCCGAACACGGTCATCGGTGACTGCCAGAACAGCAACATCGAGATCAACGGCGCCGACGACTGGGACGACGACGACCACTGGCAGGAGTCGGCCCGCACCGAGGCCATGCCGATGGGCCAGTCCCTGGCGATGGACAAGGCCCGTCAGGCCCTGGTCAAGAAGGTCTCCGCGCTGAAGAACCGCAGCGCGTGGGCCAACCGTGGCGCCAACGCCCGCGTCGCCCCGCAGGCGCGCGGCGGCGGCTGGGACGCGCCGTGGGACCAGGACTCCGTCAGCCTGATCTCCGCGCTGAACGGCACCGCCGTGCAGCTGATCACGGCCCAGGCCTGTGGCTCGACCTCGCCCGACGTGCTCAGCGTGGCGATCCCGATCACCTCGCCGAACACCGTCATCGGTGACTGCAAGAACGCCAACGTGAAGATCAGCAAGGACGACCCCAAGGGTGTCATCGCCGCCCTGGACAACACCTCGCTGAACGTGCTCCCGCTGCAGTCCTGCGGCTCGACCAGCGCGAACATCATCGCCGCGGCGGTTCCGATCACCTCGCCGAACACCGTCATCGGCAGCTGCTACAACGCCAACACGGTCATCGACTAGTCGCTGAACCGGCACGGCAGACGGGGCGGGTCGCGCCAGCGCGACTCGCCCCTTCGAATGCTCGCCAACGACAACTCATGCCGCGCTGACGTGTGCCTGCGACTCGGGCGCCGGCGGCCAGAAATCCTACAAGGAGTGACGATGCAGATAGGAAAGGCCGGGGTCGTCGCGGCCGGAGCGCTCGCTACGGTGGCGGTGATGGGTTCCGCGGCGACCGCCGCGCCCGCGGCCGGACCGGCGCATGCGGATCCCGTCAGGACCGCCGCGACCACCTTGAAGCAGGCCGCGGTGCAGCAGGCCGCGGGGCAGGCGCTCGCTGCCGTGAAGACAGTGAAGGACGTCGCTCGCGGCCCCCAGCGGGAGGTGCGCCAGCCGCTGATCTCCATCGCCAACGGCAGCGCGCTGACCACCGGCGCGTGGCAGGCGTGCGGCTCCGCGTCGGCTCAGGTCGTATCGGCCGCGGTCGCGCTCCGCTCCCCGAACACCGTGCTGGGCGACTGTGCCAACGGCAACGTCCTGATCCGGCAGAACCAGGTGCAGGGGGTCATCTCGATCCTGGACGACACCTCGGTGAACGCGCTGCCGATCCAGGTCTGCGGCTCGAACGCGGCCATCGCCGGCGTCACGGCCGCGATCGCCTCACCCGCCACCGTGGTGGGCGACTGCTCCAACGCCAACACGTTCATCGCCGCGCCCAAGGACAGCGCGCAGGAAGGGCCGCAAAGCCTGGTGTCGCTGCTCAGCGGCTCGGTCGTGAACGCCGCGGCGGTCCAGGTCTGCGGTTCGACCGCGTCGATCGCCGGGGTGGCCGCGGCCGTGCAGTCGCCGACCACCGTGCTGGGTGACTGCTACAACAGCAACAGCACCATCCAGAAGCGCAAGAACCCGGCGGTGCTCCCGCTGTTCAGCAACCAGGTCCTGGACATCCTGCCGCTGCAGACCTGCGCGTCGTCCGGCCTGCTCGGCCAGCTCGGCCCTGCGGTGCCGATCAACAGCTCGGCGTTCGTCGCCGGCCAGTGCGTCAGCGGCGGGCAGAAGATCCTGGACTGACCGCCCGTCAGCAGCAGTGAGGCCGGGCCGCGTGATGCGGCCCGGCCTCACTGTCCGTTCAGTCGCTGCTCGGCTGACGCCGTGTGCTCAGCGCAGCCAGGGGACGTTGCGGTCCAGCAGGCCGCGCTCCTTGAGCTCGGCGCGCAGCGGGATCGTGTCGTCGATCCAGCCGCCCTCGCCGACGCCCCACATGTTCTGCACCTTCAGGTTGCCGAACGCCTCGCCGATGAGCTGGCGCTGCACCGGGGTGAGGCCGGCGTACCACGCGGACTCGCGGTCGATCGGCATGTCGTCGACCGGGCGGATCCAGCGGTAGGTGTAGCTCATGAAGAGCATCTTGCGCGTCACGTCCGAGCGGTTGCGCGAGCGCGAGTGCCACAGGCGGCGGTCGAAGATGAACGCGTCACCGGGCTTGGCCAGCCACGGCACCGCGCCCTCCGGACCCTTGGCGATCTCGGTCGGGTCGGTCGGCCGGTACATGTGGTTGTTCAGGTGCGAACCGGGGATGCACAGGGTCTGGCCCCGGCCCGGCTCCGAGATGTCGCTGAGCACGATGGCGACCTTGATCGACAGCATCGGCCGCGGGATGTCGCCGTAGTACGGGGCGTAGTACTCCGCGTCGGAGTTCTGCCGCCAGCCGTCCTGGTGCCACTCCCAGCGCGGCGTCTCGTCCTCCTCGTAAGGCGGGTTGACGTCGAGGTGGTTGTGCTGGGAGTAGATGTTCCAGCCGGCCAGACCCCAGACCCAGCGGAAGGTCGGGGAGTAGTCGAGCATCCGGGCGAAGGCCGGGCTGTGGCTGACCGCGCCGAGCAGGTGCAGCGAGCCGGTCTTGTCGATGTGACCGGTGTTCTTGTTCTCGCCGTACAGGCGGTCGGCCTCGGCCTGGAGTTCCGCCACGATCTCGGGGCTGACGACACCGGGGAGGTGCTTGTACCCGTTCTCGTGGAATTCCTTGCGCTCGGCGTCGGTGAGCGGCGCGTAGTCCGTCGCCGGCTCCTGAGAGGTGATGGTCATGTCCTCCCCTTGCGTCCTTCCAGACTTGGGCACAGTCGAAGGCAGGATCGGGGCGCGCGACTTGGGGGGTGGCGTGCCGGGATGAGCAACCTTCGCGAACGAGTGCCGATACTAACTCGCGTTCCCGAGCGGCGTCGTCGCGCGGGGCTCGTCGGACCGGCCTGCCACCAGGGTCACCCGCCCGCGACGGCCTCGGCCACCACCTGTTCGGCCACTTTCTCGGTGCTCGACCACGCGCGGTCACCGGCGGACCACTGCTGGTCGGCGAACGACACCCGGGTGACCCCGGTGATCGGGGCCTGAGCAACCAGCCAGTGCGCGAACTGCCAGCCCGCCTTGCTGTTCGCGGCCGGCACGCGCAGTGCCGCGCCCTCGGCGGTGACGCCCTTGGCCTTGGTGGTGCCGAAGTCGGCCTTGATCCGGTCGGCCAGCGCCTTCGCGGTCGCGGCGTCGGCCGGCGGCTCGTCGCTGTACGTGTCGCAGGTCACACCGCCGGCCTGCTGCCCAGTCAGCACCTTGGCCAGCACGGTCGCCTCATCGGCCCACTTCTCGTAGGCCTCCGGGTAGGCCGAGCGCTGCACCCGCTGGGCGGCGTCGGTGACCCGCATCTTCTGCCAGCCCTTGACCTTCAGCAGGCTGGTGTAGAAGCGCTTCGCGGCGTGCCGGGGGTCCATGATCTGCTTCGCGGTGCCCCAGCCCTGGCTGGGCCGCTGCTGGAACAGGCCGAGCGAGTCGTGGTCGTTGCCGTCGCCGAGATGCTCCAGGTTGCGCAGCTTCGACTCCTGCAGGGCGGTGGCCAGCGCGACGATCACCGCGCGGTCGGGCACGTTGCGGCTGATGCCCACGGCGGCGATGGTCGCGGCGTTGGCCATCTGCTCCGGGTCCAGGCGCACCTCGCCGTCGGCGCGGGCCACGCACTCGGGCGCGCCGAGCCGGGGGATCGGGATCTCGAGCTTGCCGTCGATCTGCTGCCGGGCGAGGTAGCCGCCGACGCCGAACACCACGGCGAGGATCACCAGGACGGTCAGCGCATGCTTGCCCTTCACGGCGGCCTCCTCGACATGTGCGCGAGGGCGGACGGCTGTCCGGACACGTGAAGGTCCGCAAGCCGCCCGCCCCCGCCGCAGGCTCGTTCAGGCCACCCTACGGGGTGGTCGCCGCCGCGGCACCGTCCTCCTCGGACCGCGGAACCCAAGCGGCATCCCGTTTCTCCCGGAATGCGGCGACTCCTTCCCGGCCCTCGGCCGAGCCGAAGAAGCGCAGCGAGACCTCCGACAGGTACGCCAGCTCGGCGTCCAGCTCCGGCTCGGGGCGGCGGCGCAGCAGTTCCTTCGCCGTCGCCAGCGAGGCGGGCGCGCCCCGGACCAGGCCGGCGCACCAGCGCGCGACGACAGCGTCCACGTCGTCGTCCGGCGCGGTCGCGGTGACCAGCCCGATCGCGGCGGCGCGCGGGCCGTCGAAGACGTCGCCGGTCAGGTACAGCTCCGCGGCGGCACGCGGGGCCAGCCGGGGCAGCACCGTCGCGGAGATGAGCGCGGGCACCACCCCCAGCCGCACCTCGGTGAACGCGAACGTGGCCCCCGCCGCGCACACCGCGAGATCGGCCGCGGCGATCAGGCCCAGCCCACCGGCCCGGGCCGGTCCCCGGACGACGGCCACCACGGGCTTGGCCGACCGGGCCACCGCGCCCAGCACGTCACCCAGCAGCGCGGCCGGCATCTGCCCCGACTTCGCCGCGGCGGCCGTCTCGGCCAGGTCGGCGCCGGAGCAGAACACCGGCCCGGTGTGGTCCAGCACGACCACCCGCACCCGGTCGTCGGCGTTCGCCTCGGCCAGCGCCGCCAGCAGCTCGGTCATCAGCCGGTGCGACAGCGCGTTGCGGTTGTGCGGGCTGTCGAGGGTGATCGTCGTTACGCCGCGGGCGTGGGTGACCCGGACGAGGTGGGAGTCAGGTGAGGACATGAGGGCAGACTAGAGCCGTGGCCCAGCTTCCCGACGGTGAACCCGTACCCGACACCGGCGTCCTGCCCGAGTCCGCCCTGGCCGACGTCGGCGGGCGCGGCTTCGGCGTGTACCTGCACGTGCCGTTCTGCGCCAGCCGCTGCGGCTACTGCGACTTCAACACCTACACCGCCTCCGAGCTGGGCGGCGCGGACACCGAGGGCTACGTCGAGGCGGTGCTCGCCGAGCTGTCGCTGGCCGCGAAGGTGCTGCCCGCCCCGCCGCGCGTCGACACCGTCTTCGTCGGCGGTGGCACGCCCACCCTGCTCAAACCGGCCCAGCTCGGCCGGATGCTGGAGGCGATCGACGGCACGTGGGGGCTCGCCGCCGGCGCGGAGGTGACCACCGAGGCCAACCCCGAGTCGGTCGACCCGGCTTCGCTGCGCGAGCTGCGCGCCGCCGGGTTCACCCGGATCTCGCTGGGCATGCAGTCGGCCGCGCCCGGGGTGCTGCGCATCCTGGACCGCAAGCACACCGCCGGGCGCGCCCCGGCCGCCGCGATCGAGGCGCGGGAGGCCGGGTTCGAGCACGTCAACCTGGACCTGATCTACGGGACGCCGGGGGAGACCGAGGACGACTTCGCCGCCTCGCTGGCCGCGGTGGTCGGCGCGGGGGTGGACCACGTCAGCGCGTACGCCCTGATCGTGGAGGACGGCACCCGCCTGTCGGCCCGGATCCGGCGCGGGGAGCTGGCCTCCCCGGACGACGACGTGGCCGCCGACCGCTACCTCGCGGCCGAGGCGGCGCTGAGCGCCGCCGGGCTGAACTGGTACGAGGTCTCCAACTGGGCCGCCGACGAGGCCGCCCGGTGCGCGCACAACCTGCTCTACTGGCGCGGCGGCGACTGGTGGGGCCTCGGGCCCGGCGCGCACAGCCACGTCGGCGGCGTGCGCTGGTGGAACGTCAAACACCCGGCGCGGTACGCCGCCCGGCTGGCCGAGGGCCTGTCCCCGGGACTGGGCCGGGAGATCCTCACGAGCGAGCAGCGCCATACCGAGGACGTGCTGCTACGGCTGCGCCTGGTCGAGGGCCTGCCGCTGGACGTGCTGGACGAGGCCGGGCGCGTCGCGGCCCGGCAGGCGCTGGCCGACGGGCTGCTGGAGCCCTCCGCGTACGCGGACGGCCGCGCGGCGCTGACGCTGCGCGGCCGTCTCCTCGCGGACGCGGTGGTCCACTCCTTGCTGGCCTGGTGACCCGGCTTACTTGATCAGGTTCATGGTCAGCGGGTACTTCGGCAGCTCGCCGTTGTTGGCCTTGACACCGGCCATCACGCCCATGATCAGCGGGAACAGCGGCACGAAGAACAGCACCATGGGCAGGATCAGCCAGCTGAGGCAGCTGCCGACGCAGAGGCTCACGATGCTGATGACGCCCCAGAGGATCTGGAAGTTCAGCGCGGCGGTCGCGTGCGCCTTGACCGTGGGGGACTCGTTGCCCTTGACGAGCAGCGCGACCAGTGGGGCGACGAACCAGGTCAGCGCGCCACCGAAGTGGGCGACCAGGGCCCAGGTCTTGTCGTCCGGGTTGGCGTAGCCGACCGGGGCGGGACCGCCGATGCCGGGCGGAGGGGTGTAGCCGCCGGGGGCGGACGGCGGGGGAGACGCGGGGGCCGACGGCGGCGCTGCCGGGGCCGGCGGCTCGTAGGAGGGGGCCGAAGGAACCGGCGGCTCGGAGGAGCCGGGCGGGGTGGGTTCACTCATGCCCGACAGGCTAGGTCTGTGGATCAATCGGCGCCAGTCAACACCCGTGACCGATAGGCGACACACTGCGAGCTGATCGGCTGAGTTTACCCGCTGTCCACTTTGCCGATCTCCGCGCCGGGTGTCGCCGCCGTGCGGTGTCGACCCCGTCACCACGCCTATGCCGTCCGGGTGGCGGCCCACGTAGACTGGCACTCACTCACGACGAGTGCCAGCCGGGAGGTGCGTATGGGTCTGGATGACCGCAAGCTCGAAGTGCTGCGTGCCATCGTCGAGGACTACGTCGCGACGCAGGAGCCGGTGGGGAGCAAGGCGCTGGTCGAGCGGCACGCCCTGGGCGTGTCGCCGGCGACCGTGCGCAACGACATGGCCGTGCTGGAGGAGGAGGGTTTCATCCGCCAGCCGCACACCTCGGCCGGCCGGGTGCCCACCGACCGGGGCTACCGCCTGTTCGTCGACCGGCTGTCCCGGGTCAAGCCGCTCTCCCCGGCCGAGCGCCGGGCGATCGAGCGCTTCCTGGTCGGCGCGGTCGACCTCGACGACGTGGTGCACCGCGCGGTGCGGCTGCTCGCGCAGCTCACCCGCCAGGTCGCCGTGGTGCAGTACCCGAGCCTGACCCGCTCCTCCGTACGCCATCTGGAACTGGTCCCGGTCTCCACCACCCGGCTGCTGCTCGTCATGATCACCGACACCGGCCGCGTCGAGCAGCGGGTCGTCGAGCTGCCCGGCCCGGTCGAGCCGGACGAGATCACCGACCTGCGCCGCACCCTCAACGCGACCCTGGTCGGCGTCAAGCTGGTGGACACCCCGCCGCTGGTGCAGGGCCTGGTCGAGCGGGCCGAGCCGCAGGCCAAGGCAACCATGAGCACGCTGGTCAGCGTCCTGCTGGAGACCCTGGTCGAGCGGCACGAGGAGCGCCTCGCGCTGGCCGGCACCTCCAACCTGGCCCGGATGGGCCCGCTGGACCTGACCACCGGCGCGCTGCGGCCGATCCTGGAGGCGCTGGAGGAGGAGGTCATCCTGCTCAAGCTCTTCGACGAGGTGAAGTCGGGCGCGGCCCGGGTGCGCATCGGCGACGAGAACGAGGTCGTCGACCTGCGGGCCACCTCGGTGGTCAGCACGGGCTACGGTCCGGGCGCGACCGTCGTCGGCGGGATGGGCATCGTCGGCCCGACCCGCATGGACTACCCCGGCACCATCGCCACCGTTCGCGCCGTCGCGCGTTACGTGGGCGAGATGCTGGGACATTGATTCCGAATTTCCTGTTGTTGCTGAACGAGGCTTGAGGACAGCGTGGCCAAGGACTACTACGGCATTCTCGGCGTTCCCAAGGACGCCGACGCCGACGACATCAAGCGGGCTTACCGCAAGCTCGCCCGTCAGTACCACCCGGACGTCAACCCGGACCCGGCCGCGGCGGAGAAGTTCAAGGACATCAACAACGCCTACGAGGTCCTCTCCGACGACCAGAAGCGGCGCATGGTGGACCTGGGCGGCGACCCGCTCGCGCCGGGCGGAGGCGGCGCGGGTCCGGGCGGCCCCGGCGGCGGCCCGTTCGTGGGCTTCCAGGACATCATGGACGCCTTCTTCGGCGGCGGCGGCTCGCGCGGCCCGCGCCCGCGTACCCGGCCGGGCGCGGACGCGATCCTGCGGCTGGACCTCGACCTGTTCGAGACCGCGTTCGGCGTCGAGGCGCCGATCACCGTGGACACCGCCGTGCTGTGCACCACCTGCTCCGGCGCGGGCACGGCCGCCGGCACCCACCCGCAGACCTGCGACACCTGTGGCGGCCGCGGCGAGGTGCAGTCGGTCCAGCGCACCTTCCTGGGCCAGGTCGTGTCGTCCCGCCCGTGCAACGCCTGCCAGGGCTTCGGCACCACCATCCCGCACCCGTGCCCGACCTGCGCCGGCGACGGCCGCGTCCGCACCCGGCGCAGCCTCACCGTGAAGATCCCGGCCGGCGTCGAGGACGGCATGCGCATCCGGCTGGCCAACCAGGGCGAGGTCGGCCCCGGCGGCGGCCCGTCCGGCGACCTGTACGTGGAGATCCACGAGCGGGCCCACGACGTGTACGCGCGCAAGGGCGACGACCTGCACTGCAAGGTCACCGTCCCGATGACCGCCGCCGCCCTGGGCACCCGCCTCACCATCAAGACCCTGGACTCCGAGGAGCAGGTCGAGGTCAAACCCGGCACCCAGCCGAACTCGACCCTGCGCATCCGCGCCAAGGGCGTCCCGCACCTGCGCGGCACCGGCCGCGGCGACCTCTTCGTGCACCTCGACGTCCGCACCCCCACCCGCCTCGACGGCGAGCAGGAACGCATGCTCCGCGAGTTCGCCCGCGCCCGCGGCGAGGAGGTCGCCGAACTCTCCAAGCAGGGCGGCTTCTTCTCCCGAGTCCGCGACGCCTTCAACGGCCACTGACGGCCCTCTCCGCCCCGCCGCGTTGATCATGAACTTATGGCACGGTTCGACGGCGTGTCGGTGCCATAAGTTCATGATCACCGTTGGAGGGTGTCTGCCGTGAGTGCGCCGCTGTTCCTGGTCGACGAGTTGCCTTCGGGGCGGGTCTACACGCTCGGTGGGATGGAGGGCCACCATGCCGCGACCGTGCAGCGGTTGCGGGTGGGTGAGGCGCTGCTGCTCGCCGACGGGCGGGGTGGCACGGCGTCGGCGGTGGTGCAGGCCGTCGGCAAGGGCACGCTCGACCTCACCGTGACCGAGCTGCGGTACGCCCACGCGCCCGACCCGCGCCTGACCGTCGCCCAGGGCATCGCCAAGGGCGACCGGGGTGAGCTGGCAGTGCAGGCGATGACCGAGGTCGGCGTCGACGAGATCCTGCCCTGGGCCGCGTCCCGCAGCGTCGCCCAGTGGCGCGGCGACCGGGGCGCGAAGTCCCGCGAGAAGTGGGCGGCGGTGGCCCGCGAGGCCGCCAAGCAGGCCCGCCGTACGTTCCTGCCGGTCGTCGGCGGTGACCCCGACCTGTCCACGAAACAGCTCACCCAGCGCCTTTCGGCCGCTGCGGCCGCGTTCGTGCTGCACGAGGAGGCGACCGAGCGGCTGTCCCAGGTCGAGCTGCCCGCCGCGGGGGAGATCGTGCTGGTCGTCGGTCCCGAGGGCGGCATCGACGATGCCGAGATCACGGCGTTCCTCGCCGTCGGTGCGGTGGCGGTGCGCCTGGGCGAGAACGTGTTGCGCACCTCGACGGCCGGCGTCGCGGCCCTCAGCGTGCTCGCCACCCGCCTGCACCGCTGGTGACCCCCGAGTGACTTTGCTCTGCACCCATTTGCTTGCTCTGCACCCACGGACGCAACAGCCGCGTCCGGCCACCGCCATGACCTGAGCGCCGCGGCGCGTCCGCCATGATCGCTCGACTTGCCAGGCACCTGTGTGAAAGCGAGCTCAAGATACACACGCCTGCCGGGCAAGTCGGATGATCTTGGTGGCCGGTCAGCGGAGGTGGGAGGCGCCGTTGAGGTCGAGGACGGCGCCGGAGGCCCATTCGGCGGCGGGGTCGGCCAGCCAGAGGACGGCGGCGGCGATCTCCTCGGGGCGGGCGACCCGGCCGAACGGGCTCTGGGCGGCGTGCTCGGCGCCGCGGGGGACCTTGTAGGCGGCGTTGGTCGCGTCCTCCTGGACGTACCCGGGGGCGACGGTGGCGACGCCGATGCGGTACGGGGCCAGCGCGACGGCCAGGGACTGGCCCATGGCGTGCAGGCCGGCCTTGGCCGCGCCGTACGCGGGCTGGCCGGGTTCGCCGCGGTAGGCCCCGCGGGAGCCGACGTTGATCACGCGGGCGGGCGGGGAGCCCGGCGGGCGGTGCAGCATGTGCCGGACCGCGCAGTAGGTGACGTTCGCCGGGCCGGTCAGGTTCACCGCGAGCGTGCGCGCCCACAGCTCCTGCCATTCCGCGTAGGTGACCCCGGTGATCGGGTGCGGGTACGCCTGCCCGGCGTTGTTGACCAGCACGTCGAGCCCGCCCAGCGCCTCGGCGGCGGCGTCGACCATGGTGGCGACGGCGGCCGGGTCGGCGAGGTCCGCGCGTACCACCGCATGCCCTTGACCGGGCAGCTCGGCCCGCAGCGACTCGGCGAGGTCGGCGGAGTCGCGGTGGTGGATCGCGACGCGGTCGCCGCGGGCGGCGAACGCGGCGGCCACGGCCCGGCCGACGCCACGCGACGCCCCGGTCACCAGCACCGCTCGTGAATCGGACATGGATGGAGCCTACGATCTGTCTCGTGACCGTTGCCGACTGCCTGTTCTGCCGCATCGTGGTGGGGGAGATCCCCGCGACGGTGGTCGCCGAGACCGAGCGCACCCTCGCCTTCCGGGACATCGCGCCGAAGGCCCCCACCCACGTGCTGGTGATCCCGAAGGAGCACTACGCCGACGTCGCGACGCTGGCCGTGGGCGATGCCGTGCTGGCCGGCGAGGTGCTGGCCACCGTCGCCGACGTGGCCGCCGCCGAGGGGCTGGACGGCACGGGCTTCCGGGTGATCTTCAATACGGGCGCGTCGGTGGGGCAGACCGTGTTCCACGCCCACGCGCACGTGCTCGGCGGCGTCGACATGGACGGCGATCTCACCGGGTAGTCTCGCCGCCGTGGCAGACCTGAACCGCACTCTCGAACGCCTGGTCCGCGCCGTACAGGCCGAGGCCCGGGTGCCCGCCCTCAGCGTGGCGCTGCGACGCGACGACCGTCCGCTGTGGACCTTCCAGGTGGGCGGGTCCGGCAACCCCGGCGCGCCGCTGGATGCCGACACCCCGTTCCGGATCGGGTCGATCACGAAGACCTTCACCGCGGTGCTGGTGCTGCAGTGCCGCGACGCGGGCCTGCTGGACCTGGACGACCCGCTGGGCGCGCACCTCAAGGTGCCCGCGCACGGCGGGCTGACCATCCGGCGGCTGCTGTCGCACACCGCGGGCCTGCAGCGTGAGCCGGTCGGCGACGTGTGGGACACGCTGAGCCCGCCGGACCTGCCGGGCCTGCTCGACGACCTGGCCCGCACCGAGGCGATCCACCCGCCGGCGCGCCGCTTCCACTACTCGAACCTGGGCTTCGCGCTGCTGGGCCACCTGGCCGCGCGGAGGCTCGGCGGCGACTGGTGGGACCTGGTCGAGGAGCGCGTCTGCCGCCCGCTGAACCTGTCCGCCACCACGTACGGCGCGCCCGCGCACGCCGCGACGGGTTACCTGGTCGACGAGTACTCCGACCATGCCCGGCCCGAGCCGCCGACCGACTTCGGCGCGGTGAGCCCGGCCGCGCAGCTGTGGAGCACCGCGGCCGACCAGGCCCGCTGGGCGGCGTTCCTGACCGACCCGGCGTCGGTGGACCCGGACGGCGCGGTGCTGGCCGCGGACACCCTCGCCGAGGCGCGCTGGCCGCTCACGCCGCGCAACGAGACGCTGTGGGGCTCGGGCGTCGGCCTGGGCCTGATGCTGTGGCCCCGCGAGGGCCGCGTGCTGCACGTCGGCCACAACGGCGCGATGCCGGGCTTCCTTGCCGCGGCGTGCGGCCGGCATGGCGGCCCCGGCAATCCCGGGGGTATGGCCGCGGCCGTGCTGGCCTCCTCCGGCACCGCCTCGGCGATCCTCGACCTGCCGCACCGGCTGATCGAGGAGGCGCTGGCCGCCGACCCGGTCGACGTCGCGCCGTGGACCCCGGGCGAGCCCGCGCCCGTGCACCTGCGCGGCGTGCTGGGCCGCTGGTGGGGCGAGGGCTACGAGTACGTGTTCCGCTGGGAGGGCGGCGTGCTGACCGGCCGCGGCGCGGACGACCCGGCCGACGCGCCCCCGGCCGTCTTCGCGGCGCTGCCCGGCGAGCCGGACGTGCTGCGTACCGTGTCGGGCCGGGAGGTGGGCGAGCGCCTGCGGCTGACCCGCGACGCGGCCGGCGAGGTGGTCCGGATGCACTGGGCGACCTACCGCTTCACCCGGCGCCAGGAGACCTTCGACGGCGTATGGGTGAGCCAATGAACCCGAGTCCGGATTCGGGCACGCCGTCATAACCACTGGCGGCGATGGTGGGATCGGTGACTACGATGGGACCAAGCGGGCGGCGACCTAGCCGGTCCGGTGAGTGCGGAGAGCGGGTGGCGGAAGGCCGGTCGGCCGACTTATGAGCGTTGGTTCTTCTTCGAACGCGGTGCAAACCAAGATCACCGTGTCCGACCCGAGTGTCATGGTCCAGCTGCTGGGCACCGGCGACCGCGTGCTCAAGCTCGTAGAGAAGGCCCTGTCCAGCGACATCCTGGTGCGGGGCAACGAGATCACCATCACCGGCCCGGCGGCCGAGAACGCGCTTGCCGAGCGCGTCTTCGGTGAGCTGCTGGAACTTATCGAGAAGGGCGAGACGCTGACCGAGGACGCCGTCCGACGCACCGTCGGCATGCTGACCGATGAGGGCACCACCGAACGGCCTGCCGAGGTGCTGACCCTCAACATCCTCTCCCGCCGCGGGCGCACCATCCGCCCCAAGACGCTGGGTCAGAAGAAGTACGTGGACGCGATCGACGCGAACACGATCGTCTTCGGCATCGGCCCGGCGGGCACCGGCAAGACCTACCTGGCCATGGCCAAGGCGGTTCAGGCACTGCAGGCCAAGCAGGTCACCCGGATCATCCTGACCCGGCCGGCGGTCGAGGCGGGCGAGCGGCTGGGCTTCCTGCCCGGCACGCTCAACGAGAAGATCGACCCGTACCTGCGCCCGCTCTACGACGCGCTGCACGACATGATGGACCCCGAGTCGATCCCGCGCCTGATGACGCAGGGCACGATCGAGGTGGCTCCGCTGGCGTACATGCGCGGCCGGACGCTCAACGACGCCTTCATCATCCTGGACGAGGCCCAGAACACCACGCCCGAGCAGATGAAGATGTTCCTGACCCGGCTCGGCTTCAACTCCAAGGTCGTGGTGACCGGCGACGTGACGCAGGTCGACCTGCCCGGTGACCAGCGCAGCGGCCTGCGGGTCGTGCAGGAGATCCTGGACGGCCTGGAGGACGTGCACTTCTCCCGGCTCACCAGCGCCGACGTGGTGCGGCACCGGCTGGTCGGCGAGATCGTCGACGCATACGAGAAGTGGGACAACGACCAGCAGCGTGAGACGCTGCCGGCGAACGTCCACTCCGTGCCGCGCCGCGGTGCGGGGCGACGTCGCTGACGATTAGGGATTGAAGAGTGTCTATCGAGATCGCCAACGAGTCCGGAATCGACGTCGACGCGGACAACATCGTCGCCGTCGCCCGGCACGCCCTGGTCCAGATGGGGGTCAACCCGCTCGCCGAGCTGTCGGTGCTGCTGGTCGACTCCGACTACATGGCGGAGCTGAACCACCGCTGGATGGACAAGGACGGCCCCACGGACGTGCTGGCCTTCCCGATGGACGAGGACACCATCGACCACGGCCCGTCGGAGTCCTCCGGCGGGCAGCCGTCGCTGCTCGGCGACATCGTGCTCTGCCCGGAGGTGGCCGCGGCGCAGGCGCTGCGGTACGGCTCCGCCGACCCGCGCATGCGCACCGGTGATAGCGTGCCGGATGCGCCCGCCCCCGGGCTGCACGGTGACTACAGCACCGCGGACGAGCTGAGCATGCTCACCATCCACGGCGTGCTGCATCTGCTCGGCTACGACCACGCCGAGCCGGAGGAGGAGCGGGAGATGTTCGCCCTGCAGGGCAAACTCCTGGACAGCTGGCAGGCTCGGGCAGCGGGCGGGGCGAGCGGATCATGAATCCTGCCCATACCGTCCCGACTCTTGGCGGGGCAGTGCGGTGACCGAGCTGGGCGGCCTGCCCGACGCGCCGCTGCTCTGGTCCGCGGCCGGTCTGGTGGTGCTGGCGGGGCTGTTCGCGATGACCGAATCGGCCCTCGCCGTGATCTCTCCCGCCCGCGCGGCGGAACTGAACCGGGAAGGCCTACGCGGCGCGGCGGCGCTGCAGGCGGTGGCGGCCGACGCGGTACGTCACATCAACCTGCTCCTGCTGCTGCGGCTGCTGTGCGAGCTGACCGCCACCACACTGGTGGCCCTGGTCGCCGTGGACACGTTCGGGCCCGGCTGGACGGCCGCGCTGGTCACCGCCGGCGCGATGAGCGTGATCAGCTTCGTGGTGGTGGGCGTGGCCCCGCGCACGATCGGCCGTCAGCACGCGTACGAGGTGGGCCGCTACACCGCGCCCGTGCTCCGCTGGCTCGGCCGGGTGCTCGGCCCGCTGGCCAGCCTGCTGATCATCATTGGTAACGCGGTCACCCCGGGCAAGGGCTTCCGCGAGGGCCCGTTCGCCAGCACCCAGGTGGAGCTGCGGGAACTGGTCGACCTCGCCGAGCAGCGCGGCGTCGTGGAGCACGGCGAGCGCGAGATGATCCACTCCGTGTTCGCGCTGGGCGACACCATCGCCCGCGAGGTCATGGTGCCGCGCACCGAGATGGTCTGGGTGGAGTCGACCAAGACCGCCGAGCAGGCGCTCGCGCTGGCCCTGCGCTCCGGCTTCTCCCGGGTGCCGGTCATCGGCGAGTCCGTCGACGACGTGCTCGGCGTGGTGTACCTCAAGGACATGGCCCGCCAGGTGCAGGAGGGCGGCGCGGCGACGCCGGTCGAGCACCTGATGCGGGTCGCGGCGTTCGTGCCCGAGTTCAAGCCCGTCGACGACCTGCTGTCGGAGATGCAGGCCGCCCGCACCCACCTCGCCATCGTCATCGACGAGTACGGCGGCACCGCCGGCCTGATCACCATCGAGGACATCCTCGAGGAGATCGTCGGCGAGATCACCGACGAGTACGACGTCGAGCGGCCCCCGGTCGAGCGGCTGGCGGACGGCGCGGTGCGGGTGACCGGGCGGCTGCCCATCGAGGACCTCGGCGAGCTGTTCGACGTCGAGCTGCCCGCCGACGAGGTGGAGACCGTCGCCGGCCTGCTCGCCCAGGCGCTGGGCCGGGTGCCGATCCCCGGCGCGCGGGTGTCCGTGGGCGGGCTGACCCTGGTCGCCGAGGGCACCACCGGTCGGCGCAACCACATCGACACGGTGCTGGTGACCCGCGAGGAGCCGGCCGACGAGACGACCCCCTCCGAAAGGCACATGGCAGATGTCTGACGTCACCCTCGAATCCGTCTCGGCCGAGGACCGCAAGCTGCTCACCATGGCCCGCTCGGCCCGCGCCCGGATCGGCGCGATCGAGGGCGCGGCGGTGCGTGACGGCGACGGGCGCACGTACACCGGCGTGAGCATCAACCTGCCGTCGTTCTCGGTGTCGGCGCTGCGGCTCGCGGTGGCCTCCGCGGTGGCCGCGGGCGCGAGCACGTTGGAGGCGGCCCTGGTGGTCACCGAGGCGTCGAAGGTCGACGGCCAGGACCTGGCCGCGGTCCGCGACGTCACGACCGGCATCCCGGTCTACCTCGCCACCCCCGACGGCAGTATCGCCGCCGCAGGCACCGCCTGACAGACGTCAGGGAAGGGCGCCTTCTACAACGCATGGCGATGTGAAGGCGCCCTTCCTCTGTTCTCAGACGGGGCCGAGGTGGGTGAGGTGGCGGTCCACCACCGTCTTCACCGTTTCGGCGGGGTCGGTGTCCCAGATCGTCTGGTTGAAGATCTCGACCTCGACGTGGCCGGTGTAGCCGGCGCGGCGGACCGCGTCGGTGATCGGGGCGAAGTCGATGTGGCCGTCGCCGACGTGGCCCCGGCCGAGCAGCATGTCGGCGGGCAGCGGGACGACCCAGTCGCAGACCTGGTACGCCGATATGCGGCCCTCGGCCCGGCTGATCTGGCCGAACAGCTCCGGGTCCCACCACACGTGGTAGGTGTCGACCACGACGCCGACCTCGTGCGGGGCGAACGCCTCGGCCAGGTCCAGGGCCTGGCCGAGGGTGGACACCACCGCCCGGTCGGCGCAGAACATCGGGTGCAGCGGCTCGATCGCCAGGCGTACGCCGTGGCCGCTCGCATACGGCACGAGCTGTTCCAGGGCCCGGGCCACGTTGGCGCGGGCCGCGGGCAGATCCTTCGAACCCTCGGCCAGCCCGCCGACGACCAGCACGAGTTCGGGCGTGCCGAGCTCGGCCGCCTCCTCGATGGCGCGCCGGTTGTCTTCCAGCGACCCCGCCGAGCCGGTGGTGACGAAGCCGCCCCGGCACAGGCTGGTGACGGTCAGCCCGTACTCGTCGAGCAGCCGCCGGGCGGCCTTCGCCCCGCCCGCCGTCTCGACCACGTCCCGCCACGGGCCGATGCCGGTGATGCCGTTCTCGGCGCACAGCCGGGCGGCCTGGGCCAGGGTCGCCTTCTTGATGGTGGCGGTGTTCAGCGACAGCCTCATGCCGCGCCGTCCAGGTAGCGCGCGAGCCGGTCGGCGGCCAGATCGGGATCGTCGAGCACGCCCGCCTCCCCCGCCAGGCGGTGCAGCTCCAGCAGGTGGTCCCGGGAGCGCGAGTGCTCCTGCCCGCCCACCATGACGAAGCGGTCCTGGTGGCCGTTGAGCCAGGCCAGGAACACGATGCCGGTCTTGTAGTGGTAGGTCGGCGTGCCGAAGATGTGCTTGGCCAGCGGCACGGTCGGGTCGAGGACCGCGCGGAACCCGGCGGTGTCGCCCGCGTCCAGCAGCTCCAGGGCCTTCGCGGCGGGGACCGCGATGGCGTCGAAGATGCCCAGCAGGGCGTCCGAGTAACCGACGTCGTCACCTGCGATCAGCTGCGGGTAGTTGAAGTCGTCGCCGGTGTAGAGGCGTACGCCCTCGGGCAGCCGCCGCCGGATCGCGACCTCGCGGGCCTCGTCGAGCAGCGACACCTTGATGCCGTCGATCTTGGAGGCGTTGGCGTGGATCAGCTCCAGCGCGCTCTCGGTCGCCGCGTCCAGGTCGGCCGCGCCCCAGTAGCCGGCCAGCGCCGGGTCGAACATGTCGCCCAGCCAGTGCAGGATCACCGGCTGCTCGGCCTGCGCCAGCAGCTTGCCGTAGACGGCGTGGTAGTCGGCCGGACCCGTGGCGGCCGCGGCCAGCGCCCGCGACGCCATCAGGATGACCTTCGCGCCCGACTCCTGCACCACGTCGAGCTGCTCGGCGTACGCCGCCTCGATCGCGGCCAGGCTGTGCGCGCCGGGCGCGAGCTGGTCGGTGCCCGCGCCGCAGGCCAGCCGCCCACCGACGGACCTGGCCTCCGCGCCGCTGCGGCGGATCAGCTCCGTGGTGGCGGCCCAGTCCAGGCCCATGCCACGCTGCGCGGTGTCCATCGCGTCGGCGATGCCCAGCCCCAGCGACCACAGGTGGTGCCGGAACCGCATGGTGGCGTCCCAGTCGACGACCGCGGGGCGGCCCGCACCGTTGTCGGCGGCCGGGTCGGCCACGACGTGCGCCGCCGCGTAGAAGACCCGGCTGCGCGGGGCGGCCTTGCCCGGGCGGCCGTGCCCGGTGGCGTCGGGTTCGGTCGCGGGCGTGTTCACAGGTCACCGACCAGGATCTTGCGGCCCTCGCGGGCCGACTGCAGGCCCAGCTCGGCCAGCTGCACGCCGCGGGCGCCCGCGTAGAGGTCGTGGCCGTACGGCGCGTCGGCGACCACGTACGCCAGGAACTCCTCCCACTGCCGCTTGAAGCCGTTGTCGTACACGTCGTTCTCCGGCAGCTCGGTCCACTGGTCGCGGAAGTCGTGGCTGACCGGCAGGTCCGGGTTCCACACCGGCTTCGGGGTGGTGGCCCGGTGCTGGACGCGGCAGTTGCGCAGGCCCGCCACGGCGCTGCCCTCGGTGCCGTCGACGTGGAACGTCACCAGCTCGGTGCGGTCCACCCGGGTGGTCCAGGAACTGTTGACGGAGGCGACGATGCCGCCCTCCAGCTCCAGCACGGCGTACGCGGCGTCGTCGGCGGTGGCCGGGTAGGCGTCGCCCTGCTCGTCCCAGCGCTGCGGGATGTGTGTGGCCATCTGCGCGTAGACCGAGCGCACCGGGGCGATCACGTGGTCGAGCACGTACCGCCAGTGCGGGAACATGTCCAGGATGATGCCGCCGCCGTCCTCGGACCGGTAGTTCCAGCTCGGCCGCTGCGCGGCCTGCCAGTCGCCCTCGAACACCCAGTAGCCGAACTCGACGCGCACCGACAGGATGCGGCCGAAGAAGCCCGACTCGACCAGGCGGCGCAACTTCAGCAGACCGGGCAGGTAGAGCTTGTCGGCGACCACGCCGTGCTTGATGCCCGCGGCCCGCGCCTCGTCGGCCAGCGCGACGGCGTCGGCCAGCGACTCGGCGGTCGGCTTCTCGGTGTAGATGTGCTTGCCCGCGGCGATGGCCTGGCGCAGCGCGGCGACGCGAGCGGTGGTCACCTGCGCGTCGAAGTAGATCTCGTTGCTGTCGTCGGCCAGGGCCGCGGCCAGGTCGGTGGTGTAGCGGGTGAGCCCGTGCTGTTCGGCGAGCTGCTCCAGCTTCGCGGCGTTGCGGCCGACGAGCACCGGCTCCGGCCACACCACCGTGCCGTCGGCGAGGGTGAGGCCCCCCTGCTCGCGGATGGCCAGGATGGACCGCACCAGGTGCTGGCGGTAGCCCATTCGGCCGGTGACACCGTTCATGACGATGCCGACAGTTCTGCGGTCCATGCTCGTACCTCTCGTCTGGCAGGTCGTGATGCGAGCACGACCTGTCGGGATCGGGGAGGCCGCGTCTCGGAGGAGCTGCGGCGAGGGCGGGGGTGGAAAGCGCTTTCCGCCTGCGAGGCGGTACCCTACGCCCATGCCTCGAACCTCGTCAACCAGAGCGCCCGGCGGCGCCGTCACGCTGCAGCAGGTCGCCACGGCGGCCGGTGTCTCGCTGGCCACCGCGTCCCGGGTGCTGCACGGCAGCGGCGGCCGCAGGGTGGCCGAGGCGCTCGCCGAACGGGTCACCACCGCGGCCGCCGAGCTGCGCTACGTCGCGCACGCCCCGGCGCAGTCGCTGGCCCGCTCCCGCAGCACGGTCGTCGGGGTGCTGGTGCACGACATCGCCGACCCGTACTTCGCCGCGATCGCGGCCGGCGCGATGGACGTGGCCCGCGAGCACGACCTGATGGTGCTGGTGGCGAACACCTTCCGCGACCCCGGGCTGGAGCGCGACTACCTGGCCCGGCTGCGCGCGCAGCGGGCCCGCGCGGTGCTGCTGGCCGGTTCGGCGTTCGTCGGCGAGCCGTTCGCCGAGGAGGTGGCGGCGTTCACGGAGTCGGGCGGCCGGGTGGCCGCGATCGGCGCGCACGGCGCCGGCATCGACACCGTCGAACCCGACCAGTACGGCGGTGGCCGCCTCGTCGCCGAGCACCTGGTCGGCCTGGGGCACCGCGAGATCGGGGTGGTCACCGGTCCGGCCGGCCTGGCCACGGTCGCCCAGCGGCTGGCCGGTTTCACCTCCGTGGTGACCGGGCCGGCGCTGGTCCACGCCGACTTCACCCGCGAGGGCGGCCGTGCCGCGACCCACGAGCTGCTGCGCGACCACCCTGGGCTGACCGCGATCTTCGCGCTGAACGACCTGATGGCGGCGGGCGCGCTGGCCGCCCTGCGCGAGCTGGGCCGCCCCGTGCCGGAGCAGATCTCCGTGGCGGGTTTCGACGACCTGCCGGTCGCCACCGACCTCACCCCGGCGCTGACCACGGTGCGGCTGGAGCTGGCCGACATCGGCGCGCGGGCCATGCGGCTGCTGCTCGACGACGAGCCGGGCGGGCGGCTCGTGCCCGCCCCCGCTGAGCTGGTGGTACGTGACAGCACCGGGCGGGCCAGCACGCTGCACTGATCTCCCATTTTTCCCAAAAAACCTGATTAGTCCGGTTTGAGGCAAATCGCGGTGGGTAGTCCCTGGGCTGCGTCGAGCTCAGTGGAGGTATGCATGCGACGTCTCAACTTCCGACTCATCCGGCCCGGACACCGGCCACTCGCCGCCTGCGGGATGGCGGTGCTGACCTTCGGGATGGCGCTGGTGTTCGCGGGGACCGACCTCGGCGGGCAGCCCGCGAAGGCGTGGGCGAACGCGCCCGTCGACATCCTGCCGGAAAGCCTCGGCTTCACCGCGGCGGCGTTCGAGAACCACGTCTGCGACCCGGCCTTCGGCGGCGGGCCGCTGTCCGGTCAGGACGTCTGGGTGTTCAAACTGCCCGGTGACCACGCCAAGACCGGCGACTTCGTCAGCGTCACCGCCACGTTCAGCACCCCCGAGGGCACCGAGGCCAGCGCGGTCGTGCCCGCCGAGGGCGGCGGCATCGTGCTGCGGGCGAACACCAGCAAGGCCTGGATGGCGGTGCCGGAGGGCTGGACCCTCACCGGCGCGAAGGCCGAGATCACCGGCACCGCGCCGCTGTTCGTGCTGGCCCGCACCTGCCCGGCCGAGGGCACGGTCCTGCCGCCGGTCGCGCCGGACCCGTCCGGTTCGCCCGCGCCGGATCCGTCCGCGTCGGCCGACCCGGACCCGTCCACCCCGCCGTCCGGCGAGCCTTCGCCGGACCCGTCCGCTTCGGTGGACCCCGGCGCGGCCAGCCCCGGGCCGTCGGCGTCGCCCGATCCGGACCCGTCGGGCACCGCCGCGCCGGACCCGTCCGATGCACCTTCGGCGGCTCCCTCCGGCGCGCCGTCCGACGGACCTTCCGTGGCCCCGGAGCCTTCGGGCCCGCCGTCGGCGGAGGCCAAGCCGGCCAAGGGCACGGGACTGCGGGTCAAGGCCCTGACGCCGACGGTGGAACCCTCCACCGACCCGGTGGAGCCGCCGATCACGGACCCCACGGCCGTGCCGTCGCCGTCGGCGGAGCCGATCGTGGACCCGTCCGCGCCGCCGGTGGACCCCTTCGAGCCCATCGTGGAGCCGTCGGCGGGCCCGGTGGAGCCGCCGATCGTCGACCCGACGGCCGTGCCGTCGCCGTCGGCGGAGCCGATCGTGGACCCGACCGCGCCGCCCGCCGATCCCATCGTGGACCCGTCGGCGCCGCCGGTGGACCCCATCGTGGACCCGTCCGCGCCGCCGGTCGAGCCGATCGTGGACCCCTCCGCTCCGCCGGTCGAGCCCTCGGCTGAGCCGGAGCCGCCGGTCGGCCCGGGGCACCGGCCGCGTCCCGCCGAGCCCGGTCCGTCCTTCGTGAGCGCCCTGATCGGCCTCTGGGATGACATCGCCAACGCATTCCGCTGAGGTCGTACGGCACTGAGGTGCGCGAACTCGGGGCCCGTGCCCGCCGACCCACGCGGCGGACACGGGCCCCGTCCCGTCGGGCCGGGTCAGGCGGGCGCGGGCAGCGCCGGGTACGGGAACAGGCCGACGCGGGCGTGGTACTCCCGGGCCAGCTCGTCGGTGTCGGAGCCGACCAGCAGGCCCTGCGGGCAGGTCACGAAGGCTCGTACGCCCTGGCCGCGGCTGCGGGTGGGGTTCCAGTCCAGGGCCCGGCCGGTCACCGGGTCGAGCGCGGCGATGCCGGGCCGGTCCACCGCGCCGGGGCCCTTCGTCTTCTGCCCGTACGTGTTGTCCTGCCAGAGCTGGTGCCCGCCGACGTACACCGCCGGGCCGGTGGCCGCCACGGCGTAGAGCGAGTGGCCGCCGGTGTGGTTGATCCAGGTCGGGACGTGCTCGCCGCCGCCGGCGGTCTCGAACCGCGCGGCCGTGGTGCAGGGCAGGTCCGGCCCGGAGTCGTGGCCGGTGGTGACCACCACGAAGTAGGAGCCGTCGGGCGAGTGGTCGATGCCGCGCACGTAGCTGTCGAAGCGGGCGTCGCAGCGGTCGACGCCGTAGAAGGCGGTGGACCAGTCGCTGACCACGGCCCGCGGGCCGGTCACGTCCAGGCTGACCAGCTGCTGGCGGTCCAGGCCCTGCACCCGGGAGAAGTTCCCGATCACGACGAGCCGGGCGCCGTCCGGGGACAGGCTCATCGCCTCCGCACGCGGATAGTTCTCGACGGCTTCGGCCAGGCCCGCGTCGAAGCCCTCGTCGAGCCGGCCGGACAGCGCGTCGACGCGGGCCAGCCCGGCGCGGGGCACGCCGCTGACGGAGCGGTAGTAGCCGCCGACGTACAGCTCGCCGCCGGACACGGCCAGGGTACGCACGTCGCCGTCGACCGGCGCGTAGAAGCTGCGGTGCAGCCGGCCGGTGGCCAGGTCGAGGCGGGCCAGCGAGCGGCGGTGCCGGCCGTTGACCTTGGTGAAGTCGCCGCCCACCAGCAGGCTGCCGTCGGGGCCCTCGGCCAGCGCGTAGACCGGCCCGTCCAGCTCCGGGCTGAAGTCGGTGATCTGGCCGTCGGACAGGCGGAACGCCATCAGGTGGCGGCGGTTCACCGGCGCCTGGCGGCGGGCGTCGGCGGTGCTGGTGAAGTCGCCGCCCACCACGACGGTGTCGCCGATCAGGGCCATCGCCCAGACCTGCCCGTCGGTGACGTGCGGGGTCCAGTCCACCGGGTCCGCGGACACGACCTGCGGTATCGGCGGCCCCACGCCCGCATCGGCACCGGCCGTAGCGGGTGCCGGCACGCCGAGCAAGACAGATGACATGACAAGCGACACGCCGAACAGAGAACGCATGTATCTATGATCGGTGTGATATGGCGCTAATGTGAAGAAATGCGACAAAAAACGGAAACCCGTTCGGGTTCACACCTCGCGTAGCAGGTCGGCGCCCAGGATCTTGCCGGCCAGCGCCGGTTCCGTGGTCATCAGCGGCACCCGCAGCACCGCCGCGAGCAGGCAGGCATGGGACATGCCGAGCGTGTCAGGACCGGCGGCGCGCCGGGCAGTTGCGGAGCCGGGCAGCCCGGCGGCCGTCGGCTCAGGACCAGGCCAGGCCCGTCAGCCGCTCGTACGCCTCGATGTAGCGGGCCCGGGTGGCCGCGATGATGTCCTCGGGCACCTCGGGTGCGGGCGGCGTCTTGTCCCAGCCGGTGCCGACCGCCCAGTCCCGCACGAACTGCTTGTCGAAACTCGGCTGCACCCGGCCGGGGGCGTACCCGTCGGCGGGCCAGAACCGCGAGGAGTCGGGGGTGAGCACCTCGTCGCCCAGCATCAGCGTGCCGTCGGCCGCCCAGCCCAGCTCGATCTTCGTGTCGGCCAGGATGATGCCCCGTTCGGCGGCGATGTCCCGCCCCCGGGCGTACACGGCCAGCGTGATCTCGCGCAGCCGCTCGGCGGTGTCCGCGCCGACCTTGTCGGCCACCTCGGCGTACGACATCGGCATGTCCTTCTCGCCGACCGGAGCCTTGGTGGACGGGGTGAACACCGGCTCGTCCAGCCGCGACGCCTCGGTCAGCCCCGCCGGCAGCACGACCCCGGACACCGAGCCGCCCGCCTGGTACTCCTTGAGCCCGCCGCCGGTCAGGTAACCGCGCGCCACGCACTCCACCGGCACCATGCTCAGCGAGCGGCAGCGCACCGCCCGCCCGGCGAACTCGGCGGGCACGTCGTCGCCGGAGATGACGTGGTTCGGCACGATGTCCTTGAGCTGCTCGAACCACCACAGCGAGAGCTGGGTGAGCACCCGGCCCTTGTCCGGCACCGGCGTCGGCAGGATGACGTCGTAGACCGAGAGCCGGTCCGACGCCACCAGAACGATGTCCTCGCCGTCGCGGTAGACGTCCCTGACCTTGCCCGAGTGCAGCAGCTCCACGGGGATCACCGTACCGGAGCCGGGGTGCCCGGCAGCGACCCCGGGGGCGGGGTGTGTCAACCGTCCTGACGGCCGTTGCGATTATCGCGACCCCTCATTACGGTGATGGCCATGGATGAAGGCGTGATCGACCGCGTCCGTTCGGTGATCACCCGCGTGTCGCCGAGCCAGGCCGCCTTCAGTGAGCTGGTCGGCATCAGCGCCGACAAGCTGTCCAAGTCGCTCAACGCGGTGCGCCGCTTCACCTCGCTGGAACTGGCCCTCATCGCCGACGCCGGCGACGTCAGCGTGGACTGGCTGCTCACCGGCCGCACCCGTGAACCCGCCCTGCCCGGGGCGGAGCCGAACGCCGGTGACGAGATCCGCGCCCTGGTCGACCGCTACGCCACGGCGTACGAGCGGCTGCGCCTGCTCGGCCGCCGCCCGGCCCTGCCGACTCTGCCCGAGCCGCCCGCGGGGCCGCCCGCCGCGGCGGGCCGCGCCTTGGCGGAACAGGCCGTCGCCGCGGTACGCGACGCCGGGGTGCCGAGCCTGGGCACGCTGTCCACCGCCGGCCTCGCGGCCGTCGTCGAGCAGGTCTTCGCGGTGGACGTCGCGGTCACTCCGCTGCCCGGTGGCGCGGACGCGCTGGCCTGGCAGTCCGCGCACGGCCGGCTGGTGCTGACCGACCTCACGAGCCAGTTCACCCGGCAGCGCTTCGCGATCGCGCACGCGCTCGGCCACGTGCTGGCCGGGGACGCCGTGCAGCCACTGCTCGACCAGCACCTCGCGCCCGGCCGGCAGCGCGCGGTGCTGGAGCAGCGGGCCGACGCCTTCGCCACCGCGTTCCTCATGCCCACGGCCGAGCTGCGCGCGGCGGCCGCGCGGCCGGTCACCGACCCCGCGTGCGCCGAGCAGCGGACTCCGGCCCCGACCGCCGAGCCGGCGCAGCCGTGGGCCCTGGTCACCGACGCCGCGTTCGCCGAGCTGGTCGGCGCGTTCGGCGTCTCGGCCGGGGCGATGGCCGCCCGGCTGCGCGGGCTCGGGCTGCTCGACGCCGCCCGCGCGGCCGAGCTGAGCCTGTGGACGGCGGCCCGCTGCCAGCACGGCCCCGCCGGGCGGTCGGCCCTGCTGGCCCGGCTCGGCGCGGCGCAGGCGCCGCGGCAGCCCGCCCGGCTGGTCGGCGAGCTGTTCGGGGCGTACGCCGACGGTGCGACGACCCTGGTCCCGCTGGCCGACCTGCTGCAGACCCCGGTCGACGAGCTGTTCGCCGCGCTCGTGGCCGAGCAGCCCGCCGGCCGCCGGGGGTACGCCGATGAGCCTGCCTTCCTGCCCTGACGGTAGGTTGAGCAGGTGGCGGATAACTCATACCGTGCCGGGTTCGCCTGCTTTGTCGGGCGGCCGAACGCGGGCAAGTCGACTCTGACGAACGCGATCGTCGGGCAGAAGATCGCGATCACGTCGAACAAACCGCAGACCACGCGGCACGTCATCCGCGCCGTGCTGCACCGCCCCGAAGCGCAGCTGGTGCTGGTGGACACCCCCGGGCTGCACCGCCCGCGCACCCTGCTGGGCGAGCGCCTCAACGACCTGGTCCGGGCGACCTGGAGCGAGGTCGACGTGATCGGCCTGTGCATTCCCGCCAACGAGCCCGTCGGCAAGGGCGACACCTTCATCGCCGGGGAGATCGCCGGGCTCAAGGCGACGGTCGTCGCCGTGGTCACCAAGACCGACCTGGTGGACAAGAAGACCCTGGCCGAGCAGCTGCTCGCGGTCAACGCGCTCGGCGAGTTCGCCGACGTGGTGCCGGTCAGCGCGGTCGCCAACTCCCAGCTCGACACGCTGGTCGACGTGATGGTCGGGCACCTGCCGAAGTCGCCACAGCTCTACCCGGACAGCATGCTCACCGACGAGCCCGAGCACGTGCTGATCGCCGAGATGATCCGCGAAGCGGCCCTGGAGGGCGTACGCGACGAGCTGCCGCACTCGATCGCCGTGCTGGTCGAGGAGATCATCCCCGAGGACGGCCTGACCAAGGTGTACGCCGACGTCTACGTCGAGCGGCAGAGCCAGAAGGCCATCATGATCGGTGCCCGCGGCTCCCGCCTCAAAGAAGTCGGCACCAAAGCCCGAGCCGACATCCAGGAACTCCTCGGCACCAAGATCTACCTAGACCTCCACGTCCGCGTAGCCAAAGACTGGCAACGCGACCCCCGCCAGCTCCGCCGCCTCGGCTTCTAGCCGCACCCTCCCGCGCAACTCTTAAGGAGTCGCGGCATCGGGGCGCGTCGATAGGCGCAAGTCTTCAAGTTGCGGCAGGGGGTGGGCGTCGGCGGGTGGCGGTAGGGTCGTCGGCATGCCGGGGATGCGCCGACCGCTTTATCGCGATGACGCGATCGTGTTGCGGGTGCAGAAGCTCGGTGAGGCCGATCGGATCGTGACGCTGCTGACGCGGCAGCACGGGCGGGTGCGCGCGGTCGCCAAGGGGGTACGCCGCACCACGTCGCGCTTCGGCGCGCGGCTGGAGCCGTTCGGGCACGTGGACGTGCAGTGCAGCGAGGGCAGCTCGCTGGACACCGTCACCCAGGTCGAGGGCCGCGACCTGTTCGGCCGCCGCTTCCTGACCGACTACCCGCGCTACACGGCGGCCAGCGCGATCGTGGAGCTGGCCGAGCGGCTGACCCCGGTCGAGCGGGAGCCCGCGCTGCGGCTCTACCAGCTCACCCTGGGCGCGCTGCGGGCGCTCGCGGAGGGATTGCGCCCCGGCCCGCTGGTGCTCGACGCGTACCTGCTGCGGGCCATGTCGCAGGCCGGCTGGGCCCCGGCGCTGCGGGACTGCGCGGTGTGCGGGGAGGCGGGGCCGCACCGGGCGTTCTCCGTACCCGCCGGTGGGGTCACCTGCCTGAACTGCCGCCCGCCCGGCGCCGCCCATCCCGACCCGGCCACCCTCGATCTGATGTCGGCCCTGCTGGAAGGGGACTGGCCGGCGGCGGAGAAGTCCGAGCCGCCGGTGCAGCGCGAGTGTGCGGGTTTCGTGGCGGCGCATTTGCAGTGGCACCTGGAGCGGCAGCTACGCTCTCTGCCGTTGGTTGATCGCCGGGAACCGGGCTGAGCGCCGGACCTGGCCGGATCGCCGGTGGCGACCGTGAACAGACAGGGGAGCGCCTTGATCAGAATCCGGCAGGCTCGGGAGCCGAAGGCGCCGACGCCGCACCCGTCCGGCGCGACCCCGCCCAAGCTGCCCGGTGAGGCGCTGCCCAAGCACATCGCCATCGTCATGGACGGCAACGGCCGCTGGGCCAAGGAGCGAGGGCTGCCCCGCACCGAGGGCCACAAGCGCGGCGAGTTCTCCCTGTTCGACACCATCGAGGGGGCGCTGGAGATCGGCGTGCCGTACCTGTCGGCGTACGCCTTCTCCACGGAGAACTGGAAGCGCTCGCCGGAGGAGGTCCGCTTCCTGATGGGCTTCAACCGCGACGTCATCCGCCGCCGCCGCGACATGCTCAACGACCTGGGCGTACGCATCGTGTGGTCGGGCCGGCGCGGGCGGCTGTGGAAGAGCGTCATCGACGAGCTGGAGACGGCCGAGCAGATGAGCCGCCACAACACCAAGCTCACCCTGCAGTTCTGCGTGAACTACGGCGGCCAGGCCGAGATCGCCGACGCGGCGGCCGCGATCGCCCGGGACGTGGCCGAGGGCCGCCTCAAGGCCGACAAGATCAACGAGAAGACGTTCGCGAAGTACCTCTACCACCCCGAGGTGCCGGACGTGGACCTGTTCCTGCGCCCGTCGGGCGAGCAGCGCACCAGCAACTACCTGATCTGGCAGTCCGCGTACGCCGAGCACGTCTACCTGGACACGCTGTGGCCCGACTTCGACCGCCGCCACCTCTGGTACGCCTGCGAGCTCTACGCCCAGCGCGACCGCCGCTTCGGCGGCGCCCTGCCCAACCCGGTCGCCCCACCCCCCGCCTCTTGATCGTCCGACTTGCCTGGCACCTGTGGGTATCCGCGTCCTTGATACGCACAGGTGCCAGGCAAGTCCGATGACCTTGCCCGCCCGGCGGGCGGCGCGGGCGCGGTCAGCGGTGGGCGATGAGCTGGATCGCCAGCGCGAGCAGCGCGCCGGCCGCGACCAGGAGCCAGTCTGCGATGCGCCACGGCATCGGGCGGGCCACGGAGCGGGGCAGGCCGGAGTCGAAACCGCGGGCGTCCATCGCCACGGCCAGCCGGGTGCCCCGCCGGATCGCCCCGACCAGCAGCCCGAACGCGGTGCTCGCGAACAGCCGCAGCCAGCGCAGCGGGTTGCGCCCGGCATCGATGCCGCGGGCCCGGCGGGCCATCGCGATCGTCTGCCACTCCGCGCCGAGCAGCCCGACCAGCCGGAACGCGGCCAGCGCGCCGATCGCGAACCGGGGCGAGACCCGGGCGTGCTGGATCAGCGAGTCGGCCAGGTCGGTCGGGTCGGTGGTGCTGAACACCAGGATGCTGGGCAGCGCGATGGCCAGCAGCCGCAGCGCCAGCGACAGCGCGTTGCCGAGCACCGTCGTCGTGATCACGACCGGCCCGAAGTCCACCAGCACGGTGCCGGACCGGTCCGCGGCGAACAGCGCCAGCGACAGCACCACGGTCGCCGCACCGAGCAGCGCGGGCCAGCCGCGCCGCAGCAGCCCCCACGGCGTGATCCCGAACAACGGCGCGACGGCGAACGTCACCACCAGCGCGAACCCGAGCGCCGCCACATCCCGGGTGAACAGCGCGGCGGTGGTGAACAGCGCCAACGCGACGATCTTCGCGACCGGCGCACGCCGCGCGAGCAGCGCGTCGCTGCGTTGCAGCGCGGTGGCGGCGGGCAGGGTCACGGCATGCTCCGTCCGGGCGCGCGGTCGAGCAGCATGGCGACGGTGGCGGTCATGAGTGCTGTCCCAGGTCGAGGGTGCGGTCGGCGAGGGCGCTGACGACGTCGGGGTCGTGGGTGACGGTGACGATGCCGTGGCCGTCGTCGCGCAGCGCGGCGAGCAGGTCGACCAGCTCGATCCAGGTACGCCGGTCCTGGCCGAAGGTGGGCTCGTCGAGGATCAGCAGCCGGGGACGGGCGGCCAGCGCGGTGGCCACCGACAGCCGCCGGGCCTCGCCGCCGGAGAGGGTGAACGGGTTCGCCCCGGCCAGGTGGTCCAGGCGCAGCCGGGTGAGCAGCTCGTCGACCCGGCCCGGGGCGGTGCCGCCCAGCGCCAGCTCGTCGCGCACGGTGGTGGTCACGAACTGCTGCTCCGGGTTCTGGAACACCGAGCCGATCCGGCCCGCCAGCGCTCGGGCCCGCCACCGGTGCGGCGGCCCGTCGGGGCTGCGTACCTCGCCCGCGGCCGGTTTGAGCAGGCCGCCGAGGGCCAGCGCGAGGGTGGACTTGCCGCACCCGTTGGGGCCGGTCACGGCGAGCGCCGCACCGGCGCGGACCGTAACGTCGGGGTAGGACAGGTGCCGTACCCGCAGGTCGTGGGCGGTGAGCAGGACGTCGCCGGGCGGGTTCGCGGCGTGGCGCGGGGGAGCGGGGTGGCCGGGCACCCAGACCCCGGCCGCGGCCAGCTCGGCGCCGAGTGGGCCGGCCAGCAGGCGCGGCGGCACGTCGTCGCGGACCCCGCCGCCGGGCTCCAGCACGACCACCCGGGTGACCAGGTCCAGCACCTCGGCGATGCGGTGCTCGATGAGCACGACGGTGGTGTCGGCGTCGACGGCGTCGCGCAGCGCCCGGCGGACCAGCGCGGCCCCGGCCGGGTCCAGATTGGCCGTGGGCTCGTCGAGCAGCAGCAGCTCAGGGCGCGGGGCCAGGGCCCCGGCCAGCACCAGGCGCTGCTGCTCACCGCCGGACAGGGCGTCGGTGGCCCGGTCGCGCTCGTAGCCGAAGCCGACCTCGCCCAGCACCTCGTCCACCCGGGGCCAGACCCGGGCGGGCGGCCAGGCCAGGTTCTCCAGGCCGAACGCCACCTCGTCGCCGGCTCGCGACATCACCAGCTGCGACTGCGGGTCCTGGAAGACGATGCCGACCCGCCCGGTGTCGACCTTGCACCCGCCCTCGGCTTCGCCGGAGTCCTCGGGGAGCAGCCCGGCCAGGGCGTGCAGCAGCGTGGACTTGCCCGCGCCCGAGGGGCCGAGCAGCAGCACCCGCTCGCCGCGCTCGATGCGCAGGTCGACCCCGCGCACCGCCCACGCGCGGCGGCCGGCGTGCCGCCACCCGTACCCCTCGAGCTCGATCATCAGACCAGGTCGCGGCTGCGGCCGGACGGGAACCGGTCCAGCACGCCGGTGCCGGCCAGGGACCTGGTCAGGTAATACCCGCCGACGCCCGCGAACAGCAGCGTGCTGGCCACGACGATGGCGACGTAGGCGACCTTCCAGTCGAACGTCCAGTCGCCGTAGTAGTAGTACAGGTCGAGCCCGGCCGCGGTGGCTCCCGCGAACGCGGCCGCGACCAGCGACTGACCGAGGTTCCAGCGGCGGTACGCGCCGAGCAGGAAGCCCAGCTCGCCGGCCGCGCCCTGGGCCAGGCCGTACCAGAGCACGCTGATGCCCCACGAGGTGCCGAGCAGCGCCGACACGATCGCGGCGACCAGCTCGGTGTAGATCGCCGCGCCCGGCTTGCGGATGATCAGCGGGGCGAGCACGGCGGGCAGCAGCCATACGCCGTAGATGGCGGCCGCGGCCGGCGGGAACGTCGAGCCGAAGATCGCCCCGGCCGGGCCGTTCCACAGCAGGCCCCAGGCCCAGAAGACGACGCCGAAGGCGACGGCGAGGATCGAGGCGACGACGATGTCGACCGTCCGCCAGCGATAGTTGTTCATGAATAACTCCTGGTCCGTTGAGGGTACGAACGAGGAGAAGTGCACACGCCGCGCCCGTGACATCCCTTTTCGGGGGTATCACGAAAGCAGGCGTGGCGGTGAGGTGTTGACCGAACTCCCTGCGCTGGCATTACCCAGATCAGGTTCGAGGGTCTGCGGCCGTTGCCGCACTCTCAGCGCTGTGCGCTCCCCTGTCGTTACTTGTTCATATGAGGCCGCTGGACAGCGGCGCTTGTGCCGGAAAGGCTAACACCGAACGCACGCCCGGTAACCTGTGCCGGTCGGCACACCCCCGATACCGCGAAGGATCCCCGTGACCTCCGTCGATCAACGCCCGCCCGCGACGCCCCCGTCGCCGCCTGCCGGGCGCGCCCCGCTGCTCGGCGGCCGGATCGGCTCCGTCGAGGTGCTGGCGGTGCTGCTCATCGCGCTGCTGATCTTCCGGGAGCCGATCGCGGCCGCGATCTCCACACCGCTGCTGCAGACCTGGACCACCGTGTTCGTCTCGGTGATGGTGCAGGCCATGCCGTTCCTGGTGTTCGGCGTCGCGCTGTCGGCGGTGATCGCGGTGTTCGTGCCGCGCTCGTTCTGGTCCAAGGCGCTGCCCAAGCACCCGGCCCTGGCGGTGCCGGTGGCGAGCTGCGCCGGGGTGGTGCTGCCCGGCTGCGAGTGCGGCTCGGTGCCGATCGCCGGTTCGCTGATCCGGCGCGGTGTCACGCCGGCCGCCGCGCTGGCGTTCCTGCTGGCCGCGCCCGCGATCAACCCGATCGTGCTGACCGCCACCGCGGTCGCCTTCCCGAACAACCCGGAGATGGTCGTCGCCCGCGGCGTCGCCAGCGTCATCGTGGCGACGGTGATGGGCTGGCTCTGGCTGCGCCTGGGCAAGCAGGAGTGGATCAGGCTGCCGCACCGGCCCGAGCTGGACGACCTGTCCCGCTGGCGGGCGTTCTGGGCGGCCTGCCGCCACGACATCGTGCACGCGGGCGGCTTCCTGGTGCTCGGCGCGATGGCCGCGGCCACCATCAACGTGCTGGTGCCCGAGTCGGTGCTGCAGGCCGTCGCCGACCAGCCCGTGCTGTCCGTGCTGGCGCTCGCGGCGCTGGCCGTGCTGCTGTCGATCTGCTCCGAGGCGGACGCGTTCGTCGCCGCGTCGCTGAGCCAGTTCTCGCTCACCGCGCGGCTGGCGTTCCTGGTCGTCGGCCCGATGGTCGACCTGAAGCTGATCTCCATGCAGGCCGGGGTGTTCGGCCGCCGCTTCGCGATGCGCTTCGCCCCGGCCACGTTCGTGATGGCGGTGCTGGTCGCCGCCGGAGTCGGGATGGTGCTGCTGTGAACCGTCAGGCCCAGGGCGTGGTCATGCTGCTGCTCGGCGGCGCGATCCTCAAGGCGAGCCTCACCGACATGTACCTGCGCTACGTCAAGGCGGGCCTGCAGCCGTTCCTGATCGGCGCGGGTGCGCTGCTGGTGGTCGCGGCCGTGATGACCCTCTGGTACGACCTCCGCCACGGCTCGGCGGTGGACACCGAGTGCGCCGACCACCCCGAGGCGACCCAGGGCGGCGTCGCCGACGGCGGTTCCGGCCACGACCACGGCCACGCGGGGCACCGCGAGCCGCGGGTCGGCTGGCTGCTCATCGCACCGGTGCTCGGCCTGCTGCTGGTGGCCCCGCCCGCGCTCGGCTCCTACGCGGCGGGCCAGGCGGGCAGCGCGCTGTCGGCGCAGCAGGTGTCCGACTTCCCGGCGCTGCCCGACGGGGACCCGGCCGAGATCAGCGTGCTGGACTACGCCACCCGGGCGATCTTCGACAAGGGACTGTCCATCGGCGAGCGCCGGGTCCGGGTCACCGGTTTCCTGTCCGACAACCCCGAGGGCGGGCAGCTGCTCACCCGCATGATCCTGTCCTGCTGCGCGGCCGACGCCCGCCCGATCAAGGTCGGCATGAACGGCAGCGTGCCCACGGGGCTGCCCGCCGACAGCTGGGTGGAGATCACCGGGACGTACACCGACCAGCAGGGCACCGACCCGGTCAACGGTGACAGCATCCCGTTCATCGAGGTGCTGGAGTGGCGGGCGGTCCAGGCTCCCGCGGAGCAGTACGAATAGCCACTGTCGGCCGGTTTGCCAACTGCTACCGCTCGGTAGTACTGCGGAGTAGCGTGATTTCAGGGCGCAAACCACCGAACACGGCTCGTCGCGGCGCGCTCATGAGGCGGCCCCGGCGACCCCGCGTTCGACCGGACGACAGGGGTGTCGACGATGACGACGGTGCAGCGTGAGGTGAGCGCGGAACAGGCCCGGCAGGTCGCCGAGGCCGCCCGCGAGAGCGAGTGGCGCAAGCCCAGTTTCGGCAAGCAGTTGTTCCTGGGCCGGCTGCGGATGGACCTGATCCACCCGTGGCCCCGGCCCGCCCCGAACCCCGACGCCGAGCAGTTCCTGGCCAAGCTGGGGGAGTACGTAGGCACCGAGGTCGACGGGGCCGCCATCGAGCGCGACGCCCACATCCCGGACGAGGTCTTCCACGGCCTGGCCGAACTCGGCGCGTTCGGCATGAAGATCGATCCCGCGTACGGCGGCCTCGGCCTGTCCCACCTCGACTACTGCCGCGCGCTCACGCTGGCCGGCTCGGTCAGCCCGGCGATCGGCGCGCTGCTGTCGGCGCACCAGTCCATCGGCGTGCCGCAGCCGCTCAAGCTGTTCGGCACCAAGGAGCAGAAGCAGCGCTTCCTGCCGAGGCTGGCCGCGGGCGAGGTGTCGGCGTTCCTGCTCACCGAACCCGACGTCGGCTCCGACCCGGCCCGCATGGGCGCGACCGCCACCCCGGTCGACGGCGGCTACCGCCTGAACGGGGTCAAGCTGTGGGCCACCAACGGCACCGTGGCGACCCTGCTCGTGGTCATGGCGATGGTGCCGAAGGCGGAGGGCCGCCGCGGCGGCATCACCGCGTTCGTGGTCGAGGGCGACGCCGAGGGGGTCACCGTCGAGAACCGCAACGCCTTCCTCGGCCTGCGCGGCCTGGAGAACAGCGTCACCCGCTTCCACGACGTGTTCGTGCCCGCCGAGAACGTCATCGGCGGCGAGGGCCAGGGCCTCAAGATCGCGCTGAGCACCCTGAACACCGGCCGCCTGTCCCTGCCCGCGATGTGCGTCGGCGCGGCCAAGTGGTCGCTGAGCGTCGCCCGGCAGTGGTCCCAGCAGCGTGTCCAGTGGGGACGGCCGGTCGGCCGGCACGAGGCCGTGGCCACGAAGATCGCGTTCATCGCGGCCACGGCGTACGGCATGGAGTCCATGCTCGACCTGTGCTGCATGCTCGCCGACGACGACCGCAACGACTTCCGCATCGAAGCCGCGCTGGTCAAGCTGTACGGCTCCGAGCTGGCCTGGCAGGTCGCCGACGAGCTGGTGCAGATCCGGGGCGGGCGCGGCTACGAGAGCGCCGACTCGCTGGCCGCCCGCGGCGAGAAGGCGATCGGCGTCGAGCAGCTCCTGCGCGACCTGCGCATCAACCGCATCTTCGAGGGCTCCACCGAGATCATGCACCTGTTCATCGCCCGCGAGGCCGTCGACCAGCACCTCTCCGTCGCCGGGGCCCTCATCGACCCGAAATCGCCGATCGGCGCGAAGGGCAAGGCGCTGCTGCGCGCCACCGGCTTCTACGCCCGCTGGCTGCCCACCCTGGCCGTCGGCCGGGGCACCTTCGGCGGCTACCGGAAGTTCGGCCGGCTGGCCAAGCACGTGCGCTGGGCCGAGCGCGCCGCCCGCCGCCTGGCCCGCAACACGTTCCAGGGCATGGCCCGCTGGCAGGGCAGGCTGGAGCACCGGCAGGGCTTCCTGGGCCGCGTCGTCGACATCGGCGCGGAGCTGTTCGCCATCGCCGCGGTCTGCTCCCGCGCCACCGCCTCCGGCCGTCCCGAGGAGATCGAACTCGCGGACCTCTTCTGCCACCAGTCCCGCGGCCGCATCGCCATCCTCGAACACGCCCTCTGGCACAACACCGACGCCGCCGACGTCGCCCTGGCCCGCCAGGTCCTGGCCGGCACCCACACCGCCCTGGAATCCGGCATCATCCCACCCCCCGACCAGGGCGAATGGGTCTCCACCTGGACCCCCGGCCCGTCCACCGCCCCCGACACCCGCCGCCGCATCCCACCCCGCTGAACCCCGCCGAAAGGAAGGGCACCTTCACATCGCCATAGGGGGTGGACGCGCATCCGCACAGTGCCGACCCGCTGGTGTTCTCGCCCTTTCCGAGGAAGTTGCCCTCGTCGCGCCCACCCGCCGGCTCCATGCGAGGCAGCGGTGACATCGCGACGCGAG
This sequence comes from Catellatospora coxensis, assembly GCF_016862635.1. Lineage (GTDB taxonomy): Bacteria > Actinomycetota > Actinomycetes > Mycobacteriales > Micromonosporaceae > Catellatospora > Catellatospora coxensis. The sequence goes on along the minus strand of NZ_BONI01000020.1, from coordinate 21,926 downwards.
TGCCGCCGACGTTAGCCAGCATCGAGCACGCTGAGACATCATCGCTACCGGCGAGAAGACTTCCGACGAGATAGTGGTCCCGCAAATGTCTCGGATCGGCAAACTCAACGCTACGTAGCACGTGATTTGCCAAGATTGGTCATATACTAGACGGCAAGGCCCCGGCCGCACCGAGTTGTTCGTAGCATCTCGGTTCGAACGGGGCCTTGTGCTTTGCGGCTTCGTCAGATCTCGGCACAGTTCTTGCAGAGCGGCTTACCGCCGGTACCGTCGCGCCGGTTCTCGCGCTCGATGTTGTTGCCCTCGGTACACCGCGTCTCGTTGTGGTGGACCGACTGCTTGATCGAGTGCCACGGAGAGGTCTTCACGACCTGTACTCCTATTCTCCCGCGTTGGGCGGGTTATCAATAAACCTCCGGCTTGATGCCGGTGTGCCCTGAAGCACCCGCACAGTCTAGAGCACCTGACCGTCGATCGCCAATCAGTTGTGTCGCTATGAGCCAAAAACCGTTGAGGTTGCGCAGCCAGCACGCTTATAGATCAACAACTGCCCCTTGAGGCGTTGAAACAGAAGATGATATTGTACGCGGCGTGACGCAGCTAACAACATCGAGCGGGTAACGGAATGGAACAAGCGTACGATGCGGCACCGACCTCGCCCCAGGGTCGCGCGGATGCCGAGTCGACTGGCTCCGACTGGGCGGCCCGCGTTACTCGCGTCGTTGCGTCACAGATCAAGTACTGGCGACTACGTCGAGGTCTCAGTGCAAAGCAGCTGTCAGATAGGACCGACGATCTCGGCTTCAGGGTCCCGCGTACGGTCATCGCAAACCTTGAGACCGGTCGGCGGGACGCGGTTGGCGTAGCCGAAATTCTGATCTTGGCTGCGGCTCTCGACATTCCTCCTACCATGCTGGTCACCCCTATCGGTCTCCAGGAGGCGATGGAAGTCCTCCCAGGCATAGAGGTACCGCCATGGCTAGGGCGCGGCTGGATCCTTGGCGCACGACACCCTGACTACGAGACCTTTTCTCATGCCGGCTGGCAGGACGGGCGCCGAGCGATCGCGCTGTACGACATCCATCGCCTTCTTGTGCAGGAACACCGACGGATCCAGGACCGCATCAAGCGGCTCACCGAGAACGACTCGCTCGATGGCGACGACCTCGGGCTCTTTGAGGACAGTCGTCGAGGACGAACGACTTTGCTCCACCACGCTGTTCAAGAGCTCGCTTACAGTCTTGATCGCATCCGACAGCACCGGAGATTAATCGAGGCTGAAGGGTTCTTGCTTCCAGTGCTCCCGCCAGGACTGTCGGTTGATGTGCGCGGCTCTGAATCGACGGGACGCCATCATGCAGACGAGACAAGCGCGACGGATGTCCCACCACAGGTGCCTGCATCGACACTGCTTCCCCCGGTACTCTTCGATGAGCTGAAGTCTCGAGCCGCCGGACCTGCCAGCGACTCCATGAAGTAGTCACTGATCCTCTCCGCCGCCAGTACCGCTCCATGATCTGTTACGTCTAGCACCGTGCAGTGCTGGGCGGGCTCACCCACGAGTGGTACTCGCAGTGCCCCATCCCGGTCCACGGATTCGTGCTATGTCCGGACGGCCGAGATGGTGTCGCGGGCGACTCGCTGAAGCTCGATGTCGAGTTGCGAGGGGGTCAGGGACTCAAACGCCACAAATGGAGCCAGCCGAAGAAGGCGCATGAGGAAATCCTGAAGAAGCCGTCGTTCATTGCCCCCGTGAGTGTCGACGCTGGCCCAGACACGAACGATCGCTTTAACCAAGACAGGACTTGCTCCCAGGGCACGTCGACGTGCGAAGATCTGGTCGAACGCGGCCCCTCCAACGACATCGAATGACGCGTACGGTTGCCCTGCAGCCGGATCGTGTAGAAGGTGCGCACGCCACCACAGGCGCGCGAAGACGTGCCGGGTGACATCGCTTCCGAGAACGTGGTCGGAGTCGAACTTCTCGTCGGGCCGTCTGAACCTCCAGTAGGCGACATCCGGTGCGAGAACAAGCGCCATAAAGGCCCAGATGTCGCCAGCCGCGGCCTCGGACGGGACCATATCCATCAAGGAGTGGAGGGCTGGCCCGACCCGGCTGTCGAACGACAGGCGCTGCTGCACCGATGGCGGATGAGGAAACCCGTTCTCCCTGGCTGCAGTGACGAGTTCGGTGCGGAGATCTCCGAGGACGCGCTTCGATACACGATCGCCTCCGGTCGCCGTGAAGACCGTTGCAACATGTTCGAGGTTGTAGTGACCACCCAGGTCCGACACCGAGACCTGCTCCAGCTCCGCGTGGATCATGCGAGCGTTGGCTGGCAGCAACCGCGGATACAAAAGATCCATCACGACTCCTGAAATACGCCAACAGCCGCCTGGATCTGCGTGGAGAGGCGGTGTGGCGAATGCTCGCGCAACTGGCGCAGGTCTGCGACGGTGCGGCCGGGGAACAGGCTGTGAATCAGATTCTGAAAGGTCTCACCGAGGCTGTCTTCGTCGAACGCCGATTCGTCGGTGAAATCGGGATGGTGCAGCGCGGCCTCGACCATCAGCCGAGCCACGTCCGCGTAAACGGCGTCCAGGATCACCTTGTCGACGGCCCTCGGCGCAGCCGCGCGCTGGAACGCCTGCACGGTTGGCTTGCTGCGTTCGTTGATATAGAGCAGCAGTGTCCCCATGGTGGCGCTTTCCAGTTGGGTGCCGAGTTCCAGGTGCCAGCTGGCGTTGTCGGGAAACGTCGTGCGGGAGAAGTCGACAATGGCGATGGGAAACTGCGGCGCGTCGCCCTGTAGCCGTACCTTGTGCTCGTCGGACCACAGAATGGATCCGCTGAGTCGCGGTGCGAGCGGATCCTCTACCGTGCCGGGGTCGGCGACGGTCAGCAGGGTGCGCAGAGTGACGGTGCCTCCCAGCAGTTCGCCGGGAAGCTGTACCTCAAGGTCTGCTTTCTGGCGTCCCTCGCGGTGTATGGCCACGGCCCCCGCCGACTGGCGCAGGTTCGATCCGGAGGCGGTCCAGATCACCGCGACCTGAACCTTGGCGTCTGATGGCAGGCGGACCTCGCTGCGGAGCAGGTCCATGTCGATGGTGATCTGCCGGCTCAAGGACAGGTTGGTCCGGTAGTCCCAGTGCGGCAGTGAAGCGGGCAGGTCCGTCGGGCCCTCGTCGATGATGAGCTGCCAGGTATCGGCGGACAGGGTCTCCGCCGAGGGTCGGCGGTACGGCCAGATTTGACGCCTCATCGCGCACCTCCGACGGCGACATGCAGCTCGATCTCGGTGATCGTGTTGGCGGCGGGCCGCACGACGACCTGCCAGATGCTGCCGTCCCCGCCTTCCAGGTCGGCAATGGTGCTGTTGATGAAGCGGCCGTCGTTGCTGCGCCAGCCGAGCACGATCGGGATGTCGGCCGCGGCGGGCGCCTGTGTTTCGCGTGTGGCGCTGCCGGCGATGACGACGTTCAGGTCGGCTCGTACGCTCTGCGATCCAGACACCGGCAGGGTGAAGGTCTGGATGATCACCGGAACGCCTTCAAGGTGATCGAGCAGGGCATCGCCGACGTAAGAAAGTGTCGGGCGCTGTGCGACCGATCGAGTGGAACGGAGCGCTGGGCCCGCGGGTTCCCAGTGGTCGTTGGCACCGGAACGGTCCAGACTTCCTCCCCGCTCCTCCGGCTCAGGATCGCGTGCGCCGACCTCGAAGCCGGCCGGAGCGCCGTCCGGCGACTCCGGCACGGCGGCTGGCTGAACGGCGACGGGTCGTCCACCGGCGTAATCGGTGGCGCCGCCAGCGCCCCACACCCCCGCGATGAGGCCGGAAAACATGCTGCTGGCCGCGCCGAGCGGGACAGCAGTCGAGCTGCTGCGCACCGAGGTGCCAGCCTGGTTGAACTCGTCGAGCGTCTCCCGGATGCGCTGGAACGTCATACGGATAAAGGTCCGCTCCTCGCCGTCAAGCTGGTCGGCGATCCAGTTGTCGTGCGTCGGAGGTTCGGCCTTGGCGTAGACCTCGTCCAGGGACACGTGAGCGCGAAACACCCCGGCGTATCCAACCTTGTCGGACAACGGTTTGGGACCGGGTAGGTAGCGCACGACCAGCTCGGCCGGTCGCATCAGGCAGACATGATGCACGCCCTGGTCCACCCCCGCCGTTGTCGCGGCTGAGGTGGCGGGCGGCGGCATCATGAGGCGTCTCGCCATTCCGATGCTGCCGAGCTCACGGCGAGGGCGGAAACAGGACAACCTGGTGGCATCCGGGTGGACGGAGGCTTCGTACGCCTCCACGAAAATGTCCAGCGGCGAGGTCGAGCGCGGATCCGGCACGGGAACCTCAACGCCGTCGTGACTGACGCCGAAGCGCATCGGGGCCGGTCGGGTCGGGGTGTCGAGCATCTTCGGCCACAGCTGCCACAACATCGTCTGCGCCAGGTAGTCCGCAGCTTCGCCCGGTGTCTGCTCGTCGTACAAGGGGTCGATGATGACGATACTCGTGCCGGTTTCGTCCGGTCGGAACTGTTGCAGCCCAAGTTGTTTCGCGGCGTTAACCGCGTCCTCATCGACGAGCGGCTCTACCACGCCGTCGGCTCCGCGCAGCCCCCACCAGTGCCGTCCGGTGTGCCGCACCGGTCCGGTGGGATGCTGAGCGGTGTAGCTGTGCCACAGCGCGCACCCGATCAGCCTGGTCTGGTATCCGGTCTCCGTCTGGCAGCGCGTGTGTACGAGGATGGTGCCTGACCTGGAGAGCAGATAGAAGATGCCCTTGCCGAAGCCGTAGGTGCCACCACCGAGGGCCTTGTCCCGCGGCTCGCCGGCGTTGCGGATGAAGGAGACGAAGTCCCGCACGCTGCTGGTCGCGTCGTCGGCACGGGTCGGTCCGCCCAGGCCCGTGGTGCCCCGGTCCGACACGGTCAGCGTGTGGATGACGGAGTTGGTGATCGCCTTACGGAGCGGAAGCTGATCCTGTTGGGGTGCGTGGCGCAACAGCAGGTCCCGCCAGTTGCCGGCGTGCGCCGGGCTGACCGTGGACAAATCGATGCGGAAGTCGACCGCGCCGGAGCCGGCTCGGGCGTCCCAGCTGTTCTGGGCCGCCTCGCGGACCAACACCGTGAGATGGTCGAGCTCGGGTCGTCCGAGCTGGTTGCGGATGCCCTCAGCCGCGGTGGCGCCTTCCGGCGGGTATGGCTGCGAGAGCCAACCGATGTCGGTCAACGTGGTCTCCTCGCGGTAGAGGGCTGGCTTGGGGAGAGCTGGTGGGGCGGGCTCGCGACGTTCGATCCGTGCATCATGCGGGACCGTCGCCGAAGGGGGCGAGCCGGGACGAGTGGTCAGCTCTGCTCTGTCTCCAGCCCGGCAAGGTCTTCCTCCTCGACGTGCAGGCCCGCCAGGTTGGCGCTGATGTACTCACGCTCGACCGCGCTGTCGGACTCCCGGGGTTCGGGAAACACGAGCCCCACGCCGATCACGTGGTCGGCCGCCTGGAGCGCGTGGCGATCCGGGCGCCTGGTCGGCGAGTGGCTGTCGATCGCGTACAGGGTCAGCAGCCCATGGTCGGGCAGTTGGGCGCGGCGAAGCTTCTTGATGGCATCCTCGGAGAGCTCGCCGCTGCGGTCGACGGTGAGGTCAACGGCGGCATCTCGCCGGCTCATCAGGGTTTTGATGTCCGCGACTGGGGAGTCGGGGTCGAGTCGTGATCGGGTCACGCGACCGACGGCGATTCCCGGAGCGAATTCGAAGCCCTCGGTATTCGACGTCGGATTGCCGATCAAGGCGATGTTCCACTGCCGCAGGGCGCGCTGTTCGCTGCGCTTACGGATGTAAGCACGGATCAGGGCTGAATCGCACTCCTGCGACCGGTCGTGGAACTGATAGCCGTCCAGGAAATCGAGGATCAGCTCGTGGGGGACGTCGCGCAGCAGGACACGATCACGTGCGTTGTCGCGGTCGATGCGGCAGCCGCGGGTGGCGGCCAGTTCGACCAGGCGCCTCGCATGCTGCTGGTTCTCCCGCAGCCATACGGCGTCCTCGACCGGGAAGTAGCGTGTCTGCACCCGCTGACCTCCGTAGGCCGCGGCCGCCTTCACCGCGCTCTTCATCTTGGCGGCCGCTGTGACCAGCAGCGCGGGGTGGGTGCGGATGCGAACGGCGAAGTCGAGTGGTGTTTTGTCCTCGGTCATGTAGACATCGATGTCGCGTCGCATCTCGGCCTCGACGGAGGCGAGGTGGCGGAACCATTCGCGCAGCTCTCGCGTCATCCAGATACGCGGGAGGTCGGCGTAGCCGTTACGGAAGCCGAACCACCGACCCATCTGCAGCAGGGTGTCATAGGCCGACACCGAGCGCACGAAGTAACTGACGCACAGGCCCTCCAACGTCAGACCGCGCGACAGAGTGTTGCCGCCGACCGCGATGGCGACGACCGGGCCGCTCTCATAGTCGAGACGATCATTGCTGGTGGAGTTGTCCATGATGACGCGGCAGCGGTCGACGACGTCCGGCAGGTACGGCAGCAGCGTGTCGAACGGGACCGCCTTCTCTCCGAACTCGTCGGCCGAGACGCGGCTGCACTCGCTCTCCCAAAGTCTGCGCAGGTCGGCGAGGTCGTTGCCAAGCACCTCCTGCGCAAGCGACCGGAGCAGGTGTCGCAACGGCACGTCGAAGCTCTGATGCACCGAAGTGCTCACACTGGTGTGGATGAGCATGGTGCTGTGTGGATTGCCGGTGCCTCGCGCCGTACGGGCGGCGGTGGCCATACAGAAGTAGGCCACCGCGGTACGCAGGCTGTCCGTCATAACCGGCGCGAAGTCCTCGGCTTCGCCCTTGGCAGGGCGCAGCAGGTCGACGTCGTCATCGGGTACGACGCGAACCATGTCGTAGCCGGCGGGCACCTCGTCGGGGTCCTCGTGGTCCTGCACCTCCCTGCCGAAGATCACCTCGGGGCCGAAGTATCGGGCGGGGCGGGGTAGGTTGACCACGAAGTGTTCTGGATAGAGGTCCTTCGCAGACGGATCGATGAGCAGGTTGGCGAACGGCGTGGCGGTGTAACCGACGTAGCAGGCCTTGGGCAGTCGGTCCAGCACCCCGCGGATCAGCGGGTTGATCGTCCTGGTGGCCACGGTGGCCTGATCGGCCTCGTCGTCGATGACGAGGGCCGGGGCGTTGCCCAGGAATCCGCGCGCGGAGTCGAGCCAACGCGTGAACTTGCGCAGGACGGTGGGGTTCTTCTTGACCACGCACAGGACGTACTGGTGATTGGCGTCGTTGAAGAACGCGGCGGCGTTGGCCGGGGGCGAGAAGTCACGATCCGGGTCGGTGAGCTGATGCCACAGCAACGGGTTCGGCCTGACCAACTGCTCCTGCAACCGCAGCTGGGTCTGCCGACGCAGGCCGTTGTGGATGCCGGCCAACACGATGAACAACTTGTAGCCGCGGTCGGCGGCCTTGGCGAGCACCGAGGTGAAGTTGGTGGTCTTGCCGGACTGCACGTATCCGACGACCAGGCCCCGTACGGCGAAGGCCTTCTCTCTGGGGTGGCTCATCAGGGCCAGGATCTTGGTCGAGGCGTCGTCGAGTGACTCCAGCGCCGACTCGTTCCATCCGTCGCGGTGCAGCAGCGTCTGCAACGCGGGCCAGCATCGATCGCCCTTGCGCGGGCCCGTGTACCAGGTGAAACGGTTGTTCAGCACCACCGATCGCGGCTCCCGCAGATCGCGCACCGCAAGGGCGTCCCGCTCGTATCGTTCGAGGATGCGTTCGATGACGGCGGGATCCAGGGCAAGGGTCTCCAGCATGTCCCGCGCGGCAGCGGGTGTGTTCTGCTGAGCCAGCGTCAGGAACACCTGATATTGCTGGTCGAAGGCGGTCGACACGTCTGGGGGCCTTCCGGTGGTTACTGTCGGTGCGCCGTGAGCTTACCGAAGGATGTTGCCCGGCGGAGGCTCAGCCGATCGGGCGGTGAGTGCGACACGATCAGATCTTGGGCCAGGCGTTACGCTCGAAATGTGGTGCAGGAGAAGGATGCCGGCTGGGCGTCGAGTGAGGCCGTACGTCGATGCATGCAGGCCAACAAGGGCCGCGACACGCGGCCGGAGCTGATGCTGCGTTCGGCCGTACACGCTCTCGGTTTGCGGTACCGGGTGTCCATGCGACCGCTGCCGGGCGTCCGGCGGACCGCTGATCTGGTGTTCCCTCGGGCGAAGGTGGCAGTGTTCCTTGACGGCTGCTTCTGGCACGGCTGCCCGGAGCACCACACAAAGGCCAAGACAAATGCCGCGTTCTGGGCGGAGAAGGTGCAGCGGACGAGGCAGCGAGATCAGGAGACCGATCTGCGACTCATCGAGTCGGGATGGCTGCCCCTGCGGGTGTGGGAACATGAGCAAACAGCGCAGGCTGCTCAACGCGTGGTGACCGTGGTGCGTGAGCGGACGGCAGCCCGGTGAGACTGGCACCGATGTGCTCGGCGAGTGCCTGGGCGAGTTCCACCGGCACGGCGTTGCCGATCTGGCGGGCGATCTGAATCTTGGTGCCGCACCACTTGAAGTCGTCCTGAAAGCCCTGCAGCCGCGCCGCCTCGTAATGGGTGATGGCACGATGCTCCACCGGGTGCAGGTAGCGACCCTTCTCCGGCTTGAAGAACTCGGTGCGGATCGTGACGGAGGGCTGTTCCCAGCGCAGCCGTCCCATGACATCCCCCGAGCCGGTCTCGTGCTTCTTCCAGCAGTCGGCTTTGAGGTGATCGGGCAGGTCGAACCGGTTGCCGCCCGGCGGAATCGCGTGGAACCGCGGCAGCGAGATCACCGGATCGTACCTGCGGGTGATGTGCAACTCCTCGGCGGTGAACCAGCCTGGCGTGCCGTCGGCAAGTGAGCGGTCGGGCAGCTCCACCCTATCCGGCGGCACCGTCGGCGGAACGCCGGCAAGGGCATCCTTGACCGTCCGCCACATGTGCTTCGGGGTGGATGCCTCCGGGATCGGGATGATCGGCAGGTCCCGACGGGTGCCGATGACAATCACGCGCTTGCGCAGCTGTGCGGAGCCGAAGTCCGTGGCACGCACCAGATCGACTTCGATGTGATAGTCCTCAAGACGGCCACCGGGGGCGGTCTCGGCGTACAGATCTTGGAACTCTCGCGACTTCCAGAATCTGTCGACGTTCTCCATGAGGAACGCGCGAGGTTTGATCTTCACCAGCGCATCGACGTAACGGCGCCACAGCTGGTTGCGTTCGTCGTCCTCGTCCTTCTTGCCCAGGTTCGAGAAGCCCTGGCAGGGCGGGCCGCCGACGACGACATCGGCCTCAGGAAGGGTGCCGGTGACCCAGTCGGTGATGTCGCCACAATAGATGTGGTCGGCGCCGAAGTTCGCACCGTAGGTCGCTGCGGCCGCCGGATCAAACTCGACGGCCGCAGCGGGGGTGAAAAACCCGGACTGCCGGAAGCCCTGAGACAACCCCCCACACCCGGCGAAAAGATCGACGACTCGGAGTGGCGGTTTCGGCACGCTGTGAAGGCTAGGGCTTCCCATCGTCCTGTTCCACCATCTCCGTTATGTGTCGCGGCAGTTTCGCCCGTGGCCGAGAGGTCGACCATGCTACGCGAGATCAACTCGCCCACTGTAGTCGGGCGGGGCATGCTGTCTCAACCGACGTTCGTACACACCTTCGAATCGTCGGTCCTCCCGCAGGTCAGGCATTGACCTCCAGATAGCTGCTGAAGAGTCCCGCGGTCGGGTGTTCCGGCCAGCCGATCAGCAGACCGCGGTCGAGCAGGGTGTTGTTGTGCTCACAGCTGGTTTCGGGCAGCAGGGAGCAGACGTGACAGGCGGCGAGGTTCAGGCTGTCCGCGCCGGCGGCCCCTGCCTCCATGCACAGGGGATCGGCCGAGCACCACCCGGAACGACGGAGCGCCGCAGTGACCGTCCGCGACAGCCGCTCGGGCTCGCCCTGCCGGACGATGCCGCCGAGGCTGCCAGCCGAGTCACTCGTGGCCGTGTAGATCAGGATCCCCGCCATGTCGTCGCCGGTGTAGAGGCGCTCCCGCATGGCGGCGGCGGAGTACCCGGCATCGAGACTCCACTCGTTGATCAAGGCGTGAGCGAGTGTGTGGATCATTACCGATCGGGCGGTGACCGTCGACGGAGTCGTCGGCCTACCCGCCGCCTCAGCCCGGCGGTCCAGCAGATGCTGGTGATTGTCGCGGATCCGCCGTGCCCGGTCGCGTACCCGGGAGTCGTTCTCCCAGGCCCGCAGGGCCTGCTCGGACAGGCGCAGGAAGACGCCCTCGCCGACCACCTCCATGGCTGGCAGCCAATTCAGCGAGTTCTGCGAGAGCGCCCCGCGGCGGGAGGTCGGGTCCGTCGCGGTGAGCGGCTCGACCCGGCTGAAGGTCTGCAGCACTCGGACCTCGCGCAGCCGCGTCACCAACATGACCTGGTCGAACTCCGGTCCGGGCGGATTCCCCGCGGCGGGCCTGCATTCGAAGTCAGGAGCGTCCTCCTCCGCGGGAGTCGGCGCGCACAGCTGCGCGAACTCCTCGGACTTGAGCTCGTTGTCGAGGTCGATCTCGGTGGTGGACTGTTCCTGGTTCTCGAGCTGTTCGCGTCGGCGGACCGCGTCGATAATCGGCTGAGGGCTCTCACTCTCCTTGACCAACCCTGCCCTGACCGCCTGACGTGCGATGATCGCATCTTCCTCGCCAGCCCACATGGCGAAATGAGGGTCGATCAGCTTCTGCAGTCGTGTCGACCACGGTGGGATCGCCAGCGAGGAGCGCACCGCGCCGAACCATGCGGCGGAGGAACCGCGCTGCAGCGTGCGCGGAGGCCGTTTGCAGCCTTCCACCTTCGCGCCGGCACCGAGCCAGGGGCGCGCCCCCGAACAGGTGATGCGTAGCTTCAGCAGCTCGCTGCGTCGGAATGCACCCTCCATGGAGGCGCGGGCACCACATCCGCAGACGATCTCTATCGACTTCAGTGATGCCGTTCGTCCGGAGGTCACCATCCGCAGCTCACGCTTGCAGGGACCGGTAGGCGTAGTCCCCCGGTGGGCCCAGGCCCAGTAGGGGAAATCGTCGATGTGGCCGTCGTCGCAGGCGACCACGAAACGGGAGGGAATGAGCGTTCCGCCGCAGGCGCAGGTCGACTCGCGGCCGCCGAACCTGCCGTACGGCTGCAGCAGCGAACAACCCTGACACGAGTAGAAGTCGGGGAACCTGCGCAGGGCCGCGGCATGCCGCCGGTCGGCGGCCGGCGGAAGGTAGAGGCGGGAGACGCCGAGCGCTCGCTGGATGCGGGGCTCGTGCACCTGCTGGGCGTGGTTGATCTTCCAGTCGTCGAGGCCCGCGACGATGTACGACGCGTCCTCGACGGCGATCATCGATCCGACCCCATACGTGGTGATCAGCTGGGCGCGTCGCACCTTGCCGATGGTGGAGATGCTCGGTGCTTCGGCGGAGGTGCCGGCAGCAGTGCGCCGCGGCCGTCCCTGGGTGCTCATCGTCGGCCCTCCCGGGGCATCAGGTCGGTTTCCACGTCAACATCACGCAGGCTGTTCATGGTGCGAAACGAGTACGGCAGGTCGTCGTCGTCGAAGTTGCGCAGCAGCGCGGCATGATCCGGCCGCCTTTTCGGGTCACTGGGCCATTTGGCCTTGTGATAGACGAGCTCGGGGTTCCAGTCGACCATGTCAGCCCAGCGGTCGATGATCCTCGTGAGGTGCTCGGCTGTCGCGTCCCGCTCATCCGGCGCCACCCGGGCGACACGGTCGACGATACGGTCGGCCAGTGCTTCAAGATCGGACATGAAGTCGTCGAGCATGGCGGCGTCGGCATTGGCACGGGCAGCCGGCAGGGTCAGCCGGGCCGCACCGATCAGCGCGGCGTGCAGCCCCCGGTCCCGGGCGCGCGACGAGAACGGTGTGACGCTCGTGGACTCGACCTGCCGGTAGAGCGCGGAGTGGTAGGACCGGAAGTTCTCGTAGTGGGACCGGTCCCGCGAACGGGCCGCGTTGTAGAGAACGATGACCAGCCCCGGATAGCGCCGGCCGACGCGGCTGGTCGCCTGGATGTACTCCGCCGTGGTCTGAGGCTGCCCGGTCACCGTCATGAGGCCGAGCCGGTTGACGTCAACGCCCACCGAGATCATGTTGGTGGCAAGCACCACATCGAGTGCCGCCGGATCAGGATAACGGACGTCGAGCTGCCGGAGCCGAACGGGGATGTCACTGGCGTCGGCGCGACTGGTCAGCTCCGTCGTCTCCACCTCACGTGGGCGGTCGTCGCCGGCCAGCCGCTTGAGGCGACCCACCACGTCGTCGTTGACCTGCAGTTCCGCGGCGGCCAGCAGACGCAGGCTGTTGAAGTAGCCGATCAGTGTCCAGTAGGCGTCGCGGATTTCGTCCTTGCCGTCGATGGTCGACGCGTGGTGCAGCAGGGCGGCGTAGGCCCGTACCAGCAGCGTGGCCTGGCTGGTGCCTGGTGCGAAGAGCCCGACATAGCGGCGTGACGGCTTGCGCTCGGGTGGCGCCTCCACAGCGAACCAGGAGTGGCGGGCGTCGAGTCCGGCGGGCGGGAACTGGTGCACTTCGCGGTCGAACAGGGCCTGGCCCTGCTCGCGGGCTCGCCGAATGGTCGCGGTGGACGCGATCACCTTGGGGCGGGAGGCCGCGATGTCCAACGCCGACTCGTACAGGCCGACCAGCGTGCCCAGCGGTCCGGAGATGAGGTGCAGCTCGTCCTGGATGATGAGCTCCGGCGGCGGTGTTCCCTCCGGCGCACCGGTTCGGTTGAACAGCGCCGCCGGCTCGTCCTTCCAAGTGATCTGCGCGAACTTGTCCACGGTCGCGATGATCAACGTGGGGCGGTGGTGGTAGATCGCATCGTCGACGAGGTGGACAGGCAGGCCGTCGGCGAAGGCGCAGTCGGCGCTGCCGCAGCCGACGTCGAGCCGCTGGTCGGCGCGGTTGACGCGGTAGTTGAGATGGTCCATGTCGATGCCGCACCAGGGACAGCGACGCAGCTGCACCGGGTTCTTCTCGCGCAACTTCTTTCCATCCCGAAGGTCCTTCAAGCCGGCCTCGGCGTCGCCGAGGTTGTTGGGTGTCGCACTGGCTCCCACCCACATACCGATCGAGATCTCGCCGCCTTTGAGCGTGGGGTCACCGCGCCGGATATCGTCCATGGCGCAGATCAGCGTCGCGGCGCGTTCGAACTGCTGAAGCGTCAGCAGGCGGAGGGTGTATCGCATCAGCACCGTCACGCCGCCTCCCGCCTCCTCGTGACGGATCCGGCGCAGGAACACGGTGAGCGCGATCAGTCCGAGGTACGCCTCGGTCTTGCCACCGCCGGTAGGGAACCAGAGCAGGTCCGCCACGCCGCGGTCGTCGTGGTCGGGGTCGGCAATGCCGGCCAGGCAGATGAGGATGAACCCGATCTGGAACGGGTACCACCGGCCAGCGGACAGGTCGAGGGTCGCGGTGTGCCCGTTCATCAGCATGGTGCGGGCACGCTGCACCGCCATTGCCTTGTTGGCCAGCCGGAAAGCACGCATGACGTCCGGGTCCCGGGCGAGGAGGTCGACACCGGCGTTCATCCGGTCGTACGCGATGCGGCATTGCTTGAGCTGGTCGAGCGCGACGGCACCGTAGCGGGAGGAGGCCATCGCGGCGGCTTCGGCCTCGCGCCCGCGAAGCCAGTCGCCGTAGCCCTCGACGAGCCACACTAGCGAGCGCAACACCTGCTCGGGTGTCCCCTCCGCGAAGTCGTTCATGCCGAGGCCCGCGTCGTCAATCTCGGGGTTCGATTCCGACAGGAGCACGTCGAAGCTGGGGGTGAAGGAGGAGCGGATCTCCGCGACCGCCCGTCGGCCCTGAGTGCCATCGCCCTTGTCATTCTCGGTGCCGGTCCAGTCCGCCGCGCAGCCGTGGCCGATGGCGAAGGTGGGGGCGTGGCGGTAGAGCATGGCGGAGGTCAGTGCCTCGTCGTCGCTCAGGGAGGCGGCTGGCTGCTCCACGATCGCCGCGACCCCGTTGGCGGTGCCCACCGTCAGTACGCACTGGAAGAAGCACCAGGGATCGCGGAGCGGTCCCTTACTCTGGTGGTTGTTAACCAGGCTGACGGTGACGGTCGACGTGTGCTGCGCGTCGTCGACGGCGCGCACGAGCACCCGTAGCTCAAGTCCCGGCACAACCTGGACGGCGCTCGAACCGGGACGGGACACGTCGACCGGTACGGATGCCGGCTTGACCTCCGATCGACGCCACCTGATGGGCGAGTCGTCAGTCGAGCGTGCTGCCTCCATCTCCGCCGCGACGCGGTTGCCTGCCTCGTCGATCGGTTCGTAGGACGCGGTGCCGACCGACACGATGAACTCCGTGCACGCTCGTACGTCGACGGCGAAGGTCAGGCCCATGGAGGAGGGGCTCTGCTGATTGGCCATGGACACGCCGGTGTCCGGCTGCTCGTCCTTTTCCATCCGAGCCCCGGCCAGGTCGAGGTCGGCCTCCGCAGCGTCGTCCACGGCGTCCTCGGTGCGACGCTGCGGGAACAGCACGCCGGTCAGATACGTGCTGACCGGTGGATCAGCGAGGATCTCGCTCGGGCCGTCAACGGGCCCGAGCAGGTCGAGGATCAGACGGTCGGTCAGCTCATCCCGGAACCCGAGATGCTCGGCGAACTTACTCATCGTCGTGCTCCGTATCGTTGCGGTGGTATCGGAAGGAGCTAAGCCCGGTCAACCTCGGTGCCAGCCAGACGCCATGTTCGCCCAGACCGACGCGGCGCCCTTGCGCCTCCCCGCCGGCAACGGCCTCGACATCGTCGATCCAGCAGTTGGTCATGGCACTCGGCCAGCTCGCCTCATCGGGTAGGCGGGCCGGAGAGCGGTACATGTACCGGGCGAGATCCATTCGGAAGCTGTGCGAAACAACTCCGATGGGCCTGCCGCCGTGGTTGACGGTGTAGGCGGGCACCGCCAGGCCGTCGTCAGGCATATGGTCGAGTACGGTCAGCACCACCGGATCTCCCGGCTTGACCTCGTGTATGAGGTACTCCTGGAGTTCCAGCGGGTCTGCCATGAAGCCCTCGGTGCCCGCGGGGCGGTCGGAGCTGACGTCGTCACCCGACAGCGCCAGCCCGAGCCGGCGGCCCGCGAACTGGAACTGGTATCGCCCCCATCGCCCGGAGTGTCGGCAGGTCTTGACGTAGACCTTCGACCGAGGCAGCGGATCCAGGCGATAGAAGTCGTCGCGACACCGGGTCATGGCCATGTACAGCAGCCGGGCGTGCTCCATCTCGTCGGAGTCCTCAGGCACAGTGTCCTCGAGCAGGAACACCCGGTCGTATTCGAGTCCCTTCGCCCGGTGCATCGACGACACGGTGAGCGCGGCGGTATCGGTGAAGCAGACGGCGCGCGGCAGCCTGCCAGCTGCCACGACCGCGCGAAGCCTGCCGAGGTCGAGCCGGTTGTTCCCCGTCCGGGAGACCGTCAATAGGGCTGGCCACGCCACGTCGAGCGGCTCGCCGGTCAACCCCGTGTGTTCGGCGAAGGCGTCCCGATCGACGCTTAGCCCACGGTGGTGACGAAACAGCGGTACTAGCCAACGCGGGTTGACCTCATCGTGGGCGCGCCGCTGCAGCCGATGGTCAACTCCGGCGCGGTGCAGTGCGGCCGATACGTTGAGAGCCTGCCCGTTGGTCCGACAAAGAATCGCCGTAGTGCCATCGAAGTGCGTAAAGCCATGGACGATGTCAGCAAGCCGTCCTGCACCGAGGGCACCCGCGAACTCGTCGCGGATCTGCTTCGCCAGCTCGGGTCCGGTGTCACCGGCTGTGCGCAGCGCCTCCCCGCATCGGAGGATGCCGTCGGGCCGCGGCGTCCGTGCCCGAAAGTCGCGGGTGAGGGCCAGTTCGACCAGGTCATCGGGGTAGGTCTCCCGGGCCCAGGTGAACATGTCCCCGTCGTCGTCAGGACGGGATGCGTCGCGTACCTGGAATCCGTAGATTGCCTGTGCCGGGTCCCCGACGATGGTAAATCCGCAGTCCAGCCAGGTCAGCAGCGACTTAACCAGCTCGCGTCGGTCGCCTTCCAGATCTTGGATCTCATCGAGAAGGACATGCCGCACGCGTGCGGTGTACTCGTCGGCCTGACCCGAGATGATCACATCCGTCGCGGCCGTGATGCGCTCGTCAAACGACCTGTGGTGCCAGTCCTCTGCCGCCCGGGTGTGCACGAGCAGGTCGAGCGCCCAGGCGTCAAAGGTGCGCGCGACGACGAACCGGCTGCTGCCCGCGGAGGCCCTGGCCCGTGTGGCGAGCTCACCGACCGCCGCCCGGGAGAAGGACAACACCAGGATCTCGTCGGCCGTCAGATCGTGTTCGAGTAGGTATTCGAGGCGCCGGACGAGGGTGTGAGTCTTGCCGGTGCCTGCCGCTGCAATGATCAGCAGCCGGGTGTCGGCGGGCTGCCGGACAGCCTCCTGCTGCTCGGCCGTCAGCGCCACGGTCACGGCGCCTGCGGTGTTCATTCGCCACCCCACATCTTCTCGAAGGCGGTGAACGCGAGCTGCTGTCCGTAGTTGACGATGTTGTCGCGCACGTTGAGGATCAGGCAGCGTTCCTTGCCACCGTTGGCCTGGCCGCGCAGACCACGGCCGATCATCTGCTGGTAGACGTTCGGGCTGTAGGTGGGTCGGGCCACGACGACGGCTCGTGTGGCGGGTGCGTCGAAGCCCTGGTGCAGGACGCCGTAGTTGGTCAGCACCCGAATACGTCGCTGTGCGAACTGGTCGATGATCTGACGTCGTCGGGCTGTCGGAGTCTGCGCATCGACTGCCGCGGAGCTCACGCCCCGGTCATTTAGCATGACCGACAGGAACCGCGCGTGATTGACGGAGGTGGCGAACACGAGCACGGGCCAGTCTGGATCGAGTTCGCACAGCGCTTCGAGGAGCACGCCGTTGCGCACGTGATCCTCGGCGAGGCGCTGCTCCGCGGCTGGCGGCAGGGTTCCGCCGTGCAGCTGGGACATGTGCGACATCTCCTCGTCGGTCAGCCGCAGCGTGCCGCCCTCAAGGACATGGTGGTCGACGTGGGCGAGCACGCGCATCCTCTGCAGCGCCGGGTAGGGCTCACCTTCGAAGAGGTTGTCGTCGAGCCTGGTGGCGCCGTAGCGGTTGACCAGCCTACGGGTCTCATCCTCACTGCGTCCCCGGAAGGGGGTAGCGGTGAGGCCGATCAGCGGCCGGGCGGTGCGCAGCGGCTGCTGCGTGAGTCCGAACTTCTCGAAGACCCGGGTGTAGCTCGGCGAGGTCGAGCCGTGCGCCTCGTCGACGATGACGAGGGCGGGCATGTGCAGCCAGGCGTACGCAGGATCATCGAGGTTGGCGGTCAGTTTGTCGATCGTGGCGACGACCAGATGAGGGTTCTCAGTCACCGGGGTGGCCTCGCGGGTGCTCCAGAACCGGCTGATAGTCAGCCGCGTGCGGGCGGCACCGACCTTCTCCCAGACGTAGCGCCAGCTCTGCACCGCCTGCTCACACAGCTCATCCGACTGGGCGATCCACAGGACGGGGCCAGGCACGCCCCGCTGGCCGTGCTCCTTGATGTATCGGATGACCGCCTCGGCGGCGACCCGGGTCTTACCGGCACCGGTCGGCAGGCTGAGCATCGCGCGTGACGGCGGCTGCTGCATAAGCATGCGGTGCATGCGGGCGGCGAGCGTCTCCTGGTAGTCATGGAGGGGAAAGTGCGGGGTCGGTCCCGGCACCTGTTCTGTCGCCCCCACCGGATCCTCCCCGACGCCCGCGTAGTTGTCCGGGAATCCAAGGTCGGCCACCGCTCTGCGGGACTTGGTGTCACCGGTGAAGCGGACGTTCAACGCCTCATGGCGCTTCTCGAGGTCCTTGCGGTGGTGGCGGAGGATTCCATCGCCGTGGGCGTGCAACGCGAGTTCGGCCACCCGCCGATCGTCGGGCTCCTGCCCACTGTTGGTCCTCTCCCAGGCGAGGACCCCCTCGGGCAGGCCGAACTGCAGCTGCTCACGTCCGATCAGCAGCAGCAGCTTGCCGATGTTGTCCCGGGCGGCGCGGACCGCTTTGAGGATGTCATTGTTTCGCGCCTCCTCCGCGCGCTGCAGGACGATATTGATCTCTGCCGTCGACAGGTGCAGGCCGAGCTCCCTGGAGATTCCACCGAGCAACGCGGCCTTGTCCGTGGTTTGCCGGACATAGATGACGTTGTCGCGGGAGGCGATGTCGAGCTGGTGGGTCCGCATGCCCAGCGGGGTCCGCGTGACCTCGTCGAGTTCGCTGCACTGTACGAAGGTCCAGCCGTCGGCCTTGCGCCCGCGCAGGACGCGGAGATGCGCGAACTCGGCGACGACCGCCACCGGCTCCGTCTCCTCGACCTTTCGCAGTTCACGGCTGACCATCTCGGTGTATCGCCGCATGCCCCAGGTTTGGATCATGGCGTCGACGTCGGAGGCGGTCGGAGCGAGCAGCGCCGGCACGTTCTCCCGCACGAGTGTCTGATACTCGTTCGGGTTCGCGGTGACGCAGATCTGGTCGTCGGGGCGGGTGCCCCACTTCGCGCCGACGCGGCAGCGGGTGTCACCGCCGGGCCACGCCGCACCGGCCCGCAGGACCAGGGCGTACGCCCGACCGGGTACGGCGTCCTCTTCCGTGGTGGCGACCCTGGTGACGAGCTGCTCCCAGAGCGCGCCCGGGATGTCGGTGATCGTCGCCGGCAGATCCAGCAGGTCGGCGATGGCACGATCGATCTGCGCCACCGGCAGGATGTCGCGGTACTCGATGAGCGACGGCCCGACTGCCGACCTGAGGGCAACCGATCCCTCGTTGGTCTGCAGGCGTCCGTACTTCCTGGCCATCCAGACCAAGGGTGAGTCGACCTGCGCGTGCTGCGTCTGGCGATTGGCCCGGGCGGTCCAGTCCCGCACCAACCCACCGGGCGGCAGGTGATTGAGGAAGAGGCAGCGCCCCTCCTCGCTAAGAGCC
This sequence comes from Catellatospora coxensis, assembly GCF_016862635.1. GTDB lineage: Bacteria > Actinomycetota > Actinomycetes > Mycobacteriales > Micromonosporaceae > Catellatospora > Catellatospora coxensis. The sequence goes on along the minus strand of NZ_BONI01000020.1, from coordinate 2,907 downwards.
GGGAGCAGTCCGAGCGGTCCGGCCGGATTGACGCCCTCGACCATGGTGTTGGACGCCTTGGGATAGGGCACGCCGGCGGGCAGCGCAGCGCACATGGCCTCCACGGACGCAACATGGTACTGGTCGAACCACTCGTCCTGACGTGGATCAATGTCGGCAACGGGGACGTCCGACATGCCTAGCGAGGTGAGCAGCGCGCGGTCGGCCACATGGGTGCTTAAGTCCACAGTGACACCCTTATCCCGGCTGCCGTCAGCTGGGACGACACGTCCGGGCAGCAGGCAGTCGACGGGCCTGCGGTACCGGCCGTCCAACGTGCGGACCCTGATCTGACGACGCCATTCGGGGATACGGCTGCGGATCGCGTCAGCGGCCTCCTGCGCCGGGACCCTGCGGCACAGCTTCCAGAAGTCGTTCCACTCCTGCTCGAAGTAGCGGGCGAACCCCTTGTCCAGGACGGCGGCCAGTCGCCCGGCGGCGTTGGCCTCACGTACTCCGAGTTCGTTGAGTGCGGCGGCGACGACATCCAGCTCGGTCACCTGCGGGTCGACATACACCAGGTCGTCGTCGAGTCCGTCCTGATCGCTGCGGCGGAAGACGTCGCCAGCCTTCGCCGCCACCATGCCACATGACTCGGTGAGGATGACCCGCGCCCGTAGCGCGTCCCCGGCCTGGCTGTGTCCGCAGCGAACCATTGCCGCCACGATGAGGATCGCACGCGCGGAGCCCTCGGGACGGCCGTCTGCCACGAGCGCCTCGAGCCACTCGCGCACGGAGGCCTCGGGACGCCCGGCCTTGTCAAAGATAAGGTTGGCCTTGGCCCGGCGTTCGCGATTTTCGATGGACTTGTGCGTCCAGTCCATCGGGCGGCCGTCATAACCCGACCACATGGTCAGCCAGTCGTCGATCATGCCGTCCGGCGTCAGATTCAACTGATCGGGTCGTCGCAGGTCACCATTTTGGTCGGGGATCGACGGGCGTGACGCGGCAGCCTTCCAGACGGCGTTGGTCAGTCTCTCGTCAGCCCACTGCGGAGCCTCGCGCCCTCGTCCTGGCAACAGCATCAGATAGGCGCCGGGGTCTGCCGGCTGAACGAGGTGCGGCAGGGATTCGACGACGAGGTTGGCGGCCTGTTCGATCAGCTCGTCGTTGAACGCGTTGTGATCGAACAGGTTCTGTCGGTCTTCGCCGGTCTTCCAGGGTGCGTTAAGCAGGCCGCGGAGCGTGGTTGCGTAGTTGGTGGGGAAGTAGGCCCAGAAGGTGCCGCGACCGCCGCCGCTTCCCTGCGGCACAGCCCACGCCAGATCGATCTCCGGGCGGTCGTGGAGTTCGCCTGCGCTCCGCAGAGCGTTCACCGAGGGCTGATGCGTACGCCGGAAGACGTTCCACACCGAGGTGGTCTGCTTGCCGTCCTCACCCGGCCCCTGCAGCGTGTGCAGGGTCTGACTGGCCTTCGCCGACATCACCCGGTGCAGCGTTCGGCCCGGACGGCGATCCTCCAGGTGCAGGTGCGCCACGTGCGGAGAGAACAGCTGAAACTCCGGCGGAAAGCTGCGCAGGTCGGCTCCGAGCCGCTCGGCGCTGCCCGGCGTGAGTGGCAGCCGCACCACCGTCACGGCTCGCGCCAGCAGTTCGTCGAGGATCCTGTCCTCGTTTCTGGCCCGCTGCGTTTCGATGGGGCGGGCCAGGCGCAGCACGGGGGTCTCAGCCACGCCGGGGGCCACCCCGCGAATGCGCTCGGCAGCCCAGTCACGGTCGAACCCGAACGATCCGGTGGAGCTGTAGAACTCGGGGGCGTCGCTGACGCTGAGCACTGACTTGACGCCCACACCGAACCGCCCGATCTGGCCGCCTCGTTTGCGGGAGACACTCATCCGCAGGATCGTGTCCGCGCCTTCGGGCGTCATGGGGTTGCCGGTGTTCGCGCAGTAAAGGTAGTGCTCGGTGAGGATCACCCGGATCTCGCCGTCGTCGAGCGTTCGCATCTCGTCGGCGCCGTTCTGCACCAATTCGTAGATCTGACGTTCGCCGTACCCGCCCTGGTTGATGCGACGCTCACCGTTGGCGTGTTCCTGGATGAGTCCGTTGTCGATGCGGTAGGTCTCCAAGACGCGGTCTGACTGCTCCTCGACGACCTGGCGAACCGTCTTGCCTGATACATCAGTCGTAGAGGTCATCTCACTCCTGCCTGCTCTGTGCCGGATGGTGCGCGGACACGGTCGTCCGAACCCGGAGGCAGGACAATCCGCATGAGGATTCTCTGTTGGCGCGGTCGGTGCGCATCTCCACATTTCGGTCAGCCGTTGTCCGCCCTTCGTCGAGGGCGTGGCCGAATGGTGCGATGGTGTCCACGCGTGCGCTACGGCAGACTACGCACTGCGGACTGATTGCGCGGACCCGTGGTGTCACGACGGGTTCACCCTTCGTGTGTAGGCCGTGCCAGCGGGACCTGGGCTCGGCTGGTCCGGTGAAATCGGACCCCGTTTCGGGGATAAGCGGCCGAGCGACGGCTCCGCCGAGCGGGTACAGCCGCCAGGACACGCGGTCGGTTCCGCGTTTGCGGAGGTGCCGATCGCCTTCGTGGCGGCCAACCAGGTCGACCAGCCGAGCGTCGCGATGTCGAGTAACGCGGCGGGATCGGCGGCGACAAATCGCCTGGCCGACGACCTCGGCGAGGCCGCGGGCGCACCATGCGTCAATTAGTCCATGTGCGGCGGTGACCGAGTACTGCGGGTCCGCACGCGCGCTGGGAACATCGACAAGGTCGCGGCGCAGAACGATTATCTGTTCCGCGAGTCGGCCCGCCATGCGACGGCGGTAGTCGAACATCGCTGCCACCCTGGCGGGCGCGTGAAAGCGGACATGATCTGCGGGCCTGCTGGTCAGATGCCAGGTCGCATGGTAAGC
>NZ_BONI01000019.1 GCF_016862635.1 Catellatospora coxensis | reverse complement strand
GCCGGCCGACCACCGGCAGCTCGCCGGGATCACCGGCTACTACAACACCCAGAACTGGTACTACGCGTACGTGACCCGGGCCGACGACGGCCGGCGCCTGCTGGAGGTGCTCAGCTCGAACAGCGGCAAACGCACCGCCCACCCCGAACTGGCCGTCGACGTGACCGGGCTGGACCGGGTCGGCCTGCGGGTGGAGTTCGACGGTCCCGCGCTGCGCTTCGCGTACCACACCGGGGTCGGCTGGCAGCAGCTCCCGGCGACGTTCGACGCGACGATCCTGTCCGACGAGCACGCTGCCCGCGAGGTCGACGGCGAACCCGCCGCCTGGGGCTTCACCGGCGCCTTCCTCGGCCTCTGGGTCCAGGACCTCGGCGCCGACGGCGCCTACGCCGACTACGACCACGCCACCTACCTCGAACACTGACCCCTCCCGACCGGAACAAAGGAAGGGCACCTTCTTAACGGACGTCCGTGTAGAAGGTGCCCTTCCCATCGTCCGAGGGCGGTGGGGTGGGGTGGCTCAGCCGATGCGGAGGCCGAGGGTTTGGGCCAGGACGACGGCTTGCGGGGCGTCGATGACGGCGTCGCGGAGTTCGACCTCGTTGGGGTGCAGCGCGGTGAGGTCGCTGCCGCGCAGGTCGCAGCGGTTGAGCTTGGCCTTGGCCAGGTGCGCGCCGGACAGGTCCACGGCGGTGATCGTCGCGCCGTCGCAGACGGCGGAGGTCAGGTCGGCCTCGCGCATGCGTACGCCGGAGAAGGTGACGCCGCGCAGGTCGGCGTCGGACAGGTTGACGAACGACCAGTCGCCGCCGGTCACCCGCAGCGGCCGCAGCGTGCACTGCTCGAACACGCTGCCGGTCAGCTTGCACCCGGTGAACTCGGCCTCGAACAGGTTGCAGCGCAGGAACTGGCAGCGCAGGAACGCGCTGTCGGTATGCCGGGAGGCGTTGAACTTGACGTTGCCGAACACGCACTCCTCGAACACGGCGTTCTGGCTGGTCAGCTCGGTCATGTCGACGTCGCGGAAGGTGCAGCGCACGAAGTGCCGCTCCACCAGCTCGTCGCCGTACCAGTCCTCGCCGGAGAAGCTCGTGTCCGCTGTCACCTCTGCCATCCGGCCAGCCTATGCCGCGACCGGAGCCGGCGCCGGGACGGGCTGTGCGACCGGTTCGGGGGCGCGCATGCGGCGGACCGCCGGGACGGCGAGCAGGGCCAGCGCGGCCGGCACGCCCAGCAGCGTCATGCCGTACAGCGTCGGGCGCAAGCCGATCTCCTGCGCGATCGGGCCGGCGACGGCGAGGCCCAGCGGCATCAGGCCCGCGGTCAGCAGGTAGTCGTAGGAGCTGACCCGCGACAGCGCCGCCTGCGGCACGTTGGCCTGCAGCGACGTCTCCCACATCGTGAACGCCAGCGCCACCGCCACGCCCGTGACGGCCTCCAGCGCGGCGATCACCGGGATGGTCGGGCCGGCCCCGATGATCAGGGCCTGGCAGGAGGCGACGGCCAGCGCCGCCGCGGCGATCACCAGCGGGCGGCCGATGCGTACGCGCAGCGCGATCACGTCGCCGACGACGGAGCCGACGCCGAACGCCGCCACCACCACCGACCAGGCCGCCGCGCCGCCGAACTCCTGCGCCGACAGCACCGGCCCGAGCACGAACACCGACGGCAGCACCACCACGTGGTACACCGACAGCGCGGCGAGCGTCGACCAGACCCAGGTCCGCGACATGACCTCGGTGAAGCCCTCGCGCAGCTGGGCGAGGAAGCCACCCCGCGGGGCGTCCGCGGGGTCGGCGGCGCGCGGCCTGAGCCGGGCCAGGAACGCGGCGCTGACGGCGAAGCTCAGCGCGTCGAGGGCGATCGCGCCGCCCGGCCCGACCAGGAAGATCAGGCCTCCGGCCAGCGCCGGTCCGGCGACCAGGCCGGTCGACATCACCAGGCCGCGCAGCGCGTTGGCCTCCTGGAGCCGTTCCGGGCCGACGATCAGCGGCATCAGCCCGCCGGCGGCGGGCGCGAAGAAGGCGTCGGCGGTGCCGAACACCGCCATCAGCACGACCAGGTGCGAGATCCGCGCGGCACCGGTCAGCAGCAGTACCGCCACCATGGCCTGGCTCACGAAGCGGACCAGGTCGGAGACGAGCATCACCCGCTGCCGGGGCAGCCGGTCCGCCCATACGCCACCGGCCAGCGCGAAGACCAGGAACGGGACGAGCGTGGCCGCGCTGACCAGGCCCACGTCGGCCGCGTCCGCGCCGGGGATGGACAGCACGGCGAACGGCATGATGACGAAGCTGATCCGGTCGCCGACCATGGACAGCGCCTGGCCGTAGAAGTAGCGGGCGAACTGGCGTTCCTCGCGCAGCACAGCCGGAATCAGCGACCTCATGACTACCCTCTTCTCAGCTTTCGAGGACGGGCGGAGACGGCCGCGTTCCTGGTGACAGCCCAGGCTAGGAGCCCGGCGGCGACCTGGGCAACGCAATTCCGCGGCCGACCGCGGCTCACGCGAACTGTCGACCGAGGCGGTCGCGCGGTCTACGATGCGACGATGTCGACCCCCCGGCCCTCCCGGCACCGGCCTGCGCTGATCGCCGTGCTGCTCCTCGGTGCCGTGGTCGGCCTGGGCTGCGGGGTCAAGCCGCAGCAGTCGAACGTGACCGGCGGAGGCAACCCGGCCGCGTCCGCACCGGCCAGGTCGCCGGAGTCCGCGCCGACCGCGAAACTCGGGCAGAGCATCGAGACCAGCGGCGGGCTGGGCGACAACCGGGTGGCGTACACGGTCAGCAAGCTGTCCCGGCACACCGTGGCCCCGGACAGCGCGCTGGTGCGCCCGAAGAAGGGCGTGTTCATCGCGATCACGGTCGAGGTGAAGGTGAGCGCGGGCAAGACGTACGCCTGCTTCTGCGACTTCGCGCTGGTCGCCGCGGACGGCACGCTGTTCGAGCCGGTGCTGCCGTTCGGCTTCGACGCCGGCATGCAGTCGGTCACCTTGAACACCGGCGAGAAGGCGGGCGGGGTGGTCGTGTTCGACGTGCCGAAGGACGCCGCCGACGGGCTGCGGGTGCAGTTGCGTCCCGACATCACCAACGACGTACGCGGTTACTGGACCGTCTGATCGTCTCTGCGCCGCCAGAACTGGCGCGGGGCGTAGCCGTCGCGGCGCAGCCAGTGCTCGGTGTACACGATGCGCTCCGCCTCGATGACCACCAGCGGACCCGCCGGCGGCTCGTCCAGCGGGCGGGACCGCTCGACGTGGTCGCTCTGCCAGCGGAACGCCTCCCAGTGGTGGTCGAACTCCGCGTCGCCGCGCTCCAGCGCCCGTGCCCGGCCGAACAGCTGCACGCCCCGGCTGCTGGCCTGCCCGACCAGCGGGGCGAACACGCCGACGGAGACCCGCGGGTCGGCGGCGAGGTTGCGCATCTTCGGCGACGTCGCCACGGCCGTGAACATCACCGCGAAGTCGAGGTGGTAGTAGCGCACCGGGGTGGCCAGCGGGCCGTCCGCACCGGTGGTGGCCAGCACGCACATGTTCTGCGAGGACAGCAGGTTGAGGATGCGCTCTTCGAGCCGCTCGCGCGGCAGCCGCCGGGTCGGCGACGGCCCGGCCAGCCAGGGATTCGTCACAGCCATGATCGAGTCTCGCACGGCCGCACGCGGTGGCGGGACATGGGTGCCACCGTATTTGCTCTGCACCCAAAAGCTTGCTCTGCACCCACGGACGCAACAGCACCGATCCGTTGCGCCGATGGGTGCAGAGCAAGGGAATGGGTGCAGAGCAAATGCGCGGCGGGGGCATCCCCCTCGGCCGCGCCGCCGCGGCCGGGTAGTACCGCGGCACGGAGTCGGGTCAGGCGCCGGTGAACAGCGGCGAGTCCAGGATGATCAGCAGGCCGATGGCGATGAAGACGGCCGGAACCAGCCAGTGGCCGTAGCGCTCGATGAAGGCCACCACGCGGGGGTGTGCGCCGAGCCAGGCTGCGGCGGCGCACCAGACGGCGACGAGGACCAGGAAGACGGCGATCGTGACGAGGCTGTCGGTGACGCCGATGGTGCGGAACACGGGTGTGTAGACGGCGATGTTGTCGGCGCCGTTGGCGACGGTGACCCCGGCGACGGCCAGGGCGGTGGTGGCCACGGCGGGCGGGGGGCCGCCGTCGCCGCGGGAGCGCAGCGTCTGGATCAGGGCGCGTACTCCCAGCAGCAGCGGGATGAGGCCGAGCAGGCCGATCCAGCGGTCGGGCACCACGGCGAGGCCGGCGGCGGCGAGGGCGGATGCGCCGATCAGGGCGGCGATGCCGGCGTACTGGCCGGTCCAGATCTCCCAGCGGCGCGGGCGGCCGGTGGTGCGGCTGCTCAGGAACAGCACGGTGAGCACGATCAGGTCGTCTACGTTGGTGCCCGCGAACAGCGCGACGGCGGCGACGACGGTTCCGGACAGGTGATCCACGGGCGGAAGCTTACGGCCATCGGTCGGCTGGACCCCAGCGTGTCGGGTTCCACCTATTCAAATCTATCTACTTTACGTTCTATCCTCCTCAGGACCGGCAACCCCGGCGCACTCGACCCCGAGGAGTACGGCGTGAGAAGAAACCCCATCATCCGCGGCATTCTCGTCTTGGCCATGGCACTCGCCGGAGCCGTGGCCGTCCCGGCCGCCCCGGCGCTCGCCCTGGCCCCGCCCGACATCTCGCTCACCGACATCCGCACCCACCTGCAGCAGTTCCAGACGATCGCGAGCAGCAACGGCGGCAACCGCCGGTCCACCACGGCCGGCTACACGGCGTCGGTGAACTACGTGTTCAACGCGCTGACCGCGGCCGGATACAGCGTCGTCAAGCAGAACTGCACCTCGGGCTGCACCAGCGGGGCCGGGCCGAACATCATCGCGGACTGGCCGGGTGGCGACGCCAACCAGGTGCTCATGCTGGGCGCGCACCTCGACGGCGTGTCCGCCGGGCCGGGCATCAACGACAACGCCTCGGGCTCGTCGATGCTGCTGGAGCTGGCACTGACGCTGGCCGAGCAGAACCCGACCATGGTCAAGCACGTGCGCTTCGGCTGGTGGACCGACGAGGAGCAGGGCCTCAACGGGTCCGAGTTCTACGTCAACTCGCTGTCGTCGGCCGACCGCGCGAAGATCACCGGCTACCTGAACTTCGACATGATCGCCTCCACCAACGGCGGCTACTTCATCAACCGCATCACCAGCAGCCTCGGGCAGACCATCAAGGCGTACTACGACGCGAACTTCCCCGGGCTGAACCCCGAGGAGAACGTCGAGGGCGCGGGCCGCTCCGACGACGCCTCGTTCAACGCGGCCGGCATCCAGACCAGCGGCATCGCCGCGGGAGCGAGCGCCAACAAGACGTCGGCGCAGGTCACCAAGTGGGGCGGCACGACCGGGGACTACGACCCCTGCTACCACGCGTCGTGCGACACGTTCCCGAGCAACATCAACGACACGGTGCTGAACCGGGCCGCCGACGCCGCCGCGTACGCGGTGTGGACGCTGGCCGTGGGCACGCCCGCGGGCAACGACTTCTCGATGGCCGCCGGCCCCGCCTCGGGCAGCACCACGGCCGGCGGTTCGGTGACCTCCACCATCGGCACCACCGTCACCAACGGCAGCGCCCAGTCGGTCGCCCTGTCCGCGTCCGGCCTGCCCAGCGGCGCGACCGCGTCGTTCAGCCCGTCGACGATCACCTCGGGCGGCTCGTCGACGCTGACCATCGCGACCAGCGCGAGCACGCCGGTCGGCACGTACACGGTGACCGTCACCGGCACCGGCAGCGCCGCGACCCGGACCACGACGTTCTCGCTGACCGTCGCCGGGCCGCCCGGCTGCTCGGCCACCAACCCGACCGACGTCACCATCATCGACCAGGGCACGGTGGAGTCGTCGATCGCGATCACCGGCTGCACCGGCAACGCGGGCTCGGCGAGCACGGTCGAGGTGCACATCGTGCACACGTACGTCGGTGACCTGATCGTCAGCCTGGTCGCGCCCGACGGCACGCTCTACACGCTGCGCAACAAGACCGGCGGCAGCGCGGACAACATCGACCAGACGTTCACCGTGAACCTGTCGAGCGAGGTCGCCAACGGCACCTGGAAACTGCGGGTGCAGGACGCGGGCCCGTCGGACGTCGGGTACGTCAACAGCTGGACGCTGAATCTGGGCGGGACGCTGCCGCCGGGCTGCGGCGGCGCCAACGCCACCGACGTGACCATCGTGGACCTGGGCACCGTCAACAGCCCGATCACCGTCTCGGGCTGCTCCGGCAACGCGTCGGCGACGTCGACCGCCGAGGTGCACATCGTGCACACGTACAAGGGTGACCTGGTGGTGACCCTGGTGGCGCCGGACGGCAGCACCTACGTGCTGCACAACCGCAGCGGCGGCAGCGCGGACAACATCGACCAGACGTACACCGTCAACCTGTCGACCGAGGTGCGCAACGGCACCTGGAACCTGCGGGTCCAGGACGCCGCCTCGAACGACGTGGGCTACATCAACAGCTGGACACTGACCCTGTGACCGGCTGACCGAACTCCGCTGCCCCGGGCCCGCACCGCCCGGGGCAGCGGCGCCCTCCGACGGGAGACGGCGGCACCCCCCAGGCGCCGCCGTCCCCCGTCACCGCGGGCGTCACGGGTGTCTGCCCGGCGCGCCGCCCCTCCTGCGGCACGGCGGGCAGTTCCCCGCGCCGTCCTAGCCCACGGCGTGTGCCCCCTGTGTCATCACCTGCTCCAGCAAGGTGACCAGGACTTCCTTGACCGACTCGCGGCGTCTCGCGTCGCACAGCCGCACCGGCACGTGCGGGTCGAGGTTGAGCGCCTGCTCGACCTCCTGCGCCTGGTACACCCGAGCGCCGTCGAAGCAGTTGACCGCCACCACGAACGGGGTGCCGCGCTGCTCGAAGTAGTCGATCGAGCCGAACGCGTCCTCCAGCCGCCGGGTGTCGGCCAGCACCACCGCGCCGATCGCGCCGTACGCCAGCTCGTCCCAGACGAACATGAAACGCTCCTGCCCGGGCGTGCCGAACAGATAGAGCACCAGGTCGTCGTTGATGGTGATGCGGCCGAAGTCGAGCGCGACCGTGGTGGTGGACTTGGTCTCCACGCCGGCGGTGTCGTCCACGCCGATGCTCTCGTCGGTCAGCAGTTCCTCGGTGAGCAGCGGCGAGATCTCGCTGACCGCACCGACCAGCGTGGTCTTGCCGACGCCGAACCCGCCCGCGACCAGGATCTTGAAGGCGGCCGGGATGCCGCCCTCGTCGTCATAGGGCTCGGATGCCATCGATGACCGCCTTGAGAATGTCCGCGCTGGGGAGCTGGTTGACGTTGACGGGGGCGCGCCGCCGGACGAGCCGCCGTTCGAGCAGGTCGCTGAGCAGCACGCGCACCGTGCCGGCGGGCAGCCGCAGGTACGAGGCGATCTCCGCCACCGACACGGGCCGCTGGCACACCGCCATGATCTCGGCGTACACCGAGCCCAGGCCCCCGTCGGAGGGCAGCGTGGGCCGGGTGGCCACGACGACCGCGATCAGGTCCAGGTCGCCGTGGCGCGGCCGGGTCCGGCCGGAGGTCATCGCGTACGGGCGGATCAGCGGCCCGGCCTCCTCGTCGACCCACAGCAGCCCGTCGCCGGGCATGCCGTCGGGTTGCAACGGCTGTGCCACGTTCACGGGTGGCTGCCGCGGGCCGGTGCGGTCAGGTACTGGCCCACCCGCACCACGAGCATCGCCATCTCGTAGGCCACCAGGCCCGCGTCGGCGTCCTTGCCCGCGACCACGGCCAGGCAGGCGCCGTTGCCCGCGGCCGTGACGAACAGGAAACCGCTGTCCATCTCGATGATCGCCTGGCGGGCCTTGCCCTTGCCGAAGCGCCGTCCCGCCCCGCGGGCCAGGCCGAACAGGCTGGCCGCGACGGCGGCGAGGTGCTCGGCGTCCTCCCGGCTCAGCTCCGCGGACGCGGCCATGAGCAGGCCGTCGGCGGACAGCACGATGGCCTTCTGGGCCTGCGCCACCCGTTCGACGAAATCGTCGGCGAGCCAGGCCAGGTCGGACGCTGCTCTCGTCTTCTGCTCCACGGTCATTCCCCTCCGCCTTGCCCTTCCTCGTGCCGCGGCGCTGTGCGCGGGCTCGGCCGTCGCGGCAGTGCGGGCCGGTCCTCGGGCTCCGGCTCGGGCTCGCCCAGGCCGCGGGGTTCGGTGGCGATCTGTTCGGCGGCGAGCCGGCCCCGCCGGCTGCCCTGCTGGTATGCCGCGATCAGGCTGTAGACCTGAGACGCAGGGCGCTCGCCGGGTCCCGGGACGAGGTCGCCGGACCCCGGCTCGGACTGCTGCGACCCGCCGGGGGTCAGCCGTAACTCGACTCCCGGCGGCGACTCCGATGGTTCCTCCACCACCCGCACGGCCTCGGCCCGCTGCTCCGCCAGGGGCACCGCGGGCACCGCCGGGCGGGCCCGCACCGGCAGGCCCGACGGGGTGTAGACGGTGCCCTCGACCGGGCCGCGCGGGGCGGGCACCACGGTGCCGCCGGTCAGCCCGGCGTCCGAGGTGGAGCCGTTGACCCGGGCGACGGCGGCGGGGGTGGCGGCGGCGGCCGTGGTGGTCGCGGCGACGGCGGGCGCGGGAACGGCGGCCGGGCCGGCCGGGGTCGGCGCGGCCGCGCCCTCGGCCATCGGCTCGGCGGGCGGCTCCCACTCGTCAAGCGCGGCCGGCCGGGACTCGGGCTCCGGCGACACGCCCGCCGCGGGCTCGCCCAAGGCGGGCGCGGCCGCCACCGGCGCGCGCTGCGGCCGCTCGGCAGCCGGGCGGGGCGTGCGGACCGGCAGCGTGCCCGTAGGCTGCGCAGACGCGGTGACGGCGGCGCGGTGGTCCCCGTCGCCGGTGGCGCGGGCCACGAGTTCGGCGGCCGGCTGCGGCGGCGGGCCGGTGACGACGCGGTGCTCGCCGCTGTCGTGGCCGGGCGCGGGCGTCCAGGCGTCCGAGACCAGGCTCGACGGCAGCAGCACGATCGCCGTGGTGCCGCCGCCCGCCGAGGGCTGCAGCCGGACCTTGATGTGGTGGCGCTCGGCGAGCCGGCCGACGACGTACAGGCCGAGCCGCGGCGTGCCGGTGAGCAGGAACTCGGCGGGTTCGTGCAGCTGGGCATTGGCCTGTTCCAGGTCGGCGGGGGTCATTCCCAGGCCGTGGTCCTCGACCTCGATCACGTATCCGGCGCCGACCGCGGAGCCGCCGACGTTGACCAGGGTGTGCCGGGGCGAGAACGCCAGCGCGTTCTCCATCAGCTCGGCCAGCAGGTGCACCACGTCGCCGACGGCGTGCCCGGCGAGCCCGGCGGCCTCGCTGGACAGCACGTTGACCCGCGGATACTCCTCGACCTCGGCGACCGCGGCGCGGATCACGTCGACCACCGGGATGGTGCGCCGCCAGCCGCGGCCGGGCACCGCGCCGGCGAGCACGATCAGGTTCTCCGCGTTGCGGCGCATGCGGGTGGCCAGGTGGTCGACCCGGAACAGCTCGTCGAGTTCGGCGGCGTCGGTGGCCCGGCGCTCCATGGCGTCGAGCATGGTGAGCTGGCGGTGCACCAGGGTCTGGCTGCGCCGGGCCAGGCTCAGGAACAGGTCGCGTACGCTGCGGCGCAGCTCGGCCTGCTCGACGGTGGCCCGGATCGCGGTCTCCTGCACGGCGTTGAACGCCTGGCCGACCTGGCCGATCTCGTCGTTGCCGAAGGCCAGCGGCGGCGCTTCGGCGACGACGTCGACCTCCTCGCCGGCCCGCAGCCGCTGCACCACCCGGGGCAGCCGTTCGCCTGCCAGCTCGTCGGCGGCGTCGCGCAGCCGCCGCAGCTGGGTCACGATGGCCCGCGCGGTGGTGATCGACAGCACGATGGACGCGACGACGGCGATGAGGCCGAGGCCGGCGGCCAGCACCAGCCGCACGATGACCAGGATGGTCGGGCCCTTCGCGCGGGCGATGGTCGCCTCGGCGAGGTCGATGTCGAGCTGTGCCAGCGCGGTCAGCGCCGGGTCGAACGCGGCCCGCCAGTCGGCGGCGGTGACCGGCGGGGCCTCGTTGGGCCGGGCGCGGGCGACGATCAGGTCCTCGACCTGGGTCAGCCGGGTCAGCGCGGGACCTTCCAGCACCGGGTCGTAGATCGCCGTGTCGTCGGGCAGGCCCTCCAGGCCGGTGGCGCGGATGTTGCGCTGCGCGCCGACGAGCTGGGCGAACTCGGCCGCGTCGGTGGCCGAGAAGCGGCCCGCGGCGAGCACGCCGGACATCAGCGCGTCCTCCTGCGACAGCAGCTCCCGGCCCCGGGACATGATCAGCAGGTGGCTGAGCTGGTCGTTGATGGCCTGGTCGTCGAAGCTGGCGATGGTCGCGAAGATGCGGTATCCGGCGCCGATGGTCTCGGTGTAGTAGGCGACCGCTTCGCTGCGCTCGCCGGTGCGCTGGTCGACGTCGGCGCGCACGGGGCCGAGCCCGTCGAGCATCCGGCCCAGGTCGGCGATGTTGCGCTCGGCGATCGGGGTGGCGGCCCAGCCGGCGGTGGTGCCGCGCACCGATTCGCGGAAGCGCGCCGCGGCGGCGTCGGTGGCGGCGCGGGCGGTGGCCAGCTCGGCGCGGTGGGCGCTGTCGTCGGCGGCCAGCACGACGGCGGAGATGCGGCGCTCGGCCTGCAGCGCGGCGACGAGGGAGTCGGTGGGGCGGCCCACCTCCTGGTCGAGCGTGCTGATCCAGAAGAGGTTGAGGCCCTCGCGCATGGTCACGAACGCGGCGAAGGCCCACAGTGCGGCGAGGGAGGCGAGCAGAAAGGCGATCTTCGCCCGCAGGTTCGAGGTCCGGGAGCTCATCACTTTCCCACCGACGCTAGAGGGCCGACCGCGACGGTCCGCGCCTGTCGGTGCTATGACCGCCACGCAAGGTGACTGACAACCAGCACTCAACACGACGCGGCCGCTTCGGCGTCGCACCCCCTGTGCGACACGTCCGGACAGGTCCACGGACTCCTAACCGGACGTCCTAACGCGACAGACGCCGCCAGGCGAGTTCGGCGAGCAGCACGGCCCCGTCGGGCACCACCGCGTCGTCGTAGCGGGCCTCGGGCGCGTGGTTGAGCGGGGCGGTCACCGGGTCGAGGCCGGGCGGGCAGGCGCCGAGGTAGACGAACGCCCCGGGCACCCGTTCGAGCACGTACGACATGTCCTCGGCGCCCGCCACCGGGTTGGCCGTCCACGCGAAGCGGTCCTCGCCGAACAGCTCCACGGCGGTGCGCGCGGCGAACTCGGCCTCGCCGCCGTCGTTCATCGTCACCGGGTAGCCGGGCACGTAGTCGGCGTCGGCGGTGAGCCCGTGCGCGGCGGCGATGCCGCGCACCACGTCCAGCACACCCTGGCGCACCCGTTCCCGGGTGGCCGGTGAGAACGAGCGCAGCGTCGCGCCGAACTCGGCCCGCGCCGGGATGACGTTCTCGACGGTGCCGGCGTGGAAGGTGCCGACCGTGATGACGGCCGGGTCGAAGATGTCGATGCCGCGGGTGACGAAGGTCTGCAGCGCGGTCACCATCTCGCACGCGGCCGGGATGGGGTCCTTGGCGAACTGGGGCGCGGACCCGTGGCCGCCCGCGCCGCGTACGGTCACCTTCAGCGTGTCCGCGGCGGCGAGCATCGGCCCGCGCCGGGTGGAGAAGCGCCCGAACGGCTCCAGCGCCGACAGCGCGTGCAGGCAGTACGCCGCCACCGGGTGCTCGCCGGCGGCGTCCAGCAGACCCTCGGCGATCATCGGTTCGGCCCCGCCGGGCCCCTCCTCGCCGGGCTGGAACATGAAGATCACGCTGCCGGGCAGCCGGTCGCGCACCTCGCACAGCAGCCGGGCCGCGCCGGCCAGCATCGCCACGTGCAGGTCGTGCCCGCAGGCGTGCATGGCCCCGGCCACCTCGGAGGCGTACTCCAGCCCGGTCAGCTCGGTCACCGGCAGCGCGTCCATGTCGCCGCGCAGCAGCACCACCGGGCCAGGCCGGCCGCCGCGCAGCACCGCGACGACCGAGCTGAGCGAGCGGCCCGTGGTGATCTCCAGTGGGAGCCCGTCCAGCGCCGCCAGCACGGCGGCCTGGGTCTGCGGCAGGTGCAGCCCGATCTCGGGGCGGCGGTGCACCTGCCGCCGCAGCGCGATGAGGTCCGCGGCGTGCTCCTGGACGGCGGCGCGGAAGCCGGGCTCGGCGGCGGTGCCGCCCGTGCCGGCGGCGGGCGAGGCGAGGGTCGACATGGCGGCACGCTATCCGAAGCCGGCCATGCGCGACAGGCCTCGCCCCGCGCGGCGCCGGGGTCCGCGATCACGGAGCGTCGACCGGGGGTCAAGCGAACTTGAAGTCGACCATGGCTGACCTGCGACGACACCGACGTCAGCGCGGTAACGGACTACCTGCCAGTAGACCAGTTACCTATCGGTTCGGTAGGGTTACCTCAGTCGATCACGCACAGGAGGTTGAGCCTTGGACGTCGAGCGCACCGCGTTACCGGGCATCGGGTTGCGGCACGAGTTCCAGACCGCACGGGGACAGCACGCGGCCGTGGTGTCGCACGTCTCCGGACGGCGGGACATCGTGATCTACCACCCTGATGATCCCGATACCGCCGTCGCCACGTTGTCGCTCAACACCGACGAGGCCAACGGCGTGGCCGAACTGCTGGGCACCTCCCGGATCGTGGAGCGCCTGGCCGACCTGCGCCGCCAGGTCGTGGGCCTGCTCACCGTCCAGGTCCCCGTCATCGCGGGCTCGCCGTTCGACGGGCGCACCCTGGGCGACACCCAGGCCCGCACCCGGACCGGCGCGTCCATCGTCGCGGTCATCCGCGGCGGCGAGATCCTCGCCAGCCCCCGCCCCGACTTCGTGTTCCACCCCGGCGACCTCGCCGTCGCGGTGGGCACCGCCGAGGGCACCGCCGCCGTCACCGACATCCTCAACAACGGCTGACGCGTATGCACGGAGCCCTCGTACTGATCGAAATCGGCGCGGTCATCCTCGCCCTGGGCCTGCTCGGCGCGGTGTCGCTGCGGGTCGGCATCTCCCCCATCCCCCTCTACCTGCTCGCCGGCCTCGCGTTCGGCAAGGGCGGCCTGCTGCCCATCGACGAGGCGGGCGAGTTCGCCGCGACCGGCGCCGAGATCGGCGTCATCCTGCTGCTGTTCACGATGGGCCTGGAGTACACCGCGCCCGAACTGGTCAGCACGCTGCGCCACAACGCCCCCGCGGGCCTGGTCGACCTGGTGCTGAACTCGGCGCCCGGCGTCATCGTCGCGCTGCTGCTGGGCTGGGGTCCGGTGGCGGCCGTGGCGCTGGGCGGCATCACGTACGTCACCTCGTCCGGCATCACCGCGAAGGTCCTGTCCGACCTGAACTGGCTGGGCAACCGCGAAGTGCCCGTCGTGCTGTCGCTGCTGGTCTTCGAGGACCTGACCATGGCGATGTACCTGCCGATCCTGACCGCGATGCTGGCCGGCGCGAGCTTCGCCACCGGCCTGACCACGCTGGGCATCGCGGGCCTCACCATCACCGTCATCCTCGTCGTCGCGCTGAAGTTCGGCCGGTACGTGGAGAAGTTCGTCGCCTCGCCCAGCTCGGAGGTGCTGCTGCTCAAGGTGCTCGGCCTGACCGTGCTGGTCGCCGGCATCGCCCAGGAGCTGCAGGTCTCCGCCGCGGTGGGCGCGTTCCTGGTCGGCATCGCGCTGTCCGGGCCGCTCGCGCACACCGCCCGGGAACTGCTCACGCCCCTGCGGGACGTGTTCGCGGCGGTGTTCTTCGTCTTCTTCGGCCTGCAGACCGACCCGACGGCACTGCCGCCGGTCGCCGGCATCGCCATCCTGCTGGCGCTGGCGGGCATCGCGACGAAGATGGCCACCGGCTGGTGGGCCGCCAAGCGGGCGCACATCAGCGTCGCGGGCCGGCTGCGCGCCGGGGTGGCGCTGCTGCCGCGTGGTGAGTTCAACATCGTCATCGCCGGGCTGGCCGTCGCCGCGGGCATCGAACCGCAGCTCGGTCCGCTGGCCGCGGCGTACGTGCTGATGCTGGCCGTGCTCGGCCCGCTCACCGCCCGCGGCGTCGAACCGCTGATCAACCGGATCAGCCGCCGTCGCCGCACCCCGGAACCGGCTTCCGCCCCGCCCACCGCCCAGCCCGAGCCGGCCCACCTGCCCACCCAGCGCGGCCCCGACCCCGACACCTCCCCCGCCCAGGCCTGAGCCGAGCCGTCCACCACACCCCGACCCGCATTTCCATAAACGTTGGCCTATCTCATCGAATAAATCGAGATCAACTTCGATGAGATAGGCCAACGTGTATCAAAAACGGGGTGCGGACGCCCGCGTGGCGTGGAGGCTCCGGTCGCCGGTCACTCCCACAGGTAGGCGTGCCAGGGGCCGACCTCGGTGGTGTACCGGCTGGCCAGGGCCTGGGTGACCTGGCCCAGGTGGACGTGGTCATGGGTGGTCCAGGTGGCCAGCAGCTGGCCCAGGGTGACCGGGCCGAATGCCGGGTGCGCGCCCTCGCGGTCGAGGTCGTCGGCGGTCAGGTCGAAGCCGCGCAGCGCGGCGAGGTTCTCCGCCCGCAGGGTGCGGAACAGGTCGAGCAGCTCGGCGGTGGAGCGGTCGGCCGCGATCGCGACATGGCCGTCGCGGTCGAACGGCGTGAACGGCACCGACGTGCCGTGGTCGAGGATGATGCGGGCCCGCGGGATCCAGTCGGTGCGCTCGCCGTGGATGAAGTGGCCGAGCACGTCGTGCGCGCTCCACTCGCCCTCGGCCGGCCGCTGCCGCGCCCATCCGTCGTCGAGGTCACCGAGCAGGGCGTCGAGCACATCGGGCGTACGGCTCAGCGCGGCGATCGCGTCAGGCAGCTGGAACGTCATGGTCATCAGACTAAGGCGGCGCTCATTTCACGCGCAGCCGCTGATCGAACCCCAGGCGCCGGGGACCGGCCGGAGCCGGTCCCGCACGTTCCGTGGTAGGCGGCACAGCGGCGCCGACGACGTCAGTCGACCGAGGCCAGCACCTTCTCGATCTTGCTGACCCGGGCCTGCAGGTCGGCCAGCTGCGCGGCGATCGCGGCCAGCTGGTCGGAGCTTCCCGAGAGCGCCCTGGCCTTGGCGTTCTGCTGGCGGTGCCACAGCACCATGCCGGTGATCGCGATGACGAACATGCCGACGATCCAGATCGTGCCCATGCTCATGGAGTACGAGTTCATCAGTTGTCTCCTTCCACGGTGGTGAGCGTGCGCGCGGCCTGCGCGATGCTCTGCGGGGTGAGTGTCACGGTGAACGGCACCGTGTCGTAGTACTTCATGGCCTTGCCGTCGGCGGACAGCTCGAACGCGGCGGTGACCAGGCCCGCCGCCTCCAGCTTGGCCAGGTGCAGTTGCAGCAGCGGCCGGCTGATGCCCAGCTCGCGGGCCAGCGCGCTCACGTAGTTGCGCCCGTGCGCCAGTGCGGCGATGACGCGCATGCGGTGCGGGTTGGCCAGTGTCGCCAGGATCCGCGCCAGCTCGTCGCCGGTGTGCGACGTCTCCATCGGCCCCCCTAGCTTCTACTTTCACCTGCAAGAAAAAACTAGCATGTGCCTGCAAGCGCTGTCGAGCCGTGAAGACGACAGCGGACGTGCGGTCAGCGCGCGGCGCGCAGGGCACGCGGGGACAGGCCGAACTCGCGGCGGCAGGCCTTGTTGAACGCCTGCAGGTCGGCGATGCCGACGGAGGCGGCGACGGCCGGGATGGACAGCGTCGAGCGGCGCAGCAGGTGCTCGGCCCGCGCCAGCCGGCGGCGGCGCAGGTACGCCACCACGGTGTCGCCGGTCTCGGCCCGGAACAGCCGGGTCAGATGGTTGTGCGACACGCCCGCGTGCCGGGCGGCGTCCGGCACCGACACCGGCTCGGCCAGCCGCGCCTCCAGGTAGGCCATCGCCGCGGCGACCGCCGGATGCGGGCCGCCGGATCGCGCGTCGGGCTCGGCGCGCGGCAGCTGGGCCACCCGCCACAGCACCGCCCACACCTCCGCCGCGGCCTGCGCGGGCCGGCGCGGCGCGGCCGCCACCGCCTGGCGCAGCATGGCCGACAGCGCCGCGGCCTGCGCCCCCGCGTCCTGCATCACCGGCACCGCCAGCGGTGTCCCGGCGCGCGCGAGGCGCAGGTGGGCGTACAGGTGCTCGGAGCGCCCCCGGTAGTCGAAGCGCACCTCGACCCCCGGCGGGATCAGGCTGACGTGCCCGGGGCGGATCGGGTGGGCGACCCCGCCGACCGTGAGCTCGCCCTGGTAGCCGTACAGGTGCAGTTGCCACAGCTCGGGCAGCAGGAACGACTCGCGGGCCACCGCGGTGCCGTGCACGCCCACCCCGATGTTCGCCACCTGCGGCGGGCCGTCCAGGCGCAGGCGCACCGTCCGGCCGCCGGGCGCCAGCCCCGTCATGGTGAAAACGTACCAGTGATGGTGAGCAGAACCAACGCGCTGCCAGGCGATCGGGCCCTAGCCTTACCCACCGTCGACCAGAAAGACAGGAGCACGACAGTGGCCATGCAGCCCTGGTTCGCCGAGGCCAAGCTCGGCATCTTCCTCCACTGGGGGATCTACGCCGTCGACGGCACCCTGGAGTCGTGGGCCTTCTACGCCGGCGAGGTCCCGCACGAGCAGTACATGCGCCAGCAGGCCGGCTTCGCGGGCGAGAACTACGACCCGAAGGCGTGGGCGGAGCTGTTCGCCAGGGTCGGCGCCCGCTACGCGGTGCTCACCGCCCGCCACCACGACGGCATCGCGCTCTGGGACTCCGCGCGAGGCGGGCGCAACGTCGTCGAGCACACCCCCGCCGGGCGCGACCTGATCGGCCCGTACGCGCAGGCGCTGCGCGAGCGCGGCCTCAAGGTGGGCCTCTACTACTCGCACTCGGACTGGAACCACCCCGACTACGCCTCGGTGCGCAGCCAGGGCGAGGCGCAGCACGTCAACGACAGCGAGTGGGTCGCGCCGCAGGACGGCAAACCCGACGACGAGCAGGCGTGGGCCCGGTATCTGTCCTACCGCGACGGCCAGGTCGGCGAGCTGGTCGAGCGCTACCGCCCGGACCTGCTCTGGTTCGACGGCGAGTGGGAGCGCAGCGAGCAGCAGTGGCGCATGCGGGAGCTGTCCGCGCAGATCCTGGCCGCCGCGCCGGACACCGTGCTCAACGCGCGCATGATGTCCTACGGCGACTACGCCACCCCGGAGCAGGGCATCCCGATGCGGGCGCCGGACGGCCCGTGGGAGCTGTGCCTGACCGTCAACGACTCGTGGGGCTACCGGCCCGGCGACACCAACCACAAGTCCGTGGGCCAGCTGGTGCGCTACTTCACCGAGACCATCGGCATGGGCGGCAACCTGCTCCTCGACGTCGGCCCGCGGGCCGACGGCACGATCCCGGCCGAGCAGGTCGAGCGGCTGGAGGGCCTCGGGGCGTGGATCGCGCGGCACGAGGCGGCCGTCTTCGGCACCGTCGCGGGACTGCCCGCGGGCCACCACTACGGCCCGAGCACCGTGTCGCCCGACCGGCGCACCCTGTACCTCGTGTGCTTCGGCTCCCCCGGCGACGCCGTCGCGGTCAAGGGACTGCGTACGCCGGTGCGGCGGGCGCACGTGCTGGGCACCGGGGCCGCGCTCGGCCACCGCGTCACCGGCGGTCACGCCGAGGTGCCCGGCGTGACCTGGATCGACGCGCCGGCGGCCGCCGACCTCGACCCGTACGCCACCGTCATCGCGGTGGAGCTGGCCGGCGAGCTCGACCTCTACTGCGGCACGGGCCGCGCCTGAGTGACGGCGTACGCGGCCGCCCGCGGCGAGACCGGTGTCAGCCGCGCCGGGACCGCTGCGGGCGGTCGCGGCCGCGGCGCACCTCGACCACCGGGCTCACCACCGCGTCGTCCCGGTCGGCTGATCGCGCGGGCTGCCCGTAGGGGCGGCCCGCGAGGAGCGCCGGCACCGCCACCACCAGCCAGAAGATCAGGAGCGCGCCGGCGCTGCCCGCGACGGGCTCGTCGGCGAGCATCGGGTTCGCGAGGCCGGCCGGATCGCGCAGCACCGTCGGCTGGTCGCCGATCCGCAGCGGCTCGCCTTCCTTCAGGGTGAGCTCTCCGCTGATCGGCGCTCCGCCGAGCTCGGTCAGGGTGTATCGGTGGCTGCGCGCCCCTTTGCCTTCGTAGCCCTCGCGGGCAGCGACCACGGTCGCCGCGACCGGCTCGCCCGCGAATTCCAGGACGACGGAGGACGCGGCCTGCATGAAAGCGATGTTGATCAGGAGCGCGAGGCCGCAGGCGGCGAAACCCCAGCGCATACGCAGGTCGCGCCCCTTGATCACGTAGATGCCGCCGACCGCCGCGACGACTCCCGCGAAGAACCCCAGCAGCATCAGATCCTGGTCCAGCAGTGCGGTACCCGCCACCGAGCTCACCAGCATGCCGCCGGTCAGCACACCCAGCAGCGGAAGTCCTCGCTTGATCGTCAGCAGCATGGGCATACGTTAGCCGTGCGCCGCCAGGGCCGAGGGCGCGCGGCGAACCGCCGATCCGCAGGGGCGTGATGCTCCGGCACCGCTGTGACGGCTGTCTCGCGAGGGGCCGGTCGGGGCGCACCCGGTGCTACGGTGATCCGCCCTCGAATGTCCGACTCGCACGGAAACGAACGACGATGCTGGCTCTCCTGCACACCTCGCAGGCCCATGTGCTCACCTTCGACCGGCTCCGCAACGAGGACGCGCCGGCGCTGACGCTGTACCACATCGTCGCCGAACACCTGCTCGACGACGCCCGCCGCCACGGCGTGCCGGCCGTCGCCGACCAGGTCGCCCAGCAGATCGGCCTCGCCGCGGAAGCCGGGGCGCGGGCGGTGCTGTGCACCTGCTCGACCATCGGCGCGCTCGCCGAGCAGGCCGCCGGCCGGGCGGGCATCCCCGTGCTGCGGGTGGACCGGCCGATGGCCGCCGCGGCCGTAGCCGCCGGCCCTCGGATCACCGTGCTGGCCGCGCTCGCCACCACGCTCGCGCCCACCACGGCGCTGATCGAGGAGGAGGCCGCCCGCGCGGGTCGGCAGGTCACGGTGTCCGCGCGGATGATCTGCGGCGCGTGGGACCGGTTCGAGGCCGGTGACCTCGACGGCTACCTCGACCGGGTCGCCGCGGCGCTGGCGGAGGTCACCGACGCCGACGTCGTCGTGCTGGCCCAGGCGTCGATGGCGCCGGTCACCGAACGCGGCGTGACCGCCATCCCCGTGCTGGCCTCGCCCCGCCTGGGCCTGCGGGCCGCCGCGGCGCTCTGAGGCCGGCCGCCGCGTTCGCTGCGCCGGGTGCCGGAGTGTGCCGGCCACCGCCTCGATCCGGGAGAAGATGCCAGGACTGCGCGCCGGTCAGCCGCCGAACACCCGCGCGAACGTCGCGTGCACCGGCGTGCCGGGCAGGTTGTCGTAGATCGCGAAGACGACCCGGTCGAAGCGGTCCACGGTGCGCAGCGCACCGGCGAAGGCCTGCGCGACCGCGGCCGGGTCGTTGCGGAACACCCCGCAGCCCCACGCGCCGAGCACCAGCGTCCGGTGCCCGTGCGCGGCCGCGACGGTGAGCACCCGGGTCGCCCGGCGCAGCAGCACCGCGGGCACGTCCGGCAGGTCGGCGGACTGGTTGCGGGCGATCGCGCCCAGGTTGGGCGCGGCCGAGGTCAGAAACGAGGTCTGGTACGCCTCGTCGAGCAGGTTGCCCTTGTCGTCCCGGAACACCGGCACGCGCGGCGAGTAGATCACCCGGTCGCTGTAGCGCAGGTCGTGCTGCGCCCGGTGGTGGGCGTAGAAGTCCGGCGCGGCCAGCAGGCTCGGGTAGAGGGCCGACGCCCGGGCGATGCTCTCCTCCTGGGCCTTCGCGCCGCCGAGGAAGCCGCCGCCCGGGTTCTTCGCCGAGGCGAACACCAGGCAGGCCGCCGCCGGACCGGCCCGCCGCGCGGCGACCAGCGTCGACTCCCTGGTCACCTCGATCTCCGGCTGCGGATTCTGCGCGCCGGTCAGGTTCAGTTGCTCGTCAGGCTCGTGGTGGCGGGTGCCCGCGACGGCTGCCTGTACCGCCGGTCCGATCTCGACCCGCTCGCCCGCCGCGTTGCGGTAGTCGCCGCGTTCCGCGATCTCCACCGTCTGCCGTGCGATCTCCCGCAGCCGCCCGCTCACATCCCCACCCCGTCCGTCTTCGACACGACGGCAACGGTGACAGGCCGCGCCACGCTCGGCAACCGTATTGCGCCGCCCGCCGAAGGGTCTGACCGCGCCGTCATGCCGCCGGGCCGGCGTCAGCCGCGCAGGTCGGCGAGCAGGGACTCGACCTCGGCGAACGCGTCGGCGGGCAGCGGGGTGCGGGCGAGCGGGGCGAAATTCTCCTCGGCCTGGGCGACGGTGCGGCAGCCGGGGATCGGCAGGTTGTGCGGGCTGCGGGCGAGCAGCCAGCCCAGCGCGCCCTGGGTGAGGGTGCGGCCGTCGGCGGTGAGCGCCTCCCGGACCCGGTCGACCCGTGCCGCCCACTCCGGCGTCGGCACGCCGGCGGTGAACCAGCGCAGCCACTCCGGGTTCTTGCCGCGTACGTCGTCGTTGCCGAGCGCGCCGACGGCGCCGTGGTACTTGCCGGTGAGCAGGCCCATCGCGAGCGGGCCGCGATTGAGCCCGGCCAGGTTCCAGGCGGCCAGCACGTCGACCATGGCGGCGTTGTCGTTCAGCACCGAGGTGTCGTACTGCACGGCCGCGCAGTGCGCCCCGGCCTTGGCGAACGCGGCGGCGCGCGCGGCGTCGTCGGTGCTCCAGCCGTACGCCCGGATGCGGCCCTGGGCGACCAGGTCCTCCAGGGTCTCCACCAGGTCGAGCGCCTGGTCGACCGGCAGGTGGCCCAGGTGCAGCTGGTACAGGTCGAGGTGGTCGGTGCCGAGCCGGCCGAGGATGCCGTCGAGGCAGCTGATCGCGTACGCGGCCGAGGAGTCCTCGCCGGTGGCCAGCCGGGTCCGCTCCTCGACGGTGAAGCCGAACTTGCTGGCGATGACCGCGCTGTCCCGCCGTCCGGCCAGGGCCCGGCCGAGCACCCGCTCGCTGTGGCCCGCGCCGTAGTTGCTGGAGGTGTCGAACAGGGTGATGCCGTGGTCGAGGGCCGCGTGCACGGTGCGGATCGACTCCTCGTCGTCCACCTCGCCCCAGCCGTAGGGCTGCCCGTCCTCGCCCCACAGCGGGCCGCCGATCGCCCAGCAGCCCATGCCCAGCGCGCTGACCTCGATCCCGCTGCGGCCCAATGTCCGTGTCGTCGTCATGCGGACCAGCCTGACACCTGGAGCGCGCTCCAGGTCAAGCTATCGTGGGCCGATGAGCGCGTACACCCCTTCCGAGACGTCCCGGCGCAGCGGCTTCAGCCTGGACACGCTGCGCTACTACGAGCGCATCGGCCTGCTGAGCGAGGTCGACCGCACGCCCGGCGGGCAGCGGGTCTTCTCCGATCACGACCTGGGCTGGCTCGGGCTGCTGCGCTGCCTGCGCGACACCGGCATGCCGATCAACCAGATGTGCCGCTTCGCGGAGCTGGCCCGCACCGGCGACGACAGCATCGCCGACCGTGTCGAGCTGCTGCGCGCCCACGCCGAGGCAGTCGAGGAGCAGATGGCGCTGCTGGAGCGGCAGTACGGGCACCTGCGGGACAAGATCCGCTACTACGAGAGCGAGCTGGCCGCCCGGTCGTAGCGCTCAGCGCGGCGGCCCGCCCCACTGCACGGACACCTGGTGCACGGTGCGCTCGGCGCGGACCTGCATCAGCCCGCCCGCCAGCACGGCCCGGTCGACGACGCCGACCGCGCCGTCACGGGTGCGGGTGACCCGGTCGCTGACCAGCACCGGGCTGTCCGCGCTCTGGTGCAGCAGGGCCGCGCCCGCCTCGCCGAGCGTGGCGGCGGCGATGCGCTCGGACGCCGCGGCGATCTGCATGCCGGCGTCGGCGAGCGCGGCGTACAGGGCCGTGGCGGTGAAGTCGACGCCGCGCACCAGCTGCGCGTACGGCTGGTCCACCCAGGACACCTGGTGGATCGCGGGCACGCCGTCGAGCAGCCGGAGCCGCTCCAGCCGCAGCGCTTTCGCGGTGCCGTCGCGCTCGCCCCACAGTTGGGTGACCCAGGCGGGCATGGCGCGCAGCGAGCTGGAGACGACCTCGGTGGTGACCTGGTGTCCCTGGTCGCGCAGGTCGTCGACGAAGCTGCGCAGCGTGTCCAGCCGGTACGCGGGCCGCGCGGGCGCGACGAAGGTGCCCCGGCCCGCCTCGACCACGATCAGCCCGTCGTCGACCAGGGCCTGCAGGGCCTGCCGCGCCGTCGCCAGCGCCACGTCGTACCGGGCGCTCAGCTCCCGCTGCGCGGGCAGGGCGGTGCCCGGCGGGTACTCGCCGGAGCGGATGCGCTCGGTGAGGTCGGCGGCGATGACCCGGTAGCGGGGTCCGGCCATGCGGTGGCTCCTGTCGGTCGGCGGCGGGATCGCTCCAGTATCGCGATCCCGCCGCCCCCCGTCAGCCGCGCCACGGCCCCGCCGGAGTCCGGCAGTCAGCCCTGTGCGGCGTCCAAGGCGGCGCGCAGCTCGGCGACCTGCGCACCGACGTCGGCCGGGCCGGCCCCGTCCAGGACGCGCCGCATCAGCGCCGACGCGACCACGACACCGTCGGCGGCGTGTGCCCCGGCCACCGCGTGCTCCGGCGTGGAGACGCCGAAGCCGAGCAGCACCGGCAGGTCCGCGTGGGTCTTGAGCCGGGTCGCGAACTCGGCGGCCGACGCTGGTAGCTCGGTCCGCTCCCCGGTGGTGACCATGCCGGTCATCGCGTACACGAAACCGCGGCTGCGGGCCGCGATCTCCCGCAGCCGGGACGGCGTGCCGCTGGGCGCGGCGACCAGGGTCAGGTCCACCCCCGCGTCGGCGGCGGCCTGCTCCAGCTCGGACAGCTCCTCCAGGGGCAGGTCGGGCACGATCAGCCCGCGTACCCCGGCCTCGGCGAGCGCGGCGCAGAACCGCGCGTGCCCGTCCCGTGCCACCAGGTGGTAGTAGGTCATCACGACGAGCGGCACGTCCACCCGCACCCGGCGCAGGTCGGCGAGGATGCCGGGGACGGTCGCGCCTCGGTGCAGGGCCCGCTCGGAGGCCTCCTGCACGGTCGGGCCGTCGATCATCGGTTCGGAGAACGGCAGCCCGATCTCGATCGCGTCGGCCCCGGCCTGCTCGTACGCCGTCAGGAAGTCGGTCCAGTCGGCGCTGATGCCGGCGGTCACGTAGGGCACGAGCAGCTTGCGTCCGGCGTCGCGGCGCTCGCGCAGGCGCGGGCCGACGGCGACGCCGGCAGCAGTGGTCACGGTGTCGACGGTGCTCACGGGATCTCCATCAGGGTCGTGGTGTCCTTGTCGCCGCGGCCGGACAGGGTGATCAGCACGGTCGCGCCGCGCGGCAGCTCGCCGTCGCGGGCGGCGCGCAGCACCCAGGCGATCGCGTGCGCCGACTCCAGCGCGGGCAGGATGCCCTCGCTGCGGGCCAGCCGCCGCACCGCGTCGATCACCTCGGCGTCGGTGACGGTGACGTAGCGGGCCCGGCCGAGGTCGTGCAGGTGGGCATGCTCGGGGCCGATGCCCGGGTAGTCCAGCCCGGCGGCGACCGACTCGGCCTCCAGGATCTGCCCGTGCTCGTCCTGGATGGCGTACGAGCGGTGCCCGTGCATGACCGCGACCTTGCCGCCCGCGATCGCCGCGCCGCCCGCGGCCTCGACCCCGACGAGCTGCGCGGCGGTGCCCGCGAAACCGGCGAAGGTGCCCGCGGCGTTGGAGCCGCCGCCGACGCAGGCGACCACGTAGTCGGGGATCGCGGCAGGCAGCTCGGTGGCGCACTGGGCGCGGGCCTCCTCGCCGATGACCCGCTGGAACTCGCGCACCATCCACGGGTACGGGTGCGGGCCCATCACCGAGCCGAGGCAGTAGTAGGCCTCGTCGGCGCAGGTCACCCAGTGCCGCATGGCCTCGCTGGTGGCGTCCTTGAGGGTGCGGCTGCCGCTGGTGACCTCGACGACCTCCGCGCCGAGCAGCCGCATCCGGTGCACGTTGAGCGCCTGGCGGGCCATGTCCTTCTGCCCCATGAACACCGTCGCGCGCAGCCCGAGCAGCGCGGCGGCGGTGGCGGTGGCCACACCGTGCTGGCCGGCGCCGGTCTCGGCGATCACCCGCGTGCGGCCCATCCGGCGGGCCAGCAGCGCCTGACCGAGCACGTTATTGATCTTGTGGGAGCCGGTGTGGGCCAGGTCCTCCCGTTTGAGCAGGATGTCGACGCCCAGCTCAGCGGACAGGTTCCAGGCCGGGGTCAGCGGGGTGGGCCGCCCGGCGTACACGGTCAGCAGCCGGTCGAGGTCGCGGCGGAAGCCGGCATCGGCCCACGCCTCGCGGAACGCCTCCTCGACCTCGGCGCAGGCCGGCATGAGCGCTTCGGGCACGTAGCGCCCGCCGTAGTCGCCGAACCGGCCGGCGGCGCCCGGGTCGTGCATCAGCCCTGCGGCGGGCAGCAGCGCGGGCAGGCCCGCGGCGGTGATGGCACCCACAGTTCCCTCCAACTGTTCTAGAACTGTTGCCCATAGTGGCACAGCGAAGGGCCGCCCCGCCAGTCGGCAGGACGGCCCTCGGCGAGCGTTTTCCGTCAACGTCGGGCGCGCTCGACGACCTCCTCCGTCGTCAGCGGGCTCTTCGGGTGGTGGCTCAGGCACAGCGCGCCGCGCATCTTGCGGAACGCGAAGCCCTCCCCCGAGGCGTAGAACTCGCCGGTGCCCAGCCGCGAGATGTCGGGCACGTCCGCGCCCTTGGCCCGCGCCATCTCCCGCGCCGCCTCGATCTGCGCCGGGGCGTTGAGCAGCCCGAAGAACTGCGTCGCGGCGTTGCCGGAGATCCGGTTGTGCAGCCCCTTGGGCGCCTGCGTGGCGAAGACCAGGCCCAGGCCGTACTTGCGCGCCTGCGAGGCCAGTGCCAGCGTGCTCTGCGTACACGCGGTCAGCGGCCCGGACGGCGCGAAGGTCTGCGCCTCGTCCATCACCAGCAGCCCGCCCAGCGGCCGGTCCCCGGCCGGGTTCTTCTTGATCCAGGCGAACAGCGCCAGCTGCAGCTGGTTGACGAAGCTCTGCCGCTGCTGCTCCGACGGCAGCCCGACCAGGCTGATCACCGACACCCGGGCCCGTTTGCCCGGCGCGGGCGTCAGCAGCAGACCCGGGTCGGCCGGTGCGCCGCCGCCGCCGAACAGGGCGTCGGTCACCATCGCCGCGGTCAGGTTCTGCGACAGCTCGAACGCGATCTTCTCGGCGTCCTCCAGCTGGCTCACCCCGTCCGGCAGCGCGCTGAGCACCCCGACGAACGCCCGGATGCCCTCGCCGCCGCTGCGCGCGAAGTGCCGCAGCGCCTCGTTGAGCACCGCCTGCCCGCGCATCGCCTTCGCGGTGCCGCCGTCGACCTTCGCCCGCGGCGCGAGGCTGGCCACCGCGGCGTCGATGGCGGCCCCGAACTCGTCGGCGTCGTCGCGGATGGTCGCGAACTCCGGCAGCGGCTGGAAGCTCAGCGGCCGCCCCGCCTCCCGCCGCGGCGTCCACACCACCACGTCGGTGTGCGCCAGGTACTCCGCCGAGCGCGCCGCGTCGCCCGCCGCCCAGCCCGCGGGCCGCTCGGGCCAGGCGTCGCCGAGGCGGGCCAGGTCGTTGTTCGGGTCCAGCACGATCGTGGACACGCCCTGCAGCGCGCACTCCTCGACCAGCCGCCGGATCAGCACCGTCTTGCCGGACCCGCTGCCCGCGAAGATCGCCGTGTGCTTGCGCAGCGACTCCAGGTCCAGGCGCACCGGCTCGCCGTCGTCGTACCCGGCACCGAGCGTGATCGTGTGCGCCGGCGCCGGTTCCGGCGCCGCCGGTCGGTCGCCTGGTCCGCCGGCCAGGTTCGCACGCAGGCCGGCGGAACCGGCGCCGTCCACGTCGACGCCTGCCCGCGCCACCGCGGCCGGGTCGTCCGCCCGCGCCGCCGTCGCGCCTGGTTCCTTCGCCGCCGCGCCGTCGCCACCAGCGGACGGCGCGAGCGCCGCGTGGTCCCGACGCCGTTCGGCGGCCTCCTCGGCCGCGGCGATCTCGGCCACGATCTCGCCGAGCACGGTGCGCAGCAGCATCGTGCGCCCGGCCGGTCGGCGGTCGGCCAGCCAGGCGGCCAGGCCGGAGTCGCGTTCGGCGAGCAGCTGGCGCAGCGCGGCGAAGGTGCGCAGGTCGTCCTCGCCGATGCTCAGCCGGGTGCCGCCGTCGGCGGCGAACGCCTTCAGCACCTCCTGGGTCTTCGCGCCCTTGTTCCAGTCGGCGTTGCGCAGCAGGAACAGCTTGCGCTTGCCGATGCCCCGGCTCAGGCCCGCGCTGGTACGGGCCGCCTGCAGCCGCGACAGCGCCGCGATCGCGTTGGTGTGCGCGATCGCCCGGAACGACCAGTGCTGCTCGTCCTCGGTGGCCTCGTCGAGGCTGCGCCGCAGCCGGGCGTGCAGCGGCACCTTGCCGCCCTGCGGCGGGTCGACCCGGAAGGCCCGCCCGGCCTGGCCCAGCTCCTCGATCCACGCCGACAGCCCGGCGGCCAGCAGCTCCGGCATCTCGCCGTCCTCGGTGGGGCCCGCCAGCGCCGGGGCCACGTCCGCGCCCTCCCGCAGCTCGGCGAAGCGCCGGTCCAGCTTGTCGTCCGGCACCTCGGCGGGCACGAGCACCGCGACCGGGTCCTCGGACGCGGTGAAGCCGGCCAGCTCGCGCACCGAGCCCTCGCGCAGGCAGGCCTGCACGTGCTCGTTGATCCGGTTGATGAGCAGCCGCGGGGTGAACACGGTCGCCTCGGCGAACGCCGACTCCCGCACCGGCCAGGTCGCGTACGGCGGCACGAAGCCCATCTCGTCGAAGCGCACCGCGAACCGCTTGGCGACGATGTCGCGGGCGATGTCGGCGCTGGCGATGCCCTTCAGCGTCACCGGCTCACGGAACCGGTCGGCGACCGACTTGGTGGCCCGGGTGCGGATCAGCGTCCACGTCGAGGGCAGGCAGGCCAGCACGGTCAGCGTGCGCCGGGTCGTCTGCCGCAGCGCCATCAGGCCGTCCGCGATCTGGTTGATCAGCTGCGTCTGCTCGGCGCTCTCGGTGCCCGTCTCCTTGAGCGCGGTGCTGTTCCACAGCTGGGCCACCAGCGTGTCGATCTGGTCGATGGCGACAACCGTCGGGCCGGTCAGCGCCAGCAGCTGCGACAGCTCCTGCATGACCAGCTGCGGCGGCTTCTGCACCGGATGGATGCCCCACTCCTGCCGCTCCCCCGGCTCCATCTCCTGCATCGACTGCAGGTACGTGTAGCCGACGTCCTGCGCGGCCGGGTCACCGGCGGCCCCGAGCAGCGCCAGCGCCCGCGCGGTGTGGTGGCAGGCCATGCCGACGGGGCCGTCGAAGCGGCGCAGCGCGGCGGCGAACTCGTCGAGGTGGGCCCGGGTCAGTGGGGCGCGGCCGGTGACCGCCGCGGCCGCCTGCTCGGGCACGCCGGCCGCGGCGCACAGCCGGTCCAGGAACACCGACAGCTGGCTGCCCTGGCCCAGGTGGTCGCGCTGCAGCCCGTTGACCACGGCCAGGGTGGCGCTGGACCAGAACGCCGCGCCGTCGAGCAGCCCGACCAGGAAGAAGTAGCCGCCGCCGCGCTGGGTCTGCTCGCGTACCCAGCCGAGCAGGTGCGTCTTGCCCGAACCGGGCTGGCCCTGCATGGCGATGCCGATCGGGCTGCCGTCGGGGCTGCGCCGGGCGTCGTCCAGGCCGTGCAGGATGTGCCGCACCACGTCGTCGTGCAGCGCCTCGACGTGGAACGGCGAGCCGCGCCAGACGTCGTCGGGCACCGGGGCGACGTCGAAGCGCAGGTTCGCCAGCGCCCTGCGCTCGTCGGGGTTCATGCGGACTCGATCGACAGCAGGTGCTTGTCCTCACCGCCGATGTGGATCGCGGCGGCGCGGTCCTCGTCGGTGAGGGTCTTCTGGTTGTCCTCAGGCACCAGCACGATGGTGCGCGCCACGGCCATCTTCATCAGCGCCGCGTCGACGTCGGCAGCCGACTCCCCGGCCAGCTCGCGGCGCAGGTCGGTCAGGCTGACCCAGGCCTGCGGCGCGTCGGCGAGCTTGTCGTACGCCGTGCGCACCCGCTTCTCCAGCCCGCGCTTGACCACCGGCTTCACCTTGGCCACCGGCTGCGGGGCGGGCGGCGGGGTGCTGGCGGTGAACAGGTCGGGCAGGCTCAGGTCCGCCCGGCGCAGGTACCGGTCCACGGCGCCGAGCAGCGCATGCAGCGCCGGGTAGGCCGGGCCGGTGCCCTTGACGTACTCCGCCTCCAGCTCCCGCTTGCACTGCGCCCAGCCCTCGTCGGTCAGCTCGTGCACCAGCGCGCCCTTGGTCCCCTTGCGCTTGGTGGCGAGCTTGTTCTCGACCAGGGCACGGCTGTCCGCGCCGGTGATCGAGACGCCGTAGCGCGCCAGCAGCTCGCTGTTGGACACCTCGCGGGCCTCCGACATGAGCAGCAGCAGGCACGCCTTCTCCGAGGGCTTGAGCTTGATCATCTTTTCTCCTTGTGCGCGTCGGTGCGTCGGGATCGGAGGTACTGCTCCAGGTGTGCCAGCACCTGGCCGGGTTCGGTGAGGACCTGGTGGTTGGTGAAGCGCAGCACGGCGTAGCCGTCGAGCTGCAGCAGCACGTCGCGGCGGCGGTCGTGGGCGAACTTGCGGGGGCCGCGGTGCTCGTCGCCGTCGATCTCCACGGCACAGCGCTCGTCCGGCCAGAGCAGGTCGATGACGTAGTGCGGGCGTGCCGCGTACCGGCGGTTCCAGATGCGGCCGGCGGCCCAGGCCGCCTCGACCAGCGCCGACTCCAGCGCGGTCTCCGCGGCGCTGTCGGCCCGCGGGCGGCCCTCGACCGGCGGATACGTCAGCGTCGCCGGGGGCGGCCCGGCCACGGGCAGGTCGTCCGCCGTCGCGACCAGCTCGGCGACGTGCTCGGGCAGGCGCACCGGGTGCACCGTGACGCGGGCCGCGTGGGGCAGGTCGGCTCCCGCCAGCCACACCGCGAAGCCGCCGTGCGCGGCCAGCCACTCCCCGGCGGCGGCCAACGCGAGCTGCTGCGGCCCGGTCAGCCCGGCGGGCACGTCGACCAGCAGCGCCGCGCTCGCCCGCCGGTAGCTCTGCGCGGCCACGCGGGCGAGCCCCGCGGCCCGCACCTCGGGCGCGAAGCGACCCGCGATCGGCCGCCGCCCAGGCTGCCGGCCTGCCGCGGCGGCTGTGGGCCCGACCGATCGTGGCGGGTCCGGAGCGGATGCGGCCAGGCCCGCCGGGTGCGCGCCGGCCCTCTCGCGCAGCGCCTGCTCGGCCAGATCCGCCAGGAACGGTCCGAAGTGGCGGGTCCTGGACGCCTGCTCGATCGCCAGGGCCCGGACCGCCGGCACGCCACCGCCGCCCGGCCCTTCGAGGTGCTCGGCGGCGGGCAGCCAGGCCGGGAACAGCCGCGTCGCGGCCATCTCCAGCTCGTCCAGCGCGCACGCCACCACCTCGGCGGCCGACGCCGATGTGGGCGGGCGGAAGGTCAGCATCGCGGGCGCGTCGTCGGGCAGCGGGCTCAGCGCCAGCTCGATCACCTCAGTGGACGCGCCCCGCAGGCGGGCGACCCGGCCTGCCGGTGATTGCATCCAATGTGGCGTCATGTCCAGAAGTCTCCCCAGCTGCGACTCCTGGTGATTCTGTCGCTGCACTGGGTAGACGGCAACCGGACATTCGGCCCGAGACAACGCTGTCGGTCCGGGAAGACTGCCGGTTCGTCCTATCCCGAACCGGCCGGCCCGGGTTCATTCCTCGAAGAGGTGGACGGCACTGGGCCGGGGTTCGTCCGGCAGGTGGCGCAGCGTGGCGGTCACCTCGGCAAGCAGTTCGAGCTGCTCCGGCACCTGGATAGAGACCCATTCCGGGGCCAGCCCGGCGACGACCGTCAGCAGGCCGTACGCCACGGGCACCCACTGCTCGTACACCCGGCCGGCTTGCTCGGCTCGGTAGGAGGCCGCGCGGTAGCCGGAACCGTCGGGAAAGGCCAGCTCCAGCCACAGCCCTTCGGCGAAGCGGGCCGCCGCCGAGCCGGCGGGGGCGTCGTGGGCCAGGTGCACTCGCAGCCGGTACGGCGACACGGGAAAGTACTGCCCGCTGCCGAAGACACCCAGGTGATACCGGTCGACCTTGGCGGAGCGGGCGATCGGGTCGCGGTCGTGCGCGTCGAGCAGATACCCCTCTTCGGGGCAGAACGGCGTCACCGCCTGGTACTCCAGCACCCGGGTGAACACGTCGATCTCCACATCCAAGGTGACCGGGCCGTCCGGTGTGGTGACCGTGACCCGCTGCGACAGGTACCGGGTGCCCTTGCCGAAGAAGCCGTACTGGAATCGCACCAGCGGGAACGGCTCGCCGACCGTGGCCGCGGCGACGGGGTGCTCGGCGGCGCGCCGGGGCACGGGCCGGTAGGAGCCGGTCGCGTCCTCGCGCGCGGGCAGCCGCCGCGCCAGCTCCTCGGCCCGCGCGCGCAGCTCCGGCAGCCGGGGCGCGAACTGCTGCCGCCGGGTCTCGTAGAGGTCGTCGGGCCGCCGTTCGGCGCGCTGCCACCGTTCTCCGGTGTGCCGGCGGATGTCCTCGTACTCGGCGGTGGTGGCCAGTTCGGCGCCCATGGCCCGGGCCACCCGCCGGCCGATCTCCTCGCTGACGTAGAGGTAGCGGTCGTCGTCGTGGGTGCTGTCCGGCTTGGACGACCGGAACCAGCGCCGGTGCGCGTGGCTGAGGGCGACGTGCGTGGGCCAGTCGACGATGGTGTACCACTTGGCGTCGTCGTCGGATGCCACGTACACGCGGATGCGCTCGGCGGACAGCCGCGCCGCCTTCGCCACCCAGCCTCGGCCCGAGGCCTTCACGCTGACCAGCTGGTATCCGCGCTCGGTGAGTTGCCGGTAGACCCGCTCGGCGGTGAACGGCTCGGTGTCGAACACCAGCGCGATCTCCTCGCCGAACCACACCCGGGCGACGTACCGGTAGCCGGTGAGCTGCTCCACCCGCTCGCCGAGCCGGGTACCCGGCGGCTGGTGCAGGGCCGCTGGCCGGGGCTGGGACGGCACCTCGCCGGGGGCCGGCTGTTCCAGGCAGAGCAGCCGACGTCCGGTGGTGAGCAGGTAGAGCCGGTGGTCGGCGGCGGTCATCGCACGTACGCCGAACCCCTCGTCGCCGAACGCCTCCGGATAGCGGTCGGGGCGGGTGCCGCCGTCGCCGAGCAGGTCCTCCAGCCGCACCTCCCAGCACAGCGCCCCGTCGTCGGCCACGGCCCGGACGGCGGTCCCGGCGGCGTGGTAGGTCAGCGCACCGGCGCGGCACTCGGCCTGCACCACGAGCCCGTCGTGCGAGCGCAGCGGCGGCGCGGGAGCGGGGCCGGGCAGCGGACGGCCGGACAGCTCGGCACCGGTGATCACATCGAGCTGGACCGGCACCCCGTTCGACTCGACGTGCACCGTGCGGGCGGCGTATCCGGTGAAGCGGCCGTTGCCGCGGCGGCGGTCACGGCCGCTGTCCGGGTCGTAGGAGTGGTAGCCGGTCTGCCTGTCCCGCCAGACGATCAGCCCGTGCCCGTTGACGGCGATGCCCGGCGGCGCCTCGGCGGGGTTGCCGTGTTCGGTGTGCGCGACCTGCCAGCGCAGCACCGGTGCGCCGCTGATCGGCGTGAGGTCGGGGTCGCCGGCCGGCCCGCGTACGGTCTCGCCGAGTGGCCACCGGCAGGTGCCGGCGGCCCTCGCCGGCCAGGCGGCGTCGAGCCAGTCGGCGGGCAGGCCGTGCCGCGCGCCGAGCAGCCGCAGCGCCCGCAGCCCCTCGGCCAGGTCCGGCTCGGCCGCGAACGCGCCCTCCCACGGGTTGCCCAGCATCCGCCCGTTGACCTCGCGCAGCGCGGCGGCGGCCCGGCTCGCGGCGCGGCTGCACAGCACGGCCGCATAGGAGAGCAGGTCGCCGTCGTCGGACTGCGGATGCACGCGGCAGGCCGACTCGACCTGGTCCGGTCCCGCGGGTTCGGGCAGCGCCGCCGCGACGTCCCGGGCGATCCTGCCCAGGTGGGTGCGGTAGGGGTCGGCCTTGTCCGCGGCCGTGGTCAGCACGTCGGACAGGTAGCGGGCCAGCTGCTCGGCCGACGCTGTGTACAGCCGGCCGAGCAGGTCGGCGGACGGCGGCGCGGTCGGCTGCCGCGGGGCGAACCCGCCGCACGCGCCGAGGATGCGGTGACCTCCCGACGGAGGCGCCGCCGGGCCGCCCAGGGCGGCCAGCAGCCCGGCACGGTCGTGGTGGAGGTGGCGCGTGGCCACGGCCAGCACGGTGTCGTCGTCGACGCCGGGGAAGAGGTAGCCCAGTGCCACGCCGCCCGCCCACTGCGCGTCCACCAGCAGCCGTACCGTCGTGAGCAGCCCGGCGTCGGTCTCCGCGGCGGCGGCATGCCCGGCGGCCGCGGCGGCTCGGCACCGTGCCAGCGCCAGGTGCGCCCACTGCAGCGCGGGCCGGCTGTCGGTGGGCCGGCCGCGCCGGGTGACCGGCGGTTCCGGCGCGGGCGGGGCGGTGCCCTCCACCGCGGTCCCGGCGGCCGGATCGACCAGGGCGCACAGCTCCTGCATCCGGCCCCAGAGCGTGTCGGCACGCGCGACGAGGTCCGCGCAGCGGCCTGCCCGGTGCCGCGGGGCGAGCGCGGCGACCACCTGCGCCAGCGCCTGCTCCCAGACCGGCTCGGCGGCGGGCGCCGGACCGGCGGGCCGGGTGTCCGTCCGCGGCGGCCCGGCGTCGACGGCGAGCACGGGCGGCTGCCCTCCCTGGCGCAGCGCGCGGATCACGGCCAGTGGCCAGGCCCTGGCGTTGGTGAGCCGCCGGTGCAGGCCGGGGTCGCATCCGGCGGCCGAGTACAGCTCGGCCGTGACCCGCTCCCAGCTGAGGCCGGTGGTGTACCGGTCGAGGACTTTTTCCTGCAGCGCCTTCGCGGCGGGCTCCAACCGGTGCCGCAGGGCGAGCCGCCGCTGCGGGACGGTCCAGCCGGCCGCGTCCGCGTGTTCGCGGAGCCTGCACGCCGACGCGGCCAGCCGCAGCGCGTACTCGCGCAGGCGCAGCAGGGCGATCGTCTCCCTGCCGGGCGGTCCCGCGGCCCGCAGGATGATCGGTTCGGCAGGGCCTGTGCCCGTGTACCAGGCGCGCAGCGCGGCGGCGGCCGCGGACAGCGGATGGTCCGGCGTGGACGCCGCACCGAGGCGGAGCCGGTCGGCGCGTTCGGCGGCCGGGTGGAGTTCGGCGACGGTGTGCCGCAGCCAGCGGTCGAACTGCGCGGGCTCGAGTTCCAGCAGCAGGTTCGCCAGGTCGTCGGCGGCGGGTTCGGGCGCGCCGGGGTAGGTCGTGCCCGCCCGTTCGGCGATCAGCCGGTCGACGTCTTCCCACTCCCCCGCCATCCGACGGAGTGTAGCGATCTCGCGTACGGCGTCAGGTGCCGTAGACCTCTTCGAGTTCGAGTTCGAAGTCGACACCGTGCTTCTTGAACCAGGTCAGCGGGTCGTGCGCGACACCGTCGACGTGGATCTCCAGGTGCAGGTGGGTGCCGTACGAGTAACCGGTGTTGCCGGCCATGCCGATCACGTCGCCGGCCTGGACCCGGTCGCCTGGCTTGACCAGCACGCGGCTGGAGTGCCCGTACAGCGTCTGCAGGCCGTGCCCGTGGTCGATGACGATCGAGTTGCCGTAGCCGCCGTTCCAGCCGGCCTGCGCCACGACGCCGCCGCGCACCGCCATGTACGGCGTGCCCTCGGCGATCCCGGCCAGGTCCAGCCCGCGGTGCGGCCGCCCCCAGCGCATGCCGTAGCGGGAGCTCAGCGTGTAGTCGTGCAGCGGCAGCACCCACGCGTCGGGGGCGTCCTGGCTGATGGAGGTGCTGAGCTGGCGGTCGCCGCGGTTGGGGCGGGTGGCGGTGTCGCCCCGGGCCGCGTCGGCGAACGCCGTCATGTGCTCGCCGGAGGCCTCCGTCTTCGCGTCGGGCACGACGGCCGCGGCTCCGAAGGCGACGATGCCCGCGCCCGCGGCGGCGGTGGCCAGCACGGTGGCGTACCTGCTCCGCGACGGGATGACCGCGCGGCGCCGCCCGCAGTAGCGGTCGGCCTCCCTGACCAGCTCTGGCCGATAGCGCACGACCACACCCTTCGGTCACGTCGGGCGCCGGTCCGTCCGGAGCCCCATTCAGGCGAGTCGCCCTCGCCAGGGATGGCACTGCAGGACAACGTAACCAAATCGGGCACTAGACACAAGTCAGAAGACATGCCAAAAATGCTTTCTAATGCCTAAAACTGCTCACGTTCATGTTCGGCCCACCGGTACTTCAAGCCCTTCGTCAGGAAGGCCCGCGGGTTCGCGTCGACGTACCGCGCCCAGGCCGGGCTGCGCTCGCCGCGCAGGTGGGCGTACACCGCCAGCGCGTAGCCGAAGGTGCGCTCGCTCAGGTAGCCCAGCGAGGTGGTACGCCAGCCGCCCCCGCCGGCGGCGTACTGAAACGCGGCGTTGGCGTTGAAGATGCCCAGGCCGAAGTAGACGGTCAGCAGGTCGGTCAGCTGCTCCTCGTCGGCGCGGGTGCCGATGCGGCCCTCGCCGATCAGCCGCTCGTGGCCGAGTTCGTGTGCGATGGTGGCGACCAGCGCCATCGGATCGGCGGCCTGCCCCGAGTCGACGGAGACGACCCCGCGCCCGCCGCGGCGCACGTACTCCCCGGCCGCCCCGGCGGAGCGTTGCGTGTACCCCGGCAGGCTCGCCAGCAGCGCCTGCTCCCCCGGATCGGCCACCACGAACTCGAAGTCGACCCGGGCCGGGTCGACGTCCATGTGCGCGCACAGCATGGCGAACACCCGGCGCACATCCACCTCGCTGCCCGTGTACGCCCCGGGAAAGAACTCGTCAGTGGGCAGTATCACGCGGCCGCGCAGCCGGTTCTCGCCGAACTCGTCGGCGAGCCAGCCCATGGACCGCTCCACCCACCGGGCCGCATCGGGATCGATCGGGCATTTCGGCTTGCCCCACATGGCGTGAGCCCCCTGTCCTCGTCGCGGCGGGCAGGATAACGCGCCCGCGCCACCCCTCCGGTTCGGCGTTCAGCGAACGCTCAGACATCCGACGCACGATGGCCGCGCTTCACCCGAAACCGCAGCGCCCCGTTTCCGTTGTCTCGCTTAGCAACGGAGGTTTGGCCCGCGGCGACATCGGGCAGCAACGATGCATCTAGACAGTGGAGGCATGATGACAACGCTGGAAGGCACGCTCGACAAGGCACAGCTCGGCGTGCTGCTGAAGGCACGTTACGAGGAGGCGGCCGAGCAGCTGCGGGTGCAGAGCGAGTCGGTCCGGCAGCTGCGCCGCTCCGGCGACCAGGGCCCCGGCGACGTCGCCGACGCGGGCACGATGGTCTCCGACACCGAGCAGCAGGACCTGCTCACGGCGGCGCTCGACGACCACATGCGCAAGCTGTCCGACGCGCTGGCCCGGTTCGAGCGCGGCTCGCTGGGCACCTGCGACGGCTGCGGGCAGCAGATCCCGCCCGCGCGCATGGAGATCATGCCCTGGTCGACCCACTGCGTGAAGTGCCAGGCGGCCGCCGAGCGCCGGCACTGAGCGTCCCCTGACGCGAAGGCCCGTCCCCGCCGGCGGCGGTGGGGACGGGCCTTCGTCCTTGCTCAGGCCGGCACGGGCGCGGCGTGGATGAGGCGGATGACGCGCTGGCTCACCGCGTCGTAGTCGCGGTCGTTGGCCAGCTCGCCGCGCACGGCGGCGTCGCCCATCACCGCGATCCGGTCGGCCAGCGTGACGATCTCCGGCAGGTCCGACGAGATGAGCAGGATGGCCATGCCCTGTCCGGCCAGCCGTGCGATCAGCTCGTGGAACGCGGCCTTGGTGCGCACGTCGATGCCGACCGTCGGCTCGTCCACGATGAGGATGTCGCAGCTCGCGGCGAGCCACTTGGCGAGGCTGACCTTCTGCTGGTTGCCGCCGGACAGCTGCCCGGCGAGCTGGGCCGGCGAGGCGGCCCGGATGCCGAGCAGCCTGGTGTACTCGGCGACCACGTCGCGTTCGGCCCGGTCGGGGATCAGGCCGAAGCGGGCCAGCCTGCGCCAGACGGTCACCCCGACGTTGCGGGTGATCGGCTGCTCCAGGAACAGGCCCTCGCCCTTGCGGTCCTCGGGCACGTAGCCGATGCGGTGACGGCGCAGCGCCTGCCCGACGTCGCGGATGCGCACCGGTGCGCCGTGCACTCTGACCTCGCCGCCGGTGATCTCGTCCAGCCCGAGCAGCGCCTTGGCCAGCTCGGTGCGGCCCGCGCCGACCAGGCCGTACAGGCCGAGGATCTCGCCGCGGGCGACGGTGAGCGAGACGTCGCGGTGGCCGTGGCGGGTGCTCAGCCCGGCCAGCTCCAGCGCGGGGGTCGCGGTGCGGTCCACGGTGCGGGCGGTGAGCTCGACCGAGGCGTACGCCCGGCCGACCATCAGGTCCACGATCTCGTCGCGGGTGTACCCGGCCAGCGGCTGGGCTTCGGCGACACTGCGCCCGTCGCGCAGCACGGTGACCGTGTCGGCGACCGCGAACACCTCTTCGAGCTTGTGGCTGACCAGCACCACGGCGTGGCCGGTGGCGGTCAGCTTGCGCACGATGGCGTAGAGCCGGTCGGCCTCGTCGCCGGTCAGCGACGCGGTCGGCTCGTCGAGCAGCAGCACCCGGGTGTCCACCGACAGCGCCTTGGCGATCTCGACGAGCTGCGCCTGCGCCACCGACAGTTCGGCGACCCGGGTGTCCGGGTCGAGGTCCAGGTCGAGCAGGCCGAGGCAGCGGCGGGCCTCGGCCCGCATCCGGTTGCGGTCGACCATGCCGAGCCGGTTCGGCAGGTGCTGCAGGGCGATGTTCTCGGCGATGGAGAACTCGGGCACCAGGTTGCGTTCCTGGTGCACCACGCCGATGCCCGCGTGCAGCGCTTCGAGCGGGCCGCCGAAGTGCACGTCGCGGCCGTCGAGCACGACCCGGCCGGCGTCGGGGCGGTACACCCCGGTCAGGATCTTCACCAGGGTGCTCTTGCCCGCGCCGTTCTCGCCGAGCAGCGCGTGCACGCTGCCCGCGGCGAGCCGCAGCGTCGCGCCGTCCAGGGCGCGTACGCCCGGGAAGGATTTGGTCAGGCCTTCGGCCAGCAGCATCACGACGACCTCCGGGACAGCTTGGCCCGGATCGCGCCGGACAGCACCACGCCGAGCACGACCGCGCCGACGATGAGGTCGACCCAGCGCCGGTTGATGGCGAACTGGGCCTGCGCCACGTCGACCAGGCGCACGATGAACGCGGCCAGGCTGGTGCCCAGCACGCTGACCACGCCGCCGGCCAGGGCGACGCCGCCGATGATCGGCGCGGCGAAGCTGGGCAGCAGCAGGTCGTCGCCGATGGTGGCGTTGACCGAGCCGGACTGGGCCAGGGTGAGCACCGCGGCGACCCCGGCGAGCAGCCCCGACAGCGCGTGCGCGAGCACGATGGACCGGTCGTTGGACACCCCGGACAGCCGGGCGGCGAACGGGCTGCCGCCGCTGGCCAGCAGGTGCCGGCCGGGCACGGTGCGGGCGAAGAAGAACCACACCATGGCCGCGACCGCGCAGGCGATGAGGAACACGACAGGAAGCCCGAGCAGCGAGGCCTGCCCGAGTTCTTCGAGCCCGGCGGAGTAGTCCTGGTAGGTGCCGGGGCCGTTGACCCCGTACCGGAGCCCGTCGATGATCGTCATGGTGGCCAGGGTGACGATGAACGCGTTGATCCTGGTGAACACGACCAGCAGCCCGTTGCCCAGGCCGACGGCCGCGCCGAGCAGCAGCGCGGCGAGCACCGCCAGCGGGGCGGGCAGCCCGGCCTCCAGCATGGCCCAGGCGGCGACCATGGCGCAGAAGCCGGTGAGCACGCCGACGGACAGGTTCATCTGGCCGATGGCCAGCACCACCATCTGCGCCAACCCGATGATCATTGGTACGGCGAGGAAGCGGAAGAACGCGGCGAGGGTGCCCGCGGACAGCATGTTGCCGTCGGTGGTCAGGGTCAGCGCGACGAAGCCGATGACGGCGAGCGTCGCCAGGGTGAACTCGGAGGTGCGCACGGTGCGCCGCAGCCGGCTCGGGGGCGCGGCGGGCGCCGTCGCGGCCCTGGTCGTCTTCTCGACGGTGCTGGTCACGCCGGCACCCCCCGCCGCTCGGCGAGCACGTGGCGGAGCCGGTCCAGGGACAGGGCGGCCAGCAGCACCAGGCCGATGTAGAGCTTCAGCTCGTCGACCTGGAACTGCAGCAGGTTCAGGCCCTTGTAGATGACCTGGGTGATGGCGGTGCCGAGCACCGTGCCGAGCACGCTGACCGCGCCGCCGACCAGCAGCGTGCCGCCGAGCACCGGGGCGAGGAAGGACGGCAGCAGGAAGCCGTCGCCGACCCCGGCGGAGAACGAGCCGTTGTTGGCCGACAGCAGGAACCCGGCGAGCCCGGCGAGCAGCCCCGACAGGGCGTGGGCCTGGACGACCCGCCAGCGGACCGGGATGCCGGACAGCTCGGCGGCCTTGGCGTTTGCCCCGGTCATCAGCACCTCGCGGCCGACCCGCGACCACCGGAACAGCAGGCCGACGCCGAGCACCGCGATCAGCGCGATCGGGGCGAGCAGCGGGATCTCCGGCCCGCACACGTCCCCGGCACAGTAGTCGGCGAAGGTGTCGGTGCGCAGCGCTGACATGCCCGCGGGCAGCCCGTTGAAGGCCACGCCGTCGGTGAAGGTGGCGTACAGCAGCGAGACCAGGCCGATCAGCGCGAAGTCCAGGGCCAGCGTGACGACGAACGAGTTGACGCCGGTGCGCGAGATGACGAGCCCGGCCAGCGCGCCGAGCAGCGCGCCCACGGCCAGGCCGCCGGCCAGCGCCACCAGCAGCGGCGCGTCGAGCCGGTCGTGCAGCAGGCCCGAGGCGAACGCGCTCATCGCGGCCATCCGGCCGACGGCCATGTTCATGTGGCCCAGGGAGAGCACGGCGAGCTGGGACAGCCCGACGACGGCGTACACGCTGATGTCGGCCTGCATGGGCACCAGCGTCAGCTGGGTGTTGAGGAAGGCGGGCCGCAGCGTGGTGAACAGCGCGATCAGCGCGATCAGCAGCACGACGAGCCCGATCCGGGGGTTGGCCCACAGCGGCAGGCGCGCGGGCGGCCGCTGCTCGGGGGTGGTTTCCTCTTGCTTCACTGCACTCTCCGGGTGGTGGGACGCGTCGCGGGCGGTGACGGACGCGCCCCGGCCGCGTGGGGGTGAGGCCGGGGCGCGTCCGTCACCAGCCGGGGCCCGCTCGCCCCGGCCGTCAGCGGATTACTTGGCGCAGGTGAGGTACTTGCTGTCGAAGTCGGACTTGAGGGAGTCGGTCTTGGCGGCGCGGTCGTTGTCGTAGGTCGCGACGTTGGCCGTGGTGACCACGAAGGAACCGGAGTCGATGATGACACCGGGGGTGGCCATGGTGCAGCCCTCGGACAGCTTCACCAGCGCGTACGAGCCGACGTACGCCTGGCCGACCGGGTTCTGCAGCACGGTCGCGGCGACCTCGCCGGCCTTGATGCCCGCGATGATGGTCGGGTCGTCGTCGATGGCGATCACCTTGATCGGCAGCTTGGCCTGCTTCACGCCGCCCGCCGCGGCCACGGCCGGGTTGTAGGCGGTGGTGACGATCGCGTTGACCTGGCTGCCCTTGGCGGCGAGCAGGTCGGCGACGGCCTTCTGCGCGGTCTGCAGGTCCTTGTCGATGTCCGTGATGGTGTCGAGCAGCTTGACCTTGCCGCCGGTCTCGTCGACGGCCTTCTGCACGCCCGCGATGCGCCGCTGGGTGTTGGAGTCGACCTTGTTGCCGGTCAGGTGGACGAGGTTGCCCGCGCCGCCCATGGCGTCCACTGCCGCCCTGGCCGCCTTGTACGCCGCCTCCTGCACGTCGGTGGACAGGC
Organism: Catellatospora coxensis; assembly: GCF_016862635.1. Lineage (GTDB taxonomy): Bacteria > Actinomycetota > Actinomycetes > Mycobacteriales > Micromonosporaceae > Catellatospora > Catellatospora coxensis. Next base: position 83,279 of record NZ_BONI01000019.1, on the reverse strand, counting down.
AGAAGTCGGCGAGGTTCTTGTCCCCGGCCGGGCAGGACGCCAGCGAGCCGACGTGGAAGCCCTGCTTCTTGAGGTTCTCGAAGGTGGAGTTGATGCTCTCCGGCGCGACGCCGAAGATGCCGAACGCGTTGTAGCCCTGCGCGGCCAGCGAGGTGAGCACGTCGTTCTGCTTGGTCTGGTCCCAGCCGGCGGTCTCGTTGAACGTCACGTCACCGAACGCGAAGTCGGTCTTGGCCTTGCCGCCCGCGTCCTTCCACGGCTGGAAGTACGGGTGCGCGCCACCGGGAACCAGCGCCACCTTCACCTGGGCGGCGGTCAGCGCGGTCGCGCCGCCGTCGGGGGTTTCTTCCTTCTTGGTGCAGGCCGCCGCCGCGATCACCAAAGCGAGCACGCCGACGGTGGAGCCCAGTCGAACAAGCGGCCTCATGCCGAGTTCCTTCCCTAGTCAGGCACTTCGAGTCGTCGAAATCCTATAGGATATTTCCTAGATGTTTACTCGGTCACGTACCGGCAGTCAAGACCTCCTCCGTAACGACACGATCGAACATGGAAACCGGAAAACGCTTACTACGCAAGACTTCGCCGCCCCCGCGCAGAACACGGGGACGGCGAAGTCGGGTGGGACGGGTCAGCTGGGGACGAGGTCGAACTTCTCCCATCCGCCGATGGCGGTGCGGTTGGCGACCAGCGCCGCCGCGCCCGCGTTCTCGGCCGCCACGTAGCGGTTGTTGGCCGTGGCCAGCAGGCTGACGCTGCCGTCGCTGTTGGCCACCACGCGGAAGGTCTCCCACGCCCCGGCCGCCGCCGCGTTCGCGATCAGCGGGGCGGTGTTGTCGGCGTGCACGAACCGGGTGTTGACCCGGGCCCGCAGCGCGATGAGGCCGCCGCCCAGGTCGACGCGGTCGAACTGCTCCCAAGGGCCGACCGAGGTGCGGTTGGCGATGAGCGGGGCGGTGCCCGCGCTCTCCGCGGCCACGTACCGGTTGTTGACCCGGGCACGCAGGCTCACCACGGACGTGGGCGCGGGCGGGTTGTAGCGGTCCACCCAGTACTTGGTGCGGGTCAGGTAGGCCGTCTCGGCGGCTGTGCCGGTGAGGCCGTACGCGCCGGAGAAGGTCTGGTAGCCGTTGCCCGCGGGCGGGGTGGCGTGCGCGGGTTCGATGGACGAGCCCTCGTGCCACTCGTTGAACGAGGTGATCGACACCCAGGTCGGCGGGCCGCCGTTGGCCGCGGCCAGGGCGTTGCCCCACTCGCGGTCGTACGTCGCCCCGTTGTCGCGCCCGAGCGTGGGTGTGGTGTTGCCGGGCACGGCCCGGTCGTCGATGTAGCCGGGCCCCACCGACGGGGCCCAGACCAGGCCGTTGGCCTTGCAGAAGGCGCTGGCGTTGGCCCAGCCCGGCGCGGTCGTCCCGGCGATGGCGTCGTAGGTGTACATGCCGCCGAAGCCGGCCACCTTCGAGGTGTCGGTGGTCTGCGCCAGGATGATGTTGTTCGCCCGCAGCGGCGCGATCGGGGCCCAGTCGGTGGTGCGCAGGCTCTCGAACACGTAGAACGCGGGCCGGTTGCCGTGCGCGGCGTCGCGGTAGTACGCCGCGTGCGAGCCGTACCGGCTGTTGAGGTAGTTGACGTCGGCGACGGTGGACGCGGCGGTGCGCCCGGCGTACGGCTCCAGGTGCCAGGCGACCTTGATGCCGTGCTGGTTCGCGGCGTTGAGCACCCCGGGGACCAGCCGGTCCTCGTAGGAGTTCTGGCCCCACCAGCTGTACACGATCACGCCGACGCCGGCCTGGGCGATCCAGGCCATGTGCTGGTTGACCGCCCCGGCGTAGTCGCCGGAGTCGTACGCGCCGAGCTTCGGGTACAGGTTGGCCCCGATCGCGTTGGGCGGGGTGAAGCCGCCCTGCTGCCAGTGCCGGTAGGAGCCGTTCACGGCGGGGTTGCCGTACCAGGAGTAGTAGAAGATGTGCACGTTGGACGCGAGCGGGGCGGCGGCCGCCTGGGCCGCTGCGATGACCGGTGCCGCCACCGGCGGGGGCGCCGACGCCGCGGGTGTCCCCGACAGCGCCAGCGCCAGCCCGACGGCCGGCAGCAGGACGGACCAGGTCCGCCTGATGCGTTTCATGAGATGTCCCCTTCCGGGACGCGGGCGTTACTGCGTGATCAGGTCGAACTTCTCCCAGGGGCCGATGGCGGTCCGGTTGGCGATGAGGGACCCGGCGCCGCTGTTCTCGGCCACGACGTACATGCCGTTGACCGTCGCGCGCAGGCTGACGCTGCCGTCGGAGTTGTTGACCAGCGTGAACGTCTCCCAGGACCCGGCCGTGGCCCGGTTGGCCAGCAGCGGGTTCGCGCCGGCGTTCTCCGCGCAGACGAACATGTTGTTGGCCTTCGAGCGCAGGGCGTAGTTGCCGCCACCCAGGCTGACCAGGTCGTAGCGCTGCGTCGCGCCGATCGTGGCCGAGTTGGCGATCAGCGCGGTGGTCGCGTTGGCCGCCGTCACGTACTGGTTGTTGACCCGGGCCCGCCACGCGACCACCGGGTTGGCCGGCGGCGTGCCGGTGGTGAAGGTGAACGAGTCGACGTCGAACAGGTTGCCCGCGCCGCCCTTGAACACCAGGTACAGCGTCGTCGTGCCGGACGGCGCGCCGGAAAGGCTGGTGGTGACGTTGGTGAACGTCTCCCAGCTGCCGGTCACCGGCACGGTGACGGTGCCGAGCAGGGTGCCGGTCGCCGAGCCGGTGCGCACCTCGATGGTGCCGCCCGCGCCCGCCGAGGAGACCCGCGCGGTGAACTGGGTCGCGTTGCCCACGATGTACGGGTTGTACGAGATCCAGTCGTTGTTCTCGATGAAGCCGGCGGTGCGCCCGCCCTCGGCCGCCGCGTGGTCGGCCGGCTGCACGCCCGAGGTCGCGCCGTAGTGCTCGCCCTGGCGCTTCTTGGGCTGCAGCGTGCGGGTGCTGCGCGAGGTCAGCCCGCCGTTGTCGGTGTAGGCCGCGTCGATGACGCCGAAGATGTTCGCCGCGGCGTCGTGCTCACCGTCGACCGGGATGGTGATGGTGCCCGTGCAGCCGGTCTTCGAGGTGATCTGGTGGGCGTGGCTGTCGTGGCCGAGCGAGTACGTCACCGTGACCCGCCCGCAGTTGATCGTGCCGTCCTCGGGGTCGCTGACACTGACGTTGAACGACACCGTGTCGCCGAAGCTGAACAGCTGCCCGTTGCCCGGCGCGGTCAGGTTGATCGTCGGGGCGGTGTTGCCGACCGTGACGACCAGGCTCGCCGTGCCGGTCAGGCCGCCCGGGTCGGTGACCCGCAGAGTCGGGCTGTACGTGCCGTTGGCCGTGTACGTCTTGGTCGGGTTGGCGGCCGTCGACGTGGTGCCGTCGCCGAACGTCCACAGGTAGCTCAGCGCCCCGCCCTCGGGGTCGGAGCTGCCCGCCGAGGAGAAGTTCACGGTCAGCGGCGCGGCGCCGGACGTCTTGTCCGCGGCGGCCCGCGCGATCGGGTTGCGGTTGGCCCCGCCGATGTACTCGATACGGAACAGGCCCTGGTTGTTGGAGCCGGTGCCGTAGTCGAGCACGTACAGCGCCCCGTCGGGGCCGAAGGCCATGTCCATGACCTGGGTGCCGGTCCACGGGAACGCCGAGATCTCGCCGGGCGTGCCGTCGGCGTTGAGCGCGATGGCCTTGATCCAGCGCCGGCCGTACTCACCGGCGAAGTAGCGCCCGTCCATGGACTGCGGGAACTTCACCGTCGAGGTGGAGGAGGCGTTGAACCGGTACACCGGGCCGCCCATCGGCGACTCGGAGCCGCCGCCGAACTCCGGCGGGGTGCCGGCGTCGCCGCCGTACCGGATCCAGCTGGGCCGGGCCGCGGGCAGCGTGGCCTGGCCGGTGTTGCGGAACGAGTTGTTGGCCGGGCCGCCGGCGCAGTTGTACTTCGCGCCGGTGGTGTTGGTGGCGAAGTTCCACTCGTTGTACGTCTCGCTGGTGGTGTTGGTGCCCGTGCAGTACGGCCAGCCGTAGTTGCCCGGCGAGGTGATCCGGTTGAACTCGACCTGCCCGCTCGGGCCCCGGTTCGCGTCGGTGGTGCCCGAGTCCGGGCCGTAGTCGCCGAGGTAGACGATGCCGGTGGCCTTGTCCACGCTCATCCGGAACGGGTTGCGGAAGCCCATCGCGTAGATCTCGGGCCGCGTGTTGGCCGTGCCCGGCGCGAACAGGTTGCCCGACGGGATGGTGTAGCTGCCGTCGGCCTGCGGCTTGATGCGCAGCACCTTGCCGCGCAGGTCGTTGGTGTTGGCCGAGGAGCGCTGCGCGTCGAACTGCGGGTTGCGGTTGGTGCGCTCGTCGATCGGGCTGTAGCCGGCCGACTCGAACGGGTTGGTGTCGTCGCCGGTGGTCAGGTACAGGTTGCCCGCGGCGTCGAAGTCGATGTCGCCGCCGACGTGGCAGCACTGGCCCCGGTCGTTGTCGACCTGCAGGGTGATGCGCTCGCTGCCCGTGTTCACGGTGTCGTCGGCGTTGAGGGTGAACCGGGACAGCCGCAGGTGGCCCTTCCAGGGCGCGAAGTCCGCGGCCGTGCCGGTCACCGGGGCGTCGCCGCCGGGGGTGCTCAGCGGCGGGGAATAGTACACCCAGATGTAGCGGTTGGTCGCGAAGTTCGGGTCGACCGCGATGCCCTGCAGACCCTCCTCGTCATGGGTGTACACCGACAGCTTGGCCGCCTGCTTGGTGTTGCCGTTGACGTCGGTGACCCGGATCGTGCCGTCCCGGGCGGTGTGGATCACCGAGCGGTTGGGCAGCACCGCCAGCGACATCGGCTCGCCCAGCTCGGCCGAGCCGGTGGCGAGGGACACCTGCTGGTAGTCGGCCGCGGGGATCGGCGCGGCCTGCGCGGCGGGCGCGCCCGCCGTGACGGACACGGCCGCGCTCGCGGCCAGGGTGGCGGCGGCGGTCAACCACAGCCGCCACCGTGGGATCTTTCTCATGGGGTTCCTTCCGGGGTGGGGGTGCCCCGGCGCGCGGGGGCTTGCGCGCCGGGGGTGGGACGGGGAAGGGGGCCGCTCAACTGCCGTAGACGTCGAGCTCCCAGATCGAGTAGCCGTACTGGGTGAGGCCGCGCTGGGTGCCGTTGACGCGCACGTAGCGGCCGGTGCCGGTGACGTTCACGTCGTCGACGGCGCCGTCACTCGTGGTGGTGGAGTAGACGGTGGTCCAGGTGGCGTTGTCGGGCGAGGTCTGGATCTGGTACGCCTTGCCGTACGCGGCCTCCCAGCTGATCCGGACCCGGCTGATCGACTTCGCCGCGCCGAGGTCCACCGAGATCCACTGCGGGTCGGCGTAGGCGCTGCCCCAGCGGGTGCCGGTGTTGCCGTCGACGGCGTTCGCGCCGTTGTGCGCGCTGCCGGGCTCCACGCTGGACACCGTCACCGGCCGGTTGCGCGACAGCAGCGTCGGCCCGGTCCCGGCGGGGGTGCCGTAGACGTTGAAGTCCCACAGCGAGTAGCCCCACTGGGTGGCCCGCTGGGTGCCGTACATGCGCACGTAGCGGCCGGTGCCGGTGAGCGTGACGTCGTCCACGCCGCCGTCGCCGGTGGTCGTGGAGTAGACCGTGGTCCAGGTGCTGTTGTCGGGCGAGGTCTGCAGCTGGTACGCCCGGCCGTAGGCCGTCTCCCAGTTCAGCCGGACCCGGGTCAGGTTGTACGACTGGCCGAGGTCCACGGTGATCCACGACGGGTCGGTGTAGAGGCTGCTCCAGCGCGAGGCGGTGTTGCCGTCCACGGCGTTGGCCGCCACGTTGCCGCCCGCCTCGGTGCTGGAGGCGGTCACCGGCTTGCCCTGGGCGACGTCGGTGGCCGGCGGCTGGGTGCCGTCGGTCTTGATGCGGATGTTGCGGTAGTTGATGTCCGCGCCGGTGCCGTCGTTCTGCACGCCGATGTAGCCGTTGGCGATGGCCCGGGTGCTGTTGTAGTCGTTGATCTTCACGCCGTTGAGCCAGATCTCGACCCGCTGCCCGTGCAGCCCGATCTCGTAGGTGTTCCACTGCCCCGGCGGGTTGAGCGCCGCCGCGCGGGCGGTGGTGTTCGGCGCCTGGAAGCTGTACACGCTGCCGGTGGTGCGGCTCGGGTCGGCGTCGGTGGCGTCGATCTGGATCTCGTGCCCGGCGTTGACCGGCCCCCACGGGTCGTTGCCCGGGTCGGGGAAGCCGATGAACACGCCGCCGTTGTCGTCGCCCGGCATCATCCAGTCGACCTTCAGCGAGTAGTTGCTGTAGGTGCGCACCGGGAACCACAGCAGGCCCATGCCGCCGAACGAGGTCAGCGTCTCGTTGGCGAGGGTGAACCCGCCCGGCCCGGCCATGCGCCACTGGTTCAGCGACGCCTGCGTGCCGTCGAAGATGGCCGTGTAGCCGGTCTCCGGGCGGCAGTCGGCGGGTTTGGCACCGGCCGCGACCTGGATGCCGCCGAGCAGCATGGTGCGGAAGTTCGCGTCGGCGTACGTCTCCTCGGTGTGGCCGAGGCCGGTGTACCAGGAGCGGCCGCCGCCGTAGTTCTGGCACCAGGTGATCGGGTGGTCGCCCATGCTGCCGCCGCTGTACGACGACTCGTTGAGGCTGGCCAGCACCTTGACGTTGGCGCGCGGGTTGGCGCGGTAGTTGTACCACTCGTCGGTGCGCGTCCAGGTCGGCGGCAGGTGCGAGGTGGAGATGTTGGACCGGTCCTCGACCCGGATGGTCGCCTGCTGCGTCGCCGGGTGCGACGCGAAGTACGCGCCGACCAGGCCGCCGTACCAGGCCCAGTCGTACTCGGTGTCGGCCGCGGCGTGCACGCCGACGTAGCCGCCGCCGGCGGCGATGTAGCTCTGGAACGCGGCCTCCTGCGTCGCGTTGAGCACGTCGCCGGTCGTCGACAGCCAGATGACGGCCTGGTACTGGGCGAGGTTGGCGGTGGTGAACTGGGCGGCGTCCTCGGTGGCGGTGACCGTGAAGCCGTTGGCGCTGCCCAGGGCCTGGATGGCGGCGATGCCGTTGGGGATGGACGAGTGGCGGAAACCGGCCGTCTTGGAGAAGACCAGCACCTTGGTCAGCGGGGCGGCCTGCGCCGTGGCAGGCAGCGCCAGCGCCGCCGACCCGACCGCCAGGGCCAGGCCGGTGAGCAGGGACAGAAACCTTCTGCGCATCGTTGCTCCTTGTCGAAGAAGCGCCGGAGGCGACGGACGGCCGCCTCCGGCGCGAGGGGTCAGGACCCGTAGACGTCGAACTCCCACAGCGAGTAGCCCCACTGGGTGGCCCGCGCCGTGCCGTTGATCCGCACGTAACGGCCGGAGCCGCTGACCGCCAGGTCGTCCACGCCGCCGTTGCCGGTCGTGGTGGACGAGATCGTGGTCCAGGTGCTGTTGTCGTTGGAGACCTGCACCTGGTAGGCGCTGGCGTACGCGGTCTCCCAGTTCAGGACCACCCGGCTGACGTTGCGGGTCTGGCCGAGGTCCACGGTGATCCACTGCGGGTCGGCGTAAAGGCTGCTCCACCGGGTGGTGGTGCTGCCGTCCACGGCGTTCGCGGCGACGTTGGCCCCGGCCTCGGTGCTGGACACCGTCACCGGGCGGTTGCGGGAGAGCAGGGTCGCGCCCGACGCCGGGGTGCCGTAGACGTTCAGGTCGAACAGCGAGTAGCCGTACTGGGTCAGGCCGCGCTGGGTGCCGTAGACGCGCACGTAGCGGCCGGTGCCGGTGACGTTCAGGTCGTCGACGCCGCCGTCACCCGTGGCCGTCGAGTAGACCGACGTCCAGTTGCTGTTGTCCGGCGACACCTCGACCCGGTAGGCCTTGCCGTACGCCGCCTCCCAGTTGATCCGGACCCGGTTGACGTTGTACGACGCGCCCAGGTCCACCGTGATCCACTGCGGGTCGGCGTAGAGGCTGCTCCATCGGGTGGCGGCGTTGCCGTCGACCGCGTTGGCGGCCACGTTCGCGCCGGCCTCGGTGCTGGACACGGTCACCGGGCGGCCCTGCGCCAGGTCCTGGCCGCCGCCCGGCGGGGTGCTGCCGACGCCGCTGCCGACGAACGTGTAGCTGTCCACGTCGTACAGCGCGCCGGTGCCCGACCCGGTGAACACCAGGTACAGGTCGTGCGTGCCGTCGTCGGGCTTGGTGATCGGCGCGGTGACCTCGGTGTAGTTGTCCCAGCCGCCGGTGCCGGGCACCGTGATCCTGGCCACCTCGGGGCCGGTGGTGGAGTCGTACCGGAAGGACAGCACGCCGCCCGCCCCGGCCGAGGAGACCCGGGCCTTGACGCTGGTGATGCCCTTCAGGCTGACGCCGTGGTGGCGGACGTACTCGCCGTTCTGGATGTCACCGAGGCGCTTGCCGCCCTCGGCCGCGGCCTGGTCGACGACCTTGGGCCCGTTGAGGGTCACGTAGTGCTCGGCCTGCCACTGCTTGGGCCACAGGGTGAGCTGCTGCTCGCCGGTCAGCGGCACGGTGCCGGTCGCGCCCCGGTCGGTGTAGCTGCCCCGGACCACGAAGAACTGCACCGCGTCCAGCCCGGCATGGATCGGGCCGGTGTTGAAGGTGAAGCCGCAGCCGGTGCCCTGGCCCTCCTCGTGCGCGTGCTCCTGGTGCCCGAGCGCCACCCGCACCACGACGTTGCCGCAGGCGATGGCGCCGTCCTGCGCGTCGGTGGACGCCGCGGTCGCGGTGACGTTGTCACCCCAGCCGTAGATGCCGCCGTTCGGGATCGAGCCGACCGTGGTCGCGGGCCGGTTGTTGCCGACGACGATCGGGATGACCGTGGTGCCGGAGCGGCCGGTGCCGTCGTTGACCGTCAGCCGGGCCCGCTTGTCGCCGACCGTGGTGTACGTGTAGCTCGGGTTGGCCGCGGTCGAGTCGGTGGTGCCGTTGTTGTCGAAGTCCCAGGCGTAGGTCAGCGGGTCGCCGTCGGGGTCGCTGCTGCCCGCGCTGGAGAAGGTCACCGCGAGCGGCGCGAGGCCGTTGTCGCGGTTGACGGTGGCCACGGCGGTCGGCGAGCGCCCGCCCGCCACGTAGTTGATTTTGTAGAGGCCCGCGGCGGCGTCGCCGGAGAAGTAGCCGTTGCCGTACTCCAGCAGGTAGAGCGACCCGTCCGGGCCGAACTCCATGTCGATCGGGTGCACCAGCTGCATGCCGGCGACCACCGGCTCGATGATCGTCGGGGTGCCGGTCACCGGGTTGCCGTTGTTGAACTGGACCTCCTTGATCCAGTTCCGGCAGTACTCGGTGATGATCAGCTTGTTGTCGTAGTAGGCCGGCCACTTCACGTCCGAGACCAGGTTCGGGTTGTAGTGGTAGACCTCGGCGTGGTTGGGCGAGCCGCAGCCGCCCGGGTTGTCCAGCGCGGGCCAGTCGACGCTGCCGCCGTGCTGCTCCCACACCAGCGCGCCCTTGGTCGGCGGGAGCTGCTGCAGGCCGGTGTTGCGCGGCGAGTTGTTGACCGGGCCGGTGGACCCGCCACACGGGAACCAGCCGCGCGGGGCGTTGGCGGCGAAGTCCCAGTCGTTGTAGGCGACGTTCGGGCCGCCGCAGTACGGCCAGCCGTAGTTGCCGGGGCCGGTGGCACGGTTGTACTCGTCGTAGGCGGCCGGGCCCCGGTTCGGGATGGTCGCGCCCGCGTCGGGACCGACCTCGCCCCAGTACAGGGTGTTGTTCGCCTGCTTGTCGACCCAGATCCGGTACGGGTTGCGGGTGCCCATGATGTAGATCTCGGGCCGGGTGTTCGCCGTGCCGTTCGCGAACAGGTTGCCCGCCGGGATGGTGTAGGTCCCGTTGCTCTCCGGGTGGATCCGGTTGATCTTCCCGCGCAGGTCGTTGGTGTTGCCCGAGGTGCGCTGCGCGTCGTACTGCGCGTCGCGCGAGGTGCGCTCGTCGATGGGGGCCATGCCGGCGGAGTCGCCGCCGGAGTTGGTGTTGTCGCCCACCGCGAAGTACAGGTTGCCGTTGCTGTCCCAGGTCATCGAGCCCGCGCTGTGGCAGCACAGCCGCCGCTCGGTGGGCCACTCGATGAGCTTGGTCTCGCTGGCCGCGTCCAGCACGTTCGTCGACGTGTTGAAGGTGAACCGGGAGATCCGGTTGACCAGCGGCGTGGCCACCGGCGAGTAGAACAGGTACACCCAGCGGTTCGTCGCGAACTGCGGGTGCAGCGTGATGCCGATCAGGCCGTCCTCGAACCGGGCGTCGAGCTGCAGCGTCAGCGCCACGGTGGTGGTGCCGGTGGCCGGGTTGTAGAGCCGGACCTGCCCGCCGCCGGAGCTGGTGCCCCGGTTGATGTAGAGGACCTTGCCGTCGGGCAGCACGGACAGCTCGATCGGCTCGCCCATGGACAGGCCGCCGTCGAGCTTGACCTTCTCGAAACTGCTGGTGGGAGGCGGCGCTGCGGCCGCGGGGGCGCTGGCGGCGAGGTTGACGGCGACCGCCGTCAGGCTCGCGAGCAGCGTGAGGGCCAGACCCGCGGCCAGGCGCGGGCGGGTACTTCGGGGCATGGCTTCGCTCCGGGATCGGTGGGGGTCGGACGGTGCGGGTGTGCGGACCTCGGGGCGCGCACGGCCCGCCCGGCGACCGGCCACGACGGGCTCGGAGCTGCGGTGTGCCTCGGCGACGGGTGTGCCCATGACGCGTTCCCTCGGGGTGGGACCCGGCCGGGTGCGGAGCGCCGCCCGTGGAGGCGGGTGTGCCCGTGCCCTGCCGGGCCGCCGGGCCGCACGCGAGGTGGGCCCGGACGGTCGGCGCGGAGCCGGGTCGCCGAATGACCGGCTCCGCTGGGGGTTCGGGTGGGGGCCGGTTACCCGGCCCCCACCGGTGGTCAGAGTGTGATGAGCTCGAACTTCTCCCACGGGCCGATGGCCGCACGGTTGGCGATGAGCGCGGCCGCACCCGCGTTCTCCGCCGCCACGTACTGGTTGTTGACCGTGGCTCGCAGGCTCACCGTGTTGTCGGAGTTGCGGACCAGGGCGAAGGTCTCCCAGGAGCCCGCCGAGGCGCGGTTGGCCAGCAGCGGGTTGGCTCCGGCGTTCTCCGCGCAGACGAACTGGCTGTTCGACCGGGCGCGCAGCGCGATGTTGCCGTTGCCGAGGTCGGTCACCTGGAACTGCTGCGCCGTGCCGGCCGTGGCCGAGTTGGCGATCAGTGCCGTGGTGGCGTTGGCCGCGGTGACGTACTGCCCGTTGACCTGCGCCTTCAGGGCCACGTACCCGGTGGGCTGGGGTGTGCCGCCGGTGGTGACGCGCAGCGCGTCCACGATCGCCACGGACGTGGTCTTGTTGACGATCCGGATGGTGTGCTGCCCGCTGGTCAGGCCGGTCTTCGACCAGACCACCACCTGCGCCTGCCGCGCCCCGGACACGTTCAGGTTGACGTTGGCCTGGAACACGTTGTCCAGGTACACGTCGACGTTGCCCATGTCGCTGAACCGCTCGGACAGGTACTCGATGCCGGTGCCGGTGAAGGTGTAGCTGGCCGCGGCGTTGACGGTGGTGGTGTGGTGGGTGTCGTCGTTGTAGTCGCCGTAGCCGCGGGCGGTGGTGTGGTACCAGCCGGCGTCGTAGGTCAGGTCGGTGTTGTTGACCAGGCCTCCACCGCCGCCCGTGCCCAGGCCCAGCGTCGAGGCGGTGTTGCGCAGCGACTTGGCGTCGTTGTTCTGCGTGCCCGTCAGCGTGGTCGCCGAGTAGTTCGCCAGCGGCTTGGCGGTGCGCTCCACCACGTACACCGTGTTCGCGGCGGTGGCGAAGCCGATCTCGGCCGCCGAGGAGGTGAGGATGATCGCGTTGTCGCTGGTGCGGCGCACCCGGACCTGCTGGGTGCCCCACGGGTTGACCACGGTGGCGTTCTTGCCGAACTGGCTGCGCAGACCGACGTACTTGATCTCACCGGCCTCGCGCTCCGAGCTGACCAGGAAGCCGTCCTTGGCCAGCAGGGTGAACTTGCCGACGAACGAGGAGTCCGTCGGGACCGCCGGGAACACCCGGATCTTGTCGTTGTAGCTCTGCAGCAGCGCCTCGTTCATCGCGACGAGGTGGATGCCCAGGTACTCGAACACCCCGTTGGTGTTGTTGGTCATGCCGTTGGGGTAGTTCTGGTACTTCTGCAGCATGGTGCGCATGCCGTTGAACGTCTGGTCGCCCAGGCCCAGGCGGGCGGCCTGCGCGTGGTCGTTGGCCCACACGTTGCCGTACGGGTGCGGGCGCACGTTCCACGTGTTCACGGCGGTGTTGTAGTCGGCGTAGCCGATGCCGGTGCGGTCGTAGGGCCAGATCAGCTCCGCCGACACGTTCTCGCCGTTGCGCACCTGGGCGCTGGGCGGGTCGTGCGGCAGGTAGGCGTTGTTGGCGGTCTGGTACGCCCACAGGTTGTCGACCAGGTTCTGCCAGCCGGCGCGCAGCCCGCTGTCGAGGCCGAGCTGCGTGCTGACCTGGATGGTCAGCGGCGCGAGCAGCCGCACCGCGGCCAGGTCGGTGATCGCGTTGCGCACGTCCCAGTAGGTCTCGTGCGCGTTGCTCGACACCATCTGGTACTTGCCGTTGATCAGCTGGAACCGGTTCTGGTAGAAGCGCAGCGCGTCCTTCATGTACGGGTACACCGTGTTCTGCAGGTACGCGGTGTCGTTGGTGTACCGGTACTGCAGGTACATGTTGTACGCGGCCTCGGTGCCGGTGGAGTAGATGTCGTTGACGAAGTCGCTGTTGATCGTGCCCCGGGCGTTGCCGTCCCAGCCCATGGTCTCCGGCACCCACAGCGAGTCCGTGCCGTACCTGGTCTGCGTGTATGCCTTCAGCGCCGCGTAGTTGCGGCTGTAGAGCCGGTTGAACCCGGCGAACAGGTCGGCATGGTTGCTGGCCAGGAACGAGTTGTAGACGTCGCGCTGGTTCCAGTACCAGTAGCCGTTGCTCCACTTGGTCTGGTCGCCGGTGGCCCGGAACACGCCGTTGATGAAGTGCACCGGGTAGTTGCCGAACCCGCCCGCCGCGATCATGTACGTGGACAGGTAGTACACGTTCTCCAGGTAGTCGGCGTCGCCGGCGGAGTTCGAGTACTGCACGAACGACTTGCCCCAGAAGTTGTGCCACCAGTTCTTGTAGTTCGTGAACGTGGTGCTGTACCCCGTGGACTTGGCCGAGGCGAGCTGGTTCTTCGCTTGGGTGACCGAGTCGAGGTTCGGGGAGTTGATCCGGCTGGCCGCGGTGAACCAGATGGTGTAGCTCGACGTCGGGGTGATGCTCAGCCGCACCCGGGTGCCGTTGACCACCGAGGCGCTGTAGGAGGCGCCCTCGACGGTCGCGGCGAAGGTGTAGCCGAAGTTGTTCGGGTCGGCCTGGCCGCGGCTGAACCAGGCGGCCGAGCTGTCACTGCCGGTGGACACCGTGCGCCAGGTGGTGAGGTTGGGCACGTCGGCGCTGTTGGAGACCCCGCTCGGGTCCCACAGGCTCAGCTCCAGCGTCGCGGCCGACACCCCGCCGCGGCTGTCGTCGACGTGGATGCCCATCACCTCGGAGTTGGGCGAGCCCATGATGGTGACGGTGCGGTTGGCGTCGTACTTCGTGGTCAGCGTGCCGTCGTAGAGCGACAGGCGCTGCTGGAAGGTGCTCGACCCGCTGTCCAGCGCCGGGCTGGTGTTGAAGTTGAGCATGCCGGCTGCGAACGCCGACTGCTGCGACAGGTCCACGCCGGAGACCTGGGCGGTGATCCCGTTCTGGGACCAGACCATGGCGCCGGTGCGGCCGTTGCCGACGGTCAGGCCGTGCAGCGGGTTGGTGTTCTGGCGGTTGTAGACGACGTCGTGCTTGGACAGGTAGCCGGCGTAGTTGACGTTGAGAGCGCCGGTGGAGGAGTTGAACGCGGCATCGGTGGGCGATGCCAGTGCGGGCGCGGTGGGGACGGCCGCACCCAGGCCTGCGGCGACGACCGCCGCCAGGGCCAGGCGCAACGACTTGCTGAGGTTCATGGGGGAAAACCTCCGCGAATGTGGGGGCAGAGTTTCCGGCCTGTTACCGGACCGTGTATGAAATATCCTATAGGATAGATGAAGATCAGGTTAAGACATGTCTCTGCTTAGCTCGAAATTGGTGTCCTCAGTGGAAATGTGAGCGATCCTGTTGGTTCACACCGATCTGCTCGCCACGAAGTCGGCCAGCGCCCCCAGCGCCTGCCGCGACTCCTCCGCCACATCCAGGAACTCCAGCGCCCGCAGCGCCTCGGCACGGGCCGCCGCGATCCGCTCCTCCACCGCCGCCAGCGCCCCCGACTCGGCCAGCACCGCCCGCACCCGGGCCGCGCCCGCCTCGTCCAGCGCCGGATCCCCCACGTGCGCCGACAGCACCGCACGCGATCGCACATCCCCCCGCGCGAACGCCTCCGCCAGCAGCGTCGTCGGCTTGGCCTGGCGCAGATCGTCCAGCACCGACTTGCCGGTGCGCGCCGGGTCGCCGAACACCCCCAGCACGTCGTCGCGCAGCTGGAACGCCTCCCCCAGCGGCTCCCCGAACGCCGCCAGCCCGTCCAGCACCGCGTCCGACGCCCCGGCCAGCACCGCCCCGATCTGCAACGGCCGCACCACCGAGTACCGCGCCGTCTTCAGCTGCACCACCCGGGCCGCCCGCTGCCGCGCGCCGTCCCCGAAGTCGCCCATCGCCTGCGCGACGACCTCCAGGTACTCCCCCGCCACCGCCTCGGCCCGCATCACCGCGAACAGCCGCTGCGCCTGCGCCAGCCGCACCGGCGCCGTCGGGCACCCGGTCAGCAGCTCCTCCGCCCACATCGCGCACAGATCCCCGCACAGCAGCGCGGTGTTGCGCCCGAACGAGCGCGCGTCCCCGCGCCAGCCGTGCCGGGCATGCGCGGCGGCGAACTCCTCGTGCATCGACGCCTGGCCCCGGCGGCGGCTGCCCGCGTCGATGATGTCGTCGTGGATCAGCGCGAAGCAGTGGAACAGCTCCAGCGCCGCGCCCGCGGTCACCGCCGCCTGGTCCTCGCCCCGCTCCTCCGGCGCGGCCACCCCGCGCCAGGCCCAGTAGCAGAACGCCGGCCGCAGCCGCTTCCCACCGGTCAGGATGAACCGCCGCACCGTGTCCAGCATCGGCCGCAGATCGTCGTCGGGCCACAACAACCGCTGCCCGTCCACGAACCCCGCCAGCACCGCATCGATCCGCGCCGCCAGCAACGTCGGCGCCGGCGCGACCGTCACGACACACCTCCCGGCCTGACGTCTCGACCGCCACCCGTGGCCACCCCGCAACCGCACTGCGGACGTCCCGGTGTTGCGCCGATGGGTGCAGAGCAAGCAAATGGGTGCAGAGCAAAGTCGCCGGGCCGGTACACCCCGTCCCCGACGGGCCGGCCCATCCCTCGGTGCCCGAGCCGCAGTTTGGGGGAAACTGCCCCGTCGGCCGCCGGGATCTGCGCAGTTTCCCCGAAACTGCAGGAGCGCGACCCGGCGGAGCGGAAGCGGCGCGTCATGATGAGCCGCCGGCCAGGCGTAGGAGGAGGGCTTTGACGTCGGTCGCGGCGATACGGTCCACCGCCGGGGCGGCGTCGGTGCACAGCAGCAGCGGGGCGTCGTCTGCGCCGGGCGGGAGCAGGCCGTGGGAACCGCGGATCGCTTCCGCGCCCGCGTCCAGGCCGACCACGTTCATCCGGTATCGCATGCCGAGCTTCTTGCGCACCAGCGCCTTCGCCGCACGGCCCTTCGCCGCGCCCGGCCCGGCCGGGTCGAACAGCAGCTCCGCCGGGTCGTAACCGGGCTTGCGGTGGATCTCCACGTGGGTGGCGAAGTCCGGGGCGTGCTTGTCGTCGAGCCAGTAGTAGTAGGTGAACCAGGAGTCCGGCTCTGCGAGCAGCACCAGTTCACCGCTGCGCGAGTGGTCCAGGCCCTGCCCGGCCTTGCCTGACTCGTCGAGCACCTGCCCGACGCCCGGCAGCTCGGCGCAGATCTTCGCGACCGCGGCGACGTCGGCCGGGTCGCGCACGTACACGTGGGCGATCTGGTGGTCGGCGACCGCGAAGGCGCGCGAGGTGAACGGGTCCAGGTATTCCATGCCGTCCTGGGTGTGCACGGTCAGCAGCCCGGCGGCGCGCAGCGCCCGGTTGACGTGCACGGGCCGGGACACGTCGGTGATGCCGTACTCCGACAGCGCGACCACCGTCGCACCCCGGGCGGCTGCCGCGTCGAGCAGCGGGGCCAGCGTGGCGTCCAGCTCGGCGGCGGCGGCCGCGGCCTGCGGGGCGGACGGGCCGAAGCGCTGCAGGTCGTAGTCGAGGTGCGGGACGTACACCAGGGTCAGGTCGGGGCTGCGGGTGTTCATCACGTGCACGGCCGCCGCCGCGATCCAGGCCGACGACGCGATGCCGGCGCCCGGCCCCCAGTAGCTGAACAGCGGGAACGTGGGCAGCTCGTCGTGCAGCTCGGCGGGGATGGTGTAGCAGTCGGGTTCCTTGCGGCCGTCGGCGCGGTAGATCGGCCGGGGCGTGACCGTCCAGTCGACGTCCGCGCCCATGGCGTACCACCAGCAGATGTTGGCCACGGTGTAGCCGGGCCGGTCGCGGCGGATCGCGTCCCAGACCCGCTCCCCGCCGACCAGCGCGTGGCTCTGCCGCCACAGCAGCACCTCGCCGAGGTCGCGGAAGTACCAGCCGTTGCCGACGACGCCGTGCCCGGCCGGGGTCTCGCCGGTGAGGAAGGTCGCCTGCACCGAGCAGGTCACCGCGGGCACGACCGGGTCGAGCCGGGCGGTGAACCCGTTGGCGAACGCGGCGCGCAGCCGCGGCATGTGCGCCAGCAGCCGGGGCGTCAGCCCGACCACGTTCAGCACGACGAGTGGCTTGTTCACGAGACCCCCAGGGCGGCGAACTGGTCGCGGGCGAAGGCGAGCTCGGCCGCGATGCCCTCGGCCAGCCCGGCGTCGTCGGTGGGCCGGGCCGACGGCGGCAGCACGTCCCAGGTGTACGTCTCGACCTCGAAGTGGTCGCAGTCGCTGTTGGTCAGCAGCGCCGCCAGGCCCTCGCGCAGCACCGTGGAGCTGGTGCGCAGCGGGTCGAGCGCGGCGGCGTGCAGCGGCGCGTGGAAGTGGATGCGCCACGGGCCGGGTGCGTCGGAGGCCAGCGCCTGCGGCAGGTCGTCGAAGCGCTCACCGGCCGAGCTGCGGGTCTGGTGCAGGAACCGCGGCTCGGCGTACGCCGCCAGCACCTGCCGGGCCGCGTCCGGATCCTCGACCTCGAGGGCCTGCGACACCTGCACCTTCACCACGGCGACCCCGGCCGCCTTGAGCTTGGCGACCGCGTCGACCGGGTCCTCCCAGCCGCAGGCCAGGTGCGCCAGGTCGACGCAGACGCCGAGGTGCTCGCTGGCCACCGCGGACAGCGCCGCGACAGCCTGGTCGGTGGACTCGACCACGCAGCCGGGTTCTGGTTCGAGCGCGACCCGGATCGGGCGCTCACCTCGGGCCAGCCCGGCGGCCAGCTCGTCGAGCTGCGCCTTGGCCGCGCCGAAGCGCCGCCGGTCCCACGGCTCGCGCCAGGCCAGCGGCAGCGTCGAGATCGAGCCGCGGGCCGCGTCGTCGGGCAGCAGGTCGGCCAGCACCAGCGCCAGGTCCAGGGTGTAGCGCAGCCGCCGCGGGTCGGTCCAGTCCGGCAGGTACACGTCGTGCTTGACCACCGGGGCCTGGAACGCCTGGTACGGGAAGCCGTTGAGGGTCACCGTCTCCAGCCCGCGCGCGCTCAGCTCACGGCGCAGCCGCCCGCGCAGCTCCGGCTCCTCGGCCAGGGCGCGGGCGACCGGGGCGGCCAGCCACAGGCCGAGCCCGAGCACGTCGGCCCCGAGCCGCTCGCGCACCGGCACCGCGAAGCGGTCCAGCTGGGACAGCACCCCGTCGAAGTCCTCCGCGGCGTGCACGTTCGTGCAGTACGCCAGGTGCACCGTCGCACCGTCGGCGTCGCGCAGCCGCATCACGAACCCCCGCGCAGGATCGAGTTGCCCTCGAACGTCGCCGCGGTGTCGGTCTCGTCCAGGTCGAGGCGGCCGGACTGGCCGTAGAACTCGACCGGGTTGCGCCACAGCACCCGGTCCACGTCGTCGTCGCTGAACCCGGCCGCCAGCATCGCCTCCCCTGTGCGCAGGGTCAGCAGCGGATCGGACTTGCCCCAGTCGGCGGCCGAGTTGACCAGCATGCGCTCCAGGCCGTACTCGCGCAGGATGACGACCATGCGGTCGGGCGACATCTTGGTGTCGGGGTAGATGGAGAAGCCCATCCAGCAGCCGCTGCCGGCGACCTCGCCGACGGTCGGCTCGTTGAGGTGGTCCAGCACGACCAGGCCCGGGTCGATGCCGGACTCCTTGACCACGTCGAGGCTGCGCCGGGTGCCGACGACCTTGTCCCGGTGCGGGGTGTGCACCAGCGCGGGCAGCCCGAACTCGCGGGCCAGCTCCAGCTGCGCGGCGAAGACCTCGTCCTCCTCCGGCGTCATCGAGTCGTACCCGGTCTCGCCCACCGCCACGACCCGGTCCTTGGCCAGGTAGCGGGGCAGCACGGCCAGCACCTCGCGGCAGCGCGGGTCGTTGGCCTCCTTCGGGTTCAGCGCGATGGTGCAGTGGTGCGCGATGCCGTACTGGCTCGCCCGGAACGGCTCCCACCCGATGAGCGCGTCGAAGTAGTCGGTGAACGACCCGGGGTTGGTGCGGGGCTGGCCGAGCCAGAAAGCCGGCTCGACCAGCGCGCGCACACCTGCCGCCGCCATCCGCTCATAGTCGTCGGTGGTGCGCGAGGTCATGTGGATGTGCGGATCGAAGATGCGCATCAATGCAGCCTCTCCAGGAGGTCGACGGCGTCGTCGGGCATGGTGCGGCCGGCGGCCTCGCGCTCGCGGCGCAGCGCCGCGAGCATCCGGCCGAGCTCGGCGTCGGCCCGTGACGCCAGTCCGTCGACGCCGGACAGCGGCAGGCCCATGAACACGCTCTTGAGCACGCCCTGGCGCCATTCGGCGTCGGGCAGGTCCCGGGCACCGGGGCCGAGCGCGGCGGCCACCAGCCGGGTGTCGTTGCTGCGCAGGGCGTCGCGCAGCAGGTCGGGGTCGGGGCAGGCCAGCAGCACGGCCCGCTTCTCGTCGTTGTCGCCGTACCGGTACAGCTCGGCGGCCTCGTCGCGGCTCGGCGCGGCGGCGTGCAGCAGGCGCACCCGGGCGTCCTCGGCGGCGGCGCGCCCGACGCCGCGGCGGGCCGCGGGCAGCAGCGTCGCGATCGCGGCGGGCTCGGTTCGGAGGCGGTGCAGCGCGTCACCGAGCCATTGCGCGGCGCGCAGGAAGCTCAGCGACCGTGCCGCGACGTCGGGGGCGGCGTGCGAGTGGCGGGGCAGCTCGACGGCGACCAGGCCGCGGTATCCGGTGTCGGCCAGCGCCCGCAGCACCGGCGGGAAGTCGATCTCGCCTGCGCCGAACTCCAGGTGCTCGTGCACGCCCCGGCGCATGTCGTCGATCTGCACGTTGACCAGGTGCGGTCCGGCGATCCGCACGCATTCGGCGACGTCGGCGGGCTCGTTGGCGCGGCAGTGCCCGATGTCGAGGGTCAGTTTGAGGTCCGCGCCGACCAGCTCGCGCAGCCGGAACCAGTCGGCCAGCGTCTCCACCAGCATGCCGGGCTCGGGCTCGAAGCCCGCCGCGACCCCGCGCTCGGCGGCGTACCCGACGACCTCGGCGCAGCCCTCGGCCAGCAGCTGCCAGGCGACCTCGGCCGACACGTGCGGCGGGCGCACCCCGGCCCAGAAGGACACGGCCTCCGCGCCGAGCCCTTCGGCGATGTCGATCGCCCGCTTCAGGAAGTCGACGCGCCGGGACGCGTCGTCGTGCAGGAACGTCGGCGCGTGCTTGCGCCGCGGGTCGAGCAGGTAGCGCGCGCCGGTCTCCACGACCACCGCCAGCTCCCGCTCGGCGAGCAGCCGCGCGGTCCGCGCGACCTGGTCCTTCACATCGGGGGCGTACGGGTCCAGGTGCGCGTGGTCGAGCGTCAGCGCGACGCCCGCGTAGCCGAGCTCGGCGATGACGTCGAGCGCGTCGGTGAGCCGGTGGTTGGCGAAGCCGTTGGTGCCGTAGCCGAAGCGGAGGGTCATGTCGGGGACACCTTCCTCGCGAGCTTGGCCGCGGCCGGGGCGGCGGTGGCCACCACGGCTCCGGCCAGGGGTCTGCCGTGCCGTGCGATGAGCGCGCCCTGCAGCGCGGGCAGCGACGTGATGCCGGCCCCGACCGCGGCGCGCACCCGTCCCGCATCGGGCTGGCGCAGCACCTCGCGCTGGGCCTTGCCGAAGCGGGTGGCGTACCAGCCGGCCAGCACCGCGGGCAGCCAGCCGCCGCTGCGGCCCGCCGCGTGCGTGGCCACCGCCGCGGTGGCGGTCATGGTCAGCGCGGGCAGCACCCGGTCGGTACCGGTGACCTCGCGGCGCGACAGGGCGGTCACCGCGTAGGTGTGGGCGGCGACGGCCAGCGCCGGGCGGGCGGCCTTGCGCAGGTCGCCGGTGCTCGCGCCGAGCAGCACGTCCAGTCCCCGGCACAGCGCCATGCCGGCCGGCCCGGCCGGGGAGTTCTTCCACTTCACGTCGTACGCCCACACCGCTCCCGCGAGCAGCCCGGCGGTGGCCAGGGTGCGCCTGCCGCCGCTGGCCGCGGCCAGGGCCAGCCCGGCGACGGTGAGGCCGCCCGCGACGGCGAGCGCGGTGTCGGGGCTGATCCGCCCGGACGGGATGGGCCGCTCGGGGCGCTCGACGGCGTCGAGTTCGCGGTCGGCCCAGTCGTTGGCGGCCATGCCGCCCCAGTACAGGCAGACCGACGCGGCGGCGATGCCGGCGGTGCGGGCGTCGAGCGTGCCCGCGGCGGTCGCGCCCGCGATCGCGTCGCCCGGCACCGACAGCGCCGCCGGCGCCCGGACGAGCTGTGCCAGGTCACTCAGCCTCATGGCGGCCCTCGCCCGGCACGGGCCAGCCCTGCACCCATTCGCACAGGTCGCGCCACTGCTCGGCCAGGCCGTGCGGGACGTCGCCGATCGGGTCCTTGAAGAAGAAGGCCAGCTGCGGCAGCGGGCCGGACAGGCCCTGGGCGTGCGCGGCGGCGGTGAGCCGGGCCAGGTCGAGCACCAGTGGCGCGGCCAGCGCGGAGTCGCAGCCGTGCCAGGTGAACTCCAGCCGCATGCGGCTGCCGAGGAAGCCGCTGAAGGTGATCAGGTCCCAGGCGGTCTTGAGGTCGCCGATGTCGGGCACGTAGTCGATGCGGGTGTGGCCCTCCGGCTCGTAGCCCAGCGTCTCGCGCAGCACCCGCTGCTTGCTGGCGACCTTGGCCGCGTTGGCCTCGGGCCGGGCCAGCGTCGCGCCGTCGCCGCCGCCGAGCAGGTTGGTGCCGGACCAGGACCGCACGTGCAGGTTGCGCATCGCGAACATGGGCGCGAGCACCGACTTGAGCAGCGTCTCGCCGGTCTTGCCGTCGCTGCCCGCGTACGGCACGCCGTGCCGTGCCGCTAGCTGGTCGAGCGCGGGCAGCCGGGCTCCGGTGGACGGGGTGAAGTCGACGTAGGCGCAGCCTGCGGTGAACGCCGCGTACGCGTACCGCGAGCTGGGCGGCAGCACGGGTTCCTGGTGCAGCGCGGTGGCGAGCGCGGCCGCGTCGGCGTACGCCGGGTGGTCCGGGGGTATGGCCTCGGTCGAGGACACGTTGACCACCACGACGCGGGCGAGCCCGTGGCGTTCGCGGAAGTCGGCGAGGTCCGCGGCGATGCGGACGACGGTGTCGTGCTGGGTGGGCCCGTCCGGGGCCTGCCGCACGTCGGCTTCGACGGCGGTCAGCTCGTCGGCCACGGCGGCGACGACGGCGGCGGGCAGCACACCGGCGGCGACCAGCGCGTGGGCCTTCTTGACCAGCGACACGCAGGACACGTCGTGGCCGCCGAAGACCAGGTCGGACAGGGCGGGCAGCGCCGGGTGGCGCAGCGGGGGCAGTTCGGTGACGCAGCCGACCGGGTCGGCGAGCGAGGCCCGCACCGCCAGCGCGCCGACGATGCTGGTGACCGCGACCGAGCCGCGGGCGCCGACGAGCCAGATACCAGTACGCACAGGACCTCCTGTAACGCGTTCGTGGCGGCCATATTAAATCTAGATCTGCAAAAGTTTCTAGATAGGAACCCGTACTTTTTCTAGATCTAGCAAAAGTTACGTGCTCATCAGCAATTCGGAGGGTCGGCGTCGCGAAAGTTGTCACGGCAGCCTTCCACCGTTCGGCAGATTCCTATAGGATTCGACACCGATAGATATCGGATCCGTGTTTCGGCGACCGGCTCCGCGCCCCGAGGACGTGCCTTGTCCGGTCGCCGCACTCCCGCGTGGCCCTCGCCCGCGCGTACGGCTGTCCGGACCAGCGCGCCTCACGGCGTCCGCCGGTCCGACCCCGCCCTCCGCGCTACCCTCATCGAAGGAGCGAGCCACATGCGAAAACGCGTACTGTCCCTGGTCGCCGGACTGGTCACCGTCCTGGCGACGACGCTGTTCGCGCCGGCGACCCCCGCGTCGGCCGCCCCGCTGACCAAGGTGCTGGTCTTCTCCAAGACGGCCGGCTTCCGCCACTCGTCCATCCCCAACGGCATCGCCGCGATCCAGACGCTCGGCAGCGCCAACGGCTTCACGGTCACCGCGACCGAGGACGCCAACCAGTTCACCGCCGCCAACCTGGCCCAGTTCCAGGCGGTGATCTGGCTGTCGACGACCGGCGACGTGCTCAACGCGACCCAGCAGACCGCGTTCCAGAACTACATCGCCGGCGGCGGCGGCTACGTCGGCGTGCACGCGGCGGCCGACACCGAATACGACTGGCCCTGGTACGGCGGCCTGGTCGGCGCGTACTTCCACTCCCACCCCGCGATCCAGACCGCGCAGCTGCGGATCGAGCCGCCGGTCAACGCCTCGACGGCGCACCTGCCGGCCACCTGGAGCCGCAGCGACGAGTGGTACAACTACCGCGCCAACCCCCGCTCGGCCGTGCGCGTGCTGATGAACCTCAACGAGGGCAGCTACACCGGCGGCAACATGGGCGACCACCCGATCACCTGGTGCCAGAACTACGGCGGCGGCCGGGCCTGGTACACCGGCCTCGGCCACACCGAGGCCGGCTACACCGAGAGCAACTTCACCCGCATGCTGCTCGGCGGCATCCAGATCGCGGCCGGCGCGGTCGCCGCCGACTGCTCGCCGGGCACTCCCCCGCCCGCCGGGATCAGCCTGCGCGCCCGGGCCAACAACAAGTTCGTCACCGCGCCCAACGGCGGGGCGGGCGCGCTGATCGCCAGCGCCACCGCGATCGGCACCGCCGAGCGGTTCGAGATGGTCGACCGCGGCAGCGGCAACATCGCGCTGCGCGCCCTGGTCAACTCGCGGTACGTGTGCGCGGACAACGCCGGCGCGAACCCGCTCATCGCCAACCGGACCGCGGTCGGCGGCTGGGAGACCTTCGCGCTGGTCCGCAACTCCAACGGTTCGGTGAGTTTGCGGGCCCAGGCGAACGGGAAGTACGTCGTCGCGGAGAACGCCGGCGCGGCGGCACTGATCGCCAACCGGACCGCGATCGGCCCGTGGGAACAGTTCGACCTGGTCAGCCCATAGTTCATGGGGGTCAGGCCGCCCGGAAGAACCGGGTGGCCTGACCCGGCTTGATCTTTGTCACAGAACTGTCATGGTTCGCAGGGTTATCGCCGAGCTCGGTGGGGAATGGCTGCACTCACCGGCAAGGAGGTACCCCAGGTGGAAGACATGGTCCCGGCGACGACGGCACAGGCAGTGCCACTGGTGGAGGTGCAGGTAAAGGGCGATCTCGACGCGCAGGCCGCCCCGGCGGTGAACCGCCTCCTCGAAGAGGCCCTGGCCCTGCGTCCCGAGCAGATCGTCGTCGACCTGGCCGACTGCGACACGATCGACGCGGCGGGCATCCTGCTGCTGCTGGACGCGCACCGGCGGGCCGTACGCGACGGCGGCGCGGTCGCCCTGCGCTCGCCGTCCGAGCGGGCCCGGCGCGCCCTGCGGCTGGCCAGGGTCGACCGGATCATGCAACTGCTGCCGTACGCGATGCTGGAGCCGGCCCCGGTCGGGCAGGTGGTCCGGTGACCCCGCGCTACGACCTCATCGTGGCCGGCGACCGGGTGCCCGCCGCCGACCCCGACGACAGCAGCGACCATGTGGACGTCGCGCTGGCGTCGCTGCGCCCGTTCGTCGCCGCGCAGGGCGGCGCCTGGGCGGCCGTGACCGACGGGGCGAACCCACCCGGGGCCGACGCGCTGCACGTCGACGCCGGAGCCGACGACGCGCGGCTGGGCGCGGGCCTGCTGCGCGCGCTGTACCACCACCAGCCGGCCGAGTTCCCGCCCGGCTGGTTCGGGCCGTACGAGCAGGCCAACACCGCCATCGCCGACGCCGTCGCCGGGTCCGCGGGGCTCGGCGGCACGGTCTGGGTGCACGGGCACCAGCTCCAGCTCCTGCCCCGGCTGCTGCGCCGGCGGCGGCCCGACCTGGCCACCGCCGTGCACCTGCACAGCGCGTTCCCGCCCGCGGAGTCGTTCGCGCGGCTGCCCGAGCACCGCGAGCTGCTGGCCGGGCTGCTCGGCGCGGACGTCGTCGCGCTGCCGCACCACCGCGCGGTGGACAACCTGCTCGACCTCGCCGGCCGGGTGCACGGCCTGCCCGTACGCGACAACCAGATCGCCGTCGGCCAGCACCGGGTGCGGGTGCTGGCCTGCGCCCTGCCCGCCGACACGGGCGGCATGCGCCGGCTGGCGCGGCTGCCCCGGGTGCGCGAACGCGCCGCCGAGATCCGCGCCGCGCTGCGGGTCGGCGGGCCGGTGCTGTTGTCGATCGCCGGCTGGGACCCGTCCGACGCCGTCGAGCAGCGCCTGCACGCGTTCGAACGTTTCCTGGCCGAGCACCGGCCGGAGCCGGCCACGGTCGCCCTGCTGCACGTCGCGTACGGCGACCCGCACACGCCCGACGAGCGGGAGCAGCGTGAACGCGTCGACCGGCTGATCGCGAAGATCAACGGTACGCATGCCAACGTGGGCCAGGCCGTCGTGCACTACGTACGCGACAACCCCGACCGGCGCGAGCTGGCCGCGCTGTACCTGGCCTGCGACGGCCTGCTCGCCACCCCGGTGCACCACGGCACGGTGAACCCGGCGCAGGAGTTCGTCGCGGCCCGCGGCCCGCGCGGCGCGACCGTCGTGCTCAGCGAGCTGACCAGCGACGCCGCCGACGTGCCGGGGGCGATCGTGGTCAACCCGCACGACACGGCCGCCTACGCCGAGGCCGTCGCGACGGCCGTGGGCCTGTGCGGTCCCACGCCGCAGGCCGGCCCGGCGCCCACCGAGCACGGCCTGGACAGCTGGGCGCGGCACGTGCTCGCCGTGGTGCGCGCCCGCGCCGCCGCGGTCCCCGGCACGGTGGCCCGCCCCCGGCGGGTGCCCACCACTCCCGGGCACACCAGGCCCGCGGTCCCGGACCGCGCCGAGCACCTGGGCGTCGCGCCGGGAACGTCAGGACGCACCGCGTCGCGGCCGGGCCGGCCGTGAGCCTGACGCCGCGCGAAGCCCGCCGCCGGGCGCGAGCTCGGCGGCGGGCCGCGACGGGGAAGGAATGAAGATCACCGTGACCACGATGCTCGACCAGTCGCAACTGCTGCGCCGCGCGCACGGCTCCATGCTCATGGCCGCCCGCGCGGATCTGCTGGCAGCGCCGCTGCACGAGGCGGCGATGCCCGATCCGGCGCGGGTGGAGGCGGTGCTGCGCGACCGGCGCGCCCGCCCGTCGCAGCCCAGCGCGGCAGCGACCCAGCTGCTGATCCTCGCCGAGCATCTGGGCCGCCACGCGGGCCGGGTGCACGACGACGCGCTCGCCCTGGAGCTGGCCCGGGAGTGGCCCGAGGACCGGCCCGAGCTGGCCGACACCGGCACGGCCCGGGTGCTGTCCGCGGTGCGCCGGGGTGTGCGCTGGTCGCAGGTCGCCCCGACGGTCCACGACGGACAGGGCAGCTTCGGCAGTGTCGCCGCGGTGCGGGCGGGCGCGGTCGGCCTGCTGCCCGACGCCGGCATGGGCACCGTGGCCGCGCTGGCCCGCCGCGCCGCCGGGATCACGCACAGCCATCCGCTGGCCCGGGACGCGGCGGCCGCCACCGCGACCGCGGTGGCCCTCGCGGCGCGCGGGCAACCGTTGGCCCCGGCCGACAAGTACCACTTCCTCGACCTGGTCACCGCGCAGCTGCGGACCAGCGAGTTCCGGGCGGCGCTCGGCGAGGTGCAGACCCTGGTCCGCCACCGCAGCGCCCCGGCCGACACGGCCGCGACCGTCGGTTCCGGACGCGCCGCGCTGCGCTGCGTGCCCGCCGCGCTGACCGCGTTCCTGCGCCATCCCGACGACCCGGTCGCCGCCATCCGGTACGCGATGATGATGGGCGGGCAGGCCCGCACCGTGGCGACGATCGTCGGCGCGGTCTGCGGGGCCCGCCACCCGGAGCACAGCCTGGCCGTGGCGGCGCGGCCCGACGTCACCCGCGGGCTGCGCATCCAGGCCGCCGCCGCGGCGCTGGCCCGGCTGGCCACCGGCCGCCGGGCCGCCGGGCTGCGGCGGGGCCGTCCCGAAGGAGGCCCCGTGCCGCAGCTCAGCCCCAGTTCTGGCCGGCGGGCTGGCGGGTGACCGCGTTGAGCCGGTTGAAGAAGTTGGTCGTCGCGATCCACAGCACCAGCGAGGCCAGCTCGGTCTCGCCGAAGTGCTTGGCGGCCGCCTCCCAGACCGGGTCCGGCACCGCTTCGCCCTTGTCGGCCAGCCGCGTGGCGTGCTCGGCGAGGTCGAGGGCGGCCCGCTCGGCCTCGGTGAAGTAGTCGGTCTCCCGCCACGCCGCGACCGCGAACAGCCGCTCGTCGGTCTCGCCGGCCTTGCGCATGCCGCGCGCGCCGGAGTCGACGCAGGCGCTGCAGCCGTTGATCTGGCTGGCCCGCAGGTGCACCAGGTCCAGGGTGGACTTGGCCAGGCCCGCGGAGTGGGCGGCCTTGTAGATCAGGTTGATGCCCTTCACGGCGTCCGGCAGCAGCGCGGCGGGGTTGGTCATCCGAGCCTGCATGATGTCCTCCAATAGGATCTTGTGGCCGGGCCTGTCACATCGGCCCGATCTCGTTCGTCATCGGTATGACGGGCCGCTTTCCGAAGATGTGACAGATGTGGCCTGGATCACGATTGAAGGCGATTCGGGGAGGTATGCACGACATGCAGGAGCAGGACCGGCTGGCCGAGCGCTTCGAGCAGGACCGGGCACGGCTGCGCGCGGTGGCGCTGCGGATGCTCGGCTCCTCGGCCGAGGCCGACGACGCCGTACAGGAGGCCTGGCTGCGGCTGAGCCGGACCGACGTCGACGAGGTCGGCAACCTCAGCGGCTGGCTGACCACCGTGGTCGGCCGGATCTGCCTGGACATGCTGCGCTCGCGCACCACCCGGCGCGAGGACCTGCTCGACGACACCGCCGACACCGACCTGCCACCGGTCGGGGCGACCGCCGGGCCCGACCCCGAGCAGGAGGCGGTGCTGGCCGACTCGGTCGGGCTCGCGCTGCTGGTCGTGCTCGACACGCTCACCCCCGCCGAGCGGCTGGCGTTCGTGCTGCACGACATGTTCGCCGTGCCGTTCGACGAGCTCGCCCCGGTCATCGGCAAGTCGCCCGACGCCGCCCGGCAGCTGGCCAGCCGGGCCCGGCGACGCGTGCAGGGGCAGTCCCCGACCGGCGACGTCGACCAGGCCCGCCGCCGCGCGGTCGTCGAGGCGTTCCTGTCCGCCGCCCGGGAGGGCCGGTTCGAGGCACTGGTCACCATGCTCGATCCCGACGTGGTGATGCGCGCCGACGCGACCGCCGTCTCGTACGGCTCGTCCGCCGAGAAGCGCGGCGCGGCGACCGTCGCCGGCTACTGGAACGGCCAGGCCGCCGAGGCGCGCACCGCGCTCATCGACGGCGTCGTCAACGCGGTCTGGGCCCCGAAGGGCAAGGTCCGCGTCGTGCTGGCGTTCACCGTCGTCGACGGCCGCATCGCCGCCATCGACCTCACCGCCGACCGGGGCCGCCTCGCCGAACTGGACGTGACGATCTACTGATGCCGCGATCGTGTGGCCGGGACGCGTCGGCGACCCGGCCACGCGACGATCAGCGCGGACGCTGCGTGTCCCTGCCCTGCGGCGGCAGGCGGGGCCGCGGGCCGGCGATCCCCGGACGCCCGCACCGATCGGCTCGGCTCCCCCGCGGCCGTGGCCGCTCCGCTAGGCTCCGCCCGGTCGGCACCCCGCAGGAGGATCACCATGGCTCGGACCACCCCGCCCCGGCCGGTCGACATCCCCGCGGTCTTCCCGGAACTGCGCGACCACGTCGGCACCGCGACCCGCCTGCACCCCCGCCCCGGCGCGCCGACCGTGCACGGCAGTTCGGTCGGCGGCCCGCTGCTCTGGCCCGCGCAGGAGCCCTGGCCCCACTGCACGGACGAGCACGACTACCTGCCCAGCCCGCACCGGCCGGAGACGGTGCGGCGGTGGCGGCGGATCCTGGGCGCGGCCTGGGGCCGCACCCGCCGCGACGAGCAACTCCAGCTCACCGAGCAGGAGCAGGCCGAGCTGCCCGACCTGGACGACTGCGCGCCCGCAGAGCTCGGCGAGCAGCCGATCGCGATGGTGCCGGTCGTGCAGCTCTACCGTCGCGACACCCCGGGTTTCCTGGGCCCGGACGACACCGACGTGCTCCAGCTGCTGTGGTGCCCGCTTGATCACAGCGACCTCGGCTACAACCCCCGGGTGCTGCCGGTGTGGCGGCGCGCGGCCGATGTCGGCGAGCTGCTGTCCGCGCCGCCGGAGCCGCTGATCGTCAGTGAGTCGTACCTGCCGGAACCCTGTGTGCTGCACCCCGAGCAGGTGCGCGAGTACGAGTTCGGCGGCCTGCTGCCGCGGGAGCTGGACAAGCGCATCCTGCAGTGGGAGCAGGACATGGCCGAACGCGACGCCGACGGCGAGCCCGCGTACTCCTACCAGTTCGACCTGTCCATCGCCCCGGGATGGAAGCTGGGCGGCTTCGCCTCCTGGCACCTGACCGATCCCGGCCCGATGGACTGTGCGGAGTGCGGCACGCCGATGCGGCTGCTGCTGACCGCCGCCACCTACGAGACGAACGGCCCCGCGGACAGCTGGCGCCCGGTCGAGGAGTCGCGCGAGCCCGGCGAGTTCATGTCACTGCAACCGGACAACAGCCCGACGGCGGTGGAGATCGGCCGCGGCTACTCACTGTGGATCTTCTACTGCCCGGTCTCCTTCGGCCATCCGCCCGGCACCACCATGCAGTAGGGCCGGTCCCGGCGCGTCGCGCAGGCGGCCGATCTCGGTGAGCAGGTAGCGCAGCTCGGGGGCGCTGGACGTGCCGACCGCCGCGGCGCGCAGCTGCTCGATCGCCGCCGGGCGGTCGCCGGCCATCTCCAGCAGGTGCCCGCGTACGGCGGCCAGCCGGTAGTGGCCGGGCAGCCGCTCGTCGAGGGTGTCCAGCAGCTTCAGGCCCGCCTGCGGGCCGTCGACCATGGCCAGGGCCACGGCGCGGTTGAGGGTGACCATCGGGTTGGGCTGGATGCGCTCGAGCACGCCGTACAGCGCGAGGATCTGCGGCCAGTCGGTCTCCGCCGCGGTGGCGGCCTCGTCGTGCACCGCGGCTATCGCCGCCTGCAGCTGGTACGGCCCCACGGCGCGCTGCCGCAGCGCGGCGCCGACCAGTTCGACACCCTCCGTGACGGCGGCCCGGTCCCAGCGGGCGCGGTCCTGCTCGGGCAGCGGGATCAGCTCCCCGTGCGGGCCGGTGCGCGCGTCGCGGCGGGCGTCGTTGAGCAGCATCAGCGCCAGCAGCCCGGTGACCTCGGGCTCGTCCGGCAGCAGCCGGTGCACCTCGCGAGCCAGCCGGATCGCCTCCTTGGACAGGTCGGTGCGCACCAGCTCGCCGCCGCCGCTGCTGGCGTACCCCTCACTGAAGATCAGGTAGAGCACGTGCAGCACCGCGTCGAGCCGGGGCCGCCAGTCCGCGCCCGACGGCAGCCGGAACGGCTCGCCGGAGGCATGGATGCGCTGCTTGGCGCGGCTGATCCGCTGGCCCATGGTGGCCTCCGGGACCAGGAACGCGGCGGCGATCTCGGCGGTGCTGAGGCCGCCGACCGCGCGCAGCGTCAGCGCGATCGCCGACGGGGGCGTCAGCGCCGCGTGGGTGCACATGAACAGCAGCTGCAGCGTGTCGTCGCGGTCCGTGGCGGTGTCGTCGGCCGCGCCCGCCGCCACCGGCCCCCAGTCCTGCTCCTCCCGGCGGCGGCGGGCGTCGTCACCACGCCACATGTTGATCAGCCGCCGGGAGGCGGTGGCCACCAACCACGCCTCGGGGCTGTCCGGCAGCCCTTCGGCGGGCCAGTGCAGGTGCGCCGCGAGCAGCGCCTCCTGCACGGCGTCCTCGGCGGTGTCGAAGTCGCGGTACTTGCGGGCGACCACGGCGAGGACCCGCGGCGCGAGTTCGCGCAGCAGGTCCTCGATCGGCCGGTCGGCCATCAGGCGTCGGCCGCCGGCGGGCCGACGATCGGGCGCACCTCGATCGGGATGCCCAGCGGCTCACCGTCCTTGCCGGGGGCGGACGACGCCTTGGCCGCGATCTCGTACGCCCGCTCGGGGCTCGCGCAGTCGACGATCCAGAAGCCGATCAGGAACTCCTTGGCCTCCGGGAACGGGCCGTCGGTGACGGCGGGCGCGCCCTTGCCGTCGTGCCGGACGATGCGGGCCTGGTCGGGGAAGGTCAGTCCCTCGTTGAAGACCATCTCGCCGCTCTCGCGCAGCTCGCGGTCGAAGTCGTGCTGGAACTCGATGTGCCGCTTCACGTCCTGCTGCGACCAGTTCACGATGCCCTCGGTGGCGTCCTGGCCCGTGTGCATCATGATCATGTACTTCATCTCGGTACTCCTCCTGGCGATCCGTGGTGGCGGCGGCCGCCCGTCGGGCCTGTCCCGCCACCCTCTCACCGGGTAGACACCACCGACTGCGCGGCTTCGACATCCGCGCGGCACATTTTTCAAGATTTTTTGTCCGGGCATGGCCGAGGGCCCCGCTCGATGAACGGAGCCCTCGGGCACGGCCGGCCTCAGTCCGGCCAACTGCCGGTGAGCGCCTTGACGCCGTGCGCGCCGCCGCGGTCGACCGCGGCCTTGACCAGTCCGAAGACCGCACCCTGCAGCGCCGCGGCGAGCAGGATCTCGGTCCATCCCTTCGTCGGGTCGGTGGCGTGCGGGGCCTCCCGCCTGCCTGACACGATCCGCCAGACCTGCTTGAACGCGACCCCGGCGACGGCGCCGGCCACGGCGCCGCCCACCATCCCGATCGGCTTGTAGACCAGCTTCTGCGTGTTCATGACAGCCGCATACCCGGTTCAGCCGACGTGTACCGCCAGCTTGCCGAGGCTGCCGGCGGCGAAGTCGGCAGGTGCGCCACCTGATGTCGCAGCTCCGCATCGGACCGGAGTCGATCTCATAGAGAGCGCTCTCTTGACGGCGGGACATCTCCGTCCTAACGTGACGGTTGTCAATTTATTAACAGTGCTTACCAAAAGTGTTCTGCCCGGAACTCCTGGTAGCACGCCCCGCACGTTCCCTGGGAGGTAGTCCCATGCGCAGAACACCCCGACTGCTGGCCCGCCTGACCGTGGCCGTCCTCGCCGCCGCCGGCCTCACCGTGCCCGCCACCGTCATCACCGCCACCCCGGCCCTGGCCGTCGGCCCGCAGACCTGGTCCGACGAGTTCAACGCGGCCGCCGGCACGCCCGTCAACGGCAGCAAGTGGAAGTTCGACATCGGCGGCGGCGGCTGGGGCAACAACGAGCTGCAGTACTACACCAACAGCACCAGCAACGCGGTCCACGACGGCGCGGGCAACCTCGTCATCACCGCCCGCCGTGAGAACCCCGCCGGCTACGGCTGCTGGTACGGCAGCTGCCAGTACACCTCCGCCCGCCTGCTCACCGCCGACCGGTTCACCCAGACCTACGGCCGCTTCGAGGCCCGCATCAAGATCCCGCGCGGGCAGGGCATCTGGCCCGCGTTCTGGATGCTCGGCAGCGACATCGCCACCAACCCGTGGCCGAACAGCGGCGAGATCGACATCATGGAGAACATCGGCAAGGAGCCCGGCACCGTCCACGGCAGCCTGCACGGCCCCGGCTACTCCGGCTGCTGCTCGCTGACCGGCCAGTACACCCTGCCCGGCGGTGCCCGCCTCGCCGACGCCTTCCACACCTACACCGTCGACTGGGCCCCCGACTCGGTGACCTGGTACATCGACGGCATCCAGTACTCCCGCAAGACCCGCGCCGACGCGGGGACCAACCGCTGGGTCTTCGACCACCCGTTCTTCATGCTGCTGAACGTGGCCGTCGGCGGCAACTGGCCCGGCTCCCCCGACGGCAGCACCGTGTTCCCGCAGTCGATGGTCATCGACTACGTCCGGGTCTTCGCCCACGACGGCGGCACCACCCCGCCCACCGGCGGCACCCCGCTGATCGGCCAGAGCAGCAACCGCTGCATCGACATCCCCAGCTCCAACACCGCCAACGGCACCCGGCTGCAGATCTGGGACTGCAACGGCACCGGCGCGCAGCGCTGGTCCTTCGAGTCCGACGGCAGCCTGCGGGCCCTGGGCAAGTGCATGGACGTCGCCGCCGGCTCGTCGGCCGACGGCGCGGCCATCCAGCTCTACGACTGCAACGGCACCGGAGCCCAGAAGTTCGTCCTCAGCGGCGCCGGCGACCTGGTCAACATCCAGGCCAACAAGTGTGTGGACGTCACCGCGAACGGCACCGCCAACGGCACCAAACTCCAGCTCTACACCTGCAACGGCACCGGTGCCCAGAAGTGGCGCAAGGGCTGACGCCGCCTCGGCTGGTGCAGTTTCGGGGAAAGTGCAGCTTTCGAGCCTGACTTAGCGCCAGTTTCCCCGAAACTGCGATCCCCACCCGGGTGCGAGACCGCCCCGTCTTCCGGATACGCCGAGTCCGGAGGGCGGGGCACTCGTGCGCCGACCGGATGGGGACGCGAGCGCGACACTGGACACAAGCCGACAGTCGATGTGGACGGTCCTCGATCGGGGTGCACCTTACTCGGGAAGAGCTTTCATCCGAGCTCGACCAGGAGGAGGCACGATGATCAGACGCCCGCACATCCCCCATCGGACGCGAAGTCGCGTCGTGGCCGGCGTTCTAGCCGCTCTGGTGGCTGCGACCGGGTTCGCCACCACCGGGGCCGGCCGCGCGGACGCCGGCGGTCCGACGCTGGTGCCGCTCGTCGCGTTCCACAGCCCGTCACGGGGCGACTACTTCACCACCACCCAGGAGGGATGGGTCTGCCAGTACTCCGGCACCTGTCCCCGAGATGCGGGCTACCAGATCGTCGGCATGCAGGGCCACGTGTACAACCCGGCCAATCCTCAGCCGGCCGGCACGGTGCCGTTGTTCCACTGGTGGAACCCGAGCCGGGGCGACAACTTCCTCACGACCGATCCGAACTGGTCGGGCAACGTCGGCGACACCCGATCGTCGGGTGTGACATACACGCTGTTCCGCATCGAGGGCTTCGTCCCGACGACCCACCTGGGCGGCATCCCGCTCAGGAGCTACTGGAACGCGGCCGCCGCCGACAACGCGGCGATCGCCACCTGGCGTCGCGATGCCGCACCGTCCGGCTACGCGTTCTACCGCCACGAGGGGTTCCTGCTGCCGCCCGAGGGCGACGCGCTGACGCGGTGCACGGCCAGAGCCGCTCCGAGCAGCTGGGAAGTGTTCGGGCAGGAGATACCCGCCAACGCGATCACGACCCGGGGTGACACCCTGTCCGACGGCGACGCCACCCTGGTCGAGGCCGCCTGGGAGGGCACGATCACCACGGATTACTGGGGACACGTCGAGTCCGTTTACGGATACTCGTGGAGCCACGCGACCCCGGGTTTTCCGGCTCCGGGCGAACCGCCGTACGCGATGGTCGGGCGGGTCACCACGGGCGCGATGTTCGTGTCGAGTCGCGGCTGGTACGAAGCCGGATCGTGGTTCCCGGTGCTGGGCACGAGGGACACGGGCGCCCCGTCCCGGTCTCCCTGCCTGGTCTACAGGGCGCGCGGCGTCGCCACCGGTGACCTGCAGCTGAGTTTCAACGACCCCGTTCTCAGCGACAACGGCGGATTGGCCTACACCGAGGTCGACCATTGGTTCGGCTGACGGCCCGCCGACGTCGGCCGTGACTGTCGAGGGGCGGCAGCTTGCTGCCGGGCCGGTGCCGGCCGGCGCGACCGTCGAAAGCGTCGCCCCTTCTCGCTACCCTGGCCCGGTGACCCGCGACGTCCCTCCCGCCTGCTCCTCGGCGGCTGCGTGATGAGTCTGGACGGCCACGCCTGGGAGTGCCCGGTGTCCACTGCACCCGGATCTGCCGCGACTGCCGGACCGTCGTGACGTGATGTCACCGAGGCCGCGCCGCACGCCGAAGCCCCTGCACGTGCTCGACGCACGCCGCGGGCTGACGCCGCGGGCGCGGGCCTACCTCGCCGCGTATGGGGTCCGGCGCGAGGTGTGGTCGCCCGAGCAGCACCGTCGGCACTGGCACCGCTATCACCGCCCCGCGGCCGCGATCGAGCACCTGGCCGCCTACCAGGGCCGCTGGGGCGGGCTGGAACTGCCGCCGACCCCCGAGTACGAAGGCGGCCCGCACGTCCTGGACGCCGACGACCCGACCGTCGAGGAAGGTCGGGGTGCCTGCTTCACGGCGGGCCGCCCGAGGTCCGCTTCGGCGTACGGCTTCATGGTCGACGGCGACGGCCGGTTCGGCATCGTGGCCGACGACACCTGGGTCCCGCTGCACAACTCGGTCGAGGGCTGGGTGGAGTCGATAGCGCTGCGCCACCTCGCCGACAGCATGCCCGCCGAGGTCGCACTCGCGACCGGGGCCAGGCTCGACGGGCTGCCGGAGCGGCTGCGGCTGCGCCCGGTGACCGAGGTCGCCGGGGCCGCCGACGGCTGGTGGCGCGGCGAGGACACGCTGCTCGCGATCTACCGGGGCGAGGCCCGACTGTTCGGCAACGCGCAATACCAGACCGCATACCTCTACACCGGCATCGACGGCCTCACCGACCGGCTCCGCGCCGACTGAGCCGCCCAGGCCTGGCCCGACAGCGCGGGCGGCGGAGATGCACACGCCCGCTACGCTCGGCCGGTGAACGCGCGCCGCCCCTTCCCGCAGAAGATCCTGATCTACGGGGTGTACGGGGCGGGCAAGTCCACCCTCGCCCGGGAGCTGTCGCGGCGGCTGGGCCTGCCCTGGCAGCCGGTCGACGAGCTGACCTGGGAACCCGGCTGGAAAGAGGTCCCGATGCCGGTCCAGCGGGACCGGATCGCGGCGATCTGCCGCAAGAAGTCCTGGATCCTCGACGGCGCGTACAAGGACTGGCTCGACGTCCCGCTCGCCTCGGCGGACCTCATCATCGGCCTGGACTTCTCCCGCGGACTGACGCTGCGGCGGCTGCTGCGGCGCACCGCGCGGCTGATCTCGACCGGTGAGGTCATCTGCAACGGCAACCGGGAGACGCTCGGCAGCGTCCTGTCCGCCGAGTCGATCATCCTGTGGCATTTCGCGTCGTTCGGGCGCAAGCGCCGCCGGATGCGCCGCTGGGCGGCGGACTCCCCCGGCCCGCAGGTGCTGCTGTTCCGCACTCCAGCCGAGCTGGACAACTGGCGGGAGGAGCTCAGCCCGGTCAGCGCCGAAGGAAGGGCGCCTTCTTGACGCTATCGGTGCGCAGGGTGCCCTTCCTCATCCACCACGACGGTGAAGGTGAGCTGGCGGCGGACGGCGAAGCCCATCGCCTCGTAGAGCCGGATCGCCGAGGTGTTGTCGCTGGCGGCGTGCAGGAACGGCGTCTCGCCGCGCCGCCGCACACCCGCGGCGACCGCGCGGATCAGCCGCGTGGCCAGCCCTTGGCCGCGGTATGCCGGGTCGGTGCACACGGCGCTGATCTCGGTGAAACCGGGCGGGTGCATGCGCTCCCCGGCCATCGCGACGAGCCTGCCGTCCTGCCGGACGCCGAGGTAGGAGCCCATCTCGACGGTACGCGCGAGGAATGGCCCGGGTTTGGTGCGCTCGACGAGGTCGAGCATCTCCGGCACGTCGGCCGCGCCGAGCGGCACCGCCTCGGGCTCGTCGGCTATCGCGACGGCGGCGTCGACCAGCTGGACGACCTCGTCCCGCCAGGTGATCTCCCAGCCGGGCGGCACCGGGTAGTCGCCGATGAGCACAGCCCGGCCACCCGGCCCCACCAGCGCCGCGAGGTCGCGCCAGGCTTGCGCGTCGGCCCCGGCGGGCAGCGCGGCGAACGGTGTCACGGCCGGGTCGTAGCAGACCGCCTGCCCGTGCCGCCGGGCGAACCCGCGGTGCGGGCCGGACAGGGCGGCCCCGGCCGGGTCGTCGAGCAGGCCGGTGTCGATCGCGTGCGCGCCGCTCATCGCAGACCACTCCCCGCAACGATGTCCTGATCAGCAGCTGCCAGCGTAACCGCAGCGCCGCGGTGGCGGTCCTGGCGGGCTCGTGCAGCAGATCAGGCGCCGGCAGCGCCGTGCCGGCGGTCGCGGCAGGCTCGGTCAGAAGATCAGGCGCTGGCCTGCGCTCAGGGCGATGTGCGCGGCGAGCCGGTCGCCGTCGGCGACCAGGAGGTCGCTGAACCGGACCCGGCCGCCGGGCAGGTGCACGGTGAAGTCGCGCCGGGTGGTGGTGAACGCGCCGTTGCTGGTGTTGACGGTGACGCCCTCGACGTACGCCACCTCGTGCCAGGTCACCACGTGCCGCACCCGGCCGAGCGCGCCGACCGTGATCATTCCCCGCTCGAACACGTGGATCGCGCGGTTGCGGTGGATGAGCAGGGCCTGCACGAGCAGGCCGGCGGTGATCGCGGCACCGGCGAGCCGGTGGGACACGAGGTGCGTGCCGAAGCCCAGCACCAGCGTGGTCACGGCCACGATGGGGGCGGTGAGCAGCTGGGCCACCGGCCGGGTGCCGTAGCGCCGCAGCTGGTTGCCGAGTCCGGCGTGGGCAGCCCTGTCCTGGACGCTCGAACCGCGCTTCATCGACAACCCTCCACATAAGACATACGGAGGGTACAGCAGCAGTACACGTTAGGTTAGGGCGGGTCGGGCGGGCCACTTCCTCAGCCAGCGATCGATGCGGCGCAGCTGCCGCGGCGTCAGCCCGGCCTGCATCGGCGGCGCCAGCACCAGCGCCCGGTTGCCCCACGGCCTCGTGTCGGCGGCGCGCAGCTGGTGGCGGACGTCGTCGTCGGTCCAGAGCAGCGGGCGGCCCTCGTCGAGCACCCGCAGCGCGGCGGGCAGCTTCCACCAGGTCCGCTTCGTGCTGAGCAGCGGGGCCGCCAGGACGGCGTCCATCGACACGAACTCGGGGCATTCGCGCACCGGCCAGGACGGCAGTCCCAGCGCCGTGCCGACGTTGACGGAGTTGTGCTGCCAGGTGCTGTGCCACCAGATCTCAGCACGGCCCTGCTCGTGGACCTGGCGCAGGAAGTCCAGCACCGGCGTCGCGGCGAGGATGGGCCACTCGATGTCCTCGTTGCTCGCCGCGGCGGTCCGCACCCACTGGTGGCCCCGCCACACGCGGCGATCCGGCAGGTCGGTGACCGCGTTGATGACCCCGTCGATGTCGAGCAGCCAGATCGGCACACCCTTGGCCACCGGCCGCTTTCGCCGTAACAGCGCGATCACTCCCTGAGCCGTCCGTCCATGCGGACCCCATCATTTCGCCGCCAGGCGGACGCGGCAAGGGCTACGACCCGCCCGGATCACGATCGGATAAATGCGTTGCCGGACCGCGCGGGCGGTCGATAACTTCACCGGCACACCTCCCGGTGCGCTGGTGACGGCACCGCCTGGGCCATACCCCGGTCGCCGGCAACCGGCACACCTTCGGCGGCCTGAGCGACGCCGCCTTCGCGATGATCCCGCTGGTGGAGGCGGGCGACACGGACCGGTGGCCGTTCTAGGCTCGCGGCCACGGGCACGCCGCGCGCCGGTGCCGGTCGTTGCCGACCGGGTGGGCAGGCGATAGTGTCCGCGACGCACGGCGGCCGCCACCGCCCGGCGAAGGAGCGTTGCACGATGGCATCATCCGGGGTGGTCTTCCCCGTCAGCACCGGCACCGAGCGCAGCACGTCCGCGCTGGGCCGGGCCGTGGTCGCCGACGCGTTGCGGCCGGTGGACCCGGTCGGGGCGCGGGCGGCCGAGCACGAGACGAACTGGCGCGCCGACTACCTGGTGCACTTCCGGCGGCTGGTCGAGGCGGGGCTGCTCTCCGGCGACGCCGCACGCGGCAGCGCGGCGGCGGGCCTGGCGTCGCTGCACCAGCGGATGCGCGTGGTCACCGCGGACGCCGAGACCGGGCTGCGCGAGGCGTTCGAGCGCCGGCCTGACCCGTCCGCCGAGCTGGGCACGGTGACCGTCGGCGGCGACGGTGACACCGACCGCGAGCTGTCGCTGCCGTACCGGGGCGAGCGGCTGCGCGGCGACGCGCTGGCCCGGCAGCTGGACGCCTGGGTGGCGGCCGGGGTCGTGGAGCCGAGCTGCGCCGAGGCGGTGCGGGCGGTGATGGCCAATCCGGACTGGCTGGACCTGTCCGACGTGCGGGTGGTGGCGCTGGGCGCGGGCGCGGAGATGGGCCCGACGCATTCGCTGCTGCGCTGGGGCGGCGAGGTCGTCGCGGTGGACCTGCCGCGGCCGCAGCTGTGGCGGGGCCTGCTGGAGACCGCCCGGCGGTACGGGGGCCGGCTGCGTGTCCCGGTGGCCGCCGCGCGCCGGGACCACCCGGACCTGGCCGAGGTCGCCGGCGCGGACCTGCTGCACCAGCTGCCGACGGTCGCGGACTGGCTGCTCGGCGTGGACGGGCGGCTGGTGCTCGGCAACTACGTCTACGCCGACGGGGCGACCAACGTGCGGGTCAGCGCCGCGGTGGACGCGCTGACCGAGCACCTGCGCGGGCAGCGCCCGGACACGGCGCTGGCGTTCCTGGCGACCCCGACGGACGTGTTCGCCGCGCCGGGTGCGGCGGTCGCGCAGGCCGACGAGAAGTACCGGCAGCCGTCGACGCTGCGTACGCTGCGCGGGCCGCTGCGTTTCGTGTCGGCGGGGCGGCTGCTGCGGCGCAACTACCCGCCGGACGCCGACCCGGGCATCTGCGACAGCCTCGTGGCGCAGCAGGGCCCGAACTACGCGCTGGCCAAGCGGCTGCAACGGTGGCGGGCGGCGGTGGCCCGGCACGAGGGCGCGACGGTCAGCTTCAAGGTCGCGCCGCCGACGCGTACCCGCTCGGTGGTGAAGAACCGGGTGCTGGCCGCGGCGTACGCGGGCGCGCCGGCGTTCGGGGTGGAGGTGTTCGAGCCGGCGACGTCGAACACGCTGATGGCCGCGCTGCTGGTGCACGACCTGCGCAATCCCCCGCCGGTGCGCGAGCACGTGTGGCAGGAGGAGGCGCAGGGGGCGGCGCACGGCGGGCTGTGGCGCATGCCGTACGCCCCGCGCAGCGCCCTCGGCCTGGCGGCCCTGCTGGGGCTGGGCGGCGCGCGCAACTGAGACGGCGCGGCCCGCACCGGCGGACGTCCGTCGGTGCGGGCCGCCGCGCCGGTCAGGCCAGCGTCTTGAGGTACGCGTCAAGCGCCTGGTAGGACTCGTTGGCCCCGCCCTCCATGCCGGAGGCGACCATGCCGTCGCGGTCCTCCTTGTTGGCGAACGTCGAGGTGCCGGTCAGCGTGGTCTTGCCGTCCTTGTGCTCGAACACGAGCCGCTCGACGGAGATGTGGCCGGGCATGCCCTCGAACTCGAAGGTCTGCACGATCAGCTCCATCGGCACGATCTCACGGACCTCGCCGCGGAAGGCCCACTCCTCGCCGTTGTCGCCGTGCTCGACGATGCGCCACTTGCCGCCGGGCCGGAAGTCGAACGCGGTCACGTCGGCCTCGTGGCCGCGGGCCCACCACTTCTTCAGGTGCTCTGCCTTGGTGTGCACCTCCCAGACCAGCGCGAGCGGCGCGTCGAAGCTGCGCGTCATCACGATCTCCAGGTCGCCCTGCAGTTTGACGTCCAGGGTCTTGGCCTCACCCATCTTGTTGCTCCTCTTCTGAAGGACCCGTCTGCTGAAGGGTCTGCAGGTAGTCGTCCAGCCGGTCGTAGCGCTCGTCCCAGAAGCGGCGGTATGAAGCGGCCCAGGCCGAGATGTCGCGCAGCGGGGCGGCCTCCAGCCGGCAGGGCCGCCACTGGGCGTCCCGGCCGCGGGTGATCAGACCCGCCTGCTCCAGCACCTTCAGGTGCTTGGAGACCGCCTGGAGGCTGATCGGGAACGGCTCGGCGAGCTGGTTCACGGTGGCCTCGCCGTCGGCCAGCCGGGCGAGGATCGCCCGCCGGGTCGGGTCGGCCAGCGCCGCGAAGACCAGGCTCAGTCGGTCCATGACCGCCTCTCTATTCAACCATCCGGTTAATCAACCGACAAGTTGAGTATGCACCTCACGGCACCCCTCCGCAACCCATACCCGGAAACACGAACGGGCAGCCGGCGGCCCGCGAGGACCACCGGCCGCCCGTGGGCGGTACGACTAGGAGATCTTGGTCAGCGGCCAGCTCACGTAGCCGTTGTTCAGCTCCGCCTTGTTTCCGGAGCAGGTGTAGGACACGGTGTTCTTGGACAGGTCGATGTTGCCGTCGAAGGTCCCGGCGGGCATCGGCGTCTCCACGCCGTTCATCGTCATGACCGACTTGGTGGTGATCTTGCCGCCGGGCATCACGCCGGAGATCTTCCCACCCTTGGTCGAGTAGGACGTGCTGGTAGCCGAGCCGGTGATGGTCATCTTGGCCTCGACGGCCGAACCGGACACGGTGGACTTGATCATAATCACCGCGTCGTCGTACGCGATGGTCATCTGGTCGGCGAACTCCATGGTGATGCTGCCGGAGCCGGTGCCCTCGCCGCCGCCCAGCCTGGCGGCGGCCTTGGCCATGGCGTCCACATCGGCCTTCCACTTGCCGGTCAGGCAGCCGTCCCGGTCGCCCGCGGCGGCGGCGACCGTCGGGGCGGCGCTGCCCGCCGACGGGGCGGCGCCCGGTGCGCCACTGGAGGTGGGGGTGGCCCCGGGGGTTTCCGCGGTGCAGGCGGCGGTGGCGAGGACGGCGGCAAGGACGAGTGCGGCGAGCGGGCCCGATGTCTTCATGGCGCACATGATGCCGACCCCGTGATCGCCTTTCCCTGTACTGACAGGAAACCGTCAGCGGCCGGACGGCGAAGACCGTTGCGATACTGTGTGGCACACACTATCGTGTGGCGCATGGTTAACGACGATCAGCTCTCGACGCATCTGCAGGAACTGCGCCGAGGCACCGTCGTGCTGGCCTGCCTGCTCGTGCTGCGGCAGGAGAACTACGGATATGCGCTGCTCGACCTGCTGGAGCAGCGCGGTTTCGCGGTCGACGCGAACACCCTCTACCCGCTGCTACGCCGCCTGGAGAAGCAGGGGCTGCTGACCAGCGACTGGAACACCGACGAAGCCCGGCCGCGCAAGTTCTACCGCACCAGTGCCGAGGGCGAGCAGCTCGCCGAGACGCTGGGCCGCGACTGGGACGCCCTCGACGCCGCATTCCGCGCTCTGAAAGGCCGGCTATGACCACCCTCACCGACCGCTACGTGGACGCCACGCTGCGCCGCCTGCCCGGCCGCCAGCGCGCCGACATCGAGAAGGAACTGCGCACCGCGATCGCCGACGCCGTGGACGACCGGGTCGAAGCCGGTGACGAGCCCGCCGCGGCCGAGATCGAGGTGCTGACCGGCCTCGGCGACCCGGCCCGGCTCGCCGCCGGCTACGCGGACCGGCCCCTGCACCTGATCGGCCCGGCGCTCTACCACGACTACGCCCGCCTGCTCGCGGTGCTGCTGGCCACGGTCGTGCCCGCAGCGGCGGCGGGGGTCGGCCTGGTCCGCGCGCTGCACGGCGCACCCGCGCTGACCCTGGCCGGGGACGCACTGTCGGCGGCGTTCACCACCGCCGTGCACATCGTCTGCTGGACCACGCTGGCCTTCGCCGCCCTCGATCGGCTGCCCCGGCTGCGTCCCGGCACCGCCAGGCCGTGGAGCGTCGACGCGCTCCCGGAGCGGCCCAGCCGCCGGGCCAGGTATGCCGAACTCGCGACGCTGACCGTGGTGACCGTGCT
The DNA here is from genome assembly GCF_016862635.1 of Catellatospora coxensis. GTDB lineage: Bacteria > Actinomycetota > Actinomycetes > Mycobacteriales > Micromonosporaceae > Catellatospora > Catellatospora coxensis. Next base: position 40,950 of record NZ_BONI01000019.1, on the reverse strand, counting down.
GTTCTGCACGTTCGTACTGCTGACGCCGGTGGTGAGCACCGAGGTCGACGTGCAGGGCGAGCCGATCGGGCTGCTGTCGCCGTGGCTGTGGGAGACCGGTGTGGTGTACGCGTTCCTCGGCGCGGGCGTGGCCGGGCTCGGGACCGCCTTCGCCCGGCACTACGCCCGCTGGAGCGTGCCGCTGGCCCTGGCCTCCGCGCTGGTCGAGGTCGCGGCCCCGCTGACGCTGATCTGGCTCGTCACGGCCGACCGGGTGCTCAACCCGGCCTTCGTCGCCGCGGCCGGCTGGGGCCCGGACACGACCCGGTGGATCGGCATCGGACTGATCGCCATGTCCTCGATCACCCTGCTGCAAACCGTCACCGACGGGCTCGCCCAGGCCCGCCACCGCTGACCACCCCTCAAGGAGACTGACGTGAAAGCGATCGTTCGTGACCGGTACGGCTCCGCCGACGTGCTGCGCTACGCCGATGTGCCCCGGCCCGCCGTCGGGCCGGAGCAGGTGCTGGTCCGGGTGCACGCCTGCTCGCTCAACTTCGGCGACCGGGTCGCGATGTCCGGTGAACCCACCATGATCCGGCTGGCCTGGGGGCTGCGCCGGCCGAGGGTGAAGGTGCTGGGCCGCGACGTTGCCGGAACCGTCGTCGAGGCCGGCGCGAAGGTCACCCGCTGGCAGCCCGGCGACGAGGTCTTCGGCGAGGTGAACCAGCGCGGCTTCGCCGAGTACGTCGCCGCGCCCGCCGACCACCTGGCCCGCATCCCCGCCGGGGTGAGCTTCGAGCAGGCGGCGACGCTGCCCATAGCCGCGTCCACGGCCCTGCAGGCGCTGCGGCTGGGCGGTGTCACGACCGGCAGCAGGGTGCTGGTCAACGGGGCCTCCGGCGGCGTCGGCACGTTCGCCGTACAGCTGGCCGCCGGCCTCGGTGCTGAGGTCACCGGGGTCTGCAGCACCCGCAACACCGACCTGGTCCGCTCGCTGGGCGCGCACGCCGTCGTCGACTACACCCGGGAGAACTTCACCCGCGGCGATCGCAGCTACGACGTCGTCTTCGACCTGGCCGGCGGCCACGGGCTCGCGGCGCTGCGCCGGGTGCTCGCGCCGGGCGGGACGTACCTGTCCTCCAGCGGCGCGGGCGGCCGGGTGCTCGGCCCGCTGCCGCACCTGCTGAAGGTGGCCGTGCTGGGGACGGTGACCCGGCAGCGGCTGCGCGTCGTGACCGCCCGCCGCGACACCGGCGACCTCGACCACCTCGCCGGCCTGATCGCCGCCGGCCGCCTGTCACCCGTCATCGAACGCGTCCGCCCCCTGTCCGAAACCGCCGAGGCGCTACGCGCCCTGGAGACCGACCACGCCCGCGGCAAGATCGTCCTCGTCGTCCCCGAGGCCGTCCAGCCCTGACGCGCTCGCGGTTTCGGGGAAAGCGCACGAACTCGCGCCCGCGAAGGTGCATTTTCCCCGAAACTGCGAGGCCGCCCCGCAACCCGTGCTCGCGGGGGGGCCTCGGCCGTGTCAGCGCGGGGCGGGGGCGCCTTGCGCGAGGCGCAGTTCGCGACCGGTGTACGCCGCGCGGATGCGGCGGTCGTGGGTCACCAGCACGACGGTGCCCGAGTAGCCCCGCAGCGCCGCTTCCAGCTCCTCGACCAGGCCCGGTGACAGGTGGTTGGTCGGCTCGTCGAGGAGCAGCAGGTCCACCGGCCGCCGCACGATGCGGGCCAGTTCCAGCCGGCGGCGCTGACCGGCCGACAGCACCCGCACCGGCTGGGCCAGGTCGTCCCGCCGGAACAGGCCCCAGCCGAGCAGCTCCGCCGCGTACTCGCCGGGTTCGCCGGGCAGCCCTGCCGCGTAGGCGGCGAGCAGCGTACGGCCGTCGTCGGCGGCTCCGTGCTGGCGCAGGAACCCCAGGCGCGCGGGGCGGTGCCGCACCGTGCCCGCGTGGGCGCCCGCCTCCCCGGCGATCACCTGCAGCAGCGTGCTCTTGCCCGCGCCGTTGGGTCCGGTGACGAGCAGCCGCTCCCCCGGCACGAGCCGCAGCGCGTCCAGCCGCAGCCGCCCCGGCACCACGATGTCCGCCAGCTCCAGCGGCGGCTGCTCAGCCAGGTCACCGGCGACGACCTGGGCGGACAGCCGCAGCGGCGCCGGCGGTGGCGGCACCGGGTCGTCGAGCAGCCGGGCCAGCAGCTCCCGGGACGCCCGGATGCGCCCGGCCGCGCCGTGCGTATGCGAGCGGGCCCGGAACGCCCCCGCGCCGCTGAACCCGCGCGGGCCCTTGCGCGGGATGGCCGCCAGCCGGTCGGCGTTGGCCGCCAGCAGCTCGCCGTGGCGGGCGACGTCGGCCTGCCACTGTTCGTGCCGTTGCTGCTGCCGGGCCCGGTCGGCGGCCTTGGCGGCGAGGTAGCCGTCGTAGCCGTCGCCGTGGCGGCGTACCGCGCCGGCGTCGACCTCCAGGACGGTCGTGGTGACCCGGGCCAGGAACTCCCGGTCGTGGGTGACCGCGATGACGGTGCCCTGGTGGGCCAGCAGGTGCCGCTCCAGCCAGTCGAGGGCGGCGTCGTCCAGGTCGTTGGTGGGTTCGTCGAGCAGCAGCAGCTGCGGCCGCGCGGCCAGGGTCGCGGCGAGCGCGAGCCTGGCCCGGTCGCCGCCGGACAGCGTGCCGAGGCGGCGGTTCCGGTCCAGCCCCGGCCGGCCGAGCGCGTGCAGGGCGATCTCGACGCGGTTGTCGGCCTCGTAGCCGCCGCGGGACTCGAACCGGTCGAGCAGGTCGGCGTACTCGGCCAGGCGGGCGCCGTCGTCGCCGGCGAGGTCGCGCTCGGCGGCGCGCAACCCGGCTTCGAGCTGCCGCAGCTCGCTCAGGGCGAGGTCGACGGCGTCCTGCACGGTGGCGTGGCCGGGCAGGTCGAGGGTCTGCGGCAGGTAGCCGACCCCGCCGGGGCTGGTGACGGTGACGGTGCCGTTGCCCGGTCGCAGCCGGCCCGCGATGAGGCGGAGCAGGGTGGACTTGCCTGAGCCGTTGTCGCCGATGACGCCGGCCCGTTCGCCGGGGCGGACCGTGAGGTCGACCCGGTCGAGCACGACGCGGTCGCCGTGGCGGTGGGTGACGCCGGTGAGGGTGAGCTGGGTGTCTGCGGGCGATGGCGCGGTGCGCATGGTTGTCCTGCGATTCTCGGCATGGCCGATCGGCGGGGCGATGGGCGGACCACGCGCAGGGGCAGCCTTCCGGCCGGCAAGGGTTGCCGGATGACGGCCGTCGCCTGCGCGCGTGCACGGCCGGACGGAGCGGAGCTCGACGTCGTAGGGGCCGCGGCCGCGAGAATCACAGGAACATCAGTGCCATGCCGACGAGGTTAGCGCGGTAGCCAGGACCCGCCAACACGTTTTCGCGCGGCCGGCCCGGCGGCGGGATGATCCCGCCGCCGGGCCGGCCGGTGGTACGGGTTTACGGCATCGACACCAGGTGGTTGTGGACGGTGTTGGCGAAGTTGTAGCCGTTGGACGCGTCCCAGTTGATCGACCAGGTCATCGCGCCGCGGATCGTGGGCCAGCGCGCCGGCGGCACGAAACTGCCGCAGTTGGTGCCGGCGGCCAGGCAGTTCAGCGCGTTGTTGACCACGGTCGGGTTGACATAGCCGCCGCCCGCGGCCTGGGTGGTGGCGGGCAGGCCGAGCGCGATCTGGTCGGGCCGCAGCGCCGACTGCAGCTGGATGCAGGCCAGCGCGGTGAGGAAGTTGACCGTGCCCTGCGAGTACGCGAACTGCTGGTCGCAGCCGAGCATGCTGCCCGAGTTGTAGAACTGGGTGTGCACGATGGTCAGGATGTCGCGGATGTTGAGCGCGAGCGAGAAGTAGCCCGCCCCCGTCGACTGCATGTCGATGGTCTGCGGGGCCATCGTGATGATCAGCCCTGACCCGACCCGCGACCGCAGGTTGCGCAGCGCCTGCTCCATGTACGTGGCGTTGAGCCCGTTCTCCAGGTCGATGTCGACGCCGTTGAAGCCGAAGTCGGTGATCAGGGTGTACAGGCTGTTGGCGAAGTTGGTCGCCGCCGCCGAGCTGTTCACCGAGACCGAGCCCAGCTCGCCGCCGACAGACAGGATGACCTTCTGGTTGCGGGCCTTGAGCGTGGCGACGTCGGTGCGGAACTGGGCGTTGGTGTAGCCGCCGAGCGCCGAGGACAGCCCGGAGTCGACGTTGAAGGTCACCGACCCGGCCTGCCCGGCCACGGCGTCGGCGAACGCGACGGCCACGATGTCGTACGTGGTCGGCACGGACGACAGCCGCAGCGGGGTGGCCCCGTTGACGAAGTTCTGCCAGTACCCGGTGAGCAGGTGCTTGGGCAGGGTGCCGGTGGTGCAGCCGGTGGTGGTCCCGGACGCGGACGCCGAGGCCGGGGACTCGCCGGTGCCGTTGTAGGCGCGCACGGTGTAGGTGTGGCTGGAGCAGGTGGCCAGGCCGGTGATCGTGGCGCTGGTGCCGGTCACGGTGGCGCGCACGGTGCTGCCCTCGTACACCCGGTAGCCGGTGACGGTGCCGGACGAGGCGCTCCAGGACACGTTGAGCGAGGTGTTGGTCGCGCCGCCGACGGTGACGTTGCCGGGGGTGCCGGGCACGCCGGTGCCGCAGCCGGTGGTGGTGACGGTGACCGTGCCCGAGCGCGGGGACTCGCCGGCGCTGTTGTACGCCGCGACGGAGTAGGTGTGCGTGGTGCACGCGCCCAGCCCGCTGATCGTGGCGGAGGCGCCGGTGGGGTTGGCGACGACGGTGCTGCCCTCGTACACCCGGTAGCCGGTGACCGTGCCGGACGACGCGCCCCAGCTCAGCGCGACGGAGGTGTTGGTGATCGAACCGGCGGCCGGGGTGCCGGGCGTGCCGGGCACGGTCGGGTTGTTGCCGCCCTGGCCCTGCAGGGACACGTCGTCGGCGAAGTAGGTGCCGGTGCCGTACCAGCCGTGCAGGTAGACCTGGATCGAGCTGCTGGCCGCGGTGAAGGTCAGGGTGAGCTGTGTCCAGTTCGTCGCGTTCGGGGTCCAGGTGGACGTGCCGCCGTTGACGCCGAGGTAGACGTAGCTGCCCCGGACCCACGCCGACAGCGTGTACTGGGTGCCGGAGACGACGGACACGGTCTGGGTGCACTTGGCGTTGTCGGACGCGCTCGCCGCGCCCTGCAGCGCCTTGGCGCCGGTGCGCACCGGGGTGGACACGACGCTGCCCAGGTTGCCGGTGCAGCTCCACGGCGACAGCGCGCCGGTCTCGAAGCCGCCGTTGACGAGCACTTCGGCGGCGGAGGCGGGGGCGGACAGCGCCGCCACCGCGAAGGTGGTGACCAGCGCGGTGGCCAGGGCCGCCGCCGCTGTTCGCAGTCTGTTCATGGAAGCTCCGATCTCAGGACACGGGGGAGCCGTTCTCCTGGGATCGTCGCGGGTCGATAATTAACAGTCAATAAGCCTTACTATTAATTCCCGCCAATTGAGACGGTACACAGACGACACAGGCCCGCTCACCTGACGCGAGCGGGCCTGTGCTGCTGGTACGTGACTACTCGACGTCCGCGCCGACGCGCTCCGGCTGACGCTGCGCCGGAACGGCGAGCTCGCCGTCGCGGCGGCCGTTGGCGTACTCGGCCAGCTCGGGGTCGCCCTCGTGGTGGCGCTGCTCGGGCTCGCCCTCGACCGGCTCGGCCACGGCGTCCTCGACCTGCGCCGGGCCTTCGAGCTCCAGTACCGGCTCGACCTGCTCCGCGTGCACCTCGACCTCGTCCGGCTCGGCGGCCGAGTGGCGCGGGTTGGGGCGCATCTGCACGCGCGGGTACTCGCCGGTCTCGACCCCGCCGACGGCGGCGGCCATGACGGCGGCGGCGGCCAGGTTGGCCACCCGCTCGGCCTCGCGCTGCACCCGGGCCCGCACCGCCACCGCGTGGCGCTCGGCGGACTCGGCCGAACGCCGGGCCTCCTCCAGCCGGTGCATCTCGTGGTTGAGCTCCTGGGTGGTCTCGCTCAGCCGCTGCTGCAGCTGGGCCACGTCGCGCTCGGCGGTGGCGCCGTCCTGGCGCGACTGCACCAGGCGCTGCTGGGCGATGTCCAGCTCGGCCTGCAGCTGGGCCAGCGCCTGGCGGCGGGCCCGGATCTCCTGCTGCACGACGGTGAGCTGCTGCTGGTGGGCGGCGTTCTGGTCGTCGGCGCGGCGGCGCAGGTCGGCCGCGTGCTGCTGGGCCTCGGCGTGCAGCGCGGCGTTCTTCTGGTTCACCGCGGTGCGCTGGCCGGCCAGCTCACGCTCGGCGGCCGCGCGCAGCTCGGTCAGCTCGCGCTCGACGTTGGCCTTCCACTGCGAGACCTCCTGCTGGGTCTGCGCGCGGGCGGCCTCGACCTCCTGCTGCACCCGCACCCGGGCGGCCTCGACCAGGGCGTCGGCCTCGGCGCGGGCGTGCTCGGCCTGCTGGGCGTTCTGCTCGTGCACGCGCTTGAGCTCCTGCTCGGCGCGCTCCAGGGCGCCCTCGCTCTCGACGCGCAGCCGGTCGGCCTGCTCCCGGGCGTCGGCGAGGATCTTCTCCGCCTCGTCCTTGTGGTGGGCCATCTGCTGGGCCGTGGTGGTGGTGATCGCCTCGGCCTGCTTCTCGGCGAGCTCCAGGATCTGGTCCACCATCGGGCCCAGGTGGCGGAACGACGCGCGCTCGACCTGCGCCGGGCGCTGGCGCAGCTCGGCCAGCTCGGACAGGTCGGTGTGCTGGCGCTTGAGCCGCTCGGTCAGGTCGCGGACCTGCCCCAGCGCGCGCTCGCGCTCGGCCGACAGCGACGACACCTCGGCGTTGATGCGCGCGATGTACTGCTCGACCTGCCGCTTGTCGTAGCCGCGCAGCGTGACCTCGAAGTCGGGCCGTGCCGCCAGGTCGTCGCGTAGTGCGAGTACGTCCTCGCCCTGAGACATACGTCTTCCTCCACAAGATCACGATCGCGTCGGCCGGCGGTGGCCGCGCCGCCGGGGGTAGCGGTGCGTTCGGCGTACCCGCCTGCGCATCCGCAGACGGTACCGGCGTCCCTATGTTCGCCGTCACCCCGCCCCGCCACCAGTCCACCGACCGTTCACGTTTGTGTCGGATCGGGGCCTGCCGGACCCGATGGCACCACGATTGAGCCAAGTTGGGTTGCGAATGGCACCATCGTGGTGCCATAGTGATGCCATGGAACTGACGCCGTACGTGGAGAAGCTCCGGGCGGAGCTGGCCGTCGCCGCCGAGACCGGCGGCGCGGAGGCCCGCGCCCTGGCTGAGCGCCTGGCCGTGCCGCTGGAGTCGGCGATCCGGCTCACCCTGCTGGAGGCGATCTCGGCCGCCGCCGACGAGATCACCCGTGACCTCGCGCCCGGCTCGGTCGAGGTGCGCCTGCGCGGGCTCAACCCGGTCTTCGTGGTGAACACCCGGCAGAGCCCGCCGGACGAGCACCCGGCCGCGCCGGCCGCGCCCGCCGCGCCGGCCTGGGACGACGCCGCCGGGGAGAAGGGCGCGACCTCGCGCATCAACCTGCGCCTGCCCGACGAGCTGAAGGCGCGCATCGACGAGGCGGCCGCCCGCGAGCGGCTGTCGGCCAACTCGTGGCTGGTCCGGGCCGCCGCGGCCGCGCTCGACACCGCCGCCGCGCCGCGCCCCGCCGCCCGCCCCGGCGGCGCCGACCTCGGCCAGCGCTACACCGGCTGGGCGCGCTGACCCGCGCCCGCCGCCCACCCCGCCCACCGGCGGATTCACCGAACAGCCCGATGTGAGGGGACCACCATGCCCACTTTCGCCACACCCGAACCGATCACCGTCTCCGTCAACGTCGTCGCCGCCGACGTGCGCATCGTCGCGAGCGAGCGCACCGACACCGTGGTCGAGGTGCGCCCCGCCAACAACGGCAGCAAGTCGATCAAGATGGCCGAGCAGACCCGTGTCGAGTACGCCGACGGCCGCCTGCTCATCAAGACCCCCAAGCACCTCGGCACCCTGCTGGGCCGGACCGGCTCCGTGGACGTCGACATCCACCTGCCCGCCGGGTCGGTCCTCGACGGCGACGCCGGCCTCGGCGACCTGTACGCCGACGGGCCGCTGGGCGAATGCCGCTACACCACCGGCTACGGCCGGCTGTACTTCCAGCAGACCGGCAACCTGCGCGCGAGCACCGGCGCGGGCGAGATCAGCGCCGACGTCGTCTCCGGCGACGCCGACCTGGCCACCGGCGCCGGGCGCACCCGCGTCGGCCTCGTCGGCGGCAACGCGGTCGTCAAGAGCTCGACCGGCGGCTGCGAGATCGGCGCCATCACCGGCACCGGCCGGATCAACGGCGCGGACGGCCCCATCGTCGTCGGCCGAGCCGGGGCGGAGCTGACCGCGAAGACCGCCAACGGCGACGTCACCGTCGACCGGGCCGAAGGCGGGCTCACCGCCAAGACCGCGTTCGGCGACATCCGCGTCGGCGCGGCGGTGCGCGGCACCCACGTGCTGGAGACCTCCGCCGGGCGCATCGACGTCGGCATCCCCGAAGGCACCGCCGCCTGGCTGGACCTGAGGTCGAGCCGCTCGGTGCGCAACACCCTCGACAACGTGCCCGGCCCGGAGGAGTCCGACGAGCGCGTCGAGGTGCGCGCCCGGACCCACTGGGGCGACATCGTCATCCACCGCTCCTGAGAGGACACTCCCCCATGCCCACCCCCGCGAACGCCATCGAGGTCGCCGGCCTGCGCAAGGCGTACGGCACGAAGACCGTCCTGGACGGCATCGACCTGCAGGTCCCCGCCGGCACCGTCTTCTCCCTGCTCGGGCCCAACGGCGCCGGCAAGACCACGATGGTCAACATCCTGTCCACGCTGCTGCGCCCCGACGCCGGCCGGATCCGGGTGGCGGGCCACGACCCGGCCACCCACCCCGACGACGTACGCGCCGCCATCGGCCTCACCGGCCAGTTCTCCGCATTGGACACCTTCCTCACCGGCGCGGAGAACCTCGCCCTGATGGCCGACCTCAACCACCTGGACCGCCGGGAGGGCCGCCGCCGCGTCGCCGACCTGCTGGAGCGCTTCGACCTGACCGAGGCGGCCGGCAAACCGGCCACCACCTACTCCGGCGGCATGAAGCGCCGGCTCGACCTGGCCATGACCCTGGTCGGCAACCCGCGGGTGGTGTTCCTCGACGAGCCGACCACCGGCCTGGACCCGCGCAGCCGCCGCACCATGTGGGACAGCATCCGCGCCCTGGTCGCCGACGGCGTCACCATCTTCCTCACCACGCAGTACCTGGAGGAAGCCGACCAGCTCGCCGACCGGGTCGCCCTGCTCGACCACGGCCGCATCATCGCCGAGGGCACCCCGGCCGAGCTCAAGCGGCTCATCCCCGGCGGCCACCTCCGGCTGCGCTTCGCCGGCCTGGCCGAGCTGGAGGCGGCGGCCCGCGTGTTCGCCACGTCGACCCGCGACGACGACGCGCTCACCCTGCAGGTGCCCAGCGACGGCGGGGTCCGCAGCCTGCGCGAGGTGCTGGACCGGCTCGACGGAGCGAACGTCGAGATAGCCGAGCTGACCGTGCACACCCCCGACCTCGACGACGTCTTCCTCACCCTGACCGGCCGGCCCGACGCCACCGGCTCCCCCGCCCTCGAAGGAGCGAGCAACCGATGAGCACCACCGCGTACGCCCTGCGCGACTCGTCCACCATGCTGCGGCGCTACCTGCTGCGCGCCCGCCGGTACCCGCTGATCGGCTTCCTCATCGGCATCCCGGTCATCATGCTGCTGCTGTTCGTGTACGTCTTCGGCGGCACGCTCGGCGACGGCATCGCCGCGGGCGGCGGCCGGGCCGCGTACGCCAACTACGTCACCCCCGGCATCCTGCTGCTCGCCATCGCCAGCGCGCCGCAGCTCACCGCGATCGGCGTGGCCCAGGACATGACCGAGGGCATCATCGCCCGGTTCCGCACCATGGCCATCTTCCGCCCTGCCGTGCTCACCGGGCACGTGCTGGGCAACCTGGTGCAGCTGGTCGTCGCCCTGGCCGTCGTCGTCGGCGTCGCGATGCTCGTCGGCTTCCGCCCGAACGCGACCCCGGTCGAGTGGCTCGCCGCGGCCGGGCTGCTGACCCTGGTGTCGTTCGCCGTGACCTGGTTCGGCGTGGCCTGCGGGCTGACCGCGCGCACCGTCGAGTCGGCCAGCAACCTGCCCATGCCGCTGATCCTGCTGCCGTTCCTGGGCAGCGGCTTCGTGCCCACCGACTCGATGCCCAGCGGCGTGAGCTGGGCCGCCGAGTACCAGCCGTTCACCCCGGTCATGGAGACCCTGCGCGGTCTGCTGCTGGGCACCGCCATCGGCGACAGCGGCTGGCTGGCCATCGCCTGGAGCCTCGCCATCACCGTGTTCTGCTACCTCTGGGCCAAGCGCCGCTTCAACCGCGACGCCGCCTGAACCGGCCCGCTGTTGCGCCGGCGGGTGCAGAGCAAGGCTTTGGGTGCAGAGCAAGGCTTCGGGTGCAGAGCAAGGCTTTGGGTGCAGAGCAAATGCGGTCCGCACCAATGCCGCGGCGGCCATCGGACCTCCCGGTGGCCGCCACCGCACACCCGCACGCCGGACCCGCCTTGATCGTCCGACTTGCCGGGCAGGTGTGCGAATCATGGACGCGCTTTCGACCAGGTGCCAGGCAAATCGGACGATCAGCGGAGACCGTGGGCCGCCGTCGGGAGAAGGCGGCGGGCCGTGGGCGGCGGGGGCCGCGCTAACCTGCGGGGATGAGCGATGCCGCCGCACTCCCTGAACGCCGTGGCTCGGCCGCCCTCGCGGGCCTGATCGGGGCCGTCGCCGGCGTGTCCGTGGCCGCTTCCTGGGGCGTCGCCGCGATGGCGGCCGGCGCGCTGGTGGGCGCGGTGCTGCTCGGGCTGGTCGACGTGCTGGCGCGGGCGCGGCAGCGGCCGGGTGAGATCCCGGCGCTGTGGTCGCGTATCGCGATGAGCGCCGCGTTGGCCGCGCCGTGCGGCTGGGCGATGGCCGCGCTCGGCGCGAACTCGCTGCTCATCGGCGTCGTCACCGGTGGCGTGGCCGGGCTGCTGGGCGTACGCCCGCACAAGGTCGTGCTCGGTCCGCTGGTCGGCGCGGCGCTCGGCTGGGCGATGGCGGGCGTGCCCGGCGCGATCGTGGCGGCGGTGACCGTCACCGTGTTCCGGGTGCTGTCCGCGCTGCTGTTCCGCGACCCGCAGGTGAGCCTGCTGGCCGAGCGGGTCGACCCGGCCCGGCTGCCGTTCGTGGTGCCGCTGGCCGCCGACAGCCGCTACGTCGGCACCGGCTACGTCGCCGCCCTGGCTCAGCGTGTCGGCGGCGTGCACCGCCCCGACCACCCCGACATCGGCATCGTCGCCTCGCTCGACGAACTGGCCGGGCCGGGTTTCGACCCGGCGGGCGCGGATCCGCTGGTGCGGGAGTTCTACGAGCACACCACCCGGTTCACCCTCGACATCGAGCCCCGCTGGCGACTCTGGGTCCGGCCCGGCTACCTGCTGTACCGGCACCTGCTGGCCCGGCCGCTGGGGCAGGCCGACGTGCCGATGAACCAGCGGGAGACCCAGCGCGGGGTGCGCAGCCGGATCGACACGGTCAGCGTGGACGGCGAGGTCACGGTGCGCGGCTGGATCCGGTCGTACGCCGACACCGACGCGCCCATCTACGTCGGCGTGTACACCACCTACCGGCACGAGGAGCGCGGCTATGTCAGCGTGGGCTTCCCGCTGCCGCAGGCCAGTTTCACCGCCACCCTGGAACCCCGGACCCGGCCCGGTGGCGGGCTGGCGCTGACCAGCCGCAGCAGGCTGGACCAGCCAGGCCACTACCTGACCTTCGTCGACCCGGCCGACGGGCGGCTGACCGCCATGGCGGTGCACGGCTTCGCGGAGGACCTGGACGTATACGTGCAGGACGGGCAATTGCGGGCGGAGCACGCGTTCCGGGTCTTCGGCCTGCCGTTCCTCGTCCTGCACTACCGCATCCACCGCAAACCCACGCCCAAGGTGGAGGCCGTTGAGCCACCGGGCGATCACGGCCCGTAGCTTTACGTTTCCCGTACACGCAGTGCGGGCGATCCGGATCTCCAGCTGCCTAGGATCGGCGCATGGCGGAACGGGAGAAGGTCGCGCACCTGCTGCGGAGGGCAACGTTCGGGCCCACCGCCGACGAGGTCGACCGTGCCGAACGGGCCGGATACCGGGCGACCGTCGAGCAGCTGCTCGCGCCGGACGGCGCGGACCGGGGCGCGGCCCGCACGCCCGCCCCGAAACTCGGCGCGGACCCCTACACGGACCTGTCCAAGAAGCCGAGCCGGGAACAGCGCCAGCGTGCCCAGCAGGCCCGCAAGGAGCAGGTGCAGCAGCTCACCCACTGGTGGGTGGAGCGGATGGTCGCCGCCGACCACCAGTTCACCGAGAAGCTGGTGTTCTTCTGGCACGGCCACTGGGCCACCAGCGTGCAGAAGGTCAAGTCGGCCGGGCTGATGCTGGCGCAGCAGGAGACCTTCCGGCGCGACGGCCGGGGCGACTTCGGCGTGCTGGTACGGGCGATGCTGCGCGACGGCGCGCTGATCCACTGGCTGGACGGGCAGCGCAACACCCGCAAGGCCCCCAACGAGAACCTGGCCCGCGAGCTGATGGAGCTGTTCACGCTCGGCATCGGCGCGTACACGGAAGCCGACGTGAAGGCCGCGGCCCGCGCGCTGACCGGCTGGACGGTGGACCGGGTCGACGGCACGGCCACGTTCCAGCAGGCCCGGCACGACCCCGGCAAGAAGACGGTGCTCGGGCGCACCGGCCCGCTGGACGCCGACGCGCTGGCCGAGGTCATCCTGGAGCAGCCCGCAGCGAAGACGTTCCTGCCCGCGCGGCTGTGGTTCCGGTTCGCCTCCGGCGAGCCGATGCCCGACGGCGTACGCGATCGGCTGTCGGCCGCGTTCGCCGGGCACGACGTCACCGCGCTGGTCCGGGCGCTGCTGCTGGACGAGCAGTTCACCGAGACCGGCGGGCAGCTGGTCAAGCAGCCGGTGGAGTGGCTGGTCGGCGCGGTGCGCCAGCTCGGCGCCGGCGGCGCCGCCGACAAGCAGCGCAAGCAGCTCTACCAGGGCCTCAACCGGCTCGACCAGGTGCCGTTCAAGCCGCCGAGCGTCGGCGGCTGGCCTTCGGGCACGGCCTGGCTGAACACGTTCGCCACGCAGACCCGGGTGCAGCTGGCGCAGGCCCTGTCCGCCGCGGCGAGCCCCGCGTTCCTGGAGCGCCTGTCGGCCGCGCCGGTGGCCGGGCGGCCGGAGGCGCTGGCCCGGCTGCTGGTCGTGGACGCCTGGACCGACCGCACCCGCAAGGTGCTGGCCGAATCCGCCAAGGACGCCAAGAAGCTGACCGTGCTGGGGCTGATCAGCCCCGAGTACGCGGTGCACTGAGACAGGAGACGACCGATGGACACCACGACCCGGCGGAAGTTCCTGATCGCCAGCGGCGTCGTCGGCGGCGCGGCGCTGGCCGCGGGCGCGACCACGCTGGCCCTGTCCGACATCCTCGACACCGCCGGCGACCGCCCGGACGGCGCGAAGACGCTGGTCGTCATCACGCTGTACGGCGGCAACGACGGCCTCAACACCGTCATCCCGTACGCCGACCGCGCCTACCAGGACGCCCGCCCCGAGCTGGCCTACGACGGCGGCGAGGTGCTCAAGCTCGACGACGCCACCGGCCTGAACCCGGCCCTGAAGGGCCTGCACGAGCTGTTCGGCGGCAAGAAGCTGGCGATCGTACGCGGCGTCGGCTACCCCAAGCCCGACCGCAGCCACTTCCGCTCGATGGACATCTGGCAGACCGCGAACCCGGAGCGGCCCGGCAACACGGGCTGGATCGGCCGGTGGCTCGACGGCGCGGGCGGCGACCCGCGGCTGGCGGTGTCGTTCGAGAAGGTGCTCCCGCCGCTGCTGGCCGGTGAGCGCAGCGCGGGCGCGGTGATCGGCGCGGCCGACGTGAAACTGCCCAAGGCGGTCACCGCCGACGCGCTCGCCGGGTTCGCCGCGCCGTCGGCCGGGGAGCCGCCGCTGCAGGCGCGGGCCGCCGCGTGCTTCGGCGACCTGGCCCGGGTGCGGGAGATGGCCCAGCAGGTCAAGGACGCCGACGGCGACGACGGCGGCGACGACGACGAGAAGGTCCCGGCGACCGGCACCGGTGGCCTGGCCGGCTTGCAGGCGCAGCTCGACCTGGTCGCGCAGTGCATCGAGGCCGGGGTGGCGACCCGGATGTTCTCGGTGTCGCTGGGCGGCTTCGACACCCACGCCGACGAGCGCGACCTGCAGGAGACACTTCTGTCCTACCTGGACAAGGGCCTGACCGCGTTCTACCGGCGGATCACGGCGCACCCGGCGGGCAAGGACGTGGTCGTGCTGGTGTACTCCGAGTTCGGGCGGCGGGTGCGGGCCAACGCCTCCGACGGCACCGACCACGGCACGGCGTCCAACGTGTTCGTGCTCGGCGAGTCGATCCCGGGCGGGCTGTACGGCGAGCAGCCCAGCCTCACCGACCTCGACGACGGGGATCTGAAGTACACGACGGACTTCCGCGACGTGTACGCCAGCGCCCTGGACCGGGTGCTGCAGGCCGATCCGCAGGCGGCGCTCCAGGGTTGGAAGGGCCGCCTGGACTGGTGGTGACGGCGGGGATGGTGCGGGCGATCCCGATGGCTTAGCTTCATGCGCATGTCTCGAAAGATCGCCGCCGTCCTCGCCGCGGTGGCCGTGGCCGTGCTGCTGCCCTCCCCCGCGCAGGCACACGGCCAGCTGGCCTTCTCCGACCCCGCCGACCACAGCACCGTGACCGAGCCCCGCGAGAGCGTGCGGCTGGTGTTCACCGAGAAGCCGACCTCCGCCGCGTACTTCACGGTGAAGGCGCCCGACGGCACCCGCGTCGACCACGGCTGGTCGGGCGGCGAGCCCAAGCCGCTGCCCAGCCCGGTGCAGGAGCTGACGCTGCGCGACGGCAACTGGGAGCCCCAGCTCTACAAGATCGGGTTTCCGGCGGTGATCCCCGTGTCGCACTGGCCGCAGACCGGCGTCTACACCATCACCTACCTGTCGGTGGCCTCCGACGGCGACAAGGTCACCGGTGAGATCCGCTTCGACTACCAGGGCAAACTGACCACGGCCCCGGCCGGCTGGACCGCGCCGACCAACCAGCCCGACCCGGGACTCGGCCAGACCGCGCCGCCGCAGCAGCCCGCCGCGACGTCCGGCGCGACCGCCGCCGCCCCGGCTCCGGCCCCGGAATCGACGACGTGGCCCTACTGGGTGCTGGCCGGGCTCGTGGCGGCGCTGGTCCTCGGCGGCGTGCTGCTGCACCGGCGGAGCACCACACGCTGACCTCGGCCGGCGTCCCCTAGCCGCGCTCACGACGTCCCGCGTCGCACCCGCTGTGCGACGCGGGATGACTGACGTCCGTGAATCTCGTTCGCAGGCGTGCCCGCAGGGGCGCGTGGCCGAGGGAGACGAGATGACCCGGATCGTCGAGAAGGTGCAGGGTTCGGCGGCGGAACGCCGCCTCCAGCAGGCCTACGGGACCACCGAGCGGGCGCAGCGCTTCTACGACCAGCAGATGCTGGACCACCTCAACGAGCGGATGGCCGCGTTCGTGAGCCGCCAGGAGATGATGTTCGTCGCGACCTCCGACGCCGCCGGGGAGTGCGACAACACCTTCCGGGCCGGGCCCGCGGGCTTCGTGCACGTGCTCGACGCCACCCACCTGACCTGGCCGGAGTACCGGGGCAACGGGGTGATGGCGAGCCTGGGCAACATCACCGAGAACGGCCACGTGGGACTGCTGTTCGTCGACTTCGTCACCGACGCGATCGGGCTGCACGTCAACGGCCGTGCCACGGTGCTGGAGGACGACCTGGCCCGGGGCGCGTACCCGGAGCTGCCGGTCGACCCGGTGCCCGGACGGCGGGCCGAGCGCTGGGTGGTGGTCGAGGTGCAGGAGGCGTACATCCACTGCGCCAAGCACATCCCGCGGATGGCGAAGGCGTCGCGCGAGCGCGCCTGGGGCACCGACGACGTGCGGCGCAAGGGCGGCGACTTCTTCGGCGCGGCCGCCGACGCCGCCGCGCGCGCCGCGACGCCGGTCGACACCGCCCGCCCCACCCTGCTGCGGCGCTGGCTGCGGCGGATCAAACCGGGCCGGCGGGTCGATGCGGCGGCCGGCACGCGGTGACGCGGCCGGGGGTCAGCTCGGCGGCGTGACCAGGCCCAGCTCGTACGCGGTGATGACGAGCTGGACGCGGTCGCGGGCGGCCAGCTTGGTGAGCAGCCGGGCGACGTGCGACTTGGCGGTCGCCGGGGAGATGAACAGCTCCTGCGCGATCTCGCCGTTGGACAGCCCGCGCCCGATCAGGGTGAGCACCTCCCGCTCCCGGTCGGTGATGCCGGGATCGGGACGGGCCGCCCGGGGCGCGGGCGGCCCGGCGGCGAAGTCCGCGATGAGGCGGCGGGTGACGCTCGGCGCGATCAGGGCGTCCCCGGCCGCGACCACCCGGATCGCGGCCAGGATGTCGTCGAGCGCCATGTCCTTGACCAGGAATCCGCTGGCCCCGGCCCGCAGCGCGCCGTAGACGTGCGCGTCCTCGTCGAACGTGGTGAGCATGAGCACCCGGGTGGGGCCCGCCGCGGCGGTGATCTGCCGGGTGGCCTCGATGCCGTCCATCCCGGGCATGCGGATGTCCATCACGACCACGTCGGGCCGGGTCTCGGCGGTCAGCCGGACCGCGTCCGCGCCCGTGCCGGCCTCCGCGACGACGGCGAGGTCGGGCGTCTCGTCGATGAGCACCCGCAGCCCGGACCGCACCAGCGGCTGGTCGTCGGCGAGCAGCACCCGGACCGTCATCGCGCCACCGCCCCGACGCCGGGCGGATCTGCCGGAGCGTGCTCCGAGAGCGCCGGCACCGGCCCGGCCGCCGCCGACGGCTCGCGGGGCTCCGGCGCGAGGGCCGCGGGTTCGGGCAGCGGGAACCGGGCGGTGACCAGGAACCCGCCCCGCGCCTGCGGTCCGGCGGTGAACTCGCCCCCGAGCAGGGCGACCCGCTCACGCATCCCGGTGATGCCGTAGCCGGATCCGGGCTGCGGGCAGCCGCGGCCCTCGTCGGCGATCGTCAGGCGCAGCTCGGTGTCGCGGTAGTCGACGGTGACCGCGCACCGGGGTGCCGCCGCGTGGCGTACCACGTTGGTGACCGCCTCCTGCACGACCCGGTATGCCGACAGCTCCAGGTCGCCGGGCAGCGGCCGCCGGTCGCCGCGCCAGTCCAGCTCGACGCGCACCCCCGCGCCGGCCGTGGTGGCGGCCAGCCGGTCCAGATCGGCCAGCGTCGGGGCGGGCGGCGCGACGTCGCCGTCCTGGCGCAGCCCGACCAGCATGCGGCGCAGGCCGGCGAGGGTCTCCCGGCTGGTGTCCTCGATGGCCTGCAACGCGTTGCGGGCCTCGCCCGGCTGGGAGTCGATGACCCGGCGGCCCATGCCCGCCTGGATCGCGATGACGCCGATGCTGTGCGCGACCATGTCGTGCAGCTCCCGGGCGATGCGCAGCCGCTCCTCGGTGGCGGCCTGGCCGGCGGCCCGGGCGCGGATCGCTTCCGCGTGCTCGCGGCGGGTGCGGACCGAGTTGCCGACGGTCCAGGCGAAGGCCATGGCCAGGGTCGGGATCTCGAACTCGAAGACGGGCGTGTTGAGCCCGTTGGCGTACCCGATGAGGACCTGGACCAGCAGCGCGACGAAGCCCACGGCGGCGGAGACGCGCCGCGAGCGCTTCGCCGCGACCACGGCCACGGCGAGGTCGACGGCGATGAGCTCCAGGTAACGCATGTCGGTGAGGTAGGCGACCTCCTCGGTGTGGATCGCCACGGTGGTCAGGGCCGAGCCGAGCAGCAGCAGGCCCAGCGCGGCCAGCGGGCGGCGGCGCAGCAGCGCGAACGGCAGCGCCAGCGCCAGCGCGGGCAGCAGGTGGCGCATCGACAGCCACGGCACCAGGTCGATGCTCCCGCCACCGGCGCCGTCGTCGACCACGACGTACAGCAGCACCGGCGACGCCAGCGCACCGGTCCACGCGAGCACGGCACGCGACCACGCGGCGGCGGTCCGGCGGGCCTTCGGGCCAGGGGTGATGGGGTCCACCTGGTGAGAGTAGCCAGCTCAGCGGGGTGCGGCATCCGCCCGTGGGCGTACGCCCAGGGGATGGCGCCGGGCCCGCGGTTGCCGCCCGCGGCCCGATGCGGGCCGCCGCCGGGCTCGACAGGATCGTTCCCATGATCGAAGTCATCGGCCTGACCAAGCGCTACGGCGGCAAGACCGCCGTCGACGACCTGTCCTTCACCGTACGGCCCGGCCACGTGACCGGCTTCCTCGGACCGAACGGCGCCGGCAAGACCACCACGCTGCGGGTCATCCTCGGCCTCGACGCGCCCACGTCCGGCGCGGCGACGGTCGGCGGGGTCCTGTTCGGCTCGCACCGGCGTGGCCTGCATCACGTCGGCGCGCTGCTCGACGCGCAGCAGGTGCACGGCGGGCGCAGCGCCACGGCCCACCTGACCGCGCTGGCCCGCAGCAACGGCATCGGGCGGCGGCGCGTCGCCGAGGTGCTGGCCGAGGTGGGGCTGACCGACGCGGCCCACCGCCGTGTCGGCGGCTTCTCGCTGGGGATGAAGCAGCGCCTGGGCATCGCCGCGGCGCTGCTGGGCGACCCGCCGGTGCTGATGTTCGACGAGCCGATCAACGGCATGGACCCGGAGGGCGTGCGCTGGGTGCGCCACCTGTTCCGCAGGCTGGCCGCCGAGGGCCGCACCGTGTTCCTGTCCAGCCACCTGATGACCGAGATGGAGCACACCGCCGACCATCTCGTGGTCATCGGCCAGGGGCGGCTCATCGCCGCCGAGCCGCTGCGCGTGTTCGCCGACCGGGGCACCCGCCGCCGGGTCACCGTACGCACCCCGCAGACCGCCGTGCTCGCCGCGGCGCTGACCGCCGCGGGCGCGACCGTCGACACCGCGCCCGACCACCTCGCCGTACGCGGCCTGTCCGCCGAACGCGTCGGCGCGCTCGCCTTCACCAACGCCGTCGAGCTGCACGAGCTGACCACCCGCACCACCAGCCTGGAGGAAGCCTTCATGGAGATCACCGCCGGTCACGCCGACCACCTGGCCGGGTCCCGATGACCATGTACGCACACCCCACCGCCGCCCGCGCCGCCGCGCCGCGGGCCCGCTTCACCGACCTGGTCGCCGCCGAGTGGATCAAGCTGTGGTCGCTGCGGTCCACCCCGTGGACGCTCGGCCTGGCCACGCTGTTCGTCGTCGGCGCGGCCGCGCTGGCCGCCAAGGCCGACTACGACAACTTCCCGTTCTACGAGCCGGAGGCGCAGCGCGAGCACATGTTCTCCCTCGGCGACGCGTTCCCGCAGGAGGGATACCTGACCCTGATGCTGGTCGCGGCGAGCCTCGGCGCGCTGACCATGGTGTCGGAGTACGGCAGCGGCCTGATCCGGACCACGACGGCGGCGGTGCCCGCCCGCGGCGCGGTCGTGCTGGCCAAGGCGGTGGTCACCGCCGCGGTCTGGTCCATGGCCGGCGTCGTCGTCGCCGTCGGCTCGTTCACGGTCTCGCAGGCGATCCTCGCCGGCCGCGACGCCGCGGTGTCCATCTCGGACCCCGTCTCGCTGCGCGCCGTGGCCGCCTCCGCCCTGCTCGCCCCCGTCTGCGCGCTCATCGGACTCTGCCTGGGCGTGCTGATCCGGCACGCCGCCACCACCATGGTCACCGGCGCGTTCCTGCTGCTGATGCTCCCGACGATGTTCTCCTCGGACAAGCGCTGGTCGGCCGAGCTGGGCCACCTGATGCCCGGCATCGCCTGGAACCGCCTGACCACCGACTGGATGCCGCCCCCGCACCCCGGCTACTACCCCGCCACCGTCACCGAATCCTGGCTCGTCCTCGCCGCCTGGCCACTGGTCCTGCTGATCCCCGCGATCCTCGCCGTCCGCCGCCGCGACGTCTGAGGGGGAAGGGCACCGTCTGCTCGCGCCGGCCGGACGAGCAACGATCCGGCCTGTCGCACCGCGTAGCCGAAGGTGCCCTTCCGCACACCTGTCGGCACGTGACCTGGCGGCGAGCTGCCTCAGCGCTGCGGACAGCCGCCAGGTCCGGACGGCGGCCGCCGCGACGGACGCGACGCCGGAACGTGACGGGCTGCGGCTGTCGGGATGTGCGCACATCGACGCAGGTGCAGGCCGCGCGTCCCGCGGTTCGGCGGAGCGGGTGACGCGCCTTCCCCGCCAGCGGCGGGGCGACTACCATCGGCGCTGTTCTCGACGGTGCGAGCTGCGCGGGAACGTCGACCCGGGCCGCCGGGAGTCGCGGCGTTGAGAACACTGGGGTGAGGAGAACCTGCGTTGACCGACAACCGGTTGAAAGGTCGGGTCAAGGGCCTGTTCAGCGGCCCGGCCGAGAACGAGCCGATCGAGCAGCAGGCCGGCGTGCTCGCCGACCCGGACGCCGAGCGGCAGGCGCTGCAGGTGCTGGTGCTGGCCCGGCGCACCGCCGACGAGCACGTCGCCACGGCGCAGGCCGAAGCCGACCGGATCAAGGGCGACGCCCGGGCGAAGGCCGACGACCTGGCCCGCGACGCGCGCGGCATCGTGGAGAGCGCCCGGCAGGACGCGGCGCAGATCCAGGCCGCCGCCCAGGCGAAGTCGGTGGAGATCAACCGCGAGGCGCAGGCGAACGCCGACGCCGCCCGCCGGGAGACCGAGCAGATGATCGCCGAGGCGCGCTCCACCGCGACGAAGATCGTGGAAGCCGCCCAGGCCAAGGCCGACGAGCTGGAGCGCGACGCGCTGCAGCAGTACGAGGACGTGGTCGGCAGCCTGGAGGGCAAGCGCTCGGTGCTGCAGCGGCGCATCGAGGCGCTGCAGAACTTCGACCGCGACTACCGGGCCCGGCTGCGCAAGTTCATGAACAGCCAGCTCGACGCCCTCGACCTGGACGAGCACCCCGTGCCCGAGGGCGACGACGAGTTCGCCGAGGTCGCGGCTGCCCCGGAGCCCAAGCAGCCTGCGGTGGTGCGCCGCCAGCCGGCCGCCGTCGTGGTGCCGCAGGAGCGCCGCCGCCCCTGAGCGGCGCCCCGCCGGTGGCATCATCACGGGCATGACCGACAGATCCGACCGGACGGTCGGCGCGCTGCTGGGCGTGCACGCCGGGGACGCGCTGGGCGCGACCGTCGAGTTCGACTCGTGGGAGTACATCCGGTTCCGCTATCCCGACGGTGTCCGGGAGATCGTCGGCGGCGGGGTCTTCGAGTGGCCGCCGGGCCACGCCACCGACGACACGGACCTGACCCGTGCCGTCGCACTGGCCTATCTGGACCCGGGCGACGACGTCGTGCTCGCCGCCGCCCGGCTGATGCTGAGCTGGTACGAGGGTGACTGGCCGGGTCGGGTGCCCGGCCGCCCGCCGGTGGACGTCGGCGGAGCCACCGAGGGCGGGCTGCGCACGTTCGCCCGCACCGGCGATCCGGACGGTTCCGGCGCGGGACCGGGCCGGGCAGGGAACGGCTCGCTGATGCGCTGCATCCCGACCGCGCTGGCGGTGCGCGAGCGCGAGCGGCGGATCCGGGAGTCGGTACGCATCTCCGCGGTCACCCATTCCGACGCGCGGTGCACGGTCGCCTGCGCGGCGTACAACGAGATCGTCGCGGTGCTGGTCGAGGGCGGCTCGGCGGCCGAGGCCGTGGCCGCCGGGGTGGCCGCCGCACGGGAGCTGGGCGAGCGGTCCGTGGTGGCCGCCATCGCGCTGGGCGAGCGGCTGGACCTGGCCGAACTGGCCCGGACCGGGGTGACCGGCCTGCCCGACGACGGCAACGGGTACGTGCTGGATTCGCTGGCGCTGGCGGTCGCCGCCGTGCTCGACTTCCGCGACCTGAGCGACGTGCTGATCGACATCGTGGCCCTGGGCAACGACAGCGACACCAACGCGGCGATCGCGGGCGGGCTGCTGGGGGCACGGGACGGGGCGTCGTCCATCCCGGACGGCTGGCTGTCGGTGCTGCAGTTCCGCGAGGAGTTCACCGGCATCGCGGCGGAGTTCGCCCGGCGCTGAAGGCCGGTCGCAGTCCCCTCCGACACTTATAAGCTAACAAGGATCTTGCCGGCGCGCCATCGGGCAGTCGAGGGACTGCGCAGCTCAGTGCCGCTGGCTATGGTCGGCCGATGCCTACTCCACTGATCAACGCGAACGCGGCGGGCACCTGGACGCTCGGCGACCTGACCGTCAACCGGATCGGATTCGGCGCGATGCGCCTGCCGGGCGGCGCGGCCTACGGCTACGGCTCGTCCAGTGACCGCGACCGGGTCATCGGGGTGCTGCGGCAGGCCGTCGAGCTCGGCGTGAACCACATCGACACGGCGGCGTTCTACTTCTCGCCGCTGCGCTCGGCCAACGAACTGATCAACCGGGCGCTCGCGCCGTACGCCGACGACGTCGTCATCGCCGTGAAGGTCGGGCCGGGCCGTGACCCGTCCGGCGAGTGGCTGCCGCTGGCCCGGCCCGACCAGCTGCGCGGGCAGGTCGAGGAGAACCTGCGCCAGCTCGGCCGCGACCACCTGGACGTCGTGTACCTGCGCCAGCACGGCCTGGACTCGGTCGCCGAGCACTTCGGGGCGCTGGCCGAGCTGCGCGACGCCGGGCTGATCCGGCAGCTGGCCCTGTCCAACATCCGGCCGCAGCACCTGGCGCAGGCGCAGGCGATCGCGCCGGTGGTGAGCGTGCAGAACCCGTACGGCGTCGACACCCGGCGCATGCACGACGAGTTCGTCCGGGCGTGCGGCGAGCAGGGGGTCGCGTTCGTGCCGTTCTTCGCGATCGCCGGTGAGGGCAGGGAGTCGGGCGGGGTCGCCCGCAACGAGGCGGTGCTGGCCGTGGCGCGGGCACGCGGCGTGACGGCCGCGCAGGTGCGGATCGCGTGGACGCTCAGCCGCGGGCCGCACGTGCTGGCCATCCCGGGCACCGGCGACCCGGACCACCTGGTGGAGAACATCGCCGCCGGGGCGCTGCGCCTGTCCGGCGAGGAGCTGGCCCGCCTGGAGTGACAGCCGCCGTCCGTCCTCGACACGATCAGGTCCATTCCACGGGGGAAGGAACCGCATCTCTGATGACGACCACAAGCCCAGCCACCGAAGCGATACCGCACCGTTCCTGGCTGGTCGGCCGGGGGCTCATCCCGGAACCCGGCCCGCAGCGCGTGATCGCGCTGGCGACGTTCGTCAACATGGTCGGCACCGGTGTCTTCATGACCAGTGCCGCGCTCTTCTTCACCCGCTCGGTCGGCCTGCCGCTGGCGAAGGTCGCCCTGGGCATGGGTGTCGCCGCCCTGGTCGGCATGCTCGCCGGGATGCCGGTCGGGCACCTGGCGGACCGGCGCGGGCCGCGCGAGATCTACCTGATCACCCTGCTGGTGCGCGCCGTGTCGATGGCATCGCTGGTGTTCGTGCACACGTTCTGGCTGTTCGTGGTGGTGGTCTGCGTGACCCAGCTGGCCAACTCCGCGGGCGGCGCGGCCCGGGGACCGCTGGTGCGGGGTTTCGGCGGCACGAACCTGACGGAGTTCCGCTCGTACCTGCGCTCGGTGGCCAACCTCGCCGGGTGCTGCGGGGCGCTGGCGGCGGGCACGGCGGTGCAGCTGGACACGCGCGCCGCGTACCTGGCGCTGGTGCTCGGCAACGCGTTGAGTTTCGTGGCGTGCGCGGCGGTCATCACCCGGCTGCCCGCGCTGCCGCCGGTGCCGGTGCCGGCCGAGTCCGCCGGTCGCTGGGTCGTCCTGAAGGACCGGCCCTATCTCGTGGTCACCGTGCTCGACGCGGTCATGTCGATCCAGGGTCAGGTGCTGGTCTTCGCGCTGCCGTTGTGGATCACGCTGCGCACCGACGCGCCGCGCTGGTTCATCGGGGTGGCCGTCGCCGTCAACACCGCCCTGGTCGCGGCGCTGCAGGTCAGGGCGAGCCGGGGCATCGACACGGGTCCTGCCGCCGGGCGGGCGCTGCGCCGCTGCGGCCTGGCGTTCCTGCTCGGCATGGCGCTGATGGCCGCGGCGGCGGGCCTGCCCGGATGGGTCGCCGCGGTGCTGCTGACCGTCGGGATCGCCGCGCACACGGTCGGCGAGCTCTGGCATGCGGCGGCCTCGCTCGAACTGCAGTTCCGGCTCGCGCCGGCGCACGCCCAGGGCCAGTACACCGGAGTTTCGGGCTTCGGCACGGGGCTGGCGAACGTGGTTGCCCCGTCCGTGCTCGGCCTGCTCTGCGTCACCTGGGGCGCGCCGGGCTGGCTGCTGATGGGCGGGGTGTTCGTCGCGGTAGGACTGGCGGCGCCGCTGGTGGTCCGCTGGGCCGAGCGGACCCGCCTGCACCCGGCGCACGCGGCCTGACGCCGGTCCCCTCCGCGTCGGCCCGGTCCAGGTCGGCGCGGAGGGCCCGCCGGGTGGGCGTGCCCGGCGAGGGCAACCCCTCCGGAAAGTCTCTGACCTGAGCCGAGTGCCGCCGCCACGATCCACATTCGACGGCCTGGGATATTGGCATCCGTCCACCCATAGACATTGACAGTAAAGCTTCCTAATAATGACGCCATGCCGAACTCCTCTCGAACGCTGCGCCGCTCAGCGCGCTGGGTGATCGCCATCGCCACCAGCGCGGCGGCCACCCTCGCGGTCGCGGTCGTCTCCATGCCGAGCGGCCAGGCCGCGCCGACCCCGGTCGCCGCCCTCGTCGCCTGCTCCGCCCCGGCCTGGGCCGAGGGCAACACCTACACCGCCGGCACCCAGGTCACCTACAACGGCCGGCTGTACCGCGCCCTGGTGACGCACACCGCCCACGTCGGCGCGGGCTGGAACCCCGCCGCGACCCCGTCGCTGTGGACCGACCTCGGCGCCTGTGACGGCACCCCGCCGTCGCCGAGCCCGTCGGCCTCGCCGTCGCGGCCCCCGTCGCCGTCGGCCTCGCCCTCGCGGCCGCCGTCGCCGTCCCCGTCGGTGTCGGCCCCGCCGTCGCCGTCCACCTCACCCGGCGGCACCACCTGCGCCGTGAAGTCCCGCCCGGCCGGCAAGGTCCTGCACGGGTACTGGGAGAACTGGGACGGCTCGGCCAACGGCGTGCACCCGCCGTTCGGCTGGACGCCGATCACCGACTCGCGCATCCGCCAGCACGGCTACAACGTCATCAACGCCGCGTTCCCGGTCATCCGCTCCGACGGCACGGTGCTGTGGGAGGACGGGATGGACGCGGGCGTGAAGGTCGCCACCCCGGCTGAGATGTGCCAGGCCAAGGCTGCCGGCCTGACGATCCTGATGTCGATCGGCGGGGCCACCGCCGGTATCGACCTCAGCTCGTCGACGGTCGCCGACCGGTTCGTCGCCACCGTGGTGCCGCTGCTCAAGAAGTACAACTTCGACGGCATCGACATCGACATCGAGACCGGCCTGACCGGCAGCGGCAACATCAACACGCTGTCGACCTCCCAGGCAAACCTGATCCGCATCATCGACGGCGTGCTCGCGCAGATGCCGTCCAACTTCGGCCTGACCATGGCCCCGGAGACCGCGTACGTCACCGGCGGCAGCGTCACCTACGGCTCGATCTGGGGCTCCTACCTGCCCATCATCAAGAAGTACGCGGACAACGGCCGCCTGTGGTGGCTGAACATGCAGTACTACAACGGCAGCATGTACGGCTGCTCCGGCGACTCCTACTCGGCCGGCACGGTGCAGGGCTTCGTCGCGCAGACCACCTGCCTCAACAACGGCCTGGTCATCCAGGGCGTCACCATCCGGGTGCCGTACGACAAGCAGGTCCCGGGCCTGCCGGCGCAGGTCGGCGCGGGCGGCGGCTACATGACGCCGTCGCTGGTGTCGCAGTCGTGGAACAGCTTCAACGGGCAGCTCAAGGGCCTGATGACCTGGTCCATCAACTGGGACGGGTCGAAGAACTGGACCTTCGGCGACAACGTCAAGGCGCTTCAGGGTCGCTGACCGGCCTCACTCAGGGCTCCGTCCCGCCCCACCGCGGCGGGACGGAGCCTTCGCCTTCGGTCCGTTCAGGCCCTTGTACGGCCCGACCCGGAACACCCCGGTCATGTCCGGGTGCGCGCGGTAGCCGAAGGTCGCATACAGGCGCATCGAGTCGCCCGCCGCGAACAGGCCGACGAACGAGCGCGGCCCCGCCTGCGTCGCGATCCAGCGCTCCAGCGCGGTGACGATCGCCCGGCCGACCCCGCGCCCCTGGTGTTCGGGCAGCACGGCGATGTCGTGCAGGTAGAAGTAGATCGCGCCGTCGCCGATCACCCGCCCGACGCCGACGACCTGCCCCTCGTGCACCGCGACGACGGCGTGCAGGGAACGGGCCAGCGACACCGGCAGGGCCTCCACGTCGTACGCGTGCTGCCAGCCCACCGCACCGGTGACGGCGGTGAACTCGTCGAGCGTGGGCAGCCGGTCGATCACGTCATAGGACACGGGCGGCGACTCTAGCCGACGTCCGCGGCCGCTTCCGGCCGCCACACCGCGATGACATCGCAGGTCAAATGCATTCCGGGGGTACGAGCGCGGCCGGGCCGAGCCGTTCGGCGTCAGTCCGGCGGGCGCAGGCCGAGCTCCCGGGCCAGAATCGCGGCCTGCACCCGGCTGCGCAGGCCGAGCTTGGCCAGGATACGGCTGACGTGCGTCTTCACCGTCGCCTCAGCCATCGCCAGCGCGTTCGCGGCCTCGACGTTGGACATGCCCGCGCCGAGGCAGCCGAGCACCTCCCGCTCGCGGCCGGTCAGGGTGTCCACGTCCGGCGCGGCGGCAGGGTCGGTCCACTGCGGCGCGGCCAGGAACCGGTCCAGCAGCCGCCGGGTCGCGGCCGGGGCGATGATCGCGTCGCCGCGGGCCACGGTACGCACCGCGTCGGCCAGCGCCCCGGCCTCGATGTCCTTCAGCAGGAACCCCGCCGCCCCGGCTCGCAGGCCGCCGAAGACGTACTCGTCGAGGTCGAACGTGGTCAGGATGAGCACCTGGGCCAGCCGCTGCGCGACGATCTCGCGGGTCGCGGCGATGCCGTCGAGCACCGGCATGCGCACGTCGAGCAGGGCGACATCGGGGCGCTCGCGGCGGCACAGCTCGATCGCCTCCGCGCCGTCGGCCGCCTCCCCGACGACCTCGAGGTCGGGATAGGCGTCCAGGATCAGCACGATGCCCGACCTAACGGCGGGCTGGTCGTCGGCGACCACCACCCGGATCGTCATACCGTCGCCTCCTCGCTGTGACGCAGCGGCAGCCACGCGCGCAGCCGCCAGCGCCCGTCCTCGGCTCCGGCGCTCAGGGTGCCGCCCAGCAGCGCCGCGCGTTCCCGCATACCGATCAGACCGTGCCCGCCGCCCGGCGGCGGCCCGTCGGTGCGCAGCGCGTTGTCCGTCTCGATCAGGACCCGGTCGGTGTCGACGTCCACCCGCAGCACCGCGCTGCCCGTGCCGTGCTTCCACGCGTTGGTCAGGCTCTCCCGCACGATGCGGTGCGCGGCGAAGTCGACGCTGACCGGCAGCGCCCGATCGACACCGCCGGTGTGCAACTCGACGGCGAGCCCGTCGGCCTGCGCCTGCGCGACGAGCTGCGGCAGCGAGGCCAGCCCGGGGCGGGTGGCCGGGTCGGCCGCGCCGGGGTCGCCGTCCTCGCGCAGCAGGCCGATCATCTGGCGCATCTCGGCCAGCCCGGAGACGCTGCTCTCCCGGATCTGCTCGACGGCCCGGCGGACCAGCTGCGGGCTCGGGTCGGGCGCGGACAGCACCGCCGTGGCGTGGATGGCGATGGCGCTGAGCTGGTTCGCGACGACGTCGTGCAGCTCGCGGGCCATCCGGGCGCGCTCGTCGGCGACGGCCTGGCGGCGTTCCCAGGCGGCCAGCCGCGCAATCTCCTCGGCCCGCAGCCGCTGGACCCGCGCCTGGTCGCGGTACTGGCGCACGCTGATGCCGGTGACCGTCGGCAGCACCGCGACCAGTGCCACGACCAGGCCGAGCACGACACCCCGCCAGTCGCCCGAGGCGACCACCCCGGCCACGGCGGCCAGCACGGAGGCGGCGACCGAGCCGATCAGGTTGGCCCGCCACAGCCACGGCCTGCCGTACACGCACGCGTCGTAGACGACCTGGGTGAAGATCAGCGCCGTGCCGAGCGAGCCGCCGAGCAGCGTGTCCGCGGCCAGTGCGACCAGGCCGACGGCCTCGCCGGTGCCCGGGGCGAGCCGCCGCAGCAGGCAGCAGGCGGCCATCACGGTCATCGGCACCAGCAGGACCCAGTGCGGGGCGTGCGC
This sequence comes from Catellatospora coxensis, assembly GCF_016862635.1. GTDB lineage: Bacteria > Actinomycetota > Actinomycetes > Mycobacteriales > Micromonosporaceae > Catellatospora > Catellatospora coxensis. Next base: position 12,581 of record NZ_BONI01000019.1, on the reverse strand, counting down.
CCACGGGCCGCCGCCGAGGAACACGCGCCAGCCGCCGGCCGCGTACAGGACCAGGCCGCCGAGGAACGAGACCAGGCTGATCGCCAGGTCGGTGCGCCAGGAGGGCCAGCGTGCGGTCACCTGTCGATCACAGCACACGGCGCGGGCCGCGACGACCGGCCGGGGGCCGAGGCGGGCTACATCCTTCGGTGTACGCCGGGTTCGTGCCGCGCGCCGAGGCGGGCCGCCCGGTGGCCGGACAGGATCGAGTCATGTTGCTCGTCGTCATCGCCGCCTGCGAGGTCGGTTTCTGGGTCATCCTCGGCGCCGGGCTGGCCGCCCGTTACCTGCTGCGCCGGCAGCGGGTGTCGACCGTGCTGCTGGTCGGGGTGCCGGTCACCGACGTCGTGCTGCTGGCCGCGACCGCCGTGGACCTGTCCCGCGGGGCCACCGCCACCTTCGCGCACGGGCTCGCCGCGGCGTACCTGGGCTTCTCGGTGGCGTTCGGCCCGTCGATGGTGCGCTGGGCCGACGTGCGGTTCGCGCACCGCTTCGCGGGCGGCCCGGCCCCGGTTCCCCCACCCCGGTACGGCGCGGCCCGCACCCGCCACGAGTGGCGCGAGTGGGTCAAGGCGCTGGTCGCGTGGGCGATCGCGGTGGCCCTGCTCGGCGCGGCGATCCTGCTGGTCGGCGACGCCGCCCGGACCGCGGAGCTGCAGGGCTGGATCGGGCGGCTCAGCCTCGTCCTCGGCATCTGGCTGCTCGGCTGGCCGGTCTACTACACGATCTTCCCCAAACGCGACCCGGCGCTCCGCAACGGCAGCGCCACCCCCTAGCGGGGCGGCCGCGCGAGTCGTACCCTCCCGATCCGCTCACGTCTTCTTTGCTGTGCCCACAGCAAAGAAGATGTAGGACCGGATAGGACAGTCCCTTCCTGGCGACGGCACGTCCGGCGGGCTTCGGTTTAATGGCTGGCATGACCACGACCCAGCCCGTGAGGCTCAACGGCCGCTACCGCCTCGACACGCGGATCGGCGCGGGCGGCATGGGCGAGGTCTGGCGGGCCACCGACGAGCTGCTCGGCCGCACCGTGGCGGTGAAGACGGTGCTGCCGGCGCTCGCCGACGACGCCGACTTCGCCCGCCGCTTCCTCGCCGAGGCGCGGGCCATGGCCGGGGTGCACCACCGGGGCGTGGTCGCCATCCACGACCTGTACCACGGGCCGGAGGGCGCGTTCCTGGTCATGGAGTTCGTCGACGGCGAACCCCTGTCGCAGGTGCTGGCCCGCTACGGCCGGCTCGCCCCGCCGCCCGCGCTGCACCTGGTCGGGCAGGCCGCCGACGCGCTGCACGCGGTGCACGGCCGCGGCATCGTGCACCGCGACGTCAAACCCGGCAACATGCTGGTACGCCCCGACGGCACGCTGCTGCTCACCGACTTCGGCATCGCCCGCCGGGACGGCGCGACCGCGCTGACCGCCACCGGCGCGGTCATCGGCACCCTGTCCTACCTGGCCCCGGAGCAGGTGCTCGGCCACCCCGCCACCGCCCGCAGCGACGTGTACGCGCTGGGGGTCGTCGCCTACGAGTGCCTGACCGGGCGGCGGCCGTTCACCGCGGAGAACCCGTTCGCGGCCGCCATGATGCGGCTCAGCCAGGCTCCCCCGCCGTTCGGCCCGCACGTGCCCGCGCCCGTGGCGGCGCTGGTGGAACGGGCGCTGGCCGTCGAACCGGGCGACCGCTGGCCCGACGCCGCCACGTTCGGCGCGGCGATCGCCCAGGTCGCCGCCGCGCTGCGCAGCGGCACCGGCCCGGCACCGGCCCCGGACACCGCCGAGCCGACCGTGGTGCACCAGCGGGCCCCGCTGACCCCGACGCTCGTCGAACCGGGCCCGGCCGCCACCCTTCTGGCCACCCCGCGTCCCGGGGCGCCGGCCGAGGCGCCCCGCCCGGTCCCCGGCGTCGCCACGCCGCAAGCCGAGCCCACCGTCCTCACCCCGCGGCCGGATGCCGCCCACCCGTTCGGCCCGGGCGGAGGCGGCCTCACCCCGCGGCCGGATGCCACGCACCCGTTCGGCCCGAGCGAGGGCGGCCTCAGCGTGCCGGCCGGATTCCGGCCCCGGGACGGCTACTACGTGCCCGTCGAGCCGATGTGCTGGGGCGGGCTGGTCATCCCCGGCGGGCTGGGCCGCACGCCGCGGCGCATCCCGCCGCACGAGGAGCACTACTGGGAGACCTTCGCCGCGGCGGAGCTGCCCGAGGAGGCCGTCTACCTGCGGCAGGAGGAGCTGCTCGGGCATCCGGCGGTGGCCGCGGTCTGCACGGCCCAGGTGCTTGCCGCGTGCAGCCGCGATCCGGCCCGAACGGTCGGCTGGGAGCTGGAGCCATGGCCGGTGCAGATCGGCCGGGATCGCTGGATCTTCCACTGTCTGGCCGGGCCCGGCACGGGTGAATGGCTGGGCAGCGCGTTCACCTGAGGCGGCATACTCGTCGGCATGGGTCCCCTCGCGCGCCGCGGCGCGGTCTTCGCCGGATTCGCCGCGGCCACCGCGCTCGCCGCGTACGCCCTGCACGACACCAACCTCGCCGCGTGGACCTGGTTCAACTTCGACCCGCAGGGCTTCGAGCAGGAACTGTGGGCCTGGCAGACGGCGGGGGCGTTCACGGCGACCTCCGGCACGCTGGTCGCCCAGCTCGGCGCGCTCCTGTTCGGACGGTACGCCGCCCGCGCGGGCGCGAACCTGCCGGCGGCCCTGGCCGGCGGGCTCGGCCTGGCCGTGGCGCAGCTGGCGGTCGCGGTGCCGATGGCGGTGGACCGGCTCAACGGTAAGGGCATGGCCATCGAGATGGCCCGGCACGGCCACCCCTTCGACCCGGCACTGTGGCGGCAACCGGCGGTGGCGACAGCGGTGCTGGCGACCACCCTGAGCTGCCTGGCCTGGGCGGCTGTCGGGCACGGCATCGCCCGGCACACCGGACACGTCGGGTGGGCGGTCCTCGCCGGCGTCGTCGTACTGCTCCATGTGGCGGCACAGGCCGCCTTCATGGGCGCCGGACCATGGTGGGCACCGGCCGTACCGCTGCTCGTCCCGTGCGTCGCGGCCGCCGTCCTAGCCTCACGCGACCCTGCCGCACAGACCGCGCTCACGACCTGACCTGCCGCCGTCAGTGGTCGAGGAGTCGGCGTAGCACGGGGCGGGCGGCGTCGAGGGGGTCCGTGTTCGGGGGCATGGGCAGCGCTCCGGCGAGCCACAGGCTGGCGAAGCCGTGGGCGATCGACCAGCCCGCCCGGGCCGTGATCTCGCTGCCCGCCGAGGCGGCGACCGTGCGGGCGCCCTGCGCCAGCAGCGCGCCCGCCCGGTCGCGGGCCTGCCGCACGGCGTCGTCGTCGGCCCGGTAGAGCTTCGGCTGGAACATCACGCCGAAGTGGGCCGGGTGCTCGGTGGCGAAGCGCACGTACGCGAGTCCGGCCGCCAGGAAGTCCGGGCCGGCCTCGCGCAGGGTGTCGGCGAGCAGGTCGAAGCCTTCGGCGGCCAGCGCGGTCAGCAGCCCGGCCTTGTCCCCGAAGTGGTGCGCGGGGGCGGCGTGCGAGACCCCGGCACGGCGGGCCAGCTCGCGCAGGCTCCAGCCGTCGAGCCCGGACTCGCCGATGGCCTCGACCGCCGCGTCGAGCACCGTACGCCGCAGGTCTCCGTGGTGGTATCCGATCGTCCTCACGCCCTTCCGCCGTGACCGAGGTCTCTATCTTTCCATTGACAAGTTCGCCGTGTCCAGATTATCGTCAGCCCTGAACTTGTCAACGACTAGATCAGGAGTGTCGCCATGACCACCCCCGTACTGATCATCGCTCTGCTGGTTCTCCGCGGCCTCGGCGCGCTCGGCGTGCGCAGATTCGCCACCTGGGCCGCCAGCGGCGCGCACGCGCTCGCCCTGATGCTGGTGATGACCGCGAGCGCGCACTTCGTCCCGGCCGGCGTGACGGTGATGCCGACGCACGCCGACCTGGTGGCGATGGTGCCGCCGTTCGTGCCCGACCCTGGCCTCATGGTGTACGCCACCGGCGTGCTGGAACTGCTCGGCGCGATCGGGCTCGTGCTCACCCGCACCCGCCGTGCCGCCGGATTCGGCCTGGCGGTGCTGTTCCTGCTGCTCCTGCCGGCCAACGTGTACGCCGCGGTCGCCGACGTGCCGTTCCACGGCGAGGCGGCCTCGCCGCTGTGGCAGCGCATCCCCGAGCAGGTGCTCTACATCGGCGTCGCGCTCGCCGCCGCGCTGTCGGCACCGTCCCGCGAGTCCACCGCCGGGACCCGGCAGGCCGAGCCCGTCACCGCCGGCCGGCCGTGACCCGCCGGCCGCGCACCGCCGCCGGTGCGCGTCAGTGGGCCGCCTCGGCCTGCGGCCGGGGCTGCTGCGAACCGGCGGCGCTGAAGCCCAGCAGCGCGAGGCCGGCCAGCACGCCGGTCCACGGCGATGCCGCCTGGGTGACGGTCAGGGCGAGCACTCCCCCGGCGACGGCCAGGCCGATCATGGTCCAGCCCAGCCGGGCGAAGACGGGGGCGGCGAAGGCGCCCGCGAACGGCAGGAAGTGCGCGCCCACCACCAGCACCACCCACGGCACCGTCAGCGCGGGCTGGTGCACGACGTTGTTCAGCAGGTTCGCGCCGACCGGGATGCCCAGCGCCATCGCCGTCACCGAGAACCCGTAGACGCGGATCGCCTGCCGGGACGGCGGTTCGGCCGGGCCCTGCGCGCCCGACGGGCGGATCACGGCGAACCACACCACGGCGACGAAGGCCGGCACGCCGACGACCCGTGCCACGGTGTTCACCGGCGCGGACAGCTCTCCCGCGTTGACGAGAATGAAGACCAGGCCGCCGATGGAGCCGATCATCGCTCCGATACGTTCTCCGCGCATCGCCCCATCCAATCATGATCACTCATGGTGCGACACGGCGGTACGAATCCGGCCGGCGCAGGAACCCCGACGCCGCAGGGCATGTGTCCCCCGCCACTCGACTCGTCATGATCGGACGGCCTGCGGTAGCGTCGGCGGCGCGAAGGGGAGTAGCTCCTCAATGCGGTGGTCGACATACTGGCCCGCTCCGGCGGACCCGGCCACCCGACCTGGCTCCGGCCAGGTGAGCGAGACCTTCGACCAGGCAGTCCATGCCGGGTCGAGGTCGTCGCGCGTCTTCCACCCGGTGAACACGTCCCGGGAGGACACAGTGGAAGGTTTCCTCGCCGCTCTGGCGATCAGTTTCGGCGTCATCTTCGTGGCCGAGCTGGGTGACAAGTCGCAGCTGATGGCGATGACGTTCGCCACCCGCTACCGCACCGGCATCGTGCTTGCCGGCATCACCATCGCCACCGCCGTGGTGCACCTGGTGTCCGTCGGGGTCGGCGTCGGGCTCGGCAGCGCGCTGCCGACCGGCTGGATCGCGCTGGCGGCGGGCCTGGCGTTCCTGGCGTTCGCCGCCTGGACGCTGCGCGGCGACAGCCTCACCGAGGAGGAGAAGACGAAGGCCCAGCGCGGCGGCAAGTCGGCGCTGTGGGCCGTGGGCGGGGCGTTCTTCCTCGCCGAACTCGGCGACAAGACGATGCTGGCCACCATCACCCTGGCCACCCAGCACGGCTGGTTCGGCACCTGGGTCGGCTCCACCGTCGGCATGGTCGCCGCCGACGCGCTGGCCATCCTGGTCGGCCGGTGGCTGGGCCGCAGCCTGCCGGAGCGGGCCGTGAGGTACGGCGCGGCCGCGCTGTTCGTCCTGTTCGGAGTATGGCTGCTGGTGGACGCGTACGGCCAGCTCACCTGACGACACCGGGGGCGGCGTGCGGCCGCACGCCGCCCTGCCGGCGCAACCGGATCAGGCGGCCCGGCCGAGCTTCACCAGGAACTCGGTGTCGTTGTGGTGGCCCTCGAAATCCGAGAACTCGCCGGCCACGAACGTCCAGCCGCCCTCGGCCATGAGAGCGCGAAGCTTGTCGAGGGGAAACCGGACCGCTTCGGCGGGCATCGCCCACTCGCCGACGATCACCTCCTCGGCACGCAGGCGCAGCTCGTCGAACGTGGCGAACTCGTCCGGCTCCTCGTCGGCGACCTCCAGCCACTCCCCCTGCGCGGCGCGCCGCAGCAGCTCGGCCTCCATCGCCGCGGCCCCTTCGATGGACTCGTCCCAGTCGTGTTCGAAGAAGGAGAAGCGCAGCAGGACACTGTGGTCGGTCATCGGCGGATCGTACGCCGGACCGGTGACGGTCTCAGCCGCCGTCGACCGCCGCCAGCACCGCCGGGTCCTGGCAGCCGCGGGCGAACCCGGCGATCCGGCGGCGGATGTCCCGCCCGAGCAGCCACACCCCGATCCGGTCGGCGACCGGGCGGAGCAGCGCGGGCCGGGTGCGGAAGTGGTAACGCCACGTCGCGACCGTGTGCCCCGGCTCCTCCGCCGGGGCGAAGCGCCAGCCGCCCGCCATCATCTCGAAGAACCACGGCCCGCGGACCATCTTCATGCCCACGTTCGTCGGCGGCGCGTAGGAGACGTACTCGCTGACCATGGTCAGGCCGTGCCGCGAGCGGGTGAACGTGCGCGCGCCCTTGCCGGGGCGGACCGCGCCGCCGAGGAGGTGCTGCTCGCGTACGAACGGATCCCAGCGGTAGCGGGTCTCACCCGTGGTCTGCGACACCGCGAACGCGACGGCGGGCGGGACGGGGACGATCGCGACGGCCTCCACGACGGGCATCGGGCCATCCTGCCACGGGTCACCCGTTGCGCGCCTGGTACGCGGCCCGGCTGGCCTCGATGTGCGGGACGTGCTCGATCGCCCACCCGGCCAGGGCCAGCGCGGGCGGGATCAGGCTCTTGCCCGTCGCGGTCAGCGTGTACTCGACCCGGGGCGGCACCTCCGCGTACACCGTCCGGGCGACCAGGCCGTCGCTCTCCAGGTGGCGCAGGGTCAGCGTCAGCATGCGCTGGGAGATACCCGGAATCTGCTGGTGCAGGTCGGAGAAGCGCAGTGTGCCCTGGTCGAGGGTCGCCACGATCAGCAGTGTCCACTTGTTACAGATCCGGTCCAGGATCGCCCGGATCGTCTGGCCGCCGTCGCCCCGGATCAGGCACGTGTGCTCGTACTCCATGACAGCTCCCTGTGCCTCACGCACACCTGTGTGCCTTTTGTAAGCCGCCGCCCGCTGACGCATGATGTGGCGACTTCCGGATGGTAACCATCCTGGTCACCGCCGTTTCTGCCCACCGAGGGAGCGCTCATGGAACTCGCCTACTGGATCGTCGCGGCACTGCTCGCGCTGTTCTACCTGTACGCCGGCGGCAAGAAGGTCACCCAGAGCCAGGAGCAGCTGCGGCCGATGATGGGCTGGGTCGACCGGGTCCCGATGCCGCTGGTGCGGACCATCGGCGCGCTGGAGATCCTCGGCGCGGCCGGTCTGATCCTGCCGCCGCTGACCGGCATCGCGACCTGGCTCGCCGTCGCGGCCGCCACCGGGCTCGCGCTGATCCAGGTCGGCGGCATCGCGGTACACCTGTCGCGCGGCGAGGCCCGCCTCATCGGCCTCAACATCACCCTGCTCGTGACCGCCGCCGCCACCGCCTACCTCGCCACCACCACCTGGCGCTGACAACCCCCACTCACCCGCCGACCCGCCACCCACCCCGCCCTACGTAGACGTTGGCCTATCTCGGCGAAAGGAGCGCGATCATCTTCGATGAGATAGGCCAACGTCCATCACATCGCGGTCCCGGAGGGGACGCGGGCCCGGAGGAGGCGGCGTACGGCGGCCAGCGGCTGCGGCGCGCCGAGGTGGAAGCCCTGCGCGTACGGCACGCCGAGGTCGTCCAGCACCGCCAGCTGCTCGGCGTTCTCCACCCCCTCGGCCGTGGTACGCAGGCCGAGGCCGTGGCCGAGGTCGCTGAGCAGCTTCACCACGGCGTGGTCGCGCGGATTGTGCAGCATGCCCGCCACGAAACCGCGATCGATCTTGATGCCCTGCACGTCCAGAGTGGACAGGTAGCGCAGGTTCGTCGAACCGGCGCCCATGTCGTCGAGGGTGAGCCGCACCCCGTGCTCGGCGAGCCGCGCCAGCCGGGGCGACGCCGTGGCCAGGGCTTCCAGCTCGGCGTTCTCGGGCAGTTCCAGGCGCAGGGAGTGCGGCGGCAGGCCGGCCTCGGCGAGCGCGTCGAGCACCATGTCGTCGAACGGGGTCTCCAGGCTCGCCGCGGAGATGTTCACGTTGACTTTGGACGGCGCGGCCCGCCCGAGCGCGGCCCTGACCTCGGCCAGATCGGCGCAGGCGCGGCCCAGCACCCAGCGGTCGAGCAGCGGCATGTGCCCGGCGCGGGCGGCGGCGGGCAGGAACTCGCCGGGGGCCAGCAGCCCGCGTACGGGGTGCTGCCAGCGCAGCAGGGCCTCCATCGAGTCGATGCGCCGGTCGGCGAGCCGCACGATCGGCTGGTAGTGCAGGCGCAGCTGGTCCTCGGCGACGGCGGCGAGCACGGCGGGCTCGTCGCCGTCGGCCGGGACGCCGCAGGCGGCTCCGACGGGCAGGGCGACCTCGACCCGGTTGCCGCCGGCCTGCTTGGCCCGGTACATGGCCGCGTCGGCCTCGCCGACCAAATCCTGCGGTTCGCCGCAGCTCGCGGACACGGCCACGCCGACGCTGGCGTGCATGCGCACCTGCTTGTCCTGCCGGCCGTCGCGGGCCCCGATGGCGAGCACGCAGCGGCGGCCCAGGTCGAGCGCGGCGGCTTCGGCGTCGACGTGCCGGGGCACCCGCCGGAGCACGGCGAATTCGTCACCGCCGAGCCGGGCGGCGATCTCGCCGGGCCGGGAGGCTTCGCGCAGCTGCCGTCCGACCTGGGTGAGCACCAGGTCGCCCTGGCGGTGGCCGCGTACGTCGTTGACGCGTTTCATGCCGTCGAGGTCGATGAAGGCGACCGCGACGAGGTCGCCGCCGTGGTCGGCGTCGGCGCAGGCGTCCATCACCAGGTCGAGGAACTTCGCGCGGTTGACCAGGCCGGTGAGGTGGTCGCTGTCGGCGCGTTCGGCGAACTGGGCGGCGACGACGTCGAACAGCCGTACCACGGCCAGCGCGCCGAGCCGGCCGGACTCGCGGTCGACGAGCACGTCCTCGTAGCGCTGCGCCGGCCGGCGGGCGCGGACCTGGTGGGCTGCCGCGACGGCGGTGAGTTCGCCGGGCAGCCGCAGGGGGTGCCAGTCGGCGAGGTTGGCCGCCGTGCAGTGGCGGGCGTGGCCGCCGGCGCGGGCGGCGGCGTGGGCCAGCCGGGACCGGGTGATCAGGCCGACGCGGTCGCCGTCGGTGACCGCGACCGCGGTCGTGTCCGGCCGGCTGCGGAAGATCTCTCCCACGGCCGTGCACGCCTCCCGCGCGCTGATCATCGTCACGTCCTGCGCGAGCACGTCGATCTGTGCCGAGTGCGGCATGGCGCTCCACCTCCCGTCGAGCTGGTGAAAACGCTATCCAGGCAGCTCAGGGATGGCCACTGCGGCGGTGGGGCGGCCTCGGCCGTCTCGCATAATCATTCAGGGCGGGGTATGGCCGCCAGGTGTGCGGGTGCATAGCACGGCCGCCCTGGCGGCACCGCGATACGGCGTGGGAGTGGGGCAGGCCACGGCTTGTGACAGGTCACAGCGGCCCGGTTGCTCAGGCGGGCAGGTCCGAGCCCGAGGCCAGGTTGAGCGTGGCGGCGAAGGTCAGGTAGACCAGCCACAGGCCGACCACGATGTGCAGCAGGCCCAGCACCTTCTGGCCCGGGTTGCTCGCCGGCCGGCCGTCGAGCGCGGGCTTGCCGCCGATGTTGAAGCTGGCGAAGAACTCCGCGACGTACACCAGCATCAGGCCGGTGAAGAGCAGGCCGAGGGGCCAGTCCCCGGCCTTGAAGAAGACGATCATGCCGAGGATGCCGAGCAGCACGAACGGGATCGACATGTATCCGTTGGGCCTGGCGTCGGAGCCCTGCAGCCGGATCCAGCCCAGGGCGAACCAGTGGATGCCGTAGGCGCTGAACGCCAGGGCGGCCATGTACAGCGTCTTGTTGGTGGTGAAGACCTCGAACCAGGTCAGTCCCACGAACAGGTAGAGGCCGACCAGGAACTGGCAGAAACCGGGCATCAGGATGCCCCATACGCCGTTGCTCCGGTCGACCTGGCGGTCGCGGGGCGGATAGCCGAACAGCTCCTGCGGGCCGTAGATCAGGTAGCCGGTGGCGAGTCCGAAGAAGCCGAGCGCCACCGGCACGAACATCGAGGCGGGAAGGATTTCCATGGCAGCGTCCCCTCGTGCGCTCTGCGCCGCCGTTCCGGACCGCACGGCCCGGCCGGGGTGGAACCGCCAGCGGCCACGATCATTTTACTGCCGTACCACCTGCCTCGATCCGGTTTCGGAAGGACCTCGGCGGCCGGGCCCTGACCCGGCCGCCGAGTGCTCTCTCAGAACGCGGTCTCGCCGGTCAGCCCGAAGAAGTCGTGCCACTTCGCGCCGCCGAGGAAGCCCGTGCCGGTGGACAGGCCGACGTAGACGTCGTTGAGCGGGTCGCCGGTGAACACGACGATGTCGTCCTTGCCGTCGCCGTTGACGTCGGCCAGGTACGGGAACTCCCCCGCGGTGCAGAAGAAGTCGTTCCACTTCACCGTGGTGCCGACGAACGCAGAACCGTTCGACACCGCCGCGTACACGTCGGCGTCGGCGTTGCAGGTGAACGTGACGATGTCGGCCCGGCCGTCGCCGTTGACGTCGCCGACGCGTGGTGACTCGCTGCCGACGGCGAACAGGTCGTGCCACTTGGCGGCCGGGCCGAACCCGGTGCCGGTGGACAGGCTCACGATCACGTCGGCGGCGCTCGCGGGCCCCTGCGTGAACGTGATCAGGTCGTCCCTGCCGTCGCCGTCGACGTCGCCCAGGGCCGGGAACTCGCCCGCCGGGGCGAAGAACTCGTGCCACTTCACCGTGGTGCCGCTGAACGACGTGCCGGTGGACAGGGCCACGTACACGTCGGCGGCGGCGTCGTGGGTGAAGGTGACGATGTCGTCCCTGCCGTCGCCGTCGACGTCGCCGACCGCCGGGATCTCGTTGCCGAGCGCGAACCAGTCGTGCCATTTCACGCCGGGGCCGAAGCCGGTCCCGGTGGAGCGGGCCACGTACACGTCGCCGTTGCCGTGCACGAAGGTGATCGCGTCGGCGCGGCCGTCGCCGTCGACGTCGCCGGTCAGCGGCGTCTCCCCGGCCGGGGCGAAGAAGTCGTGCCACTTCACGCCCGGCCCGAACCCGCCGCCGCTGCTGGCGGCGACGTAGCTGTCGGCGAGGCCGTTCTGGGTGAAGGTGACCAGGTCGTCCTTGCCGTCACCGGTGACGTCGGTGTCCGAGCCGGCGAACATGCCGCCGCCGGTGAGCCGGACCCGCATCAGGTACACGTTGTACGGGTCCCACTGCGACATGGTGAAGTACAGCCACGGGCTGTTCGACGCGGCCGACCAGGGGTGGAGGAACGCGCCGTACAGGCCGGGGTAGGCCGCGCCGGTGGCGATGACCTCCTCCGGACCCCACGGCCCGGTGATCGACGGGGCCGTGCGCAGCACGATCGCCGCCCGGGACTCGTTCAGGTACGCCATCACGTACTTGCCGAGGTACCGGCTGTACTGCACGGACACCTCGCTGACCGGCCCCGGCGCGATGACCGCGGACGCCCACTGGTCGGTGACCCAGGTGCTGCCGTTCCAGTAGCGCCACGCCGCCGGGTCGAGGACCTGCGCCTCGGGCACCCGGGCCAGGTACGCCGAGCCGAAGCGCCCGTTGGGCGTGCCGACCAGGTACACGAAGCCCCGCTCGCGCAGGAACGCGCCCATCTGGAACCGGTTGTCCCAGGCCGGGGTGTTGTTCCAGCGCGCGGTCGGGTGCTTGACCCAGGTCTGGCCGTTGTTGTCGGAGTACGCGATGCCGGAGTGGTTGGTGTACCAGCGGCCCGGCTCACCCCAGTTGCGCACCGACATGTAGTGCAGGTACTGGCGGTTGCCGACGGAGACGCCGGCGGTCGGGATGACCGTCATCTCGTCGAAGTTGATCTGCTTGCAGGGCAGCAGCGTCCCGGCGTGGCCGGCCCGGTCCAGCACGGCGTTGTCGAACGTCATGCCGTCGGCCAGTTCCCGGTCGGTGCTGCGGACCAGGGTGTTGCAGCGCCAGTCGATGGTCGCGCCGTTGCCGACGCCGCCACCGGGCCCGGTCCAGCCGTTGCCGAACGTGTCACCGAACGCGGTCAGGATCTGCCCCGCGCCGTTGTCCCACATGATGCCCAGGTCGGTGGCCTTGAGCTGCCACTTGGTGTCGGTGGCGTTCATCGAGCCGGGGCCGGTCAGCTTGGCGATGCGCTGTGCCGTGCCCGCCGCTGCCAGTGGAGCCGCGGCGGGTGCGGCGGGTGCGGCCGGGGCCGACCCCGCTGCCGGGGCGGCGACGCCGACCGGCAGCAGGATCGCCGCGGCGATCAGGAGCGCAAGCCGCTGTCTCACAGCGTCGTCTCCCCGTTGAGGCCGAAGAAGTCGTGCCACTTCGCGCCGCCGAGGAAACCGGTGCCGGTGGACAGGCCC